>CAWDBZ010000015.1:0-329229 GCA_963800715.1 uncultured Actinomycetota bacterium | reverse complement strand
GACACGACCGACACCCCTGCGAACCACATTAGGGCTCCGCCCTTGAAGGAAGGCCACCATGGCACGCCTAGTTGGTGTGGACCTCCCGCGCGACAAGCGCATCGAGGTCGCACTCACCTACATCTTCGGCATCGGCCGTACCCGCGCCCAGCAGGTTCTCGCCGCGACCGGGGTCAACCCCGAATCGCGCGTCCACGAGCTGGGGGACGCCGAGCTGGTCAAGCTCCGCGACGAGATCGAAGGCAACTTCAAGATCGAGGGTGACCTCCGTCGAGAGGTCCAGGCCGACATCCGTCGCAAGATCGAGATCGGCTCCTACCAGGGCCGCCGTCACCGCCAGGGCCTGCCGGTCCGCGGTCAGCGCACCAAGACCAACGCTCGCACCCGCAAGGGCCCGAAGCGCACCGTTGCCGGCAAGAAGAAGGCGAAGTGATCTAGAGATGCCCCCCAAGACTCGCGCGACCAAGAAGGTCCGTCGCAAGGAGAAGAAGAACGTCGCTCAGGGCGAGGCCCACATCAAGAGCACGTTCAACAACACCATCGTCACGATCACCGACCCGACCGGTGCGGTGATCTCGTGGGCCTCTGCCGGCACCGTCGGCTTCAAGGGCTCGCGCAAGTCCACGCCGTTCGCCGCGCAGATGGCCGCCGAGGCCGCCGGCCGTCGAGCGATGGACCACGGCATGAAGAAGATCGACGTCTTCGTGAAGGGCCCGGGCTCGGGCCGCGAGACCGCGATCCGTTCGCTGGGTGCGATCGGCCTCGAGGTCGGCACCATCCAGGACGTCACGCCCACCCCCCACAACGGTTGCCGCCCGCCCAAGCGCCGGCGCGTCTGACCCGAGACAGAAGGAGAGACTGACATGGCCCGCTACACCGGCCCCATGACCAAGAAGTCGCGCCGTCTCGGTGTCGACCTCGTCGGAGGAGACGCTGCCTACGAGCGTCGTCCCTACCCGCCCGGCCAGCACGGCCGCGGCCGGATCAAGGAGAGCGAGTACCTGCTTCAGCTCCGCGAGAAGCAGAAGGCCCGCTACACCTACGGCGTCCTCGAGAAGCAGTTCCACAACTACTACACCGAGGCCTCGCGTCGTGCCGGCAAGACCGGTGACAACCTGCTCCAGCTCCTGGAGTGCCGCCTGGACAACGTGGTCTACCGGGCCGGCTTCGCCCGGACCCGCCGCCACTCCCGCCAGCTGGTCGCCCACGGCCACTTCAAGGTCAACGGCAAGAAGGTCGACATCCCGTCCTACCAGGTCTCCGCCCACGACGTCATCGACGTCCGGGAGAAGTCGCTGGAGATGACGCCGTTCATCGTGGCTCGCGAGACCCACGGCGAGCGTCACGTCCCCGCGTGGCTCGAGGCGCTGCCGACCCGGATGCGGATCCTCGTGCACTCGCTCCCGGTCCGAGCCCAGATCGACATCCCGGTCCAGGAGCAGCTCATCGTCGAGTACTACTCCAAGAAGTAGTCCTCCCAAGAGGTTCAGCACCGCACAACTTCATCCCTTCGCCGCCGCAATGTTCGGGCCCGTCAAATAGCGGTCGAGCCCGGAAAGGAAAGAACCAGTGCTTATCGCACAGCGCCCCACCCTGTCGGAGGAGTCCGTCGACGAGTTCCGCTCGCGGTTCGTCATTGAGCCCCTGGAGCCCGGCTTCGGCTACACGCTCGGCAACTCCTTGCGTCGCACGCTGCTGTCGTCGATCCCCGGTGCATCGGTCACGAGCATCCGGATCGACTCCGTGCTCCACGAGTTCTCGACCATCGAGGGCGTCAAGGAAGACGTCACCGAGATCATCCTCAACCTCAAGGGCCTCGTCGTCTCCTCGGAGCACGACGAGCCGGTCACCATGTACCTGCGCAAGTCTGGTGCCGGTGACGTGACCGCTGCTGACATCACGCCGCCCGCGGGCGTCGAGGTGCACAACCCCGACCTCAAGATCGCCACCCTGTCCGACAAGGGCAAGCTGGAGATGGAGCTGGTCGTGGAGCGTGGCCGTGGCTACGTGTCCGCCGTCCAGAACAAGGGCGCCGACAACGAGATCGGCCGGATGCCGGTCGACTCGATCTACAGCCCCGTCCTCAAGGTCACCTACAAGGTCGAGGCCACCCGAGTCGAGCAGCGCACCGACTTCGACAAGCTGGTCATCGACGTCGAGACCAAGCCGTCGATCCGTCCCCGCGACGCCATCGCCTCGGCCGGCAAGACCCTGGTCGAGCTGTTCGGCCTGGCCCGCGAGCTGAACGTCGAGGCCGAGGGCATCGACATCGGCCCGTCGCCGGTCGACGAGCAGCTGGCTGCCGACCTCGCCCTCCCGGTCGAGGACCTGCAGCTGACGGTCCGGTCCTACAACTGCCTCAAGCGCGAGGGCATCCACACCGTGGGTGAGCTCATCAGCCGCTCGGAGCAGGACCTCCTCGACATCCGCAACTTCGGCGCCAAGTCGATCGACGAGGTCAAGGCCAAGCTGGCCGAGATGGGCCTCTCGCTCAAGGACAGCGCGCCGGGCTTCGACCCGCACGCGGCCCTGGCGGCGTACGGCGAGGACGACTACGACGACGCGTACGTCGAGGACGAGCAGCTCTGACACACCCAAATCGACCCGCTCACCGCAGGGTCGTCTACCCCGGTACCTGACACGGCCGGAGAGATTGAGAGTTCACGATGCCCACTCCCAAGAAGGGTCCCCGCCTCGGCGGTAGCCCCGCCCACCAGAAGCTGATCGTCTCGAACCTCGCCACGGCGCTGTTCGAGCACGGCCGGATCACCACCACCGAGGCGCGCGCCCGCGTGCTGCGGCCGGTCGCCGAGAAGCTGATCACCAAGGCCAAGCGGGGCGACCTGCACAACCGGCGCGAGGTCCTCAAGACCATCCGCGACAAGTCGGTCGTGCACACGCTGTTCACCGAGATCGCGCCGTCCTTCGAGGAGCGGCCGGGCGGCTACACCCGGATCACCAAGATCGCTCCCCGCAAGGGCGACAACGCCCCCATGGCGGTGATCGAGCTGGTGACCGAGAAGTACGACCCCAAGCCGGCCCGCACCAAGAAGGCCGTGCCTGCCAAGAAGGCCACCCCGGCGCCTGCCGCCGAGGAGGTCGAGGAGACCGACGCCCCGACCGAAATGGCCGAGGAGGCGTCGCCCGAGGAGAGCGTCGTCGCCGAGGCTGAGGTCGAGGAGACCACCGAGGAGGCTCCCGCCGAGGAGACCGCCGAGGAGCCCGTCGCCGAGGCCGAGGAGGCCACGGACGAGGCTCCCGAGGAGGCTCCTGCCGAGGAGTCCGACGAGGACGCCGACAAGGCCTGACCCAGCACGACGAACGTCGACCCGCCCGTACTTTCCGGGCGGGTCGGCGTCATTTCCTGTCGGTACGCCGGACCCGTCGACCCTCGAGGGGCATCGGCCCGGCGTCCGTCACCCGGGCGGCGCCGGCGAGCATCTTGCCGAGCAGCTCCAGGAGCTGCGTCCGCTCGGCGGGGTCCAGGTCGGACATGACCGCTCGCTCGACCGCGTGGATGCCGGGGAGGAACCGGTCACAGAGCGCCTGCCCCTCGTCGGTGATCTCGACCAGGACGCTGCGGCGGTCGTCGGGGTTGGGCAACCGCCGGATCCAGCCCTGGCGCGCGAGGCGGTCCAGGGTGCTGGTCATGGTGGCGGAGGAGATCAGGGTGCGGTCGCTGATCTCGCTCGGCGTCAGCGGCTCCTCGGCGCCCTCGATGACGGCGAGGGTGTTGGTCATCGCCTGGTTGATGCCGAGCGACGCGGACACGACTCGATCGAGCTCCGTGCGTAGCACGAAGCCGGTCCGCATCAGGGTCGCGAACAGCTCGGTCGAAGCGCTGTCGGCGTCGGGGTATTCGGTCATGAAGTCGTCGCCGACCCGCACCACGCCACGGGACGCCAAGGAAGGCGGGCTGTTGCCCGCCTTCCTTGCGCTGCGACTGCGGGGCTCAGACAAGCTCGAAGATCTCGATCCTGGGTGCGCCCGCGACGCCGGCGGTCTCCATCGCATCCTTGAGACCCGGGTCGGCGGCGAAGCTCTCCGCGTCCGCGAGCGAGGCGAAGTCATGGGTCACGACGACGTCGTTGGCGTCCTGGGCGCCGCGGGCGACGCGAGCGTTGGAAACGCCGTACTTCTGGTGCAGGGCGGACACCTGCGGGCCGTCGTAGACGGCGCGCCAGGCGGTGTAGTCCTGGACCGGGTGACGGACGATCAGTGTTGCGCTCATGTGCTGTTCTCCATTGTTCGGGCTGAGAGGCACCGTTGCCTCTAGAACGGGAACCCTAGGGGTAGTTTGTTTCGGAGGCAAGTGTTTTAGTTCGGAGATAAATGAATTCACCAATCCTGGGGACTCCCGCTCAACGCGTGAGCGGTCCGCTGGACCCGCTCGTTGGCCGGGGTCGGGACGCCGTGCAGCCGGCCGAGAAGCACGATCTCGCCTGCCCTGAAGTCGACCTCGGTGCCCGCGGTCCGGCGCTCGATGCTCTGTCCGAGCGAGTTCGGGCCTTCGACGTCCGGCCGCCCCTGGAGCAGGTCGCCGCGGCGCTCGCGGTCTGCCTCGTGGCTCACCGTCGGTACGCCGGCGGCGGCAAGCACGGCCTCGGCCTCGGCGCGGACGAGGGGCCGGAGCTCGTCCGCCTCGTCGGGCAACACCGCCGACACGTCGCCGACGGCGTTGGTGACCAGCTTGCGGTACTTCCACGCCATGATGTCGGGCCGCGGCACCGACTCGAAGCCGGCCGAGCGCAGGTCGCCGGACACGCGCTCGGTCACCTGGTCGATGCCGGACGGGTAACGGCCGATGTCGAGGATGCCCGGCACCGGGTGGCAGCCCTGGACCACGACGCCCGGCTCGAGGTGCTGCGCGGGCAGCATCACGGTGATCGCATAGGTCTGGGGGAACCGGCGCAGCGCGGCCGGCTCGTTGGTGACGCCGTTCTGGGCGCACACCACCGGCACGGCCCCCGGCGCATGCCGCACCAGGTCGGCGAGCGCGGCCTCGGTCTGGTGCGACTTCACCGCCAGGACGACGACGGTGTCCTCGCGCCACTCGATCCCGGCCGCGGTGTCCGTCGCGGGTGCCCGGACCGCGTGCCGTCCCTCGGCGGTGTCGAGCACCAGACCGTCCGCGAGGATCCGGGCCAGATGCTCGCCGCGTGCGACGAGCGTGACGTCGTGGCCGGCGAGGGACAGCCGGCCGCCGATCACGCCCCCGACGGCCCCGGCGCCGTACAGCACATAGGAGCTCACGGGCCTCACAGCGCTTGGGGCTTGTTCCGCATCCAGACCACGAAGGCGAGCATCCCGGCACCGGCGATGAGCAGGACCACGCCGATGGCGGCGAGCGCCTGGTTGTCGGACGACACTCCTACGACGGACAGCACGATTCCGGTGAGCAGGTCCGTCAGGGCTCCGAGGCCGAGGATCTTGGCGCCACGCCCGGTGCTGGTCAGTTCGGACACGGTCCCATCCTTCCACCAGCGGTGGTAAAGACATGGCCATGGATCGCGGAGTGCTGGTGGTGGGCGAGTCGCTGGTCGACATCGTGCAGACTCCGAGCGGACGGCGGCACGAGTACGCCGGCGGCAGCGCGGCGAACGTGGCCGTCGCCCTGGCCCGGCTGGGGCGACCGACCCGGCTGGCTACGAGCTTCGCGCCGGACCCGCACGGCGAGCTGATCGCCGCCCATCTCGAGCACGCCGGTGTGCGGCTCGCGTGCGACCCGTCCGCGGTGGAGCGCACGTCGACCGCGGAGGCCACGATCCTGACGTCCGGCGCGGCGAAGTACACCTTCGAGATCGACTGGCGGCTGCTGCCGGTCGACGTGGACGAGGACCCGCTGGTGGCTCACACCTGCTCGCTCGGGGCGGTGCTGCTGCCAGGAGCCGACGACGTGCGGGCCCTGCTCGGCCGGCTCCGGGAGCGGTCCACGGTGAGCTACGACATCAACGCGCGTCCCGCCGTGACCGGCACCGGGCCGGACGTCGTCGAGCGGGTCGAGCAGATGGTGGCCGTCGCCGACCTGGTCAAGGCGAGCGACGAGGACCTCGAGGCGCTCTATCCGAAGCGGTCGTACGCCCACTCGGCGGCCGCGCTGCTCGAGCTCGGGCCGGCAGCGGTCGTGGTGACCCGCGGCGCCGAGGGAGCGTTCTGGATGGACCGCGAGGGCCCCGTGGAGATCGCGTCGCGGCCGGTGCGGGTGGCCGACACGATCGGCGCGGGCGACACCTTCGGAGCGGGTCTGCTCGACGCGCTCTGGGAGCGCGGGCGGCTCGGGGCCGAGGTTCGCGCGGCGCTGGTCGCGCTGCCGCGTGCCGAGGTCGCCGACGTGCTCGAGCACGCCGCGCGGGCCGCGGCCGTCACGGTCTCACGGCCGGGCGCGGACCCGCCGTACCGGCACGAGCTCTAGAGACTCGCCAGGGCTCCCTGCGCGAACGCCTGCAGATCCTGCACGGAGATGGTTCGGCCCTGGGTGATGATCGAGCAGTTGATGCCGTTCTGGCCGTTGACGAGGATCACGCCAGCGGAGGTCGAGCCCTGCGCGGACGCCGCGAACACCCAGCCGCGGTCCGCGCCCGGGACCTGTTCCGCTCCGGGCACCCCCTCGTAGGTGGTCGTGCTCGCAGGCATGTCTGCGTCGGCCCGGGTGGTGGCCTGCACCACCACGGTGGCGTCACCGCCGAAGTAGTAGCAGTCTCTGGCGTCGGGGTCGCCGTAGCTGGACGCCTGGGCGAGCCCCTGTCCGGCCGAGGCGGCTCCGAGAGCGCCGGTGATCAGGTCTGGGGTGACCACCGTGCAGGCGTCGAGCGACCCGCCCGAGGCCCCCGACGGCACGACGGTCGGTACGTCGGTGGGCACGTCGCTCGGGATCGTGGTGGGCAGGTCACTCGGAATCTCGGTGGGGAGATCGCTCGGGATCCCGCTCGGCAGGCAGCTCGCGAGGTCGCTCGGGATCTCCGTCGGCAGGTCGCTCGGGATCTCGGTGGGGATCTCCGTCGGGATCTCGGTGGGGAAGTCACTGGGGATCCCGGTCGGCAGGCAGCTCGCGAGCCCGGTCGGCAGGTCCGTGGAGGCCGGGGACGCCGAGGAGCCCGACTTCGAGCCGGCCTTCGCGCCTCCCGCCGTATCGCCGCAGCCGGTCAGGGCCAGGGAAACCAGGAGCACCGCGCAAGCAGTGGCGAGCGTTCGTCTCATGCGTCGATCCCATCAGTCCGTGGTGGCGCGGGCCATGACCCGTCTGCGTCATTCACGACGCTACGACACTGGGGCTGCCGCCACGGCGTCCTCGGGTGCGGGGGCCAGGAAGGCGTGCACGAGGGGTACGGCGGAGGCGCCCTCGCCGCTGGCCGCCGCCACCCGCTTCATCGAGCCCGAGCGGATGTCGCCGGCCGCGAAGATGCCCGGGATGGTGGTGGCCAGGTTGGCCGGGGGCAGCCCGTCGACCCACTGGTCACGCGGCACGTCACGCCCGGTCAGCACGAAGCTGTTCCTGTCGCGGGCCAGTTCGGGTGGCAGCCAGTCGCAGCGCGGCTCGGCACCGAGCAACAGGAACAGACCCCGAGCCTCCTTCGTGGTCCGCTCGCCGGAGTCGGTGTCCTCGAGGCAGACCCACTCCAGCTGGCCGTCACCGCCGCCGTCGATCACTCGGGTGGACGGCAGCAGCTCGATGCGCTCGTTGTAGCTGATCTCGTCGATCAGGTACTTCGACATGGTCTCCTCGAGCCCCGGCCGCCGCACCGCGATCGTCACCGAGCTCGCGAACCGGGCGAGATGCAGCGCCGCCTGGCCGGCGGAGTTGCCGCCGCCGACGACCACGACGTCGTACCCCTCCATCTCGCGGGCCGCCGTCATCGCCGCGCCGTAGTTGACCCCGGCGCCGACTAGCGCCTCGAGCGAGGGCACCCCGAGCTTGCGGTACGCGACCCCGCCGGACACGAGCACGGTGCGCGCCCGGACGTCGCCGCCCTCGGTACGGAGCAGGTGCGGCTCGCCGTCCCGGCCCGCCTCCAGAGCAGTGACCTCCCAGCCGAGCAGGAAATCGGTGCCGAACCGCAACGCCTGGTTGCGAGCCCGACTGGCGAGCCGCATCCCGGAGATCCCGCGCGGGAAGCCGAGGTAGTTGCGGATCATCGAGCTGGTGCCAGCCTGTCCGCCGATGGCCTCGGCCTCCAGCACGACGACCGAGAGTCCCTCGGAGGCCCCGTAGACGGCGGCGGCCAGTCCGGCCGGCCCGGCGCCCACCACGACGAGGTCGACGACGTCGTCGATCTCCGCCTGGGTCCGCGGATAGATCGAGCGCGCCACCTCCCGCACCGAGGTCGCCTGGATGGCCCCCCGGACCGGGGACCACACGACCGGGTAGGTCGGCTCGTCGACGCCGAGCTCCTCCTTGATCCTGACCATGAACTCCGCGAGCTGCGGGTCGTCGGGATGGTAGATCCCGTTCTGCATCCCCATCCGGTCGAGGAAGTCGCGGATCGCCATCGCGAGCGCGTCGTGCTGAGGCGTGATGACCTTGGCGCTGACCACCTCGGGCTGCGGAACCGTCGAGGTCCACTCGGTGAGCAGCTCGGTGATGGCGATGTGGAAGTCCTCGTCGCGCTTGCCCTGGGGCATGAGGAGGTACGCGTCGTACTTGCCCTTGGCCATGCCGATCCGAAGCCCGGGACCGTCGACCATGAAGTAGTCCTTGTACGCCGCGATCACGCGTCGCGACGACGGCACGACCAGCCGCCAGCGGTGGATCGCCTCGAAGATGTTGTCGACGTCGGGGAGGCGCGAGTCCGTGACGAACATGGCGACCAGGTCGCCCTCGTCGCAGATGCGCTGCGCGATCGACTCGGCCTCGGCGCAGGTCCGCGCGGAGCGGAGCGTGTAGTCGTGCCCGTAGCGGCGGTAGAACACCTCCACCAGCACGTCGACGTGCTCCTCGGACACCAGGATGATCGCTGGATCGGCCATGTCACCCAGCCTAGAACGGTGGTTGAGAGGATGCCCGGGTGCGGATCCGCCTCGACCTCGCCTACGACGGCACCGACTTCCACGGCTGGGCCGCGCAGCCGGGGCTGCGGACCGTCGAGGGCGACCTGTCGGCGGCGCTGGTGACCGTGCTGCGGTTGCCTGAGGTGGCGCTGACCTGTGCGGGGCGCACCGATGCGGGCGTGCATGCGCGGGGACAGGTCGTGCACACCGACCTGGCCGCGCTGCCCGAGGGCGCCGAGCAGCTGTCCCGCCGGCTCAACGGCGTGCTGGGGAACGACGTACGCGTGCGACGCGCGGTCGAGGCGCCGGCCGGCTTCGACGCGCGGTTCTCGGCGCTCTGGCGGCGCTACGCCTACCGGGTGGCCGACCGGCCCGAGGTCGTGGACCCGCTGCGCCGCGGCCAGGTGCTGGCCTGGGGGAGGCCGGTCGACGAGGCGCTGATGAACGCCGCCGCGCTGGCGCTGCTCGGCGAGCACGACTTCGCGGCGTTCTGCAAGCAGCGCGAGGGCGCCACGACGATCCGCAACCTGATCGACCTGCGCTGGGAGCGGGATGCGGACGGGCTGCTCGTGGCGCACGTGCGGGCCGACGCGTTCTGCCACAGCATGGTTCGCTCGCTGGTCGGGTGCCTGCTCGCCGTCGGCGACGGTCGCCGTTCGGCCGAGTGGGCGGCCGAGGTGCTGGCCGCGGAGCGGCGCGACTCCGCGGTGGCCGTCGCGGCCGCGCACGGGCTCACCCTCGAGGAGGTCGCCTACCCGCCGGACGCCGAGCTGGCTGCGCGCGTCGAGATCACCAGGACGCGGCGTGGCTGAGGACGAGCACTACTTCTCCGCAGACCCGTCCGTCCCGTTCCGGCGGATGCCGGTGACCGCCTCGGTCTGGGGCCACGACCTCTCCCTGACCAGCGGCTCGGGTGTCTTCGCGCAGGGCCGGGTCGACGTCGGCACCGCGGTCTTGTTCCGCGAGACCTCGGCGCCTGCGGGCGGGCGAGTCCTCGACCTCGGGTGCGGCTACGGCGTGATCGGGCTGGCCATCGCCGCCGCGGCGCCGGGCGCGACGGTGACCGGGGTCGACGTGAACGAGCGGGCGGTGTTGCTGGCGAACGAGAACGCCGCCGCCCTCGGCCTGGCCGACCGGTACACCGCGACCACACCGCCCGGCGTACCCGCGGACGCGACGTACGACGAGCTCTGGTCGAACCCGCCGATCCGGATCGGGAAGGCGGCGCTGCACGAGCTGCTGCTCACCTGGTTGCCCCGGCTCGTGCCCGGCGGCCGCGCGGTGATGGTGGTGGGCAAGAACCTCGGAGCAGACTCGCTGCAGCGCTGGTTGGGGGAGCAGGGCTACCCGACGAAGCGAATTGCGAGTGCGAAGGGGTTCCGGGTGCTGGAGACTCGGCGCCCGTGATCACTCCCTGGGAGGACCCTGACTGGTTGGCCGGGGCGGTGGCCTGGGTCGACGAGCGGCTGGCCGGTCTCGGCCGGGAGCGCACCGGCGAGCCGGAGCAGCCGCACATCCGCACCTGGGCGACGGCGCTCCGGGTCCCGACCGCGGAGGGGCCGGTGTGGTTCAAGGCGAACACGCCGGAGCTGCGCCACGAGGTGACCGTGGTGGAGCGGGTCTCGGCCCGCGTGCCGGACCGGGTGCCGCCGCTGCTGGCCAGCGAGGTCGAGCGCGGCTGGATGCTGATGGCCGACGCCGGCGACCGGCTCCGCGAGGTGTCCGCCGAGGAGCGGAGCCTGGCGCGCTGGCACGACGTGCTCGCAGGTGCCGCGGATGTGGCCCGGGCCCTGGAGCCTGACGTCGACGAGCTGCTCGCGGCCGGCGTCCCCGACCTCCGGCTGCACCGGCTGGTGGACGGCTACGTCGAGCTGGTGGATCGGTTCGCGGTCGAGCCGCGGTTTCGCGAGGCGGTGGGTCGGGTCCGCGACCTGGTCGACGAGCTGGCGTCGTACGCCGTGCCGGAGACGCTCCAGCACGACGACCTCCACGACGGCCAGGTCTTCGTGAAGGACGGCCGCAACCTGATCCTCGACTGGGGCGACGCGGTGGTCTCGCACCCTTTCTTCACGCTGTCGGTCACGCTGGAGGGCGGGGTCGCCTGGGGACTCGACGACGTGGCTGACTCCGAGGACATCCGGCCGTACGTCGACAGCTACCTGGCGCGCTACGCACCCGACCGTCCGGAGCTGCGCGACGCCGTGCCGCCGGCATTGCGACTGGGCTGGGTGTGCCGGGCGCTCAACAACCCGGAGGTCAGCGGCCAGTTCACGGACACTCGACTGCGGATGTTCCTCGACGGCCGACCGGAGTAGCCCTCAGGAGCACGAGCCGCCGGAGGGGTCGCACGGGCCCCAGCCCGCCACCGGCTTGCTCCAGCCGCGGCGGTTGGGGGCCATGTCGGCGTCCTTGCCCTTGGCGACGCGGACCGCGACTCGCCACGAGCCCGACTCGAGCTCCGGGGGACTCGGGACCTGCAGGCACGACCACAGGCTGAAGCCGAGGGAAACGGTCCGCTGGCCGCGTCGGACGTCTGACGCCGGCGGGAAGTCCTGGCCGTCGCCGCACCGCACGCGCTGGCCGCCGCTGACGTCCCAGCCGCCGCCCAGGCGGAACTCCTGCACTCTCTGGAGCCACTTCCCGCCCGCCCGCTTCGGCTCCTTCAGCCGGAGGTTGTAGTGACCGTCCGGCGCCGAGTCGCCGTTGAGGTCGAACCAGACGGTCAGGTGGTGGCCCGGCCGGAAACCGTGCGGCACCGTGACCCGCACGTACTGCTCCGAGTCCCAGTACCAGCTGGCCTCCAGCGCGACCTTCGAGATGTCGACGATGGGGGTCGACGTGCGGCTGTCGTGGACGACGACCGTCTCGGGCAGGGCACGCTCGGCACCCTGGGCTGACGGCGGCAGTCCCGCAAGCAGCAACGCGCACAAGACCGGAACGAGGGCGACCTGACGAGGGCCCGGCATGCTCAGCCACCTCCACGGGGTTGCGTAAAGCACTGGACGGTAACACCGGCGAAGAATGGTCCGCGAACGTCTGTACACCTCCATCCGGTAGACACCCTGCATGCCCAGCGCGCAGGACGACGAGCCGACGGAGCTCGGTCGCCACCTGCCGGCTGGGCGGGTGTTGCGGGTGCGCCTGCTCGAGCAGGTCGCCTCCCTGCGCGAGGCCGAGCAAAGCATCCGGAGCGGGGACGACGAGGGCGTGCACGACTCACGGGTCGCCTGCCGGCGCCTGCAGGCGGCCTTGGCGATGTTCCGTCCGGCCGTGGACGTCAGGGTCAGCGAGCCGCTGCGGGACGAGCTGAGCTGGCTGGCCGGCTCCCTGGGCGGGGTCCGGGACCGGCGCGTCGTGCGGGAGCGGCTGACCACCCTGGCAGCCCGGGATGGTGAGGCCGCCGGCCTCCTGCTCGCGCAGCTGCGCAGTCCGGAGCCGTCTCCCGGCGATGCGGTGCTCGGGTCGTCGAGGTACGCCGACCTGCTCGCAACCCTCGACGGATTCGTGGCCGAACCGGGCTGGACGGCCCGCGCGCAGGACGACGCCGGGCCCTTCGTACGACGCCGCATCCGCAAGGAGTGGGACCGCCTCGCCGAGCGGGCGTCCCTCGTCGAGCACTACTTATCGGGGCAGCTGCCCGACGTGCCGCTCCACGACGTACGCAAGGCGGCCAAACGGATGCGCTACGGCCTGGAGGTCGCGCAGCTGCTCTGGCGCGGGAAGCCGAAGCGGCTTCGCAGACTGGTCCATCAGCTCACCGACGTCCTCGGTGAACGCCATGACATCGCCATCACCAGGCCGTTCCTGCTCCAGCTGGCGGCGCGGGCCCAGGCTGCCGGCGAGCCCACCTTCGTCCACGGTCGTCTCGACCGGCTCGAGGAGTCGCGGGCCCTTGAGCTGGAGGAACAGTTCCGCCGGGTCTGGACCGAGACCGTGGCCCGTCGTCAACACTGGCCGTGACCACCACCCAGATGCACAGGGCGAAGGCCGCGAGCAGGTAGCCGTTGCCGACGACGTGGTCGGCGGGACTCCACGCGTACTCGCGACTGTCGCCATAGCCCGGCCACACGATCGGGCGGGCCACGAACACAGCGACCCACGCGACGCCCGCCCACCGGCTGCGCTCCCACAGCACGAGTGCGATCGGCACCGCCCACACCCAGTGGTGTGACCACGCGACTGGCGAGACGATCAGCATCGCCAACGCCGCCAGACACGTGCCGAGCACGCGCTCGCCGGCGCGCCATCGGTGGGCGGCGAGCAGGAGCACCGCGAGCGCGAGCGGCCCTGCGACTGCGAGCCACAGAAGAGTCGGCGGCTCGCCGTCGAGCAGCCGGCTGAGCGCGCCGTACACCGACTGGTTGTGGGCCAGCGCCGGTGGCCCGACCCGGCTTGCGTCGAAGAGGCCCTCAGTCCAGTACGACGCTGAAGGGCCAGGCATCGCGGCGAAACCGAGCGCGACGGTGCCGGCGAACGCAACGAGAGCGCGTCCAGCAGCAGTACGGCGTCCGATCAGGACCAGGAGCACGACGAAGATGAGCGGCGTCAGCTTCACGCCGGCGGCGATGCCCACCAGCACGCCGGACCAGCGTCGTTGCGGTCCCACCAGGTCGACGAGCACCGCCAGCATCAGCAGCACGTTCACCTGCCCGAAGGAAAGGTTCTGCCAGACCGGCTCCAGGGCGACCGCGGCGGCGGTCAGGAGCGCGACCAGCCATCCCGGCGTGGTTCGGCCGAGCGCTCGCCGCGCCACCACGACCACTGCCGCCATCGCGCCGACCGACGTCGCGGTCCACAGCGCCGCCGACAGCCACACCGGGAGCAGCGCCAGGGGCACCATCACCACCGCCGCGAACGGCGGGTACGTGAACGGGTACCCGGTCACCGGGTCGTCGGCCTCGTAGAGGGGCAGGCCGTCCAGGATCGCTCGGCCGCCGTACCTGTAGACGAACAGGTCCGCGAAGTCGCGATGCAGGGCGCCCGCGATGGCAGCGACGACCACCAACGCCACGACCGGTGTGAGGCCGGTCAGCAGGCGGGAGCGATTCATGGGGTACTCCCGGACGACGGACAGTCAGTGGTTGCGAAGCGCCTTCATCAGCTGAGACTTGTTCATCTTCGACCGACCGTCTATGCCTATCTCGCCCGCACGCTTGCGCAGCTCGGCGACGGTCCAGTCCTCGTATGAGCCGGACTTGCCGCCCTTGCGGCTGACCGCCTTGCGGGAGGTGTTCGCGGCAGCGTTGGCTATCCGGGCCGCCTTCTCACGGCTGCCGCCCTGCTCACGCACCTTCTCGTAGAGCTCGTCGTCGCCGATGCTGGCTCCGTGGTCGCGCTTCGCGGGCATACCGGGTTGGTAACCCGGCGAGGCAAGCGCACACCCACCCCGACGGGTGGTCAGCCCGCAGCATCGATCGGCTCCGGACTGACGGCGCCGGTCTCCCGGGCGAGCTGCCGCTCGGCTGCCTTGGCAGCCGGGTGCATCGCGACCGCGGCCAGCACGACTATCGCGGCGATGACCAGCCAGCCGGGCGTGCCCCACTCCATGGCCAGGAAGGTGTACGCCGCCGGCGCCCACACCGAGCCGAGGGTGTAGCCGAGCTGGGACACGCCTTGGTACTCCCCACGTCGCGCCGGGTCGGACAGCTCGGCCTGGAGGCCCCACTCGCCGGCCGAGTCGAACAGCTCGGCACCGGTCACGGTCACGTGGCCCACCCACACCAGCGCGATCGTGACCCAGCCGACGGTGTCATGGGTGACGAGCACGATGCCGCAGGAGAGGACGAAGAAGAACGCGCCGCGACGGATGACCCGCAGGGAGTCGGCGACCGTCACGACGCCTCGGGCCGCGGCCACCTGCAGCGCCACGGCCAGGACCGTGTTGGTCCCGAACAGCCAGGCAAGCAGCACCCGGGGTGCGTCCGTCTCCGAGACGAGCCAGAGGGGGATCACGACGTTGAGCAGGACCTGATGGGTGCCGAGCACACCGCCGCAGATGGACATCAGCAGGAACCCGCGGTTGCGCAGCGCGCTTCGCCGCCCGGTGCCGGTCAGCGCGGCCTCGAGCGGCGACTCCTCCTCGACATGCTCGCCCCTGCGGGGCAGCCGCGAGACGAGCGCCGCGTTGACGAGCAGCAGGGCGGCCGTGGCGGCCGGCACCGCGCGGATCACGTCGTCGCTGTTGGTGGCCAGCGCGATGCCGGCCAGGAGGGCGCCGAGCGTGTAGCCGACGTTGCGGGCGGCGCGGAAGTAGGCGTTGGAGGCGACCCGCTGCTCACGCGGGAAGACGTCGAACCGGTAGGCGTTGCGGGCCGCCCGGCTCGCCGTCGAGACCACCTGCACGGCGACCAGGGCCGCGACGAACCCGCCCATGCCGCCGACCGCCAGCCAGCCGAGGTAGAGCACGGCCTCGATGAGCGAGCTGACCGCCCACACCCGCTTCGCCCCGAACCGGTCGCTGAGCTTCCCCAGGGGTACGGCGAGCAGGAACGTGACGGCGCCGGCGATCGTCAGGCCGAGCCCGACCCGCGCGGCGGAGAGCCCGACGATCTGGGTGAAGAAGACCGCGCTGCCGGTTAGGAAGACCCCGTCTCCGAACGCCGAGAGCACCGACTGGATCGAGAGCCTCCGGACCAGCGGGGTCGGTCCGGCGAGACGTACCAGGCGGGCCGGCAGGTGTCTTGACATCAAGATAACGCTAACATCCGGGCCAGGAGGTGAGCGATGGGATTTCCGGACTGGCGACGCGCTCCGCAGGTCGCGTTGCCGCTGGTCATGCCGGCGCTCGCGGCTCGCACCGCAACGGGTCCGCGCGGCCCCGGATCGCGCCGGGTGCTCGCCGCGCAGGCGTTGTCGTGGGGCGGCGACCTCGCGCTGCTCGGAGCGGGGCGCGGGCGGTTCCTGGGCGGGTTGACCTCGTTCCTCGCGGCGCACGTCGCCTACACGTCGGCACTCCGGAGCCGGTCGTCGGAGCCGATCCTCGCTACGCCGGGACGGCGGCGCTTCCTCGCCGTGGGTGTGGCCGCAGCCTCGGGGATGGCACTGGCAGCAGGCCGTGACGACCGGGGTCTCGCGCTGCCGGTCGCGGGGTACGGCGTCACGCTCGCGACGATGGTCGCGGCGGCCGCCGCGGTCGACCCGGACCGCGGCCGCGGCCGGTTGCTCACTGGTGCGTCGTTGTTCCTGGTGTCCGACACCCTGCTCGGCGTCCGCCGCTTCCTGCTCCCCGACCGCGCGGAGCACCTCGACTCCGCCGTGCTCGCGACGTACGTCGCCGCGCAGTGGTGCCTCGGCGACGGGATGAGGAGCTAGGGGAGTGGAGCCCGACGAGCCCCGAGCCCGAGGTCGCTGCATGTGCGGGGCGGTGACGTACGCCGTCACCGGGCCGCTTCGCGACGTCATCAACTGCCACTGTCACCGGTGCCGGCAGTTCACCGGTCACCACATGGCGGCGACCCGCGCCGCCGTCGGCGATGTGGCGATCGACGACGCGGGCGGCATGCTCACCTGGTTCTTCCCGGTCGACGACGCCGGCTACGCCTTCTGCCGCAGCTGCGGCTCGTCGCTGTTCTGGGAGGGCCGCAGCACGCCCGGCTGGCTGTCGATCTGCGCCGGCACGCTCGAGCCGCCGACCGGCCTGCACACAGTCGAGGCCTGGTGGACCAGCGAGGCCGGCGACTACCACGACCGCCCGGCCCTGCCCGAGCGCGCCGAGGATTGACCTAGACGAACGCCGAGACGCCGGTCTCGTCTCGGCCGATGAGCAGCTTCTGGACCTGGCTGGTGCCCTCGTAGAGCGTCATCACGCGGGCGTCGCGGAGGTACTTCGCGGCGGGGTACTCGTCGACGTACCCGGCGCCGCCGTAGATCTGGATGCAGTGGTTGGCGGCGCGCACCGCGGCCTCCGAGGCGTAGAGCTTGGCCTTCGACGCCGCGATCCGGAAGTCCTCGCCGCGCTCGATCAGGTCGGCGGCCCGCCAGACCAGCAGCCGCGCGGCGTCCGCGTCGAGCGAGATGTCGGCGATCATGTCCTGGACCAGCTGGAAGCCGGCGATCTGGCGGCCGAACTGGGTGCGGCTGGTGGCGTACTCGACCGACGACTCGAGGCAGGCCTGCACCAGCCCCACGCAGCCGGCGGCGACCGAGACCCGGCCCTTGTCGAGGCTGCTCATCGCGATCTTGAACCCCTGGCCCTCCTCGCCCAGCCGCGCGGACTCGGGCACCCGAACGTTCTCGAGGAAGAGCTCCGCGGTGGCCTGGCCGCGCAGCCCGAGCTTGCCCTTGATCTCGCGGGCCTCGAAGCCGTTGGTGTCGGTCGGCACGAGGAACGCCGTCACGCCGCGCGGTCCCTCGTCCGACGTACGCGCGAAGACCAGCGCGACCTGGGCCCAGGTGCCGTTGGTGATGAACAGCTTCTGCCCGTTGAGGACATAGCCGTCGCCGTCCTTGGTGGCCTTCGTCGTGAGGTTGCCGGCGTCGGATCCGGTGCCGGGCTCGGTCAGGCCGAAGCAACCGAGCGTCTCCGCGGTCGCGATGCCGGGCAGCCACTCCTGCTTCTGCTCCTCGGTGCCGAAGCCGAGGATCGACTTGCCGACCAGTCCGTTGGACACCGACACGATGCCGCGCAGCGCGGAGTCGGCCCGGCCGAGCTCCTCCATGCCGAGCACGTAGGTGATGTAGTCACCGCCGAGGCCGCCGTACTCCTCGGGGATCGTGAGCCCGAAGAACCCGATCTCGGCCATCTTCGGGATGATCGCGAGGTCGACCGACTCGTCGCGGTCCCACTGCTGGCGATGCGGCACGGCTTCCTTCTCGAGGAAGTCGCGGGCGAGCGCCCGGAAGGCGCTCTGTTCGTCGGTCAGTGAGAGGTCCACGAGTCAGCTCCGGTTGCTTGCCTGCCGGGCCAGCTCGGCCCGGGCCAGGGAGGCCTTGTGCACCTCGTCGGGGCCGTCGGCAAACCGGAGCGTCCGGATCGCGGCGTACGACGCGGCGAGGGGGAAGTCCTGGGACAGACCGCCGGCGCCGTGGGCCTGGATGGCCCGGTCGACGATCTCCTGGACGATCTTGGGGGTGGCGATCTTGATCGCCTGGATCTCGGTGTGGGCTCCGCGGTTGCCCACGGTGTCCATCAGCCACGCGGTCTTGAGCACCAGCAGCCGCAGCTGCTCGACGGCCACCCGGGCGTCGGCGATCCACTCGCGGATCACGCCCTGGCGGGCCAGCGGCTTGCCGAAGGCGACTCGGCTCTCGACCCGCGCGCACATCAGCTCGATCGCCCGCTCGGCAAGGCCGACGGCCCGCATGCAGTGGTGGATCCGGCCCGGGCCGAGCCGCGCCTGGGCGATCGCGAAGCCGCGTCCTTCGTCGCCGACCAGGTTGCTCGCGGGCACGCGGACGTCCTCGAAGCGCAGCTCGGCATGGCCGCCGTGCTCGTGGTCGTCGTACCCGAAGACCGTCATCGGCCGGACCACGGTGAGGCCCGGGGTGTCGCGGGGGACCAGGATCATCGACTGCTGGCGGTGCCGCTCGGCGTCCGGGTCGGTCTTGCCCATCACGATGAAGATCTCGCACTGCGGGTTCATCGCCCCGGTGATCCACCACTTGCGGCCGTTGAGGACGTACTCGTCGCCGTCGCGGGCGATTGACGTCTCGATGTTGGTCGCGTCGGACGAGGCGACGTCCGGCTCCGTCATCGCGAACGCCGAGCGGATGGTGCCCTCGAGGAGCGGAGTGAGCCAGCGCTCCTGCTGCTCGGGGCTCCCGAACATCGCGAGCACCTCCATGTTGCCGGTGTCCGGGGCCGAGCAGTTGAGCGCCGGTGGGGCGAGGTGCCCGACGCGGCCGGTGATCTCGGCCAGCGGGGCGTACTGGAGGTTGGTCAGCCCCGCGCCGTGCGCAGCCCCTGGGAGGAAGAGGTTCCAGAGCCCGCGCTCGCGGGCCGCGGCGCGCAGCTCCTGGAGCACCGGCGCGGCCGACCACGCGAACGGGTCGTCCATCGCCTCGAGCTGGTCGTGGAAGACCTGCTCGGCGGGCTCGACCTTGGCCGCCATGAAGTCGAGCAGTTGCTCCTGCAGCTCCTGGGTGCGGGCGTCGTGCGCGAAGTCCATGTCTTATTGCTCCTTCAGGGAGTGGAGGCCGGCACCGATGATCAGGTCGAAGCCCTCGCCGATCCGGTCGAACCCCTCGCCGACCGTCTGGCCCTTGAGGTAGCGGTAGTGGATCCCCTCGAGGATGACCGCGAGCTTGAAGTACGCCAGCGCGAGGTGGAAGCCCATGTCGCCGGGCTCCCGGCCACTGGCGGCGGCGTACGCCGCGAGCTGGTGGTCGTTTCCGGGCCAGCCCTCGGCCTTGGCGACGTCGGAGACGAGGTCGCCGCCGGCCGAGGCGCCCAGGGTCTCGTAGACCAGCATCAGCGCGACGTCCGTGCGGGTGTCGCCGAGCGTCGCCATCTCCCAGTCGACGACCGCGTGGATCTCGTCGTCGGCGCCGACCAGGCAGTTGTCCAGCCGGTAGTCGCCGTGCACGATCCCCACCACCGACGGGTCCTCGGCCGGGAGCTGCTCGGTCAGCAGCCCGTGCAGCTCGTCGGCGAGCGGCCGGTCCTGGGTCTTCGAGCCCTCGAGCTGCTTGCCCCAGCGCCGCACCTGCCGCTCGAGGAAGCCCTGCGGCCGGCCGAACTCCTGCAGCCCCACGGCTTGCGGGTCGACGGCATGCAGCGCGGCCAACACGTCGACCAGCCGACCGGCGATTGCGGGGGTGCGTTCGGTGCCGAGCGCGTCGAGCTCCGCCGCCTTGCGGTAGGCGATCCCCTCGACCCGCTCCATGACGAAGAACGGCGCTCCGAGCACCGAGTCGTCGGCGCAGTGCGCGAAGGTGCGGGGGACCGGCACGTCGGTGTCGGCGAGCGCCGAAATGGCGGTGTACTCGCGGCCCATGTCGTGGGCGGTCGCCTGGACGTGGCCGAGCGGCGGGCGGCGCACGATCCACCACGACGAGCCGTCGGTGACCTCGTAGGTGAGGTTCGACTTGCCCCCGGCAATCAGCGACGCGGACAGGTCGCCGACGATCTCACCGGGCCGCTCGCCGTCGTACCAGCGGCGGAAGGCGTCGAGGTCGAGGCCGCGCACCTCCATCAGGCCACACCGGAGAACTGGTCGACCTTCGCCTGCAGCCGCCGCATCCCGTCCAGCCAGGCGTCGGGGTCCGCGGCGCGGGCCGCGTAGTAGCTGCCGACCTCGGGGTGGGGGAGGACCAGGAACCGGTCCTCGGCCAGCGAGGCCACCCACGCGTCGGCCACCTGTTCGGGGGTGAGAGCGGCGTCGCGGGTGAGCAGGTCCTTCAGGGGGCCGGCCTGCTCGAGCATCCGGGTCTGCACGCCCTGGGGACAGATGGCCTGGACGGCGATGCCGCGGTGGCCATAGGTCACCGAGAGCCACTCCGCGAAGCCGACGGCGGCGTGCTTGGTGACGGAGTACGGCGCGGCGCCGATCATCGTCAACAGACCGGCGGCGGAGGCCGTGACCACGAACCGCCCGCCCTTCGAGTCCGCGAGCCAGGCCGGCACCAAAACGCGCGCGGCACGGACATGGGCCATCACGTTGGTGTCGATCATCCGGGCCCAGTCCTCGTCGGAGGCCTGGAGGCTGTCGGGCTGGGTCCGGTCGATGCCGGCGTTCGCCAGGTAGACGTCGATCCGGCCGAGCGCCTCGGTGGCGGTCTCGACGAGCGTGCGCACGCCGGCGTCGGAGGAGCAGTCGCCCGGTGCCGCCGTGGCACCGAGCTCCCCGGCAACCGCGCGGCAGGCGTCCTCGTCGAGGTCGTTGACCACGACCCGCGCTCCGTCAGCGACCAGCCGGCTCGCCAGCGCTCTCCCGATCCCGTGGCCGGCCCCGGTGACCACGGCGCCGGCGTCTCGGAGTTGTTGCATGGGCCAACCCTCGCATGCGCCCGCGGCGTCGAGGGCCTCGGCAGGGTGACCCCAGGTCAGGCCTGCCGCCGGCGCAGGGTGACAGCCCCGCCGAGGGTCAGGAGGAGGCCGACCAGGAGGATCCACCACGCCGGGCCGCCGGTGTCCGGCAGGACGCCGAGCGGACCGTCTTCGTGGTCGCCGCCGCTGTTGTTGCCGGTGCCGGGGTCATTGACGTCGTCGGGGACGGTGACATCCACCCCGTCGAGCACGTCCTGGGTCGTGCCGCCACCCGAGACCTTGCCCACGTTGGTCATGGTGGTGCCCGGGGAGGCGACGATCTCGGCCACCAGGTGGACCGACACGGAGTCCCCGTTCGCGATCGAGGTCGGGTAGCTGCAGACCGCGAGCTGCGGCGTCTCGGTGCAGGACCAGCCGGGACCCTCGGCGGAGACCAGTCGCAGTCCGTCGGGCAGCGGGTCGCGCAGCGTGACCGCACCCACCGTGGCGCTCGGGCCGTGGTTGGTCACCTCGAGCAGGTAGCCGACGCGGTTCTCGGTCACC
Source organism: uncultured Actinomycetota bacterium (assembly GCA_963800715.1). Taxonomy (GTDB): domain Bacteria; phylum Actinomycetota; class Actinomycetes; order Propionibacteriales; family Nocardioidaceae; genus Nocardioides. Next base: position 307,775 of record CAWDBZ010000015.1, on the reverse strand, counting down.
GAGAGCACCGTCTTGCGGAGCGCGAGCTCCACCGTGGGAGTCACGGCGCCGGGGTCCTGGGTGTCGTTGTCGTTGAGGTCCGTCTCCACGGCTGGGGAGCCGACGTGGGCGGCGTTGACGACCTGCGGGTACGCCGCGGGCAGCACGTCGACCGACAGCTCGATGGTCGCCGTCTCACCGACCCCGAGTGCGCCGGCGCGAAGACAGGTGACCACCGGAGCGGCGAGGGTGCACGTGAAGCCGCCTCCTGACGCGGAGAGATAGCCGAGGCCGGTCGGCAGAGAGTCGGTGACCGTGATCGGGCCGGGCGCCGGCGTCGGGCCGGCATTGGTGACGACGATCTGGTAGGTCGCGGGGGAGCCGACGACCAGTGCGCCGGTGTGCGTCTTGGCGACCTTGAGGTTGACCAGGGGCGGCACCGCGACGGCATCGTCGTCGGTGTCGTTGCTCGGGTTGGCGTCCGGCGTGGACGTGTCCACCGACGCGGAGTTGGTGACCAACGGGTAGGCCGCGGCTCTCACGGTCGTCACCAGCACGATCGGGTCCGCCGTGTCGCCGGCCGCGAGAGGCGCCCCGAGCTGGCAGGTCACCGTGCGCGAGATCTCGGCACAGCTCCAGCCGGTGCCGTCGGCGGACACGAAGTCGAGCCCGGTGGGCAGGTCGTCGGTGACCACCACGGCGCGGGCCACCGAAGGACCGGCGTTGCTGACCAGCAGGTTCCAGGTGAGCGGTTCGCCCACTTTCGCGGTCCCGGCGTGGCTCTTGACGATGGACAGGTCGGTCAGCTGGGAGACCGTGACGTCTGCGGGGTCGGTGTTGTTCGCCGGTACCGGGTCGACCGTGCCGGACGAGACGGTGGCCGAGTTGGTGAGGACACCGGTGGGCGCGGTCGCGGCCACCTGCACCTGCAGGGTCAGGACGGGTGCAGTGGCCCCCGACAGCAGCCCCTGGGCGAGCGTGCAGGTGACCGTCGCCCCGCCGGGGATGCAGCTCCATGGCGCCGAGGCGGAGAGGTAGCTGAGCCCGGCGGGCAGCGTGTCGACGATGGTCAGCGGAGCGACTGCGTCGGACGGACCGTGGTTGGTCACCGCGAGCGTGAAGTCGGTCGGTGTCCCCGCGATCGCGGTCCCCGTGGCGTGGCTCTTGACCAGCTCGAGGTCGGCCCGGGCGATGACCCCGACCGGTGCCTGGGCGCTGTTGTCGGCCGGGTTGTCGCCCGGGGTCGCCGTCGTCACGTCGACCGTGTTGGTGAGGGTGGTGCCGTCCGGCGTACCAGCGGCGACCCTCGCCTCGACGGTGATCGGCGCCGCGGACGTGCCGGCGACGATCCGGTCGATGGTGCACACCGTGGTGGTGCAGGTCCAGGTGGGTCCGCCGCCCATCGACACCAGGGTCATCCCGGCGGGCAGTACGTCGGAGACGGTGACCGACCGTGCGTCGGACGGCCCGGCACTGGAGACCACCACCTGGAAGGTGGCGTTCTCCCCTGCCCGGACCGGGTCGGGCCCGGTGACGGTCTTGGTCACCGAGATCTCGGCGAGCTCGGTCACGTTGGCCAGGACGCTCGAGGTGTTGGGGTCCGGTCCCGGGTCGGTGACCGGACCGGTCACGGTCGCGACGTTGAGGAGCGACGTGGTGCCGATGCCGGAGGCCACGTGGGCAACCAGAGTGATCGTCGGAGCCTGGGCGCCCACGGCGAGGGACGTCGCACGGTTGCAGGTCACCGTCTGGCCCGCGGCGGAGCAGGACCAGGTGGGTCCCCCGGCCGCACTCACAAAGGTCAGGCCGGCAGGCAGGGTGTCGATGACGGTGATCGTGCCGGGTGAGACCGCCGGGCCGCGGTTGTGCACGACGAGGTCGTAGGACACGTCGCGGCCGGCGACGACGGGTGAGGTCGTCAGCGTCTTGACGATGCCGAGGTCGGCCTCCACGCCGACGGCGGTGTCGTCGCTCTCGTCGTCGTTGGCCGGGTTGGCGTCGGGAGTGGGTCCGTCCACGTGGGCGGTGTTGTGGATGTTGCCGGTTGACGAGGCGGCGATCGCGACGACGACCTGGAAGGTGGTCGTGGCGCCGTTCGTCAGGCCGGCCGCCCGCGAGCAGGTGAGGTCCTGGCCCAACGCCGAGCAGCTCCAGCCGTCGGTGGAGCTCATCGACACGAAGGTGAGGTCGGCGGGCAGCGTGTCGGTCACGGTGAGCGGACCGGCTGCGTCGGAGGGCCCGAAGTCGTGCACGGTCAGCTCGTAGGTGCCCTGGGTCCCCGCCCTGAACGCGGTGATGCTCGCCTTGGTGACGCCGAGGTCCGCGCTCGGGCTCGGGGTGGTGGACACCGAGTCGCTGTCCGGCGCCTCGGGGCCCGTGGTCGGGTCAGTGGGTTCGGTGACGGCCGCGGTGTTGGTGACCGTGCCGGTCGTGCTGCTCGCCACGGCCACGGTGACCGTGATCTGCGGCAGCGCGCCGATCGCGACCGGCAGCGGCCCGGTCCACGTGAAGGTGAGCGTTTGTCCCGCGCGGCTCAGACCCCAGCCGGTGCCCGTGTGGGACACGTAGCTGAGGGAGGCCGGCAGCGTGTCGGTCACCGTGATCGGCCCGCGGGCCACCGAGGGACCGGCGTTGTTGACGTCGATGGTGTACGTCGCCGGGCTGCCCGGCACAAGGGCGCCGCTGAGCCTCTTGTCGATCCCCAGGTCGGCGACCGTGGTGACCGGGTTGGTCGTCGAGTCGCTGTTGTTGCCAGGACTGGGGTCGTAGGTGGTGTCGGTGACGGTGGCCCCGTTGACCAGGGCCGCGGCGGGGGCGAGCCCGGCGGGCACGTTCGCGGTCACCGTGATGGACGGGAACGTGGCACCCGATCCGAGGATGTCGGTCCCGTTGGTGCGCTGGCAGGTCACGGTGCCGCCGGAGACCGAGCAGGTCCAGCCGGTCCCGGTCGCCGTGGCGCCGGTGACCTGGGCGGGGAGGGTGTCGGTGACGACGAACGGACCGACCGCGGTGTCGAGCCCGTTGTTGTGCACGGTCAACGTCCAGCTGAACGGTGTACCGGCCACGGGCGTCCCGACCGCGACCTTGTCGACGGTGATGTCGGCCTTGTCGATGCGGGTCTGCGCGCTGTCGTCGTCCTGGGTCACCACGCTGCCCGCCGAGCCGTCGAGGTCCTGGCCCGTGGCGATCGCGGTGTTGACGTGCGCGACGCCGCTGCCGACGTTGGCCGGGGCGAGCGCGGCGTCCGGCGTGGCCGAAAGCACCACGACGATGGTCTCCGTGGTGGCCAGATCGGTCAGGTTGTCCCACGTCAGCGTCTGCTGGGGGCTGCCCGTCACAGCCGGCTCGATCGCCGTGGCCGCGCCACCGGCGATGGAGATGCGGGCCGAGCCTGAGTCGTAGGCCCAGGACGTCGGGAGCAGGTCGCTCGCGTCCACGTCGTACGCCGTGGCCGGGCCGGTGTTGGTGACCACGAACTGCCAGCGCGTGGGCTGCCCGAGGTAGGAGGGCGGACCGTCGAGCAGCGTCTTGGTGACCGTCAGCTTGGGCAGTCCGGGTGTGACGGTCGCGGTGTCGCTCGGCCCGTCGTACACCCGCCCTCCGCCGCTGGGCAGCGAGGTGTAGCGGGTGATGTCCGCGGTGTTCGTCTGGGCCGCGGAGGGTGCGGGCGTCGCGAGCCGGGCCTGGTAGCTCAGGGTCAGCATCGCTCCCGGCGCGACCGGGCCGAGGCCGGTCCAGGTGATGGTGTTGCCGCTGAGCACGCCTCCACCCGCAATCGGTGTCACCGGCACCACGCCGGTCGGAATGGTGTCGACGACCCGGACGTCGTTCGCCGGGCTGATGTTGGCGCCCGAGGCGTTGGTGACCCTGACCGTGTAGGTGAAGAGCTGGCCTGGCACCGGCGTCGGGTTGTCGACGCTCTTGTCGATGGTGAGGCTCGGCTCCTGGACGGTCGTGGTGGCGGTCCCGGGAGTGGTCTGCTGGTCGTAGGGGTCGGTCAGGGGTGGCGTGCCGGGCTTGTCCGTCAGGTTCCAGGCGAGCCGGGCGCTGTTGGCCAGGACCGTGCCGGCCACGTTGCCGGCCACCACGCCGACGACGGCGGTGTAGACGACAGTGACCCGGCGCGGCCGCGGCAAGCTGGTGACCGTGCCGAGCGACCAGCCGTGCAGCTGGCCGGAGGGACCGAGCGCGCCGCCGGTGGTGGCGACGACACCGCAGGGCCCGGCCGCCACGTCGGTGAACACACAGGTCGAGGCGGTCAGCGCCACCGTGGCCGGGTTGATCCCCGCCGGCAGCTGGTCGATCAACGTGGCGTCGTAGAAGTTGACGTCGGCCGGGAGGTCGGCCGCGACGGTGTAGGTCACGGTTCCTCCCACCGGCACGTGGTCAGGGTTGACCGACTTGGTGACCGCGCCGCCCGGCACGGTGATCGTCGCGAACGTGGTGCCCACATAGCTGGTGCGCTCGTCGGGGTCGGTGCCGTCCATCGACGTGCCCGTCTCGGTGACGGTGTTGGTGTACGTCGCTCCGCCGGCCGCGGCCGGGTCGACGTTCGCGACGTAGGTCAGCACCGGCCACGGGTTGATGCCGGCCGGGGCCCCGGCGGTCGGTGTGCGCCAGGCCAGGTCGCCCACGGTCCAGATGACCGGGGTCCGGCCGGCGGCGCAGCCCTGGGTGCCCGGGGCGCCGAGGCTGGCGGTCGGCTGGCTCAGCGAAGCCGGGTTCACGGTGAGCCCGGCGGGCACGCAGTCGACGAGGCGGGCCTCGAACAGCGTCGGGCGGATCACGGTCGGGTTCGCGGTGTCGACGTTGCGGGCGGTAACGGTGTAGGTGACCGACTGGCCGGCGACGGGGTTGGTGGGGCTCGCTGTCTTGGTGGGGGACGCGACCGGCTCGACGACGGTCACCCTCGAGGTCGCGGTCTGCGTGGTGTTCGCGGTGTTGAACTCGGTGCTGGAGCTCAGCCGCGCGGTGTTGGTGATCACGTTGCTGTGCGCGCCGGAGATCAGCGTGGCAGTGATCGTGATCCGGAAGCCGTCGTCGGTGGCCCCAGCGTTCAGCGAGGTCGGCAACGTGATCCTCGGGCCGGGCGCGGCCGTCGAGGAAGAGGCGCCCACCGGAAGCGTTGTCGCGTAGGCCGCGGCCGGGTCGGCGCGATACTCGAAGACCGCCGAGTCGACCCGGAGCTGGGCCGGCGTGGTGTCGAACAGCACGCCGTTGTAGATCGTCGTGTTGGCAGGGACGGTGCCGGTCACCGTGTAGGTCACCGTCTCGCCGATGACGCCGTAGTGAATGGTGGCCGGGGTCGCGCCCTGCGTGGTGTCGTCCACCTCGGTGACGTTGCTCTTGGCCACCGTGGCGTTGGGGGTGACCAGGGTGTGGTCGTCGTGCGCGGCCGGCACGTCGACCTGGGCGGCGGTCACGGTGGTGTCGACGCTGGGCGTGGCGACGCCGCTCGGGGCGGCCGGGAAGTGCTGGACCAAGGTCTGCCGGTCGGACTCGGACGCATAGGAGATGACGTCGACGTCGTTGCGGTAGCTGCGGTTCGAGGCGATGGTGGCCGGGTAGGTGATCCGGTAGGTGAAGCTCTTCGTGGCACCCGCGGCGATGGTGAGCGTGTCCGGGGTGTTCCAGCGGATCGCGGACTGGAGCGTGTTGCCGTTGAAGCTCGGGTGGCCCGGGGCGCCGGGGTTCGTGCAGACACCGCTGTCGCTGATCAGGGACACGTTGGCGCAGGTGATGCCGCGCGGCAGCCGGTCCCAGGTGTCCGGCCCGACGACGGGCACGTCGTTGCGGTTGGCGGCGGTGCCGTTGTTGGTGACGCCGACGGTGAACTGGACCAGGTCACCGGCGCGGATCTGGCCGGTGAGGTCGGCAAGCGCACCCGGGTTGGGGCTGATCCGGGTGGCGGACTTCAGCACCGCCACCGGCGGCGGCGGCGCGATCGAGAAGTCCTCGCGGTCGCGCAGGAAGCTGACCTGGTTCTTGGTGTTGGTCCAGCGCAGCTTGGCCAGGTTGCCGGTCACGTCGGGCGTGCTGGTCGCGGAGCGCTGCACGATGCCGGCGAGGCGGTAGAGGAACACGGTGCCCTTGCGGGCGAACCGGTTGCTGCCCACGGTGTCGCCCATTGTGAAGGTGAGCGTGGTCTGGTCGAACGCGACGTTGCTGACCGTGTTGCCGGGCATCGCCTGGACCGAGCCCGGCTCGAGCTGCAGGTAGTCAGGCAGGAAGTCGGTGAGCACCGGGTTCTTGGTGTCGTTGCCGCCGGGGAAGTCGATCCGCAGTGTGAAGCAGACCCGGGAGTCCTCGGGGAAGGTGAACCGCCGCTCGGACGGGACGGCGCCGTTGACGTAGGCAGTGGGGTCGTTGGAGCAGGTGTACGGCGAGGTGGTGATCGGCTGGATCCGTTTGTCCAGGGCGAGGGTGTCGCTCGTGATCGTCGCCGACGAGGTGTCGAGCACGGTGGTGCTGCTGACGCCGCCGGGCGGGTTCACCGACGCCAGCGTGGTCGTCGTGCCGGTGAGGCTGACGTTGTTGGTGTAACTGTCGCCCGCCGCGGTCGGGTCACTGCCCACGACGTAGGCGGTGCGCATCCTTGCCTGGTAGGTGACGGTCAAGGTGCCGTCCTGGGCCAGCGCGATCGGGTCGAAGGTGATCGTCCAAGTGCCGTCGGCGTTGCGGACCGGGTCCCCGGCGTACGGCGTGCTGGGGGCGGTGCCGGCGCTGCCCGCACACTGCGGGTCGTTGCCGGGGTCGAAGTTGGTGCCGGCGCCGCCCAGCGGGCAGAGCCCGTCGGGGAGCACGTCGGTGATGACGACGCCGGAGGCGGTGGTGTACTCGCCGTCCTCCAGAGCGAGGGTGTAGGTGGCGACGCCGCCCTGCACGAACTGCGTCGGCGAGACCGACTTCTGCATCGCCAGGTCCTCGGCGGTGACGGTGAGCTGGTCCTGGTCGGTGACCGTCGTCGAGGTCCCCACGGCCACCGGGCCGGTGTAGGTGGCGCTGACCTGCGCGGTGTTGGTCAGCGCCTGCTCGGAGGTGGTCTCGCGGGTCGACGCGCCGGTGTTGTTGTCGAGGTTGGCGCCCTGGCCGCCCGAGGTCGCGGTGGGGCGGCCGCTCGGGAAGGTGTTGGTGTTGGCCCGCTGGGGGATGCCGGCGGCGTAGACGACGTTCACGACCTGGCCCGGCGCGAGGTTGCCGAGGTGCCACTCGACGCGCGTGAACACGCCGGTCAGCGCGGGTGGGTTGGTGACGGTGTCGACCGAGAACGGCACCTGGACTCCGGTGCAGCCGGGGACGTCCGGGGTGCCGTCGAGAGGCGGGGCGCCGGGGTACTCGACCGCGCCAGCGGGGGTGTTGTCGGCCGTCCCGCAGCCCAGGAACTCCAGCTGCGCGGGCAGGTAGTCGACGAGCACCACGCCGTTGTCGGGGAACTGGCTGTTGTTGGTGACCGCCAGGGTGTAACGCGTGGGGTGGTGGTGGATTCCGCGGAGCAGCTCGTGCTCCGGGCTCGGCTCGGACTTGCGGACCTGGATCGCGGAGATCGAGGTGCGGGCGGCGGTCGAGCTCGCGATGGCAGTGGCGCCGGTCGTGTAGCTGCCGGTGGCGTCGAACTTGGGAATCGTGCGCGGGTCGCTGTTGGCGTAGGCCTGGCCGCTGTTGTCGACGAAGTCGCCGACCGGGTGCGCGGTCGGGTCGATGGTGACCTTGAAGGTGAGCGCCTGCACCGCGCCGACCGGGAGGTCGCTGACGTTGGCCCAGACCAGGGTCTGCCGGGCGGGCGCGCCACCCGTGACGACTGTCGGCTCGCCGAGCTGTGCAGGCGTGGTTGACCCCGCAACGTAGGTCACCCCCGCGGGCAGCTGGTCGCGGAAGGAGAGGTTGTAGTCCGGCACGTCGCCGCTGTTGGTCGCGGTCAGCGTCACCGACGCCTGCCCGCCGACCAGCACGTTGGCGGTCGTCGTCTTCGCCAGCGTCAGCGACTCGGCGGCGTAGGCGGGTGCCATCGGCAGCACCACGAGCACCCCGAGCCCCAGGAGTATCGCGAGCAGGCGTGCCGTAGTTGTGAGTCCCCCGACGTTCACGGCCCAAGCCCCTTTTTCCCCGTGTGGCAGCCCGCCGACCGGCTGGACCCAATCAGGAGACTGACACACGGATCGGGGTCCCCGTGGGGCTTTCACCAACTAGTGGCGCGGCTGTTGGGAGACCAGGCGGCCGAACGCGACCAGTCGCTCGTCGGTGTGGAACAGCTCGGCACACGTGGTCAGCGTCAGGAGCTGGTCGGTCGCCGCCGGCCCGGGCCCGTCCGGGTCCGGGTTGACCGGCGCGGGGTCGAGGACCCAGCCGGCGGAGAACGACACCTCCAGGTCGTCGCCGTCCGTGGTCAGCTCGTAGGTGTAGACGGTCGTCGAGGTCTCGACCACCACCTGGTCACCGACCCGCAGCTCCGGCATGTCGCGCAGCGGCTCGCCATGGGTGATCCGGTGGCCGGCCAGCACGTAGTTGCCGGCCTGGCCGGCCTCTGCCGTCCCGGTGACGTGGCCCAGCCCGGCGGCCAGTGCTTCGTCGGACGTGCCTTCGATGACGGGCATCCGGTAGCTCGTGCCGAACCTCGGGATCCGCACGATCGCGCGGCTGGTGCCGTGGCTGGTGCTCGCCTCGTCGTCGCCCTCGGTCCACCGCTGCTCGAGGGTGTCGGCCACGTCGCGCTGAGCCTGGTGGCTGAGGTACGTCGTCCCGACCAGCTGCCAGGCGAACCAGCCGATGATCCCGAGACCGACGACGAGGCCGGTGAGGCCGACCCAGGTCCGGGCCCTCACGTGCTCGCCTGCATGCGCCAACCCTCGCATGCGTCACGCGTCAACTCCGGTTGACACGACGGCACGCTGTCAACTACGGTTGACATCATGTCGACCGATCTCAGCGAGCTGACCGCCGCGGCGACCGCGCCCGACCCGCGAGCCGGACTCCGCGCCGTTCGCGCGCTGGGTCGGCTGCTCGAGCACCTCGAGCGGACCCAGGTCGACCGGGCCCGCGCGGCCGGCTGGTCCTGGCAGGAGATCGCAGAGGTCCTAGGGGTGAGCCGACAGGCCGTCCACAAGAAGCACGCCCGCAGGTAGCCGGACACAGGGATAGGAGTCCAGAGATGTTCGAGCGGTTCACCCGCAACGCCCGCGCGGTGGTCGTCGACGCCCAGCGGATCGCCGTTCGCGTCGGTGCTCCCGAGGTGCGTCCGGCCCACCTGTTCGAGGCGCTGACTGCCACCGACAGCGTGCTCGCCATGCAGGTGCTGGCCCAGCTCGGTGCGCCCGGCGACGAGGTGCGCGAGGTGGTGCGCGGCCTCACCTCGCGCTACTCCGACGGCCTGGACGCCGAGGACGCCGAGGCGCTCAAGCTGCTCGGCATCGACCTCGACGACGTGATCAGCCGGATCGACCGCGACCTGAGAGACGGCGAGGGACCGATCCCCAAGAGCCACAAGAAGTTCGGCCGCGACAGCAAGAAGGTGCTCGAGCTTTCGCTGCGCGAGGCCCTCCAGCTCGGGGACGGCTTCATCGGCACCGAGCACGTCCTGCTAGGCGTCCTTCGCCAGGGCGACAAGGTGGCCCTCGAGACGCTCGAGGCCTTCGACGTCACCGTCGCCGACGTACGCCGCGCCGTCGGGGAGGCCGACCGCCGAGCTGGCTAAGGAGCCCTGCTCAGCGGTCCACCCTCAGCGGGCAAGCATCGACTCCTCCATCATCCGCGACAGCTTCTCGGGGTTCCGCACGGTGTAGATCGCGGACACCAGACCGTCTTCGACCCGCACAGACAGCACGGAGTCGATCTCGCCGTCGAGGCGGATGAGCAGCGCCGGCCACCCGTTGACGTGGACGAGCTCCATCGACATGCCGATCTCCCGGGCGGTCGCGATGCCGAGCCCCATGAGCTTGCCGACCTTGTCCGCGCCCATGACAGGTCGCGGCAGCGCCTGCTTGATGCCACCACCGTCGCCGAGCGCCACGACGTCGGGGGCGAGCACGTCGACCAGGTGCTGCAGGTCGCCGGTCTCGAGGGTTCGCAGGAATGCCTCAAGAGCCGAGCGGGTCTCGGCCTGGGACGCTGCGTTCCGCGGCCGTCGCTCGGCGACGTGGGTCCGCGCGCGATGGGCGATCTGTCGAACCGCAGCCTCGGACTTCCCGACTGCCTCGGCCAGCTCCGTGTAGCCGACGTCGAACACGTCGCGGAGCAGGAACACGGCGCGCTCGGTCGGCGTCAGCGTCTCCAGCACCAGCAGCATGGCGGTCGACAGGCTGTCCGCCAGCTCGAGGTCCTCGGCGACGTCGGGCGAGGTCAGCAAGGGCTCGGGAAGCCATGGTCCGACGTAGTCCTCTCGACGCCGCGCGACCGTGCGTAGCCGGTCGAGGGCCGCGCGAGTCACGACCCTCACCAGGTAGGCGCGCGGATCGCGTACGTCGCTTCGGTCGGCGCGGTCCCACTTGAGCCAGGACTCCTGAAGCACGTCCTCGGCGTCGACCGCCGAGCCGAGCATCTCGTAGGCCACGGTGAACAGCAGCCGCCGGTGGGTCATGAACGGGTCGCCGGTCACGGCATCGCCGCCGGCGTCGACCGAGTCGCCAGGGGCTCCAGCCCGCAGGCGTCGGCGAAGTGCTCAGACGTGATCCCGAGGGCGATGTTCGACCGGGCGGCGAGGTTCATGAACCCGATCCTCGCGGTCAGCTCGATCAGCCCGTCGGGCCCGAGGTCCGCGAGCAGCGCCGCCGACATTTCGTCGCTCACCGTCAGCGGCGTCTGGCACATGGCCTCGGCGTACTCCATCACCCGCCGCTCCAGCGGGGTGAACACATTGGACTCGCGCCACCGCGGCACCTCGCGCGCCTTCTCCACCGCCAGCCCCTGGTTGTGCGCCATGAAGTAGTTGAGGTCCAAGCATGCGCCGCACCCGATCTCGGCGGCCGCCGCCATCACCGCGAACGACGACAGGTTGCCGTCGACTCGGTCCCACTTCTCGGTCCTGGCACCCGCCCGCATCAGGTCCTTGAAGACGGCGGGGTGGTTCCACAGCACCGAGACATTGTCCGGGACGCGACCGATCTTCTTGCGGATCGCCATCTTGAGCAGAGTGCCCTGCACACCGCTCAGCTCTGCCCTGGGGACGCGGATGGTCTGGGTCATCTTCCGGCTCCTGTCGTCGTGGTCGACCATCAAGACGCCGGTCGGACAGGTGCTGTGACAGGCCCACCGCGTGACAGGCGGCTCAGCGACCGCGGCGGTCCACGCGCTCCCACGGCCAGTCGGTGGCGAGCCAGCGTGCGACGGCGTCCGCGAGTGGCACGTCGAGGTCCGACCTGTCGACACGCACCCAGGAGTGCATCGTGACATCCCAGTCGTCGGAGGCCGATGGATACAGGTAGACGCACCCGATGACGTCGTCGTCGGCCGGGTCGAGGACGGTGAAGGTGAATCCGGTGGCGTGCGTGAAGTCGTCGGCATGACGGCGCAGGTCGGCGAGGTTCTCCTCGAGCGTCATGCCGGCGGGCGGTGGCCAGCGTCCGTCTGCGTAGCCGGGCGTGGAGCGGATGTGCTCGATGCTCGACGTCCAGGCGGCGTGATCCGCCTGGTTGTGCTGCGGCCCCAACGGTTCGAGGCGGAACTGGTCGGTGACGAGTGAGGTCGGCGGCTCGAAGCCCACCGGCACGAACCCTTCCGCGGTCATCGCCGGACCGTACTTGCCGGCACAGACTTCTCAGGGGCGCGCTGCCGCGAGCGCCGCCGTTCCCAGAGCCCGCACGCCACCATCACCAGGCCGGCCAGCACAGCGCCGGCGAGCACGTCGACGACGTAGTGCTCGCCGTAGTAGACCAACGTGAAGCTCATGGCCAGCGGGTAGAGGACGAGCAGGTATCTCAGCGGAGTGCGGAGCCGCCAGATGCCGTACATCGCCACCAGGAACGTGATCCCGGCGTGCAGCGAGGGCATCGCGGCGACCGGGTTGCCGACGCCCTGGAGGATCAGGTCGAACCTGCCCAGGCCGAGGTCGCGCCAGCCACGTCCGGTGAGCCGGGGGATGGCCTCGGGGATGTAGCCCTCCTCGGAGGCCATCCACGGCGGCGCCATCGGGTAGACGATGTAGCAGACGAGGGCGCCGAAGTTGATGGACACGTAGCGGCGCATCCAGCGCAGCCACTCCTCGCGCTTGCGCACCCACAGCACCGCGGCGATGGTCAGCCCGGTCAGGAAGTGGCTGGCGTAGACAGTGGTGAAGAAGACGTCGAACCACCGTGGGTCGCTCTCCCGCAGGCACGGGTCGCCGCAGAGCTGCTCCTGGAGCCACACGGTCGGAAGGGTGCCGCCACCAAGCCACTCGTCGAAGCGGATCGGCATCGTGAAGTGCACCGGCAGCCCGAGCTCGTCGGTGAGGCCGCGGCTGTAGAAGTAGATGACCAGCCCGACCATCGGGATGGACCAGTCGCGGACGAAGCGCAGGTGGTAGCGCCACGGTGCCTCGATGTTCCAGGCGATGGTGCCGAACCACAGCCAGACGAACACGGAGATGGTGTCGTTGGGGATGCCGAGCAGCTCGGTGTACGCCGCCAGCGCGACGGCGTAGACCACCATCGCGACGATGCGGACCCGGTGCCGAGTGACCGGTGGCAGCGCCACGGACTCGGGAACCGGACCCGTGTCAGCGTCCTCCTCGAGCCCCTGCGCCACGGGCGAACTTTACGTGAACAGTCCCAGCGCAGGCGCGGGGGTTTCGAGACGCACGCAACGCCACCGCCGCTGTCGCGACACGGGGCCCTCAACCACCGGGTGCTCAGTCGAGTGGGTCCAGGGCCTCGTACGTCGTGACCGCTGCCGCGAGCTCGCGCAGGTGGTGGCCGCCGTCGCCGAGCAGGTGGTCCAGCGCGGTGAGGTGTGCGGTGTACATGCCGACGGAGTACTCCATCGTCATCGCGATGCCGCCGTGCAGCTGGATCGCCTCCTGGCCGACGTGCCGGCCAGCCCTGCTGACCTGGACGGAGACCCGCCGGGCGGCGTCGGCCACCGCGACGGGGTCGCCTTGCGCGACCACCAGCGTGGCCCAGTCGACCATCGAGTGGGTCAGCTGGAGCGACACGTACATGTCCGCGGCCCGGAAGGTGAGCGCCTGGAAGGTGGACAGGGGTACGCCGAACTGCTTGCGGCTCTGGAGGTACTCCGTCGTGGTGGGCAGCAGGAACTGCATGGCACCGAGCGCCTGGTTGGCGGCCATCACCCGGGTGATGTCCTGCACCGTCGAGATGCTGTTGGTCAGGTCGGCGCCGGGCTCGCCCAGCGGCGTGGCGGCGGTGCCGTCGAAGCTGACGCGGGCGGCCCGCGTGCCGTCGTACGTCGGGTAGCCGGCGCGGTCGACACCATCGCCCTCGACCACGAACAGGCCCGTGCCGCCGTCCGGGAGCTTCGCGCTGACCACGAGCACGTCGGCGCGGGCGCCGTGCGGCACCGGCTCCTTCACCCCGGTGAGCGTCCAGGCGTCGCCGTCCGGTGCCGCGGTGACCTGTTCGGCGGCTGGCGTCCAGCCGCGACCCGGCTCGTCGTGCGCGAACGCCAGCACGCGCTCACCCGCGGACAGCGCGCCCAGGAGCTCCTGCCGCTGCTCCGAGGAGCCGCAGGCGGACACCAGCCCACCGGCGAGCACGACCGACGTCAGGTAGGGCTCGGGCGCGATCACCCGGCCGAGCTCCTGGCAGACGATGCCGATCTCGACCGGGCCGGCGCCGACGCCGCCGTCCTCCTCGGAGAACGGCAGCCCGAGCAGCCCCATCTCGGCCATCTTCGTCCACTGCTTCTCGTCGAACCCGGGGTCGTCCTTGACTGCTTGCCGGCGGTTCTCGTAGTCGGAGTACGCCTTGCCGACGAGGCCCTTCACGGCCTCGCGCAGCGCGTCCTGCTCGTCGTCGTAGAGGAAGTCCATGTCGTCCCTGCTCCTCAGAGGCTCAGGATGTTGCGGGCGATGATCTGGCGCTGCACCTCGTTGGAGCCGCCGTAGATGGAGGCCTTGCGCAGGTTCAGGTAGAGCGGGCCGGCGACCCGCTCCCACTCGGTGAGGTCGCTGTCGTCGTCGCCCGCGCCGCTGGCGAGCCCGGCCGGGCCAGCCAGGTCGAGCACCAGCTCGCTGACCTGCTGCTGAAGCACGCTGCCCTTGAGCTTGAGCACCGACGAGGCGGGGTCCGGCTTGCCCTCCACGGAGTTGGCCGCGACGCGCATGGTGGTCAGCTCGAGGGCGAGCACCTCGTTCTCGAGCTCGGCGATCCGGGCCCGGAGCAGCGGGTCGTCGGCGAACCGGTCCTCGGCCAGACCCTTGATGCGGCCGAGCACCCGCTTGATGATGCCGGACGGCGCGACGCCGACCCGCTCGTTGCCGAGCAGGAACTTCGCGATCGACCAGCCGCCGTTCAGCTCGCCGACGAGGTTCTCGCCCGGGACGCGGACGTCGTCGAACCAGACCTCGTTGACCTCGTGGCCGCCGTCGATCAGCTGGATCGGCCGGACCTCGAGCCCCTCGCTCTCCATGTCGATGAGCAGCATCGAGATGCCGGCCTGCTTCTTGGCGTCGGGGTCGGTGCGGACCAGCGTGAAGATCCAGTCGCCGTACTGGCCGAGCGTGGTCCAGGTCTTCTGGCCGTTGACCACCCAGTCGTCGCCGTCCTTGACCGCGGTGGTGCGCAGCCCGGCCAGGTCGGAGCCGGCGTCGGGCTCGGAGAAGCCCTGCGACCAGAAGATGTCGATGTTGGCGGTCTTGGGGAGGAACTCCTTCTTCTGCTCCTCGGTCCCGAACTGCGCGATGACCGGCCCGATCATCCCGGCGTTGAACGCCAGCGGGGTCGGCACGCAGGCGCGCTCCATCTCCTCGCGCCAGAGGTGGAACTGGATCTCGGTCCAGTCCTGGCCGCCCCACTCGACCGGCCAGCGGGGTACGGCGAGGCCCGCGGCGTTGAGCGTGCGCATGCTCTCGACGAGCTGGTCCTTGGTCAGCTCGCGACCCGCGGCGACCGTCTCGCGGGTCTCCTCGGAGATCTTGGTGGTGAAGAACTCGCGCATCTCGTCACGGAACGCGCGCTCGTCCTCGGTCAGCTCGAGCTGCATGGTGTCCCCACTCTCAGGCCCTTGATCGGACAGAGGCTACTCGCCAGTACACACCATCGCCGCAGCGCCGTCACCGCGTGGTGAACGCGCCTCCGTTCACGTGCAACACCTGACCGGTGATGTGGCGGGCGCCCTCGGAGGCGAGGAAGAAGACGGTCTCCGCGATGTCCTCGACCGTGCCGGCCCGGCCGTCGTGGGTGGCGGCGATCAGCCGCTCCCGGCGCTCGTCGCTGAGCCGGCCGTGGAAGTAGTCCGTGCCGGCGACGTAGCCGGGGGAGACGGTGTTGGCCGACACGCCGGCCTCGCCGAGCTCGGCGGACACGCCAGCGGTCCAGGCTGCGAGCGCCGCCTTCGCCGCGCCGTACGACGACCCGGCGTACTCGGCACCGATCGAGCCCACAGTGACGACCGAGCCGCCCGGGCGCAGCAGCGGCGCGAGGGCGCTGGTCGTGACCATCGCGCTGACCACGTTGAGGTCCAGGTTGCCCCGCCAGCGGTCAGCGAGCTGCTCGAGGGTCGGCTCGTCCGCGAGCGGATCGGACAGGTCGAGGTTGCCGCCGGCGCAGTGCACCACCACGTCGAGGCCGTCGGACTCGAGGGCGGTGCGGAGCGCACGTACGTCGGCGGGGTCAGTGTGGTCGCAGCGAACCGGGCGGGCTCCCGTCGACGCGGCGGCCTCGGTCAGGCGCGCCTCATCCCGTCCGGTCACGACGACGATGTCTCCCGCGGTCCCGAACCGCTCCGCCACGGCCAGGCCGATCCCCCGACTCGCTCCGGTCACCAGCACGACACGTCCCGACATCAGCCGCTCCTCCTCATCTACGTTTAGCACTAAACGTAGGCTATCCCCATGAGCTCGGTTGGTGCCGACGAGATCGCTGCGGCCTGGCAGCGCGAGCTGCCCGGCGTCCCGACGTCGTCGATCGGTGTGATCACCCCGCTGTGGCGGGCGGCCAAGCTGCTCTCCGACGACCGGCGCCGGACCTTGGGTCGGCTCGGGATCGAAGACTCGACGCTGGACCTGCTGAGCACCCTGCGCCGCTCCGGGCCGCCGTACACCCTGACCACGCGGGAGCTGGGGGAGCGCACCCTCGTCACCGCTGGCGCCATCTCCCAGCGGGTCGGTCGGGCCGAGGCCGAGGGTCTTGTCGCGCGGGCCCGGTCCGACCGGAGTCGCCGGGCGGTCGGCGTGACGTTGACCCCCCTGGGTCACCGCACCATCGAACGCGCGGTGACCGAGCTGCTCACCCACGAGGAGGAGCTCGTGGCGGGGCTGGACCCGGACGCCGTGCGCGGGTTCGGCGAGGTCCTGGCGGCACTCACCGCCGCCGTCACCTGACCCGGCTGCAACACGATCCGCTCGAGCAGCGTTGATGATGCATGCAGGTAGCGGTGGAAGGAGCCCGGGTGGCCACAGGTGCGCCCCATGAGGATCAAGCACCGTTCGATGACTGGGTCGAGGTGCGCGGTCCGGCGCTGCTGCGGCTCGCCTACACCCTGACGGGCAACACCGCCGACGCCGAGGACATCGTGCAGGAGGCGCTGGCCCGGGCGCTGCCGCGCTGGGGGCGCATCTCGAGCGTCGACAACGTGGACGCGTACGTCCGCCGGATGGTGGTCAACGCGCACCACTCGTGGTGGCGCAAGTTCCGCCGCCGCGAGTCGCCCGTCGCAGAGCTGAGGGATTCGTACGTCGACGGACCCGGGGAGGGATTCGACGACCGCCGTCGCGTCTGGCACGCCTGCCAGGCGTTGCCGGAGTCGCAGCGCACCGCGATCGTGCTGCGCTACTACGAGCAGCTCGAGTACGCCGAGATCGCCGAGCTGACCGGGCTCCGTGAGGGCTCGGTCCGCGCGCGGGTGTCCCGCGGCCTGGCCGCACTGCGTCAGTCGATGGGAGAAGCAGATGAGTGACCTCGAGCAGCGGCTCGCCGACGCCCTGACCGAAGGCGCCCAGGGTGCGCCCTCCGCACCCGGCCTGGCCGCGGCCGCGCGGTCGCGGGCCCGGGCCCGGCGCCGCAACCGGCTCGTCGGCGCGGCCGCGGTGGTGGCGCTGGCGGTCGCCGTACCGACCGCGGTGCTGGCCACGGACGACTCCGGCTCCGAACGTCGCGACCAGGACCAGGTGGTGAACGACCCGGACGCCGTCGGGCCGGACGTCCGGGGCGGCTACCACTTCGAGAGCTGGCACGACGTCACCATCGAGGTGCCGGACACGTGGGTCTACGGCGCGGTCAACCAGTGGTGCGCCAACGATGGCCTGCCCGACGAGCCCATCCTGGAACGGCCCGGAGGGGTGCAGACCCTGATGCTGTGCACGCCGGCCTCGGGGTACGGCGTGCGCTTCCAGACCATCGACAACACCGACGACTTCCAGTGGCCGCTGGTCAAGCAGTCGGGCGACACCTGGCCAGCGGATGCGTACGTCGGCGCCCGGGGTCTGGGCGGCGTGCTCATCGAGGTGGCGCTGCCGGACCTGGCCCTGGCCCAGGAGATCCTTGACTCGGCGCAGCACAACGAGTCGCTGGACCCCAACGGCTGCCCGGTCGACGTGCAGTCGGACCCCGTCGTCCCCGGCGAAACGATGACGGTCTGCCGCTACGACACGACCGGCAAGCTCGAGCAGAGCGAGCTGCTCAGTGGCGCCGACCTCAAGTCGGCCGAGCTTGCCCTCTGGGCGGCGCCGGCCGCGACCGCCACCGACTGTGACGCGCCCCCAGCCCAGACCATCCGCCTGGCCTCGGTCGCCGAGGACGCGAGGATCGATCTCAGCTGCGGCACGCTCATGGTGCACAGTGAGACGCGCCGCCTGACCGCGGACGTCCTCTACTGGGCGCTCTCTCCCGGCTGGAGCGGTTCCGTTCCGGACGGTGTCTCACTACCGTCTGAGCTCCGCAGTCCCTGAACGGAGGTGGCCATGCTGAGCAAGATCCGCGTGGCCATCGTCGTGATCCTCATCGCCGGCCTGGTCGTCTCGGGGTACGTCGGCTATCGACTCTTCACCGAGGAGCCGGATCGCGACCCGGCGTCATCACGGGTCACCGGCGCCACCGACGACGGCTGGCAGCAGGTGTCCTACCGCGGGGTGACAGTGGAGCTGCCCCCGGACTGGACGCGGGTGGACACCTCCGTCTGCGACTTCGAGATCGAACGCTGGGCGGGGATCGGTCAGGAGCAGTGCGACAGCGATGCCGGGCTGACCTTCCTGGACTCGAGCACCTTCGATGCGGCCACCGGGCCGGGTGTGCACACGACTCCGGCGTCGGCTTCGCTGCCCGCCGGCGGCTGGACGGGCTACGTCACCCGAGGTGACGTCGTCGTCAACGTCACGGAGGCGGACGAGGTCGTCGTACGCCGGATCCTGCAGTCGGCGACCGTCCCGATCTGACCGCTCCGCGGCTAATGCCGGTGCGGTAGGGGTCCCCGATCGCGCACAATTGGTTGACGTGGGACATGTGGATGTCGCCGGAGTGCGCTTCGAGCTGCCCGACGGCCGGGTGCTGCTCGACGACGTGTCCTTCCGCGTGGGCGAGGGCGCCAAGGTCGCGCTGGTCGGGGCCAACGGCGCGGGCAAGACGACACTGCTGCGGATCATCACCGGCGAGCTGACGCCGCATGCCGGCGTCGTGACCCGCACCGGTGGTCTCGGCGTGATGCGGCAGATGGTCGGCATCGGCCTCGGCGCAGAGCCCACCGTGGCCGACCTGCTGCTCAACGTCAGCCCGCCCCGGGTGCGCGAGGCAGCGGCCGAGGTGGACCGCTGCGAGCGCGCGCTGATGGAGAGTGACGACGAGAAGACCCAGATGCAGTACGCCGGGGCGCTGGCGGAGTACGCCGACGCCGGTGGCTACGACGTCGAGGTCGTGTGGGACGTGTGCACGGTGGCCGGGCTCGGGGTGCCCTACGAGCGCGCGAAGTACCGCGAGCTGCGCACCCTCTCCGGCGGTGAGCAGAAGCGGCTGGTACTTGAGTTCCTGCTGCGCGGCCCCGACGAGGTGCTGCTCCTCGACGAGCCCGACAACTTCCTCGACGTGCCCGGCAAGATCTGGCTCGAGCAGCGGATCCGTGAGTGCGAGAAGACGATCCTCTACATCAGCCACGACCGGGAGCTGCTCAACAACACCGCCACCCGGGTGGTGACGATCGAGCTCGGCGCGTCGGGTGCCGGCAACAGCGCGTGGACCCACCCGGGCGGTTTCGCGTCGTACCACGATGCGCGCACCGACCGGTTCCTCCGCTTCGAGGAGCTGCGCCGCCGCTGGGACGAGGAGCACGCCAAGATCAAGGCGCTGGTGCTCCGGCTCAAGATCAAGGCCGAGTACAACGACGGCATGGCGAGCCAGTACAAGGCCGCCCAGACCCGGCTCCGGAAGTTCGAGGAGGCCGGCCCGCCGACCGAGCAGCCGCGCGAGCAGGCGGTGCAGATGCGGCTCAAGGGCGGCCGGACCGGCAAGCGCGCGGTGATCTGCGAGGACCTCGAGCTGACCGGGCTGATGAAGTCGTTCGACCTCGAGGTCTGGTACGGCGAGCGGGTCGCCGTGCTCGGCTCCAACGGCTCCGGCAAGTCCCACTTCCTCCGGCTCCTGGCCCGGGGCGGCAGCGACCCGGACGTCGAGCATCAGCCCGTCGAGGACGTGGCGGTCGAGCCGGTCCGGCACACCGGCAAGGCCAAGCTGGGTGCGCGTGTGCGCCCGGGCTGGTTCGTGCAGACTCACGAACACCCCGAGCTGCTCGGCCGGACGCTGCTGGAGATCCTGCACCGCGGTGACGGCCGGCCCGACGGTCGCACCGGCATGGGCCGCGAGCAGGCCGCCCGGGTCCTCGACCGCTACGAGCTCGCACACGCCTCGGAGCAGAAGTTCGAGTCGCTCAGCGGCGGCCAGCAGGCACGGTTCCAGATCCTGCTGCTCGAGCTGTCGGGAGCGACCCTGCTGCTGCTCGACGAGCCCACCGACAACCTCGACGTGCAGTCGGCCGAGGCGTTGGAGACCGGTCTCGAGGCGTTCGACGGGACGGTGGTCGCGGTCACCCACGACCGCTGGTTCGCGCGCGGCTTCGACCGCTACCTCGTCTACGGCGCCGATGGCGCGGTCTACGAGACCGACGAGCCGGTGTGGGACGAGGGCCGGGTCCAGCGGTCGCGATGACCGAGCACACGAACCTCCGCATCGTCGACGTCGACCCGTCCGACCCGGCCGGCTTCGAGCCGTTCTACGAGGTGTACGCCGCGGCGCTCCGGCACGGCCCGCAGGGCGAGTACGCCACGATCTGGCAGCTCGACGAGGTCCGGGTCGCGATGGAGGACCCCGACGACCGAATGTTCCGGATCGGCTGGGTCGGCTGGGTCGACAGTCCGGGTGCGCCCAGCCGGGTGGTGGCCACCGGCTGGATGCAGGCCTCGACCGTCGACAACACCGATCTCGCCAACGTGATGATCTGCTGCGCGCCGCCGGACCGCGGCCGGGGGTACGCCGCGGCGATGCTCGCCCATGTCGAGGAGCAGGCGCGCGCCCGCGGGCGCACCCGGCTGGTCAGTGCGGTGAACTGGCCCTACGCGGCCGGCGCCCACGGCACCGGCTCGGCCGAGCTGGCCTGGGCCAATCGGAAGGGGTTCGAGCTGGGAATCGTCGACGTACAACGCCGGCTCCCGCTGCCGGTTCCGGCCGAGCAGCTGGACGCGCTGGCGCTCGAGGCGGCTGCGCACCACGAGGGCTACGAGCTGCGGTCGTTCAACGGACCGATCCCCGACGACCTGGCCGAGGACTGGGTGGCGCTGGACGCGACCCTGATGGTCGAGGCGCCGACGGGCGACATCGAGCGCGAGGCCGAGACCGCCGACGTCGACAGGCTCCGGGCCGACGAGGCCATGATCGCGAAGCAGGGTCGGGTCAGGCTCCACACGGTGGCCCTCGCCCCTCCCGATGATTCAGGGGAGCGCGAGCTGGTCGCCTACACCGACATGGTGGTGACGGTCCACGAGTCGGAGCGCGCCTACCAGTGGGGCACGCTGGTTCGCAACGACCACCGTGGCCACCGGCTGGGTCTCGCCGTGAAGGTCGCCAACGTGCGACTTCTCCAGGAGGCACATCCGGAGATCACAACGGTGGTGACGTACAACGCGGACGTGAACGCCCCGATGGTCGCGGTCAACGAGCGGCTCGGCTTCCGGCCGGTGCAGTGGATGGGTGAGCTCCAGAAGAAGATCTAGTCGCCGCCGGTCGGGGTGGCCACCCCCGCACCATGAAAGTCTTGCCACCGGGCGCCAGGATGCGGTGCTCCCGCAACGAGTCGAACCACTCGCCGGGAGGCGCGAACGAGAGGCGGTACGTGGAACGAGTGTCTGGCGTGACCGCCGTGATGTCCGCGCCATAGGTGACGAAACCGCACACCGCGCCGACGAACGGGAAGAAGCCGTCCTGCTCGGTCCTGAACCTGAGCCAGATCGCCGTCAGTGGTGACAGCGCCCAGTCGCCGCCCCACTCGTGGACGAGCTCCGCGCCGGACGGTTGGCAGGTGACATGGCGCCGCGCCAGGAAGACCCCTCTGGGGCAGACCTCGTCGAGGTCGTCGAGGGACATCGACGGCCACGCGCAGAGCGCCTCGACGCTGTCGGCGTCAAAGAGGAGCGCGCCGCCGGCCGCTGTGGGCTGTCCCCCGACGCCGCACTGGAGGAGCTGGCGCGTGCGGCGCCGTCCCACTCCGACGGACTCCAATCGTCTCGCCGCCTCTCGGGCGCTGAGTAGAGCCATGACCGGAACTTAGGCGGTTTGCACCCGCTGTGTGTTCTTGAAGCCTTCGGCCTGTGGACAGTGGGCCAGTGCTGCCACCGACGAGCGCGCGCTTGGTTGTTGGGCCCAACCGGGCCCAACAACGAAGCGTCCGAACGCGAGCGTCCAGAGACGCCAGCGGATGGACGGTGGGGCCCCACGGCTGCGGTTTGACGGACCCGGTTGCCGCCGTGGGGCCCCACCTTTCTCGGAGCACCCACCGTCGTCGCTCGGTGGGCGTCTGTTGACTCGCCCTAGGAGTTGGTGTCCTCCGAGTCCGAGTCGAGGGTGAGCTCGGCGGTCTTGGTCTCGCCGCCGCGGATGTAGGTGACGGTGACCTGATCGCCCGGCCGGTAGGACCGGATGGTGGCGACCAGTGAGTCGGCGTCGGTGATCAGGTGGTCGTCGACCTTGGTGACCACGTCACCCTTCTGGATACCAGCCTTCTCGGCGGTCGAGCCGGCGTTCACGAGCTGGATGGACGCACCCTCGTCGCTCTCGACGCCGGGCTGACCCTGGGCCCCCGCGGCGACACCCACCGAGACGCCGAGCCGGGCGTGCGTCGGGGTCTCGCCCTTGGCCATCTGGTCGACGATCGGCATGACCTCGTCCATCGGGATCGCGAAGCCCACGCCGATGTTGCCGCTCTCGCCGTCCAGGGTCTGGCCGGCGGTCGCGATGGAGGCGTTGATGCCGACCACGTTGCCCGAGAGGTCCACCAGCGCGCCGCCGCTGTTGCCGGGGTTGATCGCGGCGTCGGTCTGGATCGCCGGGTAGACGGTGCTGTTGCCCTGCCCGTCGCTGCCGACGTCGACCGGCCGGTTGAGGGCGCTCACGATGCCACTGGTCACCGTCGACTCGAGGCCGAGCGGGGAGCCGATCGCCACAACGCCCTGACCCACGGCGAGGTCGCCGGACTTGCCGATGGTCGCCGGGGTCAGTCCCGAGACCTTCTCGGCCTGGATGAGCGCGGTGTCGGTGAGCGGGTCGGTGCCGAGCACCTTTGCGTCCGCGTGGGTGCCGTCGTTGAAGGTGACCCTGAGGGTGCCGCCGTCGCCGGCCAGCTCGACCACGTGGTTGTTGGTGAGGATCTGGCCGTCCGAGCTCAGGATGATGCCCGAGCCGGAGCCGGCGCCCTGGGCGCCGCTCACGTCGATCTTCACGACCGAGGGCAGCACCTCTGCGGCCACGGCCTGGACGCTGCCGTCCGCGGCCGGGCTGTTCGGAGTGTCGACGACCCGGGACGTCGTCGGCGTCGACGCACTCCCTGAGTCCGAGGACGAGCCGTCGTCGTGCCAGGCGGTGTACGCCGCAGCGCCACCGACGCCGGCGCCACCTCCCACGAGGAGGGAGGCCGCCACCACTGATCCCGCGAAGGCGACGCGCCGGCTGGGCCGCTTGTCACTGGGCCGCGCAGCAGGCGGCGGAGTGCCCGGTGCGCTGGCCACGGTCTGCCCGTCGTACGGGCGCCAGGTCGGCGGGGTGGCCGGCGGGGTGGCTGGCGGGGCCGCTGACGGGGTGGCTGGCGGGGCCGCTGGCGGGGGCGGTAGTGGAGTGGTGTCGCCGGTGTCGGTCACGTGCACCACAGTGCCGACCGGATCTGTGACCAACCTGAGACCTCGCTGGGTGTCCCAGAAGAAAGATCGGCCCTCTCGGTGGCACGATGCCGCCATGAAGCGCCTCCTCGTCCTGGCCCTGTCCGCCGCGCTGCTCCTCACCGGGGGAGCCGCCTCGGCCGTCGTGAAGAACGGCGGCCCGGGTGACGACAAGCTCCGCGGCACCAACGCGAACGACACGCTGCGTGGCAAGGGCGGCGACGACCGGCTCTACGGCCTCACCGGCGATGACCTCGTCGTGGGCGGCCCGGGCGATGACGCCGTGAAGGGCGGCCAGGGCGTCGATGACGTCGGCGGCGGCACCGGTGACGACCGGATCAACGCCGGCTTCGACAACGTCAAGGACCGCGCATACGGCGGTCCGGGCAACGACGTGTTCTTCATCTTCGGCCCCGACGAGGCCTCCGGAGGCCCCGGCAACGACAAGGTCGTCGCCGCCTACCCGGACGCCGCGATGTTCATCATGTGCGGCCAGGGCCAGGACGAGGTCGTGTTCAACGAGACGCCACCCGCCGGTGCGGTCAGCGACGACTGCGAGGACGTGCACGTCGAGTCAGCGGGGTGAGGGTGCGCACAGCCGCCGTCATTGCCGGGCTGGTGCTCGGGGGCAGCGCGGCGGGCAGCGGCACGGGCAGCGCCGCGGCCGAGGCCATGCCCCGCGGCGGCGAGGACGACGTCGTCATCGGCACGGCGGGGGTAGACGTGCTGCGCGGGGGTCGCGGCTTCGACCGGCTGGTCGGCCGCCAAGGACCCGACCAGCTGTTCGGCGGTCCCGGACAGGACCGGCTGGAAGGGGGCGTTGGGCACGACACCCTGCGCGGCGGACCGGGCGGTGACACGTTGATACCCGGGATCGACCATCAGGTCGACCGGATCATCGGTGGCCGGGGCCACGACTACGCGGCCGCCATTCGCAACGACCACGTCTCCTTGGGCAGCGGGCTCGACGTCGTGGTGGTCGCTCGGCCCCGACCGGGCATGGTGATCGACTGCGGTACCGGCCTGGACACCGTGTCGTTCGACGAGCCACCACCTCCCGGGCTCGTGGTCGAGGGGTGCGAGGACGTCGTCGTCCTCAGGTGAGCGGACCCTTGCCGCTCTCCGACCACGGGACGACACTGTGGGCGCATGAGCATCCCCACGCCGACGTACGTCGATGACCGGCTCGCCCACTGGGCCGAGCACCTGCCCGACGGACCGGCCTTCACTTACGCCCCCAGTGACGGGCAGAGCCGCACCTGGACATGGCGGGAGTGGGAGGACCGGGTCCGCCGATGTGCCGGCGGCCTGCAGGCACTCGGTGTGCGCCGCGGCGACGTGGTCGGCTTCCTCGACAAGAACCACCCGGCGTGCGTCGAGCTCTCGATGGCCGCCGCGTCGCTCGGTGCCGCCAACGCGATCGTGAACTGGCGCTCGGCCGGCGACGAGGTCGACTACGCCGTCAATGACTCCGGCGCGAAGGTGCTCATCGTGGGCTCGGAGCTGATGCCGACGGTCAACAAGATCCGCGAGAACCTCACCCACGTCGAGAAGGTCATCGAGGTCACCCCCGACGGCAGGGACGGAGACGAGTACGAAGCGTGGCTCCGGGCCTCGGAGCGGGTCACCCGTGCCGACGAGGTCTCACCCGACGACGTCTGCCTGGTGATGTACTCCTCGGGCACCACCGGCCGGCCCAAGGGCGTGATGCTGTCCCACGCCAACATGGTCGCCCACACGGTCAACGCCCACGACGGGTGGGAGTTCGAGCCCGGCGACAAGAACATGGTGTCGATGCCGCTCTTCCACGTGGGTGGCTCGTCGTACGTGCTCTTCGGCATCCACGACGGCGTCCACAGCTTCATGACCCGCGACCCCGACGGCACCTCGCTGGCCGGGGCGATCCTCAACGGCGCCAACCGCACCTTCCTGGTGCCGGCGGTGCTGGCCCAGGTCCTGCAGGCCGGGCCGGACGCCGTCCGGCTCTTCGGCGCGCTCAAGACCTACACCTACGGCGCCGCACCGATGCCGCCTCCGCTGCTGCGGGCCGCCATGGAGGCCTGGCCCGACACGGACTTCATCCAGGTCTACGGCCTGACCGAGGTGTCCGGCGTGGCCACCCACCTGATGGCCGACGAGCACCGCACCGCCGTCGCCGACGGCCACCCGGAGCGGCTGGTCTCCGCGGGCCGGCCGATCCCGGGGGTGGAGCTCAAGATCGTGGACCCGGCCACGCTCGAGGACCTCCCGGTCGGCGAGCACGGGGAGATCTGGATGAAGACGCCGCAGCTGTTCAAGGGCTACCTCGGGAAGCCCGAGGAGACGGCCGAGGTGATCACCGAGGACGGCTGGTTCCGCACCGGCGACATGGGCAAGGTCGACGCCGACGGATTCGTCTACGTCGAGGACCGGCTCAAGGACATGATCATCAGCGGCGGCGAGAACATCTACAGCCCCGAGGTGGAGCGGGTCCTGGCCGAGCACCCGTCGGTCATGGAGGTCGCGATCATCGGCATCCCGGACGACACGTGGGGTGAGTCGGTGAAGGCGGTCGTCGCGCTGAAGCCGGACACGAAGGCGACCGAGGAGGAGCTGATCGCGTTCTGTGAGGAGTCGCTGGCGAAGTTCAAGTGCCCGAAGTCGGTCGACATCATCGAGGCGCTGCCGCGGAACCCGACCGGCAAGATCCTCAAGCGTGAGCTCCGGAAGCCGTACTGGGAAGGTCGCGACCGGGCCGTCAATTAGCTCAGCTGCGCTGCCCCGGGCGGTCGACGGCCACGGGCCCGACGACCGCCCGGTTGTACCAGACGTCGCCGGTCTCGACGTCGACGTCTTGAGCGGCGTGGTCCGGCGTCCTCCCCGGCTCCAGTGCGGTGGCGCGCTCACCCATGTAGGCGAACGTGTCCGGGTCGAGCAGCAGCTCCCAGCGCGACCGGATGTCCCAGTCATCGGTCTCGCCGGCAAAGGTCACCGACACCACCGGCCGCCCCAGCAGGTCCGGCTCCGGGTCCTCGTCGACACCGACGCCCGGGATGGTGGCCAGCGCTCGGAACAGGTTCGCCTGCGCCTGGGCGGGCAGGGGCTGGTGCCCCAGGACATCTAGCACGGCGTCGTAGTCGAGAGCGGCCTCGGACGTGCCCTCGGGGTCGGCGAGCTCGCTGTGCCGCAGCGCGCTGAGCAGGTCGGCCGGCGCGGCAGGGAGCGCGGCCGCGGCGTCCCACGCTTCCTGCGGGGTGAAGTTCCCAGCGAGCACTTCGGGACTCACCGTCCCGACGTAGCCGTCGTACGGGCGGTCGGAGGCTGCCTCGGCGTACTTCTTGCCGTCGAAGCGGTACCAGCCGCCTCCGGCCGAGGGATCCGGGTCGGGCAGGTCGACTCCGATGCCGCCATGGCCGGACCGGAAGAACCACTGGTGCGCACCGGGCCGCGGCGCGTCGTCGGCTGCGACGACGTTCGCGGCCCGGCCGAGCACGGCCGCGGCCGCACTGGGCGTCGCGCCGGGGCCACCCTGCACGGCGATGATGCCGCCGGCACCGATGGCGAGGACAGCGGCGGAGACGAGCCAGCGAGTGGGGGAACGTCGCGTCGGCTCCAGGTCCTGGAGGAGGAGGTCGCGTGCGCCGGTCGGAGTGGTCGTGGGCGCGTCGGCGCGGAACTCGCGAACGAGGTCGAGGTCGAGGTCATTCATGGTGGGACTCCTGGTCGATCGACGTGGACAACGAGTCGGTGGTGTTGGGCCGTTCGTGGGGGTCGTCCGCCACGTGCCCGCGCATTGCCTCGCGGACCTTGCGGCGGGCGCGGTTGAGCCGGGAGCGGACGGTCCCCAGCGGAAGGCGGAGCGCCTGGGCCACTTCCGCGTAGGTGAGGTCGGCCCAGGCCACCAGGAGCAGCACGTCCCGGTCTCCCGCGGACAGTTCCGCCAGTGCCTGTGCCAATGGCCGGTTGCTGGCCCGCGCCAGTATGCGTTGGTCCGCCTCCTCGACCCATGAATGTGCGACCGGGTCGATGCCGGTGCGAGCCAGGGCGCGAAGCCCGCGGACCTCGCGGCGTCGATGTCGGGCGCCCAGGTTGCTGGCTATGCCGTAGAGCCAGGGCAGGGCACCAGTGGCCTGGGTGGCGTCGAACCGGGAGCGAGAGCGAAAGGCGGCCGTGAAGGTGTCGGCGGTGAGATCCTCGGCCACCTCGGCGCCAAGCCGGCGGAGCAGGTAGCGGTGGATGGCGGCCGCATGCCGGTCGTACACATGCGCGAACTCCTCAGGATCATGTAATGAGGCGGCGATGACCTGGGCGTCCGTGCGGACGTGCTCAGCGGGGCTCACGTTGAGTTCTTGCCCGAAGTCGTGTCGAGGGTTCACGAAGCGCTCGCGGCCCGGCCGCCGGCTCCTCACTGACATAGAGCCGGAACAGGAAGTACGCCGACACCGCACAGAGCACGTGCCACACGCCGTGGCCCTGGTAGAGCGAGTGCGGGAAGCAGCCGAACCTGTCGGTCTTGGCCGTGTTCCACACCGCGAAGGCGACGCCCAGGGAGGCCACTGCTGCGACCAGCCAGCGCAGGTCGAGGGTGACCGCGTTGCGCCGCGCGTGCTGGCGCTCGAGCACCAGGGCGACGAGCAGCAGCGCCCCGAACGCCAGGTTGCCCGCGAAGTCGACCACCGGGACGTGCCCGCCGTAGGTCCCCACCAGCTCGCAGGCCACCACCGCGGCGGCGTACGCGACAGCCAGGAAGACCGGGCCGCGGCGCCAGCGGCGCATCGCGGCGTACGACGCGGCGAAGGCGGCCACGAGATACATGCTCAGCATGTCGAGGCTCCCGCCGAGCGCACTTTCGGTGGCGTGCATCGCCATGCTGCCCGGCCCGAGGAGCACCACCAGGCAGGCGTAGGCCGCGGCCAGTCCCGGCATCCGGCCCATCGTCGACCGGCCGAGGCCGCCCGGTCGACCGGCGCGCACCGCGATGGCCAGCCCGGCGATCACGAAGCCGAGGTTGCTCAGCGTGTTGACCGGCTGCTCCAGCGGCCCGTCGGACAGCTCGCAGAAGACCGCGCCGCGGTCGACGTCCGACCCCAGCCAGCCGAACCCGATGGCCAGTGCCAGCAGGCCCAGGCTCGTCACTGCCGTGGCCGTGGCCAGCGCCACCGGCCGGCTCACGGTGCCTCCGGGAGTGGCCAGATCGACCACGGCGACGTGCGGTCGCCGGTCAGGGTGCTGACCACCTGTGACCTGACGGCAGGCACCTTCATGACGTACGGCGCGAGCAGGTCGCGTGGCCACGCGAGCGGCGTCAGCCCACTCTGGAAGACCGGCATCAGGAGCCGGGTCCACCACTGGTACCAGCGCACGTGCGCCGCGCGGGCCTCTGCATACGCCGCGAGCGCGGCCGCGACGGTCGGATGTGTGGCAAGGCTGTGGTGCAGCGTCCAGGCGTCGGCCAGCGCGAGCGACGTGCCGGTGCCGAGCTGCGGGCTCATCGCGTGCGCCGCGTCGCCGACGAGCACGGCGGCACCCGCTCTGCCGTCTCGAGGGGAGGCGATCCTGTACGGCGTCCGCACGACCACGTCTCGGTAGGACGCGGGCAGCAGGTGGTCGACGCGGTCGAGCAGCGGGGACATCGGCCCGGCCAGTGGTCGGGCGGCATCCCGCCAAGCCGGCAGCCCGCGGCCCACCACGCCGTCCATCGCGGCGCCGCGCTCGGACCAGAAGAGCGAGACCCTGCCGAGCCCGGTCGGCAGCACGCCGAGGTAGTGCCGGGTGCCGCGCACGCACTGGTAGAGCTCGTCCGCACAGAGCTCGTCCGGGTCGTCGACGATCGCCCAGAGCGCGCCGTAGTCGTAGGCGTGGTCGCGGGTGGCGACGTTCATGCTGCGCCGGATCCGCGACTGGCTGCCGTCGCAGCCGACCACCAGGTCGTAGGTCCCGTGATCACCAGACGGTGTCTCGACCGCGAGGCCGCCGGGCACCGGCCGGACACCGGTCGCTGGCACACCTAGCTCGAGCGGGATCCCACGTCGGCGTACCTCCGAGAGCAGCAGGGAGAACAGCGTCCCGCGGTGCACACCGAGTGCCGGCACCGAGCCGGGTACGTCGGCGTACGACGCGTCGACCAGCTGCCGCCCGGACGAGGTGCGGATGTCGACCCTCGACACCTCGCGGGACTGCGCGCGGAGCGCACCCAGCAGCCCGAGCCGGTCCAGCACCTGCTGGCCCATGTGCTGCAGCCAGATCCCGGCGCCGACCGGGCGCGGGTCGTCCTCCTGCTCGAGGACCACGACGTCGAACCCGCGGTCGGCGAGCAAGCAGGCCAGCGTGGACCCCGCCATGCCGAGCCCCACGACCGCAACGCGCACGCCCTCAGACTGGCAGAGTCAGACCGGCAGGCCGCGCTCCCGCAATGCGGCCCGCAGGTCGTCGGCGCTGGTGAAGACGATCCCGTCGAGGCCGAACTCGTTCGCGGCCGCGACGTTCGCCTCCTTGTCGTCGACGAAGACAAGGCCGGCGGCCGGGAGGCCGGTGCGCGCCACTGCGATCTCGAAGATCGCCGGGTCCGGCTTGGCCACCTTCTCGGTGCCCGAGACCACCACGTCGGCGAGCAGCCCGAGGAACTCGAACTTCTCCGGTGCGTGCCGCCAGAACTCGTCGGGCCAGTTGGTGAGCCCCCACATCGGGACGCCGGCCTCGCTCAGCTCGCGGACGATGTCCACAGTGCCCGGGATCTCGCCGACCAGCGACGCCGGAAAGTTTGCGCGGTACGCCGCGGCGTGGTCGACCCAGTGCGGATGGGTGCGCCGCAGCTCGGCCTCGCCCTCCGCCCAGGTGCCGCCCGCGTCGAGGCCGTGGTTGAACGCCATGAAGTCGAAGTCGTCGGCGCTCAGGAATCGGCGCGCCTCCGCGTCACCGACGCCGGCGGCGACCGCGGCGTGCGGTTGCCAGTCGATGAGCACGTTGCCGAGGTCCCAGATCACCCCGGCCGGCGATGTGAGTCGGGCCATCAGTGGTGCATCGGCTCGCAACGTCATTGTGTCGCCGCGCTCGGCGCTTACGCCCAGCGCTCGGACGCAGGGACGAAGTCGAGGGTCCGGTCGCCGGTGTAGATCTGCTTGGGCCGGGCGATCTTCTGCTCCTTGTCCTGCACGAGCTCCAGCCACTGGGCGAGCCAGCCGGGGGTCCGGCCGATCGCGAACAGCACCGTGAACATCTCGGGCGGGAACGCGAAGGCCTCGTAGATCAGCCCGGAGTAGAAGTCCACGTTGGGATAGAGCTTGCGCGAGATGAAGTAGTCGTCCTCGAGCGCGATCTTCTCCAGCTCCTTGGCGATCTCGAGGAGCGGGTTGACCCCGGTCACCTCGAAGACGTCGTCGCAGGCCTTCTTGATGATCGTGGCGCGCGGGTCGAAGTTCTTGTAGACCCGGTGGCCGAAGCCCATCAGCCGCTCGTTGCCGTCCTTCACGCCCTTGATGAAGTCGGGGATGTTCTCCTTCGTCCCGATCCGCTTGAGCATCCGCAGCACCGCCTCGTTGGCGCCGCCGTGCAGCGGGCCGTAGAGGGCGGCCACCCCGGCGGCCACCGCCGAGTAGGGGTCGACCTGCGACGAGCCGACCGAGCGGACGGCGTTGGTCGAGCAGTTCTGCTCGTGGTCGGCGTGCAGGATGAACAGGACGTCGAGCGCCTTGACCAGCCGCTCGTCGGCGTCGAACTTCTGCTCGCTCATCTTGAACAGCATCGACAGGAAGTTCGCGGTGTAGCTGAGGTCGTTGTCGGGATAGATGAACGGCTTGCCCTGGGCGTGCCGGAACGACCACGCGCCGAGGGTCGGCATCTTGGCGATCATCCGCACGATCTGCATGTGCCGGTTGTCGGCGTCGCCGATGTTGCGGGCGTCGGGATAGAACGTCGACAGGGCTCCGACCGACGCCATCAGCATCCCCATCGGGTGCGCGTCGTAGCGGAAGCCCTGCATGAACTCCTTGACGTTCTCGTGCACGAACGTGTGGTAGGTGATCTCGTGCACCCACGAGTCGTACTCCGCCTTCGACGGCAGGCTGCCGTGGACCAGCAGGTAGGCGACCTCGAGGAAGTTGGACTTCTCGGCGAGCTGCTCGATCGGATACCCGCGATACTCGAGGATCCCCTTCTCGCCGTCGATGTAGGTGACGGAGCTGCGGCAAGAGGCGGTGTTGACGAACCCCGGGTCGTAGACCGCGAGTCCTGGTGCGTCCTCGCCGGCCGTGATCTGTCCGATGTCGGCGGCCTTGATGGTGCCGTCGGTGATCGGTACGTCGTACTCCTGCCCGGTGCGGTTGTCCCGGACGGTCAGCGACTCAGTCTGTTCTTGGGTCACCCTGCCAACCTAGTCGGCGGCTTGGAACGCCCATAGATTGGTGTCCCGCACGTTGGCCACCGGTGGTTGAGGAGGGCGCTCTGCGCCCGTCTCGAAACCTCGCAACCCGGGGGCTGGGACGGGATTGGGTACCAGCATCGGGTTGCGTGGCTTCGTCGGGTCGCTCGGCCCTCGCAGGCTCGGTACGAGCCGACCCTCCTCAACCCCTCGCAGTTCCGCTCCGCGCTCGCAGGCTCGCGCGGAGCGCGCTCGGAATTGGACCGGATGCCCGCGAGCCCGTAGATTTGTCGGTCGCGCCTCCTGCCGCGTCCGGACGTCCGCACGACATCCGTTCGCAGTCCCGGACAAGCACCATCTCCCAAGGATGGCCAAGGCCGGGCCGTGTTCGTCAGAAGGCGTGGCACCAACGCCCCGCGCCGGACGCCTCCGACGCGGTCCCGACGAACGAGAGAGTCACTTTCGTGCGCACCTACAGCCCCAGGCCCGGAGACATCCAGCGCGCTTGGCACGTCATCGACGCGACCGACATCGTCCTGGGCCGCCTCGCGGTCCAGAGCGCGAACCTGCTGCGCGGCAAGCACAAGCCGATCTACGCGCCGCACGTCGACACCGGCGACTTCGTCATCATCGTCAACGCCGAGAAGATCGCCCTGACCGGCGACAAGCTGACGAACAAGCTCGCCTACCGCCACTCGGGCTACCCGGGCGGCCTCACCGCCACCCCGATCGGGCAGCTGCTCGAGAAGGACGCCCGCAAGGTCATCGAGAAGGCCGTCTGGGGCATGCTCCCCAAGAACAAGCTGGGTCGCCAGATCATCAAGAAGCTCAAGGTCTACTCGGGCCCCACGCATCCCCACCAGGCCCAGCAGGCCGTCCCCTTCGAGATCACCCAGATCTCCCAGTAGTCGTCGACCACAGCAGAGGAACATCAGTGACTTCCGAGAGCACCGAGATCACCGAGGACGCCGAGGGCGCCGAGGTCGAAGAGACCTTCACCACCGACGAGAGCGGCGTCGCCTACAGCTCCGAGAGCGAGCCGTCGGCCGACACCCCGGCCCGCCCGGCGACCATCGCCCCCGCCGCGGCCACCGGCCGCCGCAAGGAGGCCGTCGCCCGGGTCCGCATCGTCCCCGGCACCGGCGAGTGGACGGTCAACGGCCGCGCCCTCGACTCCTACTTCCCCAACAAGCTGCACCAGCAGGTCGTGAACGAGCCGTTCGCCGCGCTGCAGCTCGAGGGCCGCTTCGACGTCATCGCCCGCATCCACGGCGGCGGCATCACCGGCCAGGCCGGCGCGCTGCGCCTGGGCGTGGCCCGCTGCCTGAACTTCATCGACGAGGAGACCAACCGCCCCACGCTCAAGAAGGCGGGGCTGCTCACGCGTGACGCCCGCGTCATCGAGCGCAAGAAGGCCGGTCTCAAGAAGGCCCGCAAGGCTCCCCAGTACAGCAAGCGCTGATTCCTAGTGCCCCGACCGGGATGCACCGTGCGCTTCGCGCGCACATGGCACGCGCCTCGCGGCGTTGCCGTCGCTCGCGAGACGACCCCGGTATGGCTTCGCTCCGGCGCCTTGCGATGCACGCACCCTGAGCACGCCAAGCGGAACGCTGCATCCGGGTCGGGGCACTAGCCGGATGCCGCGCGTCTTCGGCACCGATGGGGTCCGTGGCCTCGCGAACCGCGAGGTCACGGCCGAGCTCGCCCTCGACCTGTCGGTGGCCGCGGCGCGCGTCATCATGTCTCGCGGCGACGTACGTGTCTCCCGCGAGCGACCCCTCGCCGTGGTCGGCCGCGACCCGCGGATCTCGGGCCAGATCCTCGAGCACGCCGTCGTGGCGGGGCTGGCCTCGGCCGGGGTCGACGTGCTCCGGCTCCGGGTGGTCCCGACGCCGGGCGTCGCCTACCTCACCGACGCCCTCGACGCCGACCTCGGCGTGATCATCAGTGCCTCGCACAACCCGATGCCCGACAACGGCATCAAGTTCCTCGCCCGCGGTGGCCACAAGCTGGACGACGCCGTCGAGGCCCAGATCGAGGAGCTGATGGGCAGCGCGTGGGAAGCGCCCATCGGCGCCGACGTGGGCAGGGTGCGCCCGTACGAACGACCGATCGAGGAGTACGTCGACCACCTGCTGACCACGCTGGACCGCTCGCTCACCGGGCTCAAGGTCGTCGTCGACTGCGCCAACGGAGCCGCCACCGAGGCCGCGCCGATGGCGCTGCGAGCGGCCGGCGCCGACGTCGTGGTGATCGGTGCCGAACCCGACGGCCTCAACATCAATGAGGGCTGCGGCTCCACCTACCTCGCCCCGCTGCAGGCAGCTGTTGTCGAGCACGGGGCCGACGCCGGCATCGCTCTCGACGGCGACGCGGACCGCTGCCTGGCCGTCGACCACGAGGGCCACGACGTCGACGGCGACCAGCTGCTCGCCATCATCGCCCTGGACCTGGCCGAGGACGGCCGGCTCGTGGACGACACTGTCGTGGCCACCGTGATGAGCAACCTCGGCTTCGTGCAGGCGATGGAGGCGGCCGGGCTGCGGGTGCGGCAGACCCGGGTCGGTGACCGCTACGTGCTCGAGGAGATGCGGGCCGGCGGCTACGTCCTCGGCGGCGAGCAGTCCGGGCACGTGATCATGAGCCAGTACGCCACCACCGGCGACGGCATCCTCACCGCGCTCCACGTCCTGCAGCGGATGGTGGCCACCGGCAAGGACCTCAAGTCGCTGGCCTCGGTGGTCACCCGGCTGCCGCAGGTGCTCGTCAACGTCACCGGCGTCGACAAGGACCGAGCGGACGATCCCGTGCTGGCCGAGGCCGTGGCCACCGAGGAGCGGGCGCTGGCCGGGCGTGGCCGGGTGCTGCTGCGGCCGTCCGGCACCGAACCCCTCGTCCGCGTGATGGTCGAGGCGCCCACCGACGAGACCGCCCGCGACGTGGCCGCCCGGCTGGCCGACGTGGTCCGCGAACGGCTCTCCCTGAGCTGAGGTCCCGAGTAAGGTCCGGACATGGGGGATCCGGTCGAGTCGCGGGTCCCCGCCGTGCTCGAGGCGCTCCGCGGCCGACCGATCGCCGAGGTCGCCATTCGCTGGCACGTCGACCCCGACCGGCTGGCCGACTGGGTCCGGGCCTTCGTCGAGGCCGGCACGGCGCAGGTCACCGACCAGCCCGTCGCCGACGCGGCGGAGCAGCGGCACCGGTTCCTTGCGGCGTTCGCCCACGAGGTGCGCACCCCGCTCTCGATGGCCCAGGGCTGGGTCGCGATGCTGGCCGACGGCGACGTGCCGCAAGACCACGCCCGCGACTCGCTGCACCGGTTGCACGCCGCCCTCGAGCGGCTCACGGAGCGCTCCTTCGACGTCGAGCTGATGGCCGAGCTGCTTCTCGGCCGGCTCGCGCTCGCCCCACAGCTCGTGTCGGTCTCGGCGCTGGCCGCGGAGCTGGAGGACCTCGACGGGATCGGTGGTCTGGGCGGCGCGGTCGAGGTCGTGGTCGACCCGGCACTGCTCCGCCGGGTCCTGCGCGATCTCTGGCACGCCGCGGCGACGAGCCCGCGGCCGCACGCAAGGCACCTGGAGGTCCACCGCGTCGCGTCCTGGGTCGAGCTCCGGGTGGTGCGCGAAGGCGCTCCGGTCGAGGCCGAGGCTTTCCGGGACCTGTTCGAGCCGTTCCACGTCAACGCCGAAGGGACCGGCGTCACGATCGGCTTCCACCTGGCCCGGACGCTGGCGGCCGCGCACGGCGGGGCCCTCGGTGCGGACGAGACCGACGACGGGGCGGTGTTCTGGCTGCGGGTCCCGTCCAACGGGGACTGACGCTCAGCCCGACGGATGCCCGAGGTACTGGTCGTCCGGCACCGGCTTGAGCAGGGTGGGGTGCTGGAGGACGCCCGCCACCCTTGCGTTGCTGGTCGCGTAGACCGCCGCACTGTAAGCGTGCGTCGGCCAGAGGAAGACGCCTTGGTAGGCGTAGGCCGGGTCCCGAGCCACGCCGTTCCATGCGTACAGGATCGGGACGCCGTTGGCGTCGGTGTTGGTCTGGGGCTGCCCCAGACGCTCCCGATTCGCGTAGTGGGAGATCCCGGCGTCGGCACTGTCCCACAGGGAGAGGTGGATCTTGACGCGCCGGTCGTTGAGGAAGCACTCCAGGAGCTCCACGCGCCCGGGGGTGTTGTCGGCGGATCTGGGGCGGCAGTTCTGACCATCGATCCGCGGGAAGATCCAGTAGAGGGCGCGGGTTCCGTGCGGCGGCTTGCACTGGTCGGCCGCGGCGACCTCTGCCCCGTCCCAGCAGGTGAAGGCAACAGGAGTCGGGGTGCCGTCCAAGGCACCGACCGTGGGTGTGGCTGTCGCTGAGGGTTCCGGTGTGGCGGCTGTGGCCGCCGGCTCTTTCGACCCCCCAGTCGAGGCTGACGGCTTGTCCGTGCCAGTCGCCGCGTTGACGATCGTGTAGCCGCCCACTGCGGCTGCGACCAGTGCCGCCGCGACGACTCCGACCATGACGAGGCTTCGGAGACCGGGTGCCTTGCCGGAGGAATCGGCGCTGATGGCGTAGGACGACTCGAAGTTGGACGTCAGGAAGCCCGGCTCCGGGCGGGGGCCACCATCGTGCTCCGCGACCCAGGTGACCAGGTGGCCGTCGGGCACCAGCTCGGTCACGAGGTAGAGGCTGTCGTCCAGCCTGCCGACGTCGTGGACGTGCACGATGGTTGAGGAACGAAGCCGCGCGAGCAGCTGCTCCTCGCGGTCGAAGCGCTCGCGGCTGTCGGCGATGTCGGACGTGCCCGGCAGCACGACCTTGACGGCGACCAGGCGGCGCACCGTCGGGTCGTACGCCTCGAAGACCGCGCCCATGCGTCCGCGACCTATCAGCCGACGGAGCTGGAAGCGACCATAGAGATCGCCCTCACGCGGTAGCTCCGACCCGGCCGCCACTGGTCAGATCTTCCGCAGCCGCACGTAGCGGACCGAGTGGTCCGCGTCCTTGCGCAGCACCAGGGTGGCGCGGGAGCGGGTGGGCAGCACGTTGGCGGTGAGGTTGGGGCCGTTGATGGTGTCCCAGATCCGCATCGCCTCGGCGACGGCCTCGTCGTGAGAGAGCGAGGCATAGCGCGCGAAGTAGGACTGCGGGTCGCGGAACGCGGTCTCGCGGAGCCGCAGGAAGCGGGAGACGTACCAGTCGCGGATGTCGGTGGTCTTGGCGTCGACGTACACCGAGAAGTCGAAGAAGTCGCTGACCGCCAGGCCGGTGCGGCCGTCGTCGCGGACCCGGGCGGGCTGGAGGACGTTGAGCCCCTCGATGATCACGATGTCGGGGTGCTTGATGTGCACCTTCTCGTCCGGGATCACGTCGTACGTGAGGTGGTCGTAGACCGACGCCGCGACCTCGTCCTTGCCGGACTTGATGTCGACGACGAACCGGAGCAGCGCCCGGCGGTCGTAGGACTCCGGGAAGCCCTTGCGCTGCAGCAGCCCGCGCCGCTCCAGCTCGGCGTTGGGGTAGAGGAAGCCGTCGGTGGTGATCAGGGCGACGTTCGGGTGCTCCGGCCAGTGCGCCAGCAGGTGCTGCAGCACGCGTGCGGTGGTGGACTTGCCGACCGCGACCGAGCCGGCGAGGCCGATGACGAACGGCGTACGCGGGGGCACCGCCTGGTGGAGGAACTCCTCCTGGTCGCGGTGCAGGCGGCCGGCCGTCTCGACGTAGAGGCTCAGGAGCCGGCTGATCGGGAGGAAGACCTCACGGACCTCCTCCAGGTCCAGCGCGTCGCCGAGGCCCCGGAGCGCGGTGAGCTCGTCCTCGGTGAGCGGGTCCTCGACCGCGTGCGCGAGCTTGGCCCAGGCGGCCCGGTCGAGCTCGATGTACGGAGACGCCTCGTGGGCGCCTTCGTAGCTCCCGCCGTCAGGGCGTGTCACGTCGTCCTCGGTGGATGCCAGCGTCGTTCAGCGCGTGCGATGGCAAGGCGCCGGGGTGAAGGCAGACTGGGCGCCTTTCGAGCGCCGGCAACGCGGCCAGCGCGGGTGCTGGGCGGCGCTGGCGCCGCCGATGGATGACGTGGCACGCCCTGAGCATGGCGGCGATTGTGTCAGTCACGGTGCCTGCCCGGCTGCGGACCCCGACGCCGATAGGCTGTCAGCTCATGTGCGGGATCGTCGGGTACGTCGGAGCCAGGCAGGCCCAGGACGTCGTGCTCGACGGACTGCGGCGGCTGGAGTACCGCGGCTACGACTCCGCCGGGATCGCCGTGGTTGCCGACGCCAGGCACGCCATCTCGAAGAAGGCCGGCAAGCTCGCGAACCTCGAGAAGGCCATCGCCGACACCCCGCTGCCGGAGTCGACCACCGGCGTGGGGCACACCCGCTGGGCCACCCACGGCGCGCCCAACGACGTCAACGCCCACCCGCACGTCGCGATCCTGAAAGGGAAGAGCGCGGGCCGCGTGGCGCTGGTGCACAACGGGATCATCGAGAACTTCGCCGAGCTCCGCGCCCGGATCGAGGCCGACGACCACACCCTGGTCTCCGAGACCGACACCGAGGTGGCCGGACAGCTGCTCGAGCTGCAGCTGGAGTCGGGCATCGACCTGACCGTCGCGATGCAGCGGGTCTGCCAGCAGCTCGAGGGCGCGTTCACCCTCGTCGCAGTGGATGCCCAAGACCCTTCTCGCGTCGTCGCGGCCCGGCGCAACTCGCCCCTGGTGGTCGGGATCGGCGACGGCGAGAACTTCCTGGGCTCCGACGTGGCGGCGTTCATCGAGTACACGCGGGAGGCGGTCGAGCTCGGCCAGGACCAGGTCGTGACCATCACCCGCTCGGCCGTGACGATCACGGACTTCTTCGGTCGGCCCCAGGAGGGGCGGCGCTACCACGTCGACTGGGACCTGTCGGCGGCGGAGAAGGAGGGCCACGACTGGTTCATGCGCAAGGAGATCTTCGAGCAGCCGCGCGCGGTCGCGGACTCGCTGCTCGGCCGGCGTACCGCCTCGGGGCTGCTGCAGCTCGACGAGATGCGGCTCTCGGACCAGGAGCTCCGCGACATCGACAAGATCATCATCATCGCCTGCGGGACGTCGTTCTACGCCGGGATGGTGGCGAAGTACGCCATCGAGCACTGGACCCGGGTGCCGGTCGAGGTGGAGCTGTCCTCGGAGTTCCGCTACCGCGACCCGATCCTCGACTACTCGACGCTGGTCGTGGCGATCTCGCAGTCCGGAGAGACCGCGGACACGCTGCAGGCGATCCGGCACGCGCGCGCCCAGCGCTCGAAGGTGCTGGCGATCTGCAACACCAACGGCTCGACCATCCCGCGTGAGTCCGACGCGGTCATCTACATGCATGCCGGGCCGGAGATCGGGGTCGCGTCGACGAAGGGGTTCCTGACCCAGCTGGTCGCCTGCTATCTGCTCGCGCTCTACCTGGCCCAGGTCAAGGGCACCCGCTTCGGCGACGAGATCGGGGAGGTGATGACCCAGCTCGAGGCGATCCCGTCCCAGATCGAGACGATGCTGGAGTCCGCCGACTCGGTCTACGAGCTGGCCCGGTCGCTGGTCGGCACCCATTCGGTGCTCTTCGTCGGCCGGCACGCCGGCTATCCGGTGGCGCTCGAGGGTGCGCTGAAGCTCAAGGAGCTCGCCTATCTGCATGCGGAGGGGTTCGCCGCCGGCGAGCTCAAGCACGGGCCGATCGCGCTGGTCGAGGACGGCATGCCGGTGTTGTGCGTCGTACCTCCCCGCGGCCGCGACCAGCTCCACGACAAGATGCTGAGTGGCATCCAGGAGGTCCGTGCGCGCGGGGCCCGAACCATCTGCCTGGCCGAGGAGGGGGACGAGCGGATCGTGCCGTATGCCGACGTCCTGATCCGGCTGCCGGCCGTCCCCGTGCTGCTCCAGCCGCTGGTCGCCGTCGTTCCCCTGCAGCTGTTCGCGTG
Organism: uncultured Actinomycetota bacterium; assembly: GCA_963800715.1. GTDB lineage: Bacteria > Actinomycetota > Actinomycetes > Propionibacteriales > Nocardioidaceae > Nocardioides. Next base: position 268,044 of record CAWDBZ010000015.1, on the reverse strand, counting down.
CGAGCTGGCCACCTTGATGGGCCACGACGTGGACCAGCCCCGCAACCTCGCCAAGTCAGTCACCGTGGAGTAGCCGTGGCCATCATCGGCGTCGGCATCGACGTGGTCGACATCGAGCGGTTCGGGCTGTCGCTAGACCGCACCCCGGGCCTCGCCGAGCGCCTCTTCACGCCCCTGGAGCGCACCCGTCCGCTGGCCTCGCTGGCGGCCCGCTTCGCCGCCAAGGAAGCCGTCGCCAAGGCCCTCGGCGCTCCGGGCGACATGCACTGGCACGACGCCGAGGTCGTCTCAGAGGTCTCCGGCCGCCCGGTGCTGGAGCTGCGCGGCACCGTGCTGGCTCGCGCCAACGACCTCGGCGCCACCTGGGTGCACCTGTCGCTCTCGCACGACGCCGGCATCGCGTCGGCGGTGGTGGTGCTGGAGGGTTAGGTTGCTGCGGTGAGCGACGAGTACCGCGAGATCGAGGTCGTGGAGGTGGGCTCCGGTCCGCCGAGGCCGGCGCGACCACCGCGCGGCGGCAACCGGACCGACGTACTGCTGACGCTGATGGTGGTGGGCGTGTTCGTCGGCGCCGCCTGCTCCGCGTTCACGGCCTGGACCGTCTACGGCGAGGCCCAGGACCAGCGCGAGCTGAACTGCGTCTACCTGACTGCAGGCGGCGACGAGGAGCGGGAGTACGACGACCTCGAGGACTTCGAGAAGGGCATCGCCGACGCGATGGACTGTGACATCGAGGGCCGCTGACTCGATCACCCCCACTCATCAGAATCTGTTTGCCCCGCGGCTATGGAAGGGGAAGGCGCCGTCATGGCACGGTGGGGTCATGAACGCTTCCCGGGCAGCAATTTCGACCGTCGCGGCGATCACTGCGGCCGTCACCATCTTCGGAGCCGGCCCTGCCATGGCTCACCCGCACGGCCACGGTGGTGGGCACGGCGGAGGCCACGGCGGAGGCCACGGCCACGGCCATGGCGACACGGTCCGCTTCCAGACCTTCAACGCCTCGCTCAACCGGCTTGCCGCGGGCCAGCTGGTCACGGACCTGTCGACGCCGAACAACGCCCAGGCCGCGACGGTCGCCGAGATCATCCAGCGCACCCGCCCCGACGTACTGCTCATCAACGAGTTCGACTACGTGCCGGGCAACGTCGCGATCAACCTGTTCAGGGACAACTACCTCGAGGTGCCGCACAACGGTGCGAAGGCGATCGACTACAAGTACGCCTTCGTCGCGCCGTCCAACACCGGGATCCCCAGCGGCTTCGACCTCGACAACAACGGCACCGTGGGCGGCGGCAACGACGCCTTCGGGTTCGGTGAGTTCGAGGGCCAGTTCGGCATGGCCGTCCTCAGCCGCTACCCGATCGACTTCCACAAGGTGCGGACCTTCCAGAAGTTCCTCTGGAAGGACATGCCGGGCGCGATGCTGCCCGACAACCCGGCTACGCCGGCCCCCGCCGACTGGTACTCCCCGGCCGAGCTCGACGTCTTCCGGCTCTCCAGCAAGTCCCACTGGGACCTGCCGATCCGCATCGACAAGCACAAGACCGTGCACTTCCTGGTCTCGCACCCGACGCCGCCAACCTTTGACGGACCCGACGACCGCAACGGCACCCGCAACCACGACGAGATCCGGTTCTGGGCCGACTACGTGTCCGGCGAGGACTACATGTACGACGACCGCGGGCGCGACGGCGGACTCAAGCGCGGCGAGTCGTTCGTTATCGCCGGGGACCAGAACAGCGACCCGGTCGACGGCGACTCGGTGGAGGGCTCCATCCAGCAGCTGATCGACAACCCACGCATCCGCGACCCCCTGCCCACCTCGGCAGGTGGCACGGAGGCCGCGGCCCGCCAGGGCGGTGCGAACGCGGCCCACCTGGGCGACCCGAAGTTCGACACCGCGGACTTCAACGACAACCCGGCGCCCGGCAACCTGCGCGCCGACTACGTGCTGCCGTCCAAGGGGCTGAAGGTGAAGGGCTCCGGCGTCTTCTGGCCGGTGCCCTCCGACCCGCTGTCCCGCCTGACCGGCGAGTTCCCGTTCCCGTCCTCCGACCACCGGGCGGTGTGGGTCGACCTCAGGTTCTGACCCGGGCACAGCGGTTGACGGGTTGTGTGCCTGAGGACGGGCCATTGCGCGTGGTCAGGCACACGAGCCGGTGGCGCCGCATAGGGCCTTGACCAGCAGCTATATTTGGTGTCACCATCGGTGACATGAATAGTCAGGGTGTCGAGCCCGCGCGACGCCCGTACCGGATGACGGCACGCGCCGACGCGGCAGAGGCCACGGCGACCCGGGTGCTCGACGTGGCGCTCGAGCTCTTCACCGAGCAGGACTTCGACGACGTCTCGTTGGAGCTCGTGGCCGAACGGGTCGGCATCAGCAAGCGCACCGTGATCCGCCGCTTCGGGTCGAAGGAAGCGTTGTTCGTCGCCACCATGAACCGCGGGGTCGCCGAGGCGATGAGACAGCGCGACGAAGCCCCCGTCGGCGACGTCGTCGGTGCGGTGCGGAACGTCCTCGACAGCTACGAATGGTGGGGCCGCAACCGATTGCGGTTCATCGCCCAGGAGGATCGCATCCCCCTCATCAAGGAGAACGTCGAGGGCGGACGGCAGTACCACCGGGCCTGGGTCGAGCGGATCTTCGCGCCACAGCTGGGGAAGCGCAGCGGGCAGGACCGTGAGCGGCGCGTTCGCGGCCTGCTCGTGCTGACCGACGTCTACACGTGGAAGCTGCTGCGCCTCGACCACGGACTCAGCCGCACTGAAGTCGAAACCACCCTCATCGAGTTGATCAATGCACTGAACGGAGAAAGAACATGACCCGCTATCTCGCCTACACCTCACCGGCCCGCGGGCACCTCTACCCGCTCGTGCAGACCCTGCTCGAGCTGCGTGGTCGCGGCCACGACGTCCATGTCCGCACGCTCTCGTCCGAGGTCGCCGCCCTCGATCGCCTCGGGCTGCACGCCGCACCCGTCGATCCCGCGATCGAGCAGCTGCCCCTGAGGGACTGGGAGGCCAGCAGTCCGGAGGAGAGTCTCGCCGGGGTCTTCCTGACGTTCCGCGACCGGACCGAGCACGAGGTGCCTGACCTCCAGAGCGCCGTTGCCGACGTCGACCCCGACGTGCTGCTGGTCGATGTCGCGTCGGCAGGAGCCGCGGCCGTGGCGGAGGCGAGCAGGCTGCCGTGGGCACTGTGGAGCCCGTTCTTCCAGCACGATGCCCGGGTCCCGGACGCCACCCTCGTCCCGTTCACGTTCGCCCCGATCGGGATGGAAGCGCTCAACGCACCTCGGGAGCGAGTTGGCCTCCAGCCGGTGGACCCAGCGGACGCGTGGCGCGCGCCGTTGCACCTCTACTTCACCGCCGCGCCGTTCGAGGTCGAAGGGCTCGACCTGCCTGCGTCGTTCCGGTACGTCGGACCCGGCCTGTGGGAGCCCCCGTCGCCTGCACCCGCCTGGCTGGAGGACCTCGACAAGCCCCTGGTGCTGGTCACCGCCTCGTCCGAGTTCCAGCGCGACGACGCCCTCATCACCGCCACGCTTGAGGCGCTGCGCGACGACGACGTGCACGTCGTGGTGAGCACAGCGGCACACGATCCGGAATCGTTCGCCGTGCCGGCCAACGCACGCGTGGAGCGCTGGCTGCCGCATGGACCGGTGCTCCGCAAGGCCGCTTGCGTGGTGTGTCACGGAGGGATGGGCATCACCCAGCGCGCGCTCGCCGCGGGTGTACCCGTCTGTGTCGTGCCGGTCGGGCGCGACCAGTTCGAGGTCGCCGCCCGGGTCTCCGCCAACCGGGCCGGCGCGCAGGTTCTCGGCGACCCGACGTCGGAGGAACTGGGCGCCGCGATCAGGACAACGATGACCATGCGCGAGGGTGCGCAGCGCGTCGCCGCCGGGTTCGCCGATGCCGGTGGCGCCCCGGCTGCGGCTGATGCGCTTGAGGGTCTGACCCAGCCACACGCACCGTCGCTCGTGAGCAGCGCGGGGGGTCCCCGCTAGCGTGAACGCATGCTGCACGCGCACACCGTCGAGCAGGTCCGGGCGGCGGAGGCCGAGCTGATGGCGCGGGTGCCGGAGGGTGCGCTGATGCAGCGGGCGGCGGCCGGGCTGGCGGTGGCGGTCGTGGACTTCCTGGGGTCGGCATACGGGCGGCGGGTGCTGCTGCTCGTGGGCTCGGGCGACAACGGCGGAGACGCGGTGTGGGCCGGGGCGATGCTGGCGCGGCGGGGCGTGCAGGTCGAGGCGTGGCTGCTGAGCGACCAGGCCCACGCGGAGGGCCGGGCCGCGCTCGAGAGGGCGGGCGGCCGCGTGGTGACGGCGCCGACGAGAAGGCCGGAGCTGGTCGTCGACGGCATCGTCGGGATCGGCGGCCGTGGTGGGCTCCGGGACAACGCCGCCAACGCGCTCAAGCTGCTGCACGGCGTACCGGTCGTGGCCGTGGACACGCCCAGCGGCGTGGACGTCGACACCGGTGAGGTGGACGGCGACTGCGTCGAGGCGGCGCTGACCGTCACCTTCGGGACCCACAAGGTCTGTCACCTCGTGGACCCGGCAGCGCAGGCCTGCGGGGCCGTGCACCTCGTCGACATCGGGCTCGATCTGCCCGAACCGGACGTCGAGGCGCTCCAGCCCGACGATGTCGCGGCGCTGCTGCCGCGACCGACGGCGGCCGCCCAGAAGTACACGAGAGGCGTGGTCGGCGTCCGGGCCGGCAGCGCGCAGTACCCCGGTGCCGCCTTGCTGAGCGTGGCGGGTGCGGCGTGCGGCCTGGCCGGAATGGTCAGGTACGTCGGCGACGCGGCCGTTGCGGAGCTGGTGAAGGTGCACCATCCCGAGGTGGTGGGCGAGGGCCGGGTCCAGGCCTGGGTGGTCGGCTCCGGCGGCGGCGAGCACGCCGGCGACGAGCTGCGGGCGGCCCTCGAGGACGGCGTACCCGTGGTCGTCGACGCCGACGCGCTCCAGCAGCTCGAGCCCGGCCAGGCAGCGATCCTGACCCCACACGCCGGCGAGCTCGCGGCGATGCTCGGCGCGGATCGCCAGGACATCGAGAGCAGACCGCTGCACTTCGCCCGCGAGGCCGCGAGGAAGTACGACGCCACGGTCCTGCTCAAGGGTCGCCGCACGATCATCGCCCGGCCCGACGGCAAGACCCGGGTCAACACCACCGGCACCCCGTGGCTCGCCTCGGCGGGCGCCGGAGATGTCCTCGGCGGCGTGATCGGGGCACTGCTGGCCGCCGGCCTCACGGCGTACGACGCGGCGAGCGTCGGCGCGTGGCTGCACGGCGCGGCGGCGGCGCTGGCGAGCGACGGCGGGCCGCTGGTGGCGAGCGACGTCGCCCGAGCCCTTCCGGAGGTGGTGCGAGGATCGCTCGCATGACCGCCCGCGCCGAGATCGTCGTCGACCTCGCCGCGATCCGCCACAACGTGCGCCTGCTCAAGGGGCTCACCGGCACCCAGATGATGACCGTGGTGAAGGCCGACGGCTACGGCCACGGGCTGGCGGAGTCCGCCAGGGCAGCCCGGGAGGGCGGCGCCGACTGGCTCGGCGTCGCCACCATCGACGAGGCCCTCGCGCTCCGCGAGGCCGGTGACACCGGTCGAGTGCTCTGCTGGCTGACCGTCCCCGGCGACGACTGGGCGGCGGCGATCGAGCAGGACATCGACGTCACCGTCTACTCCGAGGCCGAGCTGGAGGCAGTGCTGGCCACCGGACTGAAGGCCCGGGTGCAGATCAAGGTGGACACCGGGCTCAACCGAGGCGGCGCCCCCCGGGCGGCGTGGCACGACCTGTTCGCCACCGCCGCCGATCCGGACCGGGAGGGCCAGATCAAGGTCACCGGCATCTGGTCGCACTTCTCCAGCAGTGACGAGCCCGATGACCCGGCGAACGACGCCCAGGAGGCGGCGTTCCAGGACGCGCTCAACCTGGCCGCCAGCGCCGGGCTCGAGCCGGAGGTCATCCACCTGGCCAACTCCGCCGCCGCGATCCTGCGCCCCAGTTCCAGGCTGGACCTGGTGCGCGTCGGCATCGCGTCGTACGGCCTCGACCCCGCCCCCGGCGTCACCGGCGACATCGGACTGCGGCCGGCGATGACGGCCCGAGCCAGCCTCGCCATGGTCAAGCACGTCGAGCCAGGCGATGCGGTCTCCTACGGCCGCACGTGGGTGGCCGAGCACATGACCACGCTCGGACTGGTGCCGGCCGGGTACGCCGACGGGCTCCCGCGGGTCGGCGGCAACCGCGCCGAGGTTCAGGTCGCGGGGAAGAGGCGCAGGCTCCGCGGCCGGATCTGCATGGACCAGCTCGTCGTCGACCTCGACGGTGACGACCCCGGTGCCGGGGCCGAGGTCACCGTCTTCGGCACCGGCGACGACGGCGAGCCGACCGCACAGGACTGGGCCGAGGCCTGCGGCACGATCAGCTACGAGATCGTGACCAGGATCGGGGGCCGGTTCACCCGGCGGTACGTCGACTCGGAGGCACACGAGACAATCGAAAGATGAGCGCTCGCCGCCGCATCCTCGGAGCCGCCGCCGGTGCCGTCGGTCTGGCCGCGGCCGGCGCGGCGATCGGCATCCGTCGGCAGAGCCGCGCCATCGGCCGCCGAGAGGGTGACGCGACCCCGTTCGGGAGCCTGCACTCGCGACCGATGACGATCATCGCCGACGACGGCGTCCCCCTCCTCGTCGAGGTCGACGAGCTCGACCCGGACCTCCGCCAGCGCGCGAGCAAGCTCACCATCGTCTTCTGCCACGGCTACGCGCTCAACCTCGAGTGCTGGCACTTCCAGCGCGCGGCCTACCGGGGGCTGGTCCGCTCCGTCTACTACGACCAGCGCTCGCACGGCCGGTCCGGGCGCTCGACCGACGGCCACGCGACGATCGAGCAGCTCGGCCACGACCTCATGACCATCATCGACCACGTCGTCCCGGAAGGCCCGATCGTCCTGGTGGGTCATTCGATGGGCGGCATGTCGATCGTCGCCCTCGCCGAGCAGTACCCCGAGCTGATCGGCGACCGGGTCGTCGGTGTCGGCCTGATCTCGACGACCGCCGGCGGGCTCGACCCGAGCCGGACCCTGCTCCCCCTTCTCCCGGCCAAGCTCGGCGGCCAGCTGACCGAGCGCACCGTCCGGACGCTGGCCCGTGGCCACCGTGGTGTCGACGGGGCCCGGCGGATCGGACGAGCGGTGGCCCGCGTGGTCACCGACCTGTTCGCGTTCGGTGACGAGGTGCCGGCGGCGTACGTCGACTTCGTCGACAGCATGCTGTCGCAGACGCCTTTCGAGGTGGTGGCCGACTTCTTCCCGAGCTTCAAGGGGCTCGACAAGTTCGACGCGGTCGAGGTGCTCGGCCGGGTGCCGACCACGATCATCTGCGGGACCGCCGACAAGCTCACCTCGATCGGTCACAGCCGCAAGCTGCACGAGCGGGTGCCCGGCTCGACCCTTCTGGAGTGCGAAGGCGCCGGCCACCTGGTCATCCTCGAGCGGCACGGCCAGGTCAACGCGGCCCTCGACCAGCTGCTCTCCGCCGCCGCCGAGCGGGTCGGCCTGCGGTGACCGCGCCCCGGAGCATCGTCGAGGTCAAGCCGGTCGGCGCGGAGGAGGCGGCGACCGTGCACGCGGTCGTCCACGCGGCGTTCGAGGCGCGACCGCCGCTCGACCCGCCGGCCGCCGCGCTCGCCGAGACCCGGGAGCAGCTCGAGCAGCGGCTGGCCGCGCACGGCGGCCTGCTCGCCCGCGTCGACGGCACCCCGGCCGGCGCGCTCGTGCTCGACCCGGTGGGCAGCACCATGTACCTCCGCCGCTTCGGCGTGGTGCCCGACCTGCAGGGTCACGGCGTCGCGGCCGCCCTCATCGACGCGGCCGTCGAAGCCGCGGAGGGCTACGACGACCTCACCGCCGTGGCCCGCGAGGAGCTGCCGGCCACGATCCGGTTCTGGGAGCGGCAGGGGTTCCACGAGATCCTCCGGGACCCGCCGAACGTCGAGCTGCGCCGCCCGCTGCGCACCGCCGTCTTCCAGGCACCCGACGCCGAGGCCATGCGCGGCCTCGGCCGCTCGGTCGCCGGCCAGCTCGAGCCCGGGGACCTGATCGTGCTCACGGGCTCGCTCGGCGCAGGCAAGACGACGTTCACCCAGGGGCTCGGCGCCGGACTCGGCGTCCGCGGCTCGGTCACCTCGCCCACCTTCGTCATCGCCCGTGTGCACCCCAGCGTGGTCGGCGGACCAGTCCTGGTCCACGCCGACGCCTATCGGCTCGGCGGCATCGCCGAGCTCGACGACCTCGACCTCGACACCTCACTCGACGAGGCAGTCACCGTCGTCGAGTGGGGCGAGGGGCTGGCCGAGGGCCTCTCGGAGTCGCGGCTGGACATCAACATCGTCCGCGGCCACGACGACCAGGAAGGCGAGCACCGCCGCGTCGAGATCACGCCCATCGGTCCGCGCTGGCACGCGTTCTCCTTTCGGGGCCTCGGATGACCACCCTCATCGCCCACGTCAGCGACACCCACTTCGGCGGGCCGCCCGACGCCCGGGCGCGTGCCGAGGCGGTCGTGGCGCACCTGCTCGCGCTCGACCCTCGGCCCGACGTACTCCTCGTCTCCGGCGACATCGCCGACCACGGCCTGCCCGAGGAGTACGCCGACGCGCGCGCCGTCCTCGACGCCTGGCCCGGCCCCAGGCTGGTCGGCACCGGCAACCACGACGTCCGCGAGGCGTTCGCCAGCGGCATGCTCGACGTGGAGACCGTCACCGGCCCGCTGGTCCAGCTGCTCGACGCCGAGGACTTCCGGATCCTGATGCTGGACTCGCTCGTCCCCGCGCGCGAGGGCAGGCGGATCGACCACGGCGAGCTCGCGCTGGACCAGCTGGCGTGGCTCGACGAGCAGCTGGGCTCCGACGACAAGCCCGCGTTCGTCTCGCTGCACCACCCGCCCGCCGACATCGGTCTCGGCCTCATGGCACCGATCCTGCTCAAAGATCCAGAGCCCCTGGAGCTGGTGATCATGAAGCACCCGCACGTGGTCGCCACCCTCGTGGGCCACGCGCACACCGCCTGCGCGACCATGTTCGCCGGCCGCCCGCTCCTCATCGGCGGCGGCTGCGCGTCGACGGTCCCGCTGGACAACGAGCCCTACCCGGTGGTCTGGGAGGCCGGGCCACCCACGCTCGCCTTCCACCTGCTCCACGACGACGGCCGGCTCACCACGCACTGGCGCGCCCTGCCCTGGGCGACCTGATGCTCCTCGCCTTCGACACCGCCACGCCGCTCGTCACGGTCGCGCTGCACGACGGTGAGGACGTCGTCTGCGAGCTGGTCTCCGAGCGTCCCCTCCAGCACGGCGAGCAGCTCGCGCCGCTCATCGACCGTGCCCTGCGCGAGACCGGGCTGGTCCGCGAGGACCTCACCGCCATCGGCGTGGGCGTCGGCCCGGGCCCGTTCACCGGCCTGCGCGTCGGTCTGGTCACCGCGCGCACCCTCGGCTACGTCCTGGAGGTCCCCGTGTACGGCGCCTGCACCCTCGACGTACTGGCCATCGAGGCGGTCGACACGCGAGCCGTCACGGGCGACTTCGTCGTGGCCACCGACGCCCGGCGCAAGGAGGTCTACCTCGCGACCTACGATGGCGACGGCGGGCGGCTCGAAGGCCCGCTCGTCGCCAAGCCGGCCGACTTCGCGACCGAGGCGCCGGTGGTGGGGCAGGGCGCGCTGCTCTACCCCGACGCGTTCCCCCACGCCGCCGGGCCGACGATGCCGAGCGCCGGCTGGCTGGCCCGGGTGATCGCCGAGGAGCGGGTCGAGCTGCACGACCCGGAGCCGCTCTACCTGCGCCGGCCCGACGCCGCGGCGCCGGGGGCGCCCAAGCGGGTCTCGTGACCGTCCGGACGGCCACCGCGGCGGACGTCGACGCGATCGCGGCCTCCGAGGCCGAGAACCTCGGCGTCGACGCGTGGTCCTACACGCTGGTCGAGGAGGGCGTGGCCGGCCGGCTGCCGACGGTGCACTACCTGGTCGCAGAGGAGCACCACCGGCTGGTCGGGCATGCCGTCGCGAGCCTCGCCGGGGACATCGCCGAGCTCCAGCGGATCGCGGTGGCCGCGGAGCACCGGCGTGCCGGCGTCGCCACCGCGCTGCTCGACGAGGTGCTTGCGCTCGCCACCGCCGGCGGCGCGGACCGGGTGCTGCTCGAGGTCCGGGAGGACAACGTCGACGCGCTCGCCTTCTACACCGCACGCGGCTTCGTCGAGGTGGACCGGCGCCGGCGCTACTACCGCGACGGTGCCGCGGCTGTCGTCCTCGGGCGCCCGCTCGATACCCCGACCCGTACGACTTCGGCTACGCCCACGCCCGGGCCTGACTAGTCCGTCCGGTCGTGCGAGTGGTCCGCGCAGGTCAACCTCGGACCAAACCGGCCGGTAAGCGTCGTGCCAACGCCCGCCACCCGGGACGATCGGGGTTGCGGGGCTCCGCCAGGGAGACGCGCGTGGCACGGGGCCGCGCGGCACGGGCGGGTCGCTCCGGGAATCTCGGAGGGTGGTCCCAGATGACGCGGGTCATCCCTGTCGTGCTGTCGTGCGTGCTGGGCGCGCTGCTCCTCGGCACTCCTGGCGACGCTGTCCACGCCAGGGCCGGCGACGACACCAGGCAGGACCGGACCGTCACGGACCGCGTCGTGACCGACGCCTGCGGCCCGCGGCCGCGCAAGGCCAACGGCACCCACTGGACCTGCACCTTCGTCGACGACTTCACCGGCAAGATGCTCAACCGCACCAAGTGGGTGCCCCAGACGATCTTCGCGACCGGCGACACGCTGAGCTACGCCTGCTACGACGACGACCGGTCGGTCGTGTCCGTCGGTGGCGGCACCCTCAATCTCTCGGTCCGCAAGCACGCCACCGCGCTGCCCTGCGCGAACGGCCTCCCGGCCACGCCGTACCGCGCCGGCATGGTGTCGACGTACCACCTGTTCTCCCAGCAGTACGGACGCTTCGAGGCCCGGTTCAAGACCACCGCGACCACCGCGCCGGGGCTGCAGGAGTCGTGGTGGCTCTGGCCGGACGACCGGGACCCGCTCGCGCAGCTGGTGTGGCCGCTGAACGGCGAGATCGACATCGTCGAGACCTACTCGGCCCACCCCGACCTCGGCATCCCGTTCCTGCACTACGGCGAGAACGACAACGGCGGCCCGGTCCCGGGCACGAACACGTCGTGGAGCTGCGCCGCCTCCCGCAGTGTCTTCAACACCTACACGCTGGAGTGGACAGCTACCCGGCTGGAGGTCTTCATCAACGGCCGCAGCTGCCTGGTCAACACCTCGGGCGACAGCGCGTTCCGCAAGCACTACATCCTCAACCTCACCCAGGCGCTCGGCACCGGCACGGACGCGGTCACGGCGGCGACCAAGCTCCCGGCGGTCATGAACGTCGACTACGTCAAGGTCTGGAAGTAGGCCCTTGCACAATGGGGCTCGTGGCTGAACCCCAGGCTGGGCCCCTCGTCCTCGGCATCGAGACGTCGTGTGACGAGACCGGTGTCGGGATCGTGCGCGGCAACACGCTGCTCGCCGACGCGGTGGCCAGCAGCGTCGAGGAGCACGCCCGCTTCGGCGGCGTCGTGCCCGAAGTGGCCAGCCGGGCGCACCTGGAGGCGATGGTGCCCACCATCGAGCGGGCCTGCGAGACCGCGGGTGTGCGGCTGCACGAGCTCGACGCGATCGCGGTGACCAGCGGTCCGGGCCTCGCCGGGGCGCTGCTGGTCGGCGTCGCCGCGGCCAAGGCGCTCGCCCTGGGGCTCGGCAAGCCGCTGTACGGCGTCAACCACCTCGCCTCGCACGTGGCCGTCGACCAGCTCGAGCACGGCCCCCTGCCCGACCCGTGTCTGGCGCTGCTGGTGAGCGGTGGCCACTCCAGCCTGCTGCGCGTCGAGGACGTGACGACCACCGTCGAGCCGCTGGGCGCCACCATCGACGACGCGGCGGGGGAGGCGTTCGACAAGGTGGCGCGGCTGCTCGGGCTGCCCTTCCCGGGCGGTCCGCACATCGACCGAGCCGCGGCATCCGGGAGCTCGGTCGCCATCGACTTCCCGCGTGGGCTCACCAGCCGGCGCGACCTGGAGAGGCACCGGTTCGACTTCTCGTTCTCCGGGCTAAAGACCGCGGTCGCCCGCTGGGTCGAGGCGCGGGAGCGGAACGGCGAGCCGGTCCCCGTCGCGGACGTCGCGGCGTCGTTCCAGGAAGCCGTCTGCGACGTGCTGGTCCGCAAGGCGCTCGACGCCGCGACGTCGACCGGCGTGGAGCATCTGCTCATCGGCGGTGGGGTGGCGGCCAACTCCCGGCTGCGGGCGATGGCGGAGGAGCGCGCCGTGGCGGTCGGCGTACGCGTCCGGGTGCCGCGGCCCGGCCTGTGCACCGACAACGGCGCCATGGTGGCCGCGCTCGGGTCGGAGATGGTGGCGCGCGGTCGCACGCCGTCCGCCCTGGACCTGCCGGCCGACAGCAGCCAGCCGGTCACGACGGTCCTGGTTTAGGGCTGGGTCTCGAACACGTAGCGGTAGGGCTGCCTCGGCGGCACGGGCTGGACGGGGCCGACCAGCACGGCTTGACCGTCGAGGCCGATCCGCACCATCGCCTCCTGGCCCTTGCCCCACACGACGGCGAGCAGGTGCCTGTCGTTCTCCCAGGTGAGTCGGTCCAGCCGCCGCGGCAGGGAGGCGATGACGCGGCCAGTGCGCGCCTCGAGGATGACCGGGGATCGATGCCGGAGGCCGACGAGCAGCCGGCCGTCGGGGCTGAACGAGATCAGCCAGGTGTGCCCCTCGTGCCAGAGCAGGCGTCCTGTGCTCGTGTCCACCACCGACTGTCGGCCCGCGACGAGGGTGCCGTGGGCGTCGACCGCGTGGGAGAGATGGGGGACAGCTGTCACCGGACCCGACTCCGGCACCACCAGCACCTGGCCGGTCCAGCTGCTGATGACGACGGCTGCACCCAGGAACCCGACGGCGAAGAACTGGTACTGCCGGCCCAGGCTGCGGCTCCATCCGCCGGGGCTCGATGTGTTCCCGACATGCACCACTGTCGACCCGGTCTGGTTGCTCTCCGGGCAGCCCATCGTCAGCCAGGCCACGCGGTCGCCGTCGTCGCTCAACGCTCCTGGTCCGGTGGCGCACGGCCCGAGCCGGGTGCGTACGCCGTCGACCAGCGAGGACAGCCCCACGTAGCTCTCGAAGAAGAAGGTGTCGGCGACCAGGTGCCCGCCATGCAGCGGGGCGATCGCGCTGACTCCGCCCTTCTGCTGCCCAGTCAGCTCCTCGCGGTGGCCGTCCGGCTCGACGTACGTCGTGCCGTCGACGTACGGGATCCGAGGCGGCGCTCCCCACTGGCAGCCGCTCAGGGCGACGAGGAGTGCCATGGTGGCCAGGATCCGCACGGACTGGAGACGCCCTCGAGGCCGCTGCGGGTGACGCAGGTCAGTCGGACAGTACGAACGCCGAGCCGCGCTCGGGGTTCGGACCGGCGACCGGCCCGACGAGGGTCTCCGGCTCGCCGCCGTCGATCGGGACCCGCAGCAGTGACCATTCCGACGGGTTGTCCAGCTCGGCGACGACGACCAGCAGGTGCTCAGCGTCCTCCCAGCCCCAGTCCTTGACGGTGAAGCCATCGTCAGGCCTGTAGGTCAGGACGGGGTCGACTCCTTCGCCCCATTCGATGACCTCGACGGAGCCCCACATGGCGTTGTCACCGCGAGCCGCCGTCAGGTGGGTGCCGCCCGGCGAGAACTGCCAGAACGTCGAGTCGCACGTCCGTGCCGTCACGAGGCCGGTGGCGGTGAAGTAGACGCCCGAGCACCCGAACTGCTCACCGTCGCCGGGCGGGAAGCTGACCGCCCACTGCTCACCGTCCGGGCTCACGGCGGCGACCTTCAGCGGCTCACTGGTTCCCAGGTCGGTTCCAGGTCCGGAGAGCGTCAGCCTGGTCGTGGTGGTGCTGAAGTCCCCGCCCAGCACCGTGCAGCCGTCGTTCGCGCAGTCCGACCCGTAGACGGCGTCGATGCTGCCGTAGGCCTCGCCCGGCATCGGGATGCCCCACTCGAACGTGGTGGGCTCGGTGACGCCGCTCTCGAGCACCACAACTCGGCTGTCGTCGTCGATCCACGCTGCGAGGGTGTCGTCGGCGCTCATCGTGATCTGGTTGAGCGCGACGTCGTGCTCGCTCTCCAGGATCCCGTCGGAGCCGTAGACCCTGACGATCCGCGAGTTGGTCACGGCAACCACGAGCCGGCCGTCGGTGAGCACGCCGAGCTGCTGGACGTCCCGGTTGTCGAGGTCGACATCGACCGTGGGCCCGTCGGGCAGGCTGAGCTGCCGGTCGTGCAGGAACGCGGTGTGGCCGGTCGGCGAGGGTGGGACCGGCACGGGCTCCTCGGCGCGCTGCGAGCCGCCGAACATGCCGGGCACCAGCAGCACCGCGGCCACGACCGCCGCGACTGCCGCGGAGGCGGCGAGCCGGCGGCGCCGGCGGATCCGGTACGCCGTGGTGCGGACGTCCTCGAACCCGAAGTGCCGCGGCTGGACGTCCTCGGCGCGACGCTCCAGCTCACGGACGAAGGTCTGCTCGCTCATCGCTCCTCCTCTCCGTCTCCGGGTCGCAACGCGGCCGGCGTTCGCTCGCGCAGGGAGGCCATCGCCCGCGCGGTCTGTGACTTGACGGTGCCGACCGAGATGCCGAGCACCTGGGCGGTCTCGGCCTCGGTGAGCTGCTCGTAGTAGCGCAGCACCACCACGGCCCGGGCCCGCCTCGGGAGCGTCTGGACGAGCTGCCAGACGGCGTCGCCGACGCCCTCGTCGTACCCGTGCCGGACGGGGGTGCCTGCGGGCGCGCCTTCCGCGGCGAAGTCGGTCGCGCGCTCGCGCCGCCGCCAGGGCTTGCGCCAGGCCGAGTTGTTCTCGTTGACCAGGATCCGGCGGGCGTAGGCGTCGATGGAGCCGCGGTCGCGGACCTTGTCCCACGACAGGTAGAGCTTCGCCAGCGACGTCTGCAGGAGGTCCTCGGCCTGGTGCTGGTCGCCGGTGAGCAGGTACGCCGTGCGCAGCAGCCGGCCCTGCCGAGCCTCCAGGTACGCCGTGAAGTCGGCGTCCCGGTCAGTCATCCGCGCTCCCGTCGTCGCCCGAGCGGCCACCGTCGTCGGCTCCGTCATGATCGTCCTCGCACACGCCAAGGACGCAGCCCGCCGCGCGATGGTTGTCATCCCCCTGCCGCCGGTCCTGCTTCATGCGGTTGGCTGGGCCCCAGCAGTGCCATGCGAGCGTAGAGAGGCGGTACCCATGCAGCAGGTCAAGGCCGTGGTCGCGAAGGCCAAGGGCGCGCCGGTCGAGCTGGTCACGATCAACGTGCCTGACCCGGGGCCGGGCGAGGCGGTGGTGAAGGTCCAGGCCTGCGGGGTCTGCCACACCGACCTGCACTACCGCGAGGGCGGGATCAACGACGACTTCCCGTTCCTGCTGGGCCACGAGGCCTCGGGCGTGGTCGAGTCGGTCGGTCCGGACGTGACTGGGCTCGCGCCCGGTGACTTCGTGGTCCTCAACTGGCGCGCCGTGTGCGGCGACTGCCGGGCCTGCAACCGGGGCGAGCCGTGGTACTGCTTCGCCACCTTCAACGCGACCCAGAAGATGACCCTCGAGGACGGCACCGAGCTCTCGCCGGCCCTCGGCATCGGCGCCTTCGCCGAGAAGACCCTCGTCGCGGCCGGCCAGTGCACCAAGGTCGACCCGGCCGCGCGACCGGCGGCGGTCGGGCTGCTCGGCTGCGGCGTGATGGCCGGCATCGGGGCCGCGATCAACACCGGCGCGGTGACCCGCGGCACGTCCGTCGCGGTGATCGGCTGCGGCGGGGTCGGTGTGGCCGCGGTCGCGGGGTCCGCGCTGGCCGGCGCCTCGCCGATCATCGCCGTCGACATCGACGCGAAGAAGCTCGAGGCCGCGAAGAAGATGGGCGCCACCCACACGGTCGACTCGTCGTCGACCGACCCGGTGGCCGCCATCCAGGAGCTCACGGGCGGCTTCGGCGCGGACGTGGTCATCGAGGCGGTCGGCCGCCCCGAGACGTGGCAGCAGGCGTTCTACGCTCGTGACCTGGCCGGCACCGTCGTACTCGTAGGCGTGCCCACGCCGGACATGAAGGTCCCGGACCTCCCGCTGATCGACATCTTCGGTCGCGGCGGGTCGCTGAAGTCCAGCTGGTACGGCGACTGCCTGCCCACCCGCGACTTCCCGATGCTGGTGGACCTCTACCTGCAGGGCCGGCTCGACCTCGACGCGTTCGTCAGCGAGGAGATCGGCATCGGCGACATCGAGGCGGCGTTCGAGAAGATGCACCACGGCGACGTACTGCGCTCGGTGGTCGTCTTCTGATGGGCGGTCCGCTCCGGGTCGACCACGCCGTCTCGAGCGGCACCTTCTCGCTCGACGGTGAGACCTTCGACGTCGACAACAACATCTGGGTGGTCGGTGACGACGACGAGTGCGTCGTCATCGACGCCCCGCACTCGGTCGACGACATCCTCGCCGTCGTTGGCGGCCGCACCGTGAAGGCGATCCTGCTCACCCACGCCCACGACGACCACTGCCGCGTCGCGCCCGCGCTGCGCGAGGCGGTGGTCGCGCCGATCTTCCTGCACCCCGACGACAAGCCGCTCTGGGAGCTGACCCACACCGACTACCTCTGGGACCTGGACCTTCCCGACGGCTGGGAGCTCACCGTCGCCGGCGCCACCATCCGCACCCTGCACACGCCCGGCCACGCTCCGGGTGCCTGCTGCTTCCTGGTCGAGGACCTCGGCTGCGTCTTCACCGGCGACACGCTGTTCCAGGGCGGCCCGGGCGCGACCGGGCGGTCGTTCTCCGACCGGCCCACCCTCGAAGCTTCGATCCGCGCCAGGCTCTTCCCACTGCCGGACGACACCGTCGTACACACCGGTCACGGCGACGACACCACCATCGGTGCCGAGCGCGCCGACTCGTTCGACTGGGACGACTAGAAGGGACGGACGAGCAGGCAGGTGCCCTGGCCGTCGACCCGGGTCAGCACGATCGTGGCCTCGTTGTCGCCGGTCAGCGCGAGCCGCTTGCGGAGCTGGTCGGGGACGACATCGACGCCGCGCTTCTTGATGGTCAGCTTGCCGACGCCGCGCTCGTGCAGGGCGGCGCGGAGCTGCTTCTCGCGGTGCGGGAGGGTCTCGAGCACCTCGTAGGAGCGCGCGAACGGCGTGTGGAACGACGAGTCGGCCGTGACGTAGGCGATGTGGCGGTCGATCAGCCCGCCCTGCACTCCGGCGGCGACCGCGGTGACCAGACCGGCGCGGATCACCGCTCCGTCGGGCTCGTACAGGAACCGGCCGAGCGGTACGACGTCCGCACCAGGGTCGTCCTCGTCGGTGATGGTGGCCAGGCCGAGGTCCCGGATCACGGTCGCCCGCCGGGCGACCGTGGCGAGCCGGCCGCCCCAGAGCGCGGCTTCCTTCACCTCACCGTGGTCGCTCACCCACTCGGCCTCGACGCCCGCGGGGACCATCTCGTGGGGGATGCCCGGCGCGGTCTTGACGCAGGCCTCGCCAGCCAGCAGGGACTGGATGAAGGACCACGGCGGGGTCCAGGCGTCCAGTGAGAATGCCCGGCCCCGGCCCGTACGACGAGCCGGGTCGGCGAAGGCCACGTCGAACGGAATGATGTCGACCTCGAGCGCATCGGCGACCCCGACCGCGCCGGGCAGCCCCAGGGCGGACAGGTTCGCGCTCGCGATGGCGACCCGCACCGGGTCGGTGTCCACACCGGCCGTCGTCATGCCGGCGCGCGCGAAGGCCACGAGGTCGCCGCCGATGCCGCAGCCGAGGTCCACCACCGTCGAGGTGCCGAACGCCTTGAGCCGAGCGGCCCGGTGGGTGGCCACCGAGAGCCGGGTCGCCTGCTCGAGCCCGTCCGGCGTGAAGTACATCGATGCGGCCAGGTCACCGAACTTCTCGGCGGCCCGGGTGCGGAGCTCGGCCTGGGTCAGCGCCACGGCCAGCAGCGCGGACGGCGTACCGGGGCAGGCTCGTTGGAGTGCGGAACGGGCCCGCAGCGGGTCCGGCTCGGCAAGCGCGCAGGCCTCCCCGAGCACTCGCTGGCCGTCGTCGGTCAGCAGCCACTGCACGGACTCGGCGTCCACACGACACCCTCTCTGGCACTCCATTGATGAGAGTGCTAGTTTCGGTGCTGGCACTCTCCGGGTGAGTGTGCCAGCCCCAAAGACAGCTTGCAGAGCACGTCCCACTCAATACGCAGCACGGAAAGTGGAGGTTGATCAGAAGTGTCGGTCAACATCAAGCCCCTCGAGGACCGCATCGTGGTCAAGCCGCTCGACGCGGAGCAGACCACGGCCTCCGGCCTGGTCATCCCGGACACCGCCAAGGAGAAGCCCCAGGAGGGCGAGGTCCTGGCCATCGGCCCGGGTCGCATCGACGACAACGGCAACCGGGTCCCGCTCGACGTCGCCATCGGCGACAAGGTCATCTACAGCAAGTACGGCGGCACCGAGGTCAAGTACGGCGGCGACGAGCTGCTGATCCTTTCGGCCCGCGACGTCCTCGCGGTCGTTTCCTGACGCACCTGGCATCCCGGCTGGCGGCGTTGCCGCCGCTCGACGACCCGCTCCGCTTGAAGGTCGCCTTCGCGGCGGCGCCTTGCCAGCCGGGCGCCAGGCACGTCAGGAATCATTGATTAAAGGAGAAACATGCCCAAGATCCTCGAGTTCGATGAGCGCGCCCGCCGGGCGCTGGAGCGCGGCGTCGACAAGCTGGCCGACACGGTCAAGGTGACGCTCGGCCCCCGGGGCCGCTACGTCGTCCTGGACAAGAAGTGGGGCGCTCCGACCATCACCAACGACGGGGTCACCGTCGCCCGTGAGATCGAGCTCGACGACCCCTTCGAGAACCTCGGCGCGCAGCTGACCAAGGAAGTCGCCACCAAGACCAACGACATCGCGGGTGACGGCACGACCACCGCGACGGTCCTGGCCCAGGCCATGGTCCACGAGGGCCTGCGCGCGGTCGCCGCCGGCGCGAACCCGATGGGGCTCAAGCGCGGCATGGACGCCGCCGCCCAGGCGGTCAGCGACGAGCTGCTCAAGATCGCTCGCGACGTCGACTCCAAGGAGGACATGGCGTCGGTCGCCACGATCTCCAGCCGCGACGAGGTGATCGGCGGCCTGCTCGCCGACGCCTTCGACAAGGTCGGCAAGGACGGCGTGATCACGGTCGAGGAGTCCAACACCATGGGCACCGAGCTGGAGTTCACCGAGGGCATGCAGTTCGACAAGGGCTACATCTCGGCGTACTTCGTCACCGACCCGGAGCGGATGGAGACCGTCCTCGAGGAGCCCTACATCCTGCTCCACCAGGGCAAGATCTCGGCCGTCGCCGACCTGCTGCCGCTGCTGGAAAAGGTCATCCAGTCCGGCAAGCCGCTGTTCATCCTCGCCGAGGACGTCGACGGCGAGGCGCTCTCGACCCTGGTCGTCAACAAGATCCGCGGCACCTTCAACGCCGCCGCGGTGAAGAGCCCGGCGTTCGGTGACCGCCGCAAGGCCATGATGGAGGACATCGCGACCCTGACGGGTGGCCAGGTCGTCGCCCCCGAGATCGGTCTCAAGCTCGACCAGATCGGCCTCGAGGTCCTCGGGCAGGCCCGCCGCGTGGTGATCACCAAGGACAACACCACGATCGTCGACGGCTCGGGAGACTCCGCCGCCGTCACCGGCCGGGTCAACCAGATCAAGGCCGAGATCGAGAACACCGACTCCGACTGGGACCGCGAGAAGCTCCAGGAGCGGCTCGCCAAGCTCGCCGGCGGCGTCTGCATCATCAAGGTCGGCGCCGCCACCGAGGTGGAGCTGAAGGAGAAGAAGCACCGCATCGAGGACGCCGTCTCGGCGACCCGCGCGGCCATCGAGGAGGGCATCGTCCCCGGCGGTGGTTCCGCGCTGATCCACGCTGCGGCCGTGCTCTCCGACGGCCTGGGCCTGACCGGTGACGAGGCGATCGGCGTCCGGGTGGTCCGCATCGCCCTCGACGAGCCGCTGCGCTGGATCGCGGAGAACGGCGGCGTCAACGGCTACGTCGTCACCACCAAGGTCCGCGAGCTCGGTGTCGGCAGCGGCTACAACGCCGCGACCGAGGAGTACGGCGACCTGGTCGCCCAGGGCGTGCTCGACCCGGTCAAGGTGACCCGCTCCGCGCTGGTCAACGCCAGCTCGATCGCCGGCATGCTGCTCACGACCGAGACCCTGGTCGTCGACAAGCCTGAGGACGAGGAGCCCGACGCGGCCGGTCACGGCCACGGGCACGGCCACTGAGCCACCTCTGACCCAGCTCTGATGCTGACCCGCCCGTTCTGTACGGGCGGGTCAGCGTCATTTCATGGTCCCGAGCTGAACTCGAAGCCGGGGCCGTGGCAGTCCGGCTCGGGCGTAGCTCGCTCGACGCCGCGGAGCAGCCAGATCGCGCGGTCGCCGCAGGCGGCGCCCGCGCGGACGTAGTGCTCCTGGACCAGCTGCTCGAGGCGGGCGCCGTCCCGGCCGTCCCACTCGCGGAAGCCGACCCACTCGACGATCCAGGTCGGCGGGGCCTCGCCGCCGATCAGCGCCCGTAGCTCCGAGAGGTCCGGGTCGAGGGTGCGCATGGGCAGGCTCCAGAGGTAGGCGTACGGCGACGACAGGCCGCTCTCCAGCTGGAGGTCGGCGCGGCCGCCGTAGACGACCAGGGTGTCTCCGGGCTCGGCCACGTCGTGCAGGGCGGTGCCGGTGTCATGCTCGTCGTACTCCTGCAGCCCGCTGGCGTTGTAGACGACCCAGCCGACCAGGCAGAGCACGGTCGATGCGGCGGCCGCGCAGATCACGGCACGCATGGCGCGACCACGCAGGCTGGCCCGCCTCGCCAGGAGCGCGGCGCAGAGCGCCGTGCCCGGCAGCAGCGGGAACAGGTAGTCGCGCCAGTAGCTGCCGCCCAGCCAGAGACCGACCACGTCGACGATGAGCAGACCTGCCACCGCAGCGGTGAGCGGTGCGTCGTCGGCCCACTCGCCGCGGATGTGCACCACGAAGCCGCCGATGATCAGCAGCATCCCGGCACCGAGGGCCGCCAGGACGAGCAGCCCGGCGCGAAAGGTCGGAGCGCTGTCGATGGCGTCGGAGAGCACCCGGCTGGCGTCGAAGCGGAAGCCGTAGATGGCGTACCACAGCGTGTGCAGGCGTACGCCGGCCGCCAGCGCCCACCCGACGGTGGCGAGCACCGGCACCGCGAACCCGGCCGCCGCCGCGCCGGCCAGCCGGACGAACTCCGATCGGGTCAGCCGCCCCGCCCGCCACGACCCGATGAAGAGGACCGCGGCGAAGACGACCCCGCCGGCGAGGTTCTGCTTGAAGCCGAGCGCCAGCCCGGCCAGGAGCCCGGCGGCGAGCGCCAGCCGCCAGGACCGGTCCCGGACCGCCACCAGCGACAGCCCGAGGCTGGACATCAGCACCGGCAGCGCGAGCAGCTCGCCCTTCACGGCCACCGCGTCGATGAGCACGTTGGTGCTGAGCGCGGCCACCGCGACCGCGGTCCAGCGCGCGGCGTGCTCGTCGGCGACCAGCCGGGCCACCGCCGCGGCCGCCAGCACCAGCGCGGCGCACGCGACCGCGCCCAGGACCCGGATGAACAGCGGCCCGCCGATCGCGTCCGAGAGCTTGAACAGCGCGATCATCTGCGGCGGCCGGTCCACGAAGTAGGCGCCGTAGACGCTGTCCGCCATCGGTTGCCACGCCCGCGCGACGAGCTGGTAGCCCGCCTCGTCGGCACGGACCGGCCGGGTCAGCCCCGGCAGCCGGAGCACGAACGCCGCGGCCGCCGCGACGAAGATCGTCCACCGGGAGTCGACCCAGCTGCCCACCAGCCGCTCGGCGCGGACGATGGCCGGGACCGGGGTCGCGGTCCGCGCATCGGTCCGCGCCTCGGTCATGGCCACAAGCATGACGCAGGCGCGGGTCCCGATGCGCCACCTGTGACCGTTGCGCCTCTAGACTGAGCAAGGTGGAGCTGCCCGAGAAGTTCGCCACCCTGGGTCTCACCTACGACGACGTCCTGCTGCTGCCCGGCCACTCCGACCTCGCGCCCCAGGACATCGACACCACGACCCGGCTGACCCGCGAGATCTCGCTCAAGGCGCCGCTGATCAGCGCGGCCATGGACACCGTGACCGAGTCGCGGATGGCCATCGCGATGGCCCGCGAGGGCGGTCTCGGCGTGCTGCACCGCAACCTCTCGATCGAGGACCAGGCCTACCAGGTCGACCTCGTGAAGCGGACCCAGACCGGGATCATCTCCAACCCGGTGACCATCGGCCCCGACGCGACGCTCGAGCAGCTCGACCAGCTCGCCGGCCAGTACCGCATCTCCGGGTTCCCGGTCGTCGACACCGACGACCGGCTGCTCGGGATCATCACCAACCGCGATCTGCGGTTCACCCCGGTCGCGGAGTGGGCGACCACCAAGGTCGACGAGGTGATGACCCCGATGCCGCTGATCACCGGGCAGGTCGGGATCGCGCGTGAGGAGGCGACCCTGCTGCTGCGCAAGCACAAGCGCGAGCGCCTCCCGCTGGTCGACGACAAGGGCCGGCTCGGCGGGCTGATCACGGTCAAGGACTTCGTGAAGTCCGAGCAGTTCCCCGACGCGTCCAAGGACGCCGCGGGCCGCCTGATGGTCGGCGCCGCGATCGGCTACTTCGGCGACGCCTGGCAGCGGGCCACCACCCTGATCGACGCCGGCGTCGACGTGCTCGTGGCCGACACCGCGCACGGCAACGTCCGGATGCTGCTCGACATGGTCAAGCGGCTCAAGTCCGACCCCGCCACCGCGCACGTCCAGGTGATCGGCGGCAACGTCGGCACCCGCGAGGGCGCCCAGGCCTTCGTCGACGTCGGGGCAGACGCGGTCAAGGTCGGTGTCGGACCCGGAGCCATCTGTACGACGCGCGTGGTCACCGGCGTCGGCGTACCCCAGGTCACCGCGGTCTACGAGGCCGCGCTGGCCTGCAAGCCCGCCGGGGTGCCGGTGATCGCCGACGGCGGCATCAAGTACTCCGGCGAGATCGCCAAGGCGCTCGTGGCCGGCGCCGACAGCGTCATGGTCGGTGCGTTGCTGGCCGGCTGCGAGGAGGCCCCCGGCGAGCTGGTCTTCGTCAACGGCAAGCAGTACAAGGCCTTCCGCGGCATGGGCTCGCTCGGCGCGATGAGCAGCCGCGGCAAGAAGTCCTACTCCAAGGACCGCTACTTCCAGGCCGAGGTCGCCAGCGACGACAAGATCGTCCCGGAGGGCATCGAGGGCCAGGTCGCCTATCGCGGCCCGCTCTCCGCCGTCGCCCACCAGCTCATCGGCGGCCTCAACCAGTCGATGTTCTACGTCGGTGCCCGCACCGTGCCGGAGCTGCAGGAGAAGGGCCGGTTCGTGCGGATCACGTCGGCCTCGCTCAAGGAGAGCCACCCCCACGACGTGCAGATGACCGTCGAGGCGCCCAACTACTCGGGCTGACGGTTGCCTCCCGTGCGGGTCAGGTGCACGCGCGACAGCGTGGCGATGGGTGACGACGCGGACGCGCCGCACGAGACGTTCCTCGAGCTGCCCGACCCGGCAACGGTGGCCGACGTAGTCGGCTGGCTCGCCGAGCGCGGCGCCCCGGCCTCGGTGTTCGGCGGCTCGACCTGGGCGCTGCGGGTCTCCGGCACGGTGGTGGCGCTCCTGGCGGACGGTACGCCGCCGCGGGTCGAGCCGGTCGGCGACCAGACCAGCCCCGTCACCTCCGCCGACGGCGTGCACCTGGAGTACCTGCTGGCCGACGAGCTCGACCGGATGACGGCGTTCGCGCGCGAGGACCCGCTGCGCACCGACCTGCGAGGTCTCGCGCGGTACAGCGACGATCGCTGACCGAACTTGCCAACTTGGAAAGTTCAGTCCATACTTTCCAACATGGCAAGTATGAACGCATACCCCTCCGACCCGGCCGGTGAGCTGGCTGCGGCCGACGACGCCCGTCAGCGGCTCACCGCGGGACTCCGGCTGCCGTCGTGGTTCCACACCTCGCTCGGCGTGGCCGTGGCGGTCCAGATCGCCGCTACGGCCTACGGGGTCGCGGAGCAGTCCGGCGCGGGGCTGGTCGTGGTGGCCGCCGGTTGTCTGGCCTTCTTCGCGGTGGCCTGGTTGCAGGTGGCGCGCTTCCGCCGGCTCAACGGGGTCCGGGTCGCGGGCCTCACCAGCCGGGCGGTGCTGGGCACCTCGAGCTGGTCCTGGGTGGCGGAGGCCGCGGGGCTGGCCGGGGCGATCTGGGCGGCGTTCGAGGGGCAGCCGTGGCTGGTCGGGCTTGCCGCGGTCGCCGGCGGAGCGGGGTACGCCGTCAGTGCGCACTTCTGGTGGCGTGGCTACCAGGCAGACCCGGCCGGCCATGCCCGGGCGGAGTCACGGGCGACTCTGGTTGCCTACGGGCTGCTGACCGTCGCCGGGATCGTTCTCCTGGTCGCCCTGCGCTGATGCCGGCGATCGACCCGCTCATCCACCCACCTGCGCGGCTCCAGCTGATGACGATGCTGACGGCGGTGTCGGACGTCGAGTTCGTGACTCTGCGCGAGGCGCTCGAGGTCAGCGACTCGGTGCTGTCCAAGCACGTGTCGGCACTGGCGGCCGAGGGCTACGTCGCGAGCCGCAAGGGCGCCGTGGACGGTCGGCGCACCACCTGGGTCTCGCTGACCAAGGTCGGCGACCGAGCGCTGCGACAGCACGTGGCCGCGCTTCGTTCGCTGATTAAGGCCGTGGACTGAGCCTCGCTTTGAGGCAAGATGAATCGATGCTCGAGGCGATCGGAGTACGACCCGACGACGAGGCGGTCTACCGGGAGGTGCTGTCGAGACCCGAGGCGGAGATCGGCGAGCTCGCGACCGCGGTGGGGCGGGACAGCACCGAGATCGGGCGCTCGCTGACGGCGCTCGAGGAGCTCGGCCTGGTGCACCGCCTGCCGGGCCGACCGGTGCGCCTGCGCGCCGCGCGGCCGGACGTCGCGGTCGATGCGCTCGTCAACCGGAGACGTGAGGAGCTGGCCCGCACGCAGCTGGCCGCCCGCAACCTGCTCGCGGAGATGCCGGCCGAGGAGCGGCACCGCCCCGAGGACATCGTGGAGGTGCTGGTCGGTCGGCCGGCGATCGCAGCGCGGTTCGACCAGCTGCTCGAAACCACCCGGCACGAGCTGATGGTGCTCAACCGGCCGCCGTACGTCGCCGATCCCAACCACTCCGAGAACGCGGTGCGCCGGCTGCTGGGCGCCGACGTCACGGTCCGCGGCATCTACGCGCCCGAGGCTCTCGAGCTGCCCGGAGCGCTCGAGGACCTGGAAGAGGCCGCCAGGGCGGGTGAGCAGGCCCGCGTGCACGCCGATCTGCCGATGAAGCTGGCGATCGGTGACGGCGAGCTGGCGATCCTGCCGATCGACGTCGACACCGTCAACGCTGCCGTGTGCGTGCGCCCGTCCACGCTGCTGAACGCGCTGGTGCAGCTGTTCGAGCTGTTGTGGGCGCAGGCGACGCCGATCGTGGCGCCCGCGCATGAGGGCCAGTTCAACGATCGCCAGCTCGCCGCGCTGCTCGCGTCCGGGGCGAAGGACGACGTGGTCGCCCGCCGGCTCGGCACCAGCACCCGCACGCTCAGCCGCAGGATCGGTGAGCTGATGGACCACCTGCACGTCCGCACCAGGTTCCAGGCGGGCGTGCAGGCGGTCCGGCTCGGCTGGCTCGAGAGCCAGCCGGACTCAGCGGGTCACGTCGAACGCCCGGATGACGGTCTGGTCGACGGCTGAGCCGGCGGTGTCGTCCGCCCGCAGCCGGAGCGACACATAGCCGGTCCCCGGCGGCAGCGTCACCCGCCACTCGTTCCCTGTCTTGACCACCTTCGCCTTCCGCCAGGTGGCGCCGTCGTCGTACGACGCGTCGACCCGCACGGAACGCACCGGAGACGCCGAAGCGCCCTCGGGCTGGCCGAGCTGCAGGTCGAAGGAGACCGGTGTGCCCGGCTGCGAGCGCACGCGGTTGCGCAGGTCGACGTCCACGTCGTAGTCCGGCAGCAGCAGCCGCTCGGTCACGATCTGGCCCGCCGGCGTCGTGGCCGAGGGGAACGTCCACGTCGTGTCGGTGTGCGTGGACAGGTCGGCCCACGACTGCGGGTTGTCGGTGGTGAAGTGCACTGCCACCGTCGACGGGCCGGTTGGCAGCTCGACGATCCCGGAGGGACCGTGGACGGTCTCGTCGATGAGGACGCCGTCCGCCAGGATCTCCAGGTGCGTGGCGTAGTCGCCCTGCGAGTAGCCGCCGCCCTGGTTTCCGTCCTGGTCGACGAAGGCCTGGATCGAGAGCTTCATCCGGTCACCCGCCCGCTGGACCGGCTGCAGCACGTTCGGGCCGGGGCTGACCGGAGCGGCGCCGGCCCGGATCGTGCTCTGCGTCGGGGCGGCGTACACGTGGTACTCGGTGTCCAGCAGGCTCATCTGCTGCACGTCCGGCCGCGGGAACATCGCGTTCTCCGGGTTTTCGGGGGTCACGACGCCGTAGCGCCAGAGCATGTCGGGATCGGGAAGCCGGTACTCCACCCGTGAGCGCGCGCCTCCCAGGAACGGGAAGTATCGCGAGTACGACGCCGTGTCGCCCGGCTGGAACGGGTACGCCGTCTCGGTGAAGGTCGAGTCGCTCGCCGGCTGGCCATGCAGCTCGTGGACCTGGGCGGCCAGGTCCTGGGTGCGGGCCACGTACGACAGGTCGTCGGGGACCCGGCCCTGCTCCTTGAGGTAGAGGTCGTACATGTACGGGCTGGCCGACTCACCCCGGACCGTCACCCGGGCCTTCTTCGGCAGCCGGGCGAGCGCGAGACCCTCGGCGCGGTTCAGCCGGATCGTCGGCACCCGCAGCATCACCCCGGTGCCGCCGGGGTCGGCGTTGTCGCCGGGGCCGTCGTTGCGGATGATGACGGCCGAGGCGCCGTGCTTGGCCGCCCGGTTGGACTGCTCGGCGACCGGCACGCCATCGGTGCGGGTCACCAGAGCCAGCGCTCCGCGTAGCTTGCGCCCCGCGAGGTCCGCCGGCGTGGCATGGCCGACATCGACCACGCGGAGGCGGGAGGTCCCGTCCACGACCGGGAAGTCGCTGGCGAAGTCGGCGAACCACACCCGGTCGACGTACTCCGGATGCAACTTGCGCACGAAAGGCGCGGACAGCTCGATGTCCGGTGCCTCGAGCCGAATCCGGGCGCGGGTCTGGAACGTGCCCAGCGTCACCTGCTCGGTGGGTTGCAGGTAGAAGTGCTGGTCGAGCAGCACGTTCGGGTGCAGGTCGAGGTGGATGCCGGATCCGTCCTCAGCGGTGCGGTCGTACCCGAGCATCAGCATCCCCTGGGCGGCGACCTTCGTCCGGTTGCCGGGTGTCCGCACGGTCACCGGCTCGGCGTCCCTCGCGTCGAAGCTGAACGCGCGTTCGGCATCGACGGTCGTCTCGGGCGTGCCGACGATGGCGGCGTTCTGGAACACGCGGCCCGAACCGATGCTCGGTGGTTCGGCCGGCAGCGTCCTGACGACCGCCATCACGGAGTACGTGCCGGGCGGCACGAGGGCGCACGAGGTCTGCCCGAACGGGTCGGCGGTGCACTCCGTGCCCGGCTCACGCGAGGGGTCGAGCTGCCGGGTCCACGTGGCGCCGTGCTCGAGGTCGAAGACGGTGATGTGGCCGTTGGCGGGGCGCCCGTCGCGGCCGATCACCTCGAAGTGGAGGGGAACCGTGGCTCCCACGGCGGCGACCTGCGGGGCCTCTTTGCCCTCGATCAGCGTCGGGACGCTCTCGGGATCCGTGGTCTGCACGCTCGTGCCGGCGTCCGTCCGCTCCGTGACCAGACCCGGGACGGCGCCGTCCGCGCCGGGCATGGCGGTGAGCACGCTCTTGCCGTCGTCCAGCGTGGTGACGGCGACGCGGTCACCGCCGCCGACGTCGACGATGCGGGTCGGGTCCGCGGCGATCTGGAACGGCGGCTCGGGGGCGGCGCCGTCCTGCGCGACGGCGGTCTGCGCGGGCCCGAGCGGGGACGCGCCCAGCAGGCCGAGCAAGGCGGTGAGCGAGGCGGCGACGGCGGCCGTGGCGCGCGGTCGGCGTTGGGACGTGGACAAGCGAACTCCCCGAGAGAGAAGAAAGGTGGAGTCCCTTGATAGCCGCGTCAAGGTCGGCGCGACAGGAGAACCGCTGGCGGCCACCCGACATGGCGGGGGTACGCCAGCCCGTCAGAGGTAGAGCCCGGTCCCGTCGGTCTTGCCGGTCGCCGAGGTCTGGTCGGGCAGGTCCTCCGGGCGCAGCTGGCTGACGGCCTCTTTGCCGGGGTCGGTCATCGCGGTGATCCGCATCGCCTGCCGGGTGACCGCCTCCTCGAACACGTTGCGGACGAAGCGGCCGTTGCCGAAGGCGACGGGGCGTGGATCGGGGACCAGCCGGCGGAACGCGCCCTCGACACCGTCGAGCAGTGCGAAGCCGGCCCTGTCGGCGTACAGCTTGAAGATGCCCCACAGCTCGTCGGGGTTGTAGTCGGCGAAGGAGATCGTGCTCGGGAAGCGGGACGCGACGCCGGGGTTGGACTCGACGAAGCGCTGCATCTCCCTCGGGTAGCCGGCCGCGATCACCACGACCTCGTCGCGGTGGTCCTCCATCAGCTTGAGCAGCGTGGCGATCGCCTCGTTGCCGAAGTCGCGGAACGAGTCGGGCGGGACCAGGGAGTAGGCCTCGTCAATGAACAGCACCCCGCCGGTGGCCTGGTTGAAACGGGCCGTGGTGCGTGGCGCGGTCTGGCCGATGTACTCGCCGACCAGGTCGGCCCGGCTGACCTCGATGAGGTGGCCGTTCGCGAGCACGCCGAGCTGGGCGTAGATCCTGGCGAGGAGCCGGGCCACGCTGGTCTTCGCGGTGCCGGGGTTGCCGGTGAAGATCATGTGCCGCGACTTCTCGGAGGGCGGCATGCCGGCCTCCGTGCGCAGCTTCTCCGCCTTGAGCTCGGCGACCAGCCGCTTGACCTGCTCCTTGACCGGCGCCAGGCCGACCAGCTGCTCGAGCTCGGCCATCGGGTCGCCGATCTCGACCTCGGGGACGGCCAGGTCGGGCACCTCGTCGCCGTCCTCGGTCGCCGAGAGTCGCACGCCCTGGGGAGTGACCGTGGTGCCCGCGGTGGCCAGGGGGCGCTGGTTGCGGCGGTCCTCGAGCAGCTTGGCGGCCATCGGGTTGACCGCGACGGGCGGAGCCCGGAAGACGCCGGTCAGGTCGTCCAGGTAGCCGGTGCGGCTCGGGCACGACGTGGACCGGGCGAACGACGGCAGCCCGGCCACCAGCTCGGCGACCTGGGTGGCCATCGCCAGCCACAGCCGGACCGCGTCGATCTCGCCGTTCACCATGCCGCGGGCAAGCCAGCCGCGGCTGTCGGACATCCAGTCCGCGCGGTCGAAGCCCGGCTTGAGCCGCTCGAACGCCGTGTTGATCGCGCCGAACCGCTCGCTGCCGACCGCCGCGGCCAGCGCCGCCGGGAGCTCGTCGACGTCGTCGTGCAGCGCCATCGAGGCGATCACCTCGTCGGCGGACTGGGCCCGGCTGACCGCGTTGCTGAGCACCTGGTGCGCGGCGTCGAGGCCGCTGATCGACCACACCAGCTGGGAGGTCCAGCCGCGCCCCTCGGAGAAGGTCTGGGCGTCCTGCTCGGTGCAGACCTGCTCGCGCCAGGTCTTGGCGATGACGTCCCACGGCCCTTCCTCGTGCACCTTGCGCAGCTCGGGGTCGTCGAGCACCTTGTGCAGCATCGCGGTGAACGTCGCGGCGCGCGGCGCGTACTGCGGCACGTCGGCGAAGACCGCCACGCACTCGATCGTGAGCTCCAGCGCCTTGATGCGGGCCTCGTCGCCGAGGTCGCGCTGGCGCCACAACAGGTCGATGTGCCAGGTGTCGTCGCTGTTGACGTAGTAGGTGATCTTGGGCTCGCTCGTGACGTAGGTGTCCGACAGCCACGGCTTGAGCAGCAGGTCGCCCAGGCTGGCGTGGCTCCCCGCCCAGACCGGGATCGCGCTCGGCAGGAAGGTGGTGAGGTTCCAGAGCAGCGGCACCGCGCCCGACGTGCCCGGCTTCCAGCTCCCCGACGGCGCCACGCCGCCCTGGCCGCGCGGGTCCTCGGCCAGCGCCTTCAGCTTCTGCTGGGTCGTCTCGAGCCAGTCAGCAGGCAGGACCCACGGGTCGCACGTGCCCAGCACGTCGAGGTGCGGCTCCGGTCGGAGCAGCGGGGCGAGGTTCTGAGGGAGCTCGAGCATGGCGCTGGCAGTGTGCCGCATTTCCGTCCTCGACGGCGCGCGATGGGAGACTGACGCCGTGACCGAGATCGAGATCGGCCGGGCCAAGCGGGCGCGCCGCGCGTACTCATTCGACGACGTGGCGATCGTGCCCTCGCGACGCACCCGCGACCCCGAAGAGGTAAGCGTCGACTGGCAGATCGACGCCTACCGGTTCGAGCTCCCGGTCCTCGCCGCGCCGATGGACTCGGTGATGTCGCCGGCCCAGGCGATCGCGCTGGGTGGGTTCGGCGGCCTGGGCGTGCTCAACCTCGAGGGGCTCTGGACCCGCTACGAGGACCCGACTCCGATGCTGGCCGAGGTCTCCGGGCTCCGCGGGGAGCAGGCCACCGCCCGGCTCCAGGAGATGTACGCCGAGCCGATCCGGGAGGAGCTCATCACCGAGCGGCTACGCCAGATCCGGGACGCCGGCGTCACCGTGGCGGGCTCGCTGTCGCCGCAGCGCACCCGCGAGTTCGCGAAGACCGTGGTCGACGCGGGCGTGGACATGTTCGTGATCAGGGGTACGACGGTCAGCGCCGAGCACGTCTCCTCACAGGCCGAGCCGCTCAACCTCAAGGAGTTCATCTACGAGCTCGACGTCCCGGTGATCGTCGGGGGCTGCGCCACCTACCAGGCCGCGCTGCACCTGATGCGCACCGGAGCGGCCGGCGTACTGGTCGGCTTCGGCGGCGGTGCCGCCCACACCACCCGCACCGTCCTCGGCGTCGCGGTCCCGATGGCCTCCGCGGTCGCGGACGTCGCCGCCGCCCGTCGCGACTACCTCGACGAGTCCGGCGGCCGCTACGTGCACGTCATCGCGGACGGCTCGATCGGCAAGTCCGGCGACATCGCCAAGGCGGTCGCCTGCGGCGCGGACGCGGTCATGGTCGGCTCGCCGTTCGCCCGCGCCACCGACGCCCCGGGCCACGGCTTCCACTGGGGTGCCGAAGCGCACCACAAGTCGCTGCCCCGAGGCGAGCGCGTCGAGTTCGACACCGTCGGCACCCTCGAGGAGATCCTGTTCGGCCCCTCCCGCGTCGCCGACGGCACCATGAACCTGATCGGCGCCCTCAAGCGCTCCATGGCCACCACCGGCTACACCGACCTCAAGGAGTTCCAGCGGGTCGAGGTCGTCGTCGTCGACTGAGTCGGGCCTTTCAGACGACCGAGGCGAGGTCTGTCTGGGCGAAGTCGTCGCCCTTGAAGAGCAGGGGTGAGTTCGCCAGGCGTGCGGTGGCATAGGAGAAGCAGTCGCCGAGGTTCAGCCCAGCGGGGTGGCGCCCCTTCCCGAAACGCTGCCAGGCGGCGAACGCGGCCTCGGCGTGCGCCGAGTCCAACGGAACGATCTCAGTCACCACCTGGTCGATCAGCAGGCGCAGATCCTGAACGGCATCCGGGCCTTGACGACCCTGGACAACCACGAGCGCCTCGGTGAGCGAGGCGCTCGAGAGGAGCACGTCGTCCTCGTCCATCGCGTCGGCGTACACCGCGTTGTCGGGTTCGCCGAAGACCACCGCGACGAGCGCCGAAGTGTCGGCGACGATCCTCACGCGGGCAGGCCGTCGTCGTCGTAGCCGATGATCTCGTCCGGCGTGCGATCGTCGAGAACCGGGCGAGCGCGTCCGCGGGCGGCGATCTCGTCGAGGATCCTGCGCCGTCCCTTGTCGGCTGCCGCGCGCCGGGTCCTGGTGGCGGTCAGCTTGTCGCGGACTGCGTCCCGCACCGCCTCCGTGATCGGCTGACCGGTGAGTGCTGCGAGCTCGCGGACCAGACGGTCCGTTTCCGGGTCCTTGATGTTGAGCGCCACATAGGAAGAATATCAGGAGGATATCTTCCTATGCGTCTTCCATCGTCGAGTGACGCGAACGTGCTTCCTCAGGACGCAGATCCCAGCATTCTCACGTCACTCGACGGGAAACGACGTGTCTCAGAGCCGGTGCAGCGCTGGCTGGGGGCCGAGCCCCTCGACGTACGACGTGACGACGTCGGCGGCCGCACCGCGGAGGCGTACGACGCGGATCGGCGCGGAGCCGGGTTGCCAGATGTTCCACCCGATCGGGGCGTACGCCGCCCGGGTGACGTCGAACCGGCCGCTGCGCCGCTCGGTGAAGGTGAACCTCGCCAGGATCCCCTGGAAGGTGTCGGGACGAGCCGGGTCCTGCTGGGCGACCATGTTGCCCATCCCGTAGACGACCCACTTCCCGTGGACTCTGGTGATCGGTTGCACGACATGGGCGTGGTCGCCGAGCACCAGGTCGACGTCGGGGGAGCGGGTCAGCCGCTCGACCAGGGCCGTCTGCGCGGCGTTCGGCAGGTGGTTGTACTCGTCGCCGCCGTGCAGGTGCACGACCACGACGTCGGCACCGGCCGCGCGGGCCGCGCGCGCCTGCGCCAGCAGGTTCGGCGCGTCCCACATGGACACCGACCACTCGCGGCCGGCCGGCAGCGGGAAGCCGTTGGTCCCGTACGTCCCGGCGACCACTCCGATCCGTACGCCGTCCTCGGTCGTGAGGATGACCGGACGCTGGCGCTCGGCCTGGGTGCGGAACGTCCCGATGTGCGCCACCCCCGCGCGCTCCAGCAGGTCAGCGGTCTGCACCAGGCCGTCGAAGCCCTGGTCGATGCTGTGGTTGGACGCGGTCGTGCAGCCGTCGAAGCCGAAGGCACCGATCCACGCCGCGGCCTCGGGGGGTGCGGCGAAGACCGGGAAGTTCTGCAGCGGCTGGCCGGGCGCCGCGAACGGCACCTCCTCGTGGCACAGCGCCACGTCGGCACCGGTGACCAACGACCGTACGCCGGCGAACATCGGGTCGAAGTCGTACCGCTTCCCGTGACCCGTCCGGTCATGGTCCTCGGCCGCGCTTTCCCACACCGTGTTGTGCCACAGCAGGTCGCCGCCCATCACCAGGGTGGCGGTGCGCCGCGGAGGGCGGGCGGCCTTCGCAACCGGAGCGACCGGAGCGACCGGAGCCGTCCGCGTGCCCGACGACAGGACGATGGCCCCCGATGCGACCGGCCCCCGACTCGACTCGGGGTGCGGCGTGCCGAGGGCGGCGGCCAGGGCCGCGAACGCGGCAAACGCTCCGACCGCCGCGCGTGACCGACCCCTCACGAGGACAGTGACGCACGAGCGGCGCCGCGGGTTGCGCAGGCACGCCTGTCAGGATGGGTGGCATGGACCGGGGTCCGAGCGCGCTCAGCCCGGAGGCGCGGATCCGCGCCCTCGGGTCGCTCTCGGCGTCCGGCACCGACGAGCTGGACGAGCTGGACGTGCTCGTCGTCGGCGGCGGTGTCGTGGGCGCAGGCGTCGCCCTCGACGCGGTCACCCGCGGCCTGTCCACCGGCCTGCTGGAGCAGCGCGACCTGGCCAGCGGCACCAGCAGTCGCAGCAGCAAGCTGATCCACGGCGGGCTGCGCTACCTCGAGATGCTCGACTTCCGCCTGGTGCGAGAGGCACTTCAAGAGCGCGGTCTCCTCCTCAACCGGCTGGCACCACACCTGGTCCGGCCGGTGCCGTTCCTCTATCCGCTGACCCATCGCGGCTGGGAGCGACCCTACGTCGGATCCGGGCTGCTTCTCTACGACATGATGGCGCGGTTCGGCCCCGCCGAGGTGGGGCTGCCGCGGCACCGGCACCTGACCCGCAAGACGGTGGCCCGGATCGCCCCGGACTTCGCGCCCGAGTCGATCGCCGGTGCGATCCGCTACTACGACTGCCAGGTCGACGACGCCCGGCTGGTGCTCACCGTGGCCCGCACCGCCGCCGCGCACGGCGCCCAGGTCGCCACCCGGGTGAAGGTGACCGGCTTCCTCCGCGAGGGCGAGCGGGTGGTCGGCGTCCGAGCCCTGGACCTCGAGAACGACCGGGAGCTCGAGGTCCGCGCCCGGGTGGTCGTCAACGCGGCCGGCGTCTGGACCGACCAGATCCAGGAGATGGTCGGTGGCCGCGGCGCGCTGCACGTGCAGGCGTCCAAGGGGATCCACCTCGTGGTCCCGCGCGACCGGATCCGCTCCGAGGCGGGCTTCATCGTGCGCACCGAGACGTCCGTCCTCTTCGTCATCCCCTGGGGCCGGCACTGGATCATCGGCACCACCGACACCCCGTGGGACC
This sequence comes from uncultured Actinomycetota bacterium, assembly GCA_963800715.1. Classification (GTDB taxonomy): domain Bacteria; phylum Actinomycetota; class Actinomycetes; order Propionibacteriales; family Nocardioidaceae; genus Nocardioides. The sequence goes on along the minus strand of CAWDBZ010000015.1, from coordinate 233,474 downwards.
TCGACAAGGCGCACCCGGCGGCGAGTCGCGCGGACATCGACTACATCCTCGACCACGTCAACGCGATCCTGCGTGAGCCGCTCGACCACGAGGACGTGGTCGGCGTCTACGCCGGGCTCCGGCCGCTGCTCTCGGGCGAGTCCGAGCCGACCTCGCGGATCTCGCGCGAGCACACGGTCGTCACGCCGGTGCCCGGCCTCGTGATGATCGCCGGCGGCAAGCTCACGACGTACCGCGTGATGGCCCGCGACGCCGTCGACGCCGCCGCGCACTCGCTGACCACGACCGGCACGTCGGTCCGCGACTCGATCACCCACCGCGTGCCGCTGCTCGGCGCGGACGGGTTCGAGACCCGGACCAACCAGCGGGTCCACCTGGCCCGCCGCGCCGGCCTGCACGTCGCCCGCGTCGACCACCTGCTCGGGAGGTTCGGCGACCTGGTCGACGACCTGCTGGCGCTGATCGAGAAGCGGCCCGAGCTGGGCGAGCCTCTCGACGGCACCGAGGACTACCTCGCCGCGGAGGTGGTGTACGCCGTCACCCACGAGGGCGCGCGCCACCTCGACGACGTGCTCACCCGCCGTACCCGCATCTCGATCGAGACCTTCGACCGCGGCGTGCGCTCGGCGCCGGCCGCCGCCCGGCTGATGGGCGCTGAACTCGGCTGGGACGACGCGCGGCTCGCGGACGAGGTCGACCACTACCTCCGGCGGGTCGAGGCGGAGCGGCAGAGCCAGACGATGCGGACCGACCAGGAGGCCGACGAGGCCCGGGTCAAGGCGGGCGACATCGTCTGACGCGTGACCTGGTGGGCCGTTGACAAACTAGAACACGTTCCACAATTCTGACGCGTGTCAAATGACACCGAGTCACACCAGGGAGGGTTCGTGACCCAGGCGCCGCCGCCCGAGCTCAAGATGCAGCGCACCAGCCGGGACGCCAGCACCGTCCCGGGCCTTCTGGAGGGCTGGCTGGCCGGGCTCCTGCCCGAGGGCGCCGATCCGCGGGTCACGCTGCACAGCGGCATCGACGCCAACGGCATGTCGTCGGAGACCCTGGTCCTCGACGCGGCCTGGACCGACGACGGCCAGCCCCGTGAGGGCAAGTACGTCGCGCGGGTGGCGCCGTCCGACGCGGACGTCCCGGTCTTCTCGAGCTACGACCTCCAGGAGCAGTACGACGCCATCAAGTACGTCGGCGACCACACCGATGTCCCGGTGCCGGCGGTCGGGTTCATGGAGCCGACCGGCGACGTGCTCGGCACGCCGTTCTTCCTCATGGACCGGATCGAGGGGATCGTCCCGCCGGACGTCATGCCGTACACCTTCGGCGACAACTGGCTCTTCGACGCGTCGCCGGAGGAGCAGCGACAGCTGCAGGACACCTCGGTCGGCGTGCTGGCGGGGCTGCACGCCATCCCGGACGCGGCGGCGACGTTCCCCTACCTCGACCCCGGCCGCCACCTCACCGGTGGCGCGCGCAGTGGGACGCCGATGGAGCGCAACCTGGCTGCCCGCAGAGCGTGGTACGAGTTCGCCGTCCCCGACCTCGGCCGGTCGCCGATGGTCGAGAAGATCCTCGACTGGCTGGAGGCCAACCAGCCGGCCGACCCCGGCGACACCGTGCTGAGCTGGGGAGACGCCCGGATCGGCAACATGATGTACGACGACTTCGCGCCGGTCGCCGTCCTCGACTGGGAGATGGCGACCGTCGGGCCTCGGGCGCTGGACGTGTCGTGGATGGTCTTCTCGCACCAGGTCTTCGAGTCGATCGCGACGCTGTTCGAGCTGCCGGGGATGCCGCACTTCATGCGCGAGGAGGACGTGCTGGCGACGTACGAGCAGCGCACCGGGGTGCGGCTCGGCGAGCTGACCTGGTACCACCTCTACAACGCGACCGCCTGGTGCATCGTCTTCATGCGCACGGGCGCGAGACAGGTGCGATTCGGCGAGATCGAGAAGCCGGACGACGTCGAGACGCTGTTCCACTGCAAGCCGCTCGTCGAGCGCTACCTCGCGGAGGTGGGGATCTGATGCTCACACCACTCGACGAGTACCCGGTCCACCAGCTGCCGCAACCGATGGCCGATGTCGGCAGCAGTGACCGCAACTTCTACGACCGCTGCTACCTCAACGCGCACGACCGGACCGGCGACATCTTCCTCATCACGGGCATGGGCTACTACCCGAACCTCGGCACCAAGGACGCCTTCGTCCTCATCCGCCGCGGCGACGAGCAGACGGCCGTCCACCTGAGCGACGCCCTCGACCACGACCGGCTCAACCAGGGCGTCGGCGGCTACCGGGTCGAGGTCGTCAAGCCGCTGGAGGAGCTGCGCATCGTCCTCGAGGAGACCGAAGGCATCGCCATGGACCTGCACTGGCGAGGCCTGTTCCCGGCGATCCAGGAGGCGCCGCACGTGATGCGGACCGGCACGCTGCGCAAGGTGCTGGACGCGCAGCGGTTCGCGCAGTGCGGCTCGTGGGAGGGCACGATCTCGATCGACGGCGAGGAGCTCGCCGTGACGCCGGACCGCTGGATCGGCTCCCGCGACCGGTCGTGGGGCATCCGCCCGTCCGGCGAGTCCGAGCCGCCCGGTCGCCCGGCCGACCCGGCGTGGGGCGGGATGTGGTGGCTCTATGTCCCGATCGCCTTCGACGACTTCGGGATCTGCCTGATCATCCAGGAGGAGGCCGACGGCTACCGGCTCCTCAACGACTGCACCCGGATCTGGCCGGACGGCCGGATCGAGCAGCTCGGCTGGCCGCGGATCCGCACGACGTACGTGTCGGGCACCCGGACGCCGAAGAGCGGCGTGATCGAGTGCTCCCTGCCGGACGGCAGCCCGGTGACGATCGAGGTCGAGTCGCTGTTGCCCGTCCCGATCCATGTCGGGGGTGGCTATGGCGGTGACTCGGACTGGGGCCACGGGCAGTGGAGAGGCCCAGGCTTCACCGAGCGCGTCACCTACGACATGAATGACCCAGCCGTGGTCGGCCGAGTGCCGTTCGGCCTGACCGACAGCGTCGGCCGTGCCGTGTGGCGCGAGGAGGGCCAGGAGCCCGTCGAGGGCTGGGGCCTCTACGAGCACGGCGTCCTCGGCCTCCACGAGCCCACCGGCTTCACCGACTGGTTCATCCACGCTCCCTAGCGGTGGTTGAGGAGGGCGCTCTGCGCCCGTCTCGAAACCTCGCAACCTGAAAGGCAGGCGCAATCGATGTCTCACGACCGCGACGCGTTCTTCATCGACGGCGGCTGGGCCGCCCCGGCCGGCACCGACGTGCTCGAGGTGGTCTCGCCGCACTCCGAGCAGGTCGTCGCGCGCGTCCCCGAGGGGTCGACCGGCGACATCGACGCGGCTGTGGCGGCCGCCCGCCGCGCCTACGACGAGGGACCGTGGCCTCGGATGTCGCCGCAGGAGCGGATCGACGTCGTCCAGGCCTTCTCCGGGCTGTACGCCGGCAAGCTCGCCGAGATGGCCGACCTGATCACCCTCGAGATGGGCTCGCCCACCTCGTTCTCGAACCTCGCGCAGTCGCCGGCGCCGTGGATGCAGATCGAGGCGTTCCTGGCGATCGCCCGCGAGTTCCCATGGGAGGAGGAGCGTCCCGGCGTCCTCGGCGCCCCGGTCGTCGTACGCCGCGAGCCGGTCGGCGTGGTCGCCGCGATCCCGCCGTGGAACGTCCCGCAGTTCACGATCATGTCCAAGCTGGTGCCGGCGCTGCTGGCCGGTTGCACGATCGTGGTGAAGCCGGCGCCGGAGACGCCGCTCGACGGCTACCTGCTCGCCGAGCTGCTCACCGAGGCCGGCGTACCGAACGGCGTGGTCAACATCGTGGCCGGCGGCCGCGAGGTCGGCGAGCACCTGGTCGCGCACCCGGGCGTGGACAAGGTCGCGTTCACCGGCTCGACGGCGGCCGGGCGCCGGATCGCCGCGGTCTGCGGCGAGCAGCTCAAGCGGGTCTCGCTCGAGCTCGGCGGCAAGTCCGCCGCGATCGTGCTCGACGACGCCGACCTGACCGCCACGATGGCTGGGCTGCGGTTCACGGCCCTGATGAACTCCGGCCAGGCGTGCGTCGCGCAGACCCGCATCCTCGCCTCGCGAGCCAACTACGACTCCGTTGTCGACGCCCTCGTCGAGACCGTCGCGTCGATGCCCGTCGGCGACCCGTCCGACCCGGCCACCGAGATCGGCCCCCTGGTCGCGCAGCGCCAGCAGGAGCGCGTCGAGAAGTACATCGCGCTCGGCCAGGAGGAGGGTGCCCGTGTCGCGCTCGGCGGCAACGGCATGCCCGACGGCCTGTCCTCGGGCTGGTATGTCCGCCCCACCGTCTTCGCCGACGTCGACAACGGGATGCGGATCGCGCAGGAGGAGATCTTCGGGCCCGTCCTCTCGGTGATCCCGTACGACGACGTGGACGACGCGGTCCGGATCGCCAACGACTCCGACTACGGCCTGGCCGGCACCGTGTGGACCACCGACAAGGACGCCGGGATGGACGTGGCCCGCCGGGTCCGCGCCGGGACCTACGGCATCAACACGTACACGATGGACTTCGCGGCGCCGTTCGGCGGCTACAAGTCGTCGGGGATCGGCCGCGAGTTCGGGCCGGAGGGGCTGGCGCAGTACACCGAGCTGAAGTCGATCTACACCGAACCGCCGGCGATGTGAGCGAGCCGGCCACAGAGCAGCTCGACGAGCTCGCGTACTACGCGGTCACCCGTCACCCGGCCGACGCGCGGAAGATCTTCTCCGAGGCGACAGATGCCGAGGAGATGGGGCTCGGCTCGTGCATGATCAGCGAGCGGTTCACGGTCAAGGAGGCGGGCGTGCTCGCAGGCGCGGTGGCCGGCCGCGCGCCGTCCCTCGGGATCGCCAGCGCGGCGATCAACCACCACACCCGGCACCCGGTCATCACCGCAGCCATGGGCTCGACGCTCAAGGCCATCACCGAGGGCAAGTACGCCATGTCGTTCGGGCGCGGCTCCTCGGAGCACTGGAGGACCCTCGGGCTGCCGGTGGTCACCGAGGCGATCCTGCGTGACTACCTCGGGATGCTCCGCCAGCTGTGGACCGACGGCTTCCTGCTAGACCACGACGGCCCGGCCGGCAAGTTCCCCGTGCTGCACAACCTGCACGGGCTGGACGGAGGCGGCCCGCCGCTCGGGCTGGTCGCGGTCGGGCCGAGGACGATGGAGCTGGCCGGCGAGCTGTGCGACTTCGTCATCATGCACACGTTCTTCTCCGAGCGGGCCACGACGTCGTCGATCGAGGCGATCCGGCGGGGTGCCGAGCGCGCCGGGCGTGACCCCGACGCGATCCGCATCTGGTCGTGCCTGGCCGCCGTACCGGACGACCTCTCCGAGGCCGACCTCGTCCGCCGCGGCGTCGGCCGGCTGGTGACCTACTTCCAGGCGTACGGCGACACGCTCGTGAAGGTCAACGGCTGGGACCCCGGCGCCTGGGACAAGCTCAAGACGTCGGAGCTGTTCATCGAGGCATCGGGCGCCGGCGGCGCCATCGACGCGACCGCGTCGTCCGAGACCCTGCAGCGGCTGGGCGAGATGGTGCCCGAGGAGTGGCTGGACGCCTCGGCGCACGGCCGCCCCGAGGACGCCGCCCGCACCATCGCCCGCGAGCTCGACCTGGGCTGCCACTCGGTGATCCTGCACGGCGCCGAGCCGCACGAGCTCGGGCCGATGGTGGCGGCGTACCGCGCCGTCCGGCCGGAGCTCGAGCGGCCGGTCGCGAAGAATCCCGGGCTGTTCGCCTAACTCAGGATCTCCCAGTCGATCCCTCGATTCTTACGAAGGCGCCGGCGATGTAAGAGACTCCGGACGTGACCATCGAGTCGATCGTCCGGGGAATCAACCGCGAGCTGGTGCCGGTCCTCGAGTAGAAGCTGCGCGCCGCACTGGCCGACCGTGACCGGGAGTGGCTCATCGAGCAGGTCGTGCGGCTCACGCTCGACGCGCAGGCGCTGAACGAGGCGGACCGGCGCACGGCCGCCGAGGCGAAGATGCGCGCCCGCAGCGAGCGCCACGAGCGGGTCGCGGCGATGGCGTTCGACGCGAGCCGGCTCACGGCGTTCGTCGAGGAGCACGAGGGTGTGAGCCGGGAGTCCCTCGTCTCCGCCGGTCACCTGCGCGCGGAGGCGCCGGCGAAGGGCACCGCTCTGCTGGCGGCCGCGGACCGCACCGACTCGGGCGAAGAGCTGCTCACGCACGCCAAGGACGTGCTGTTCGCGCTGCTCTTCGCCGAAGAGTCGATGGGCTGCGACCTGCCGCGAGGGACCAGGAGCTGCTCACCCTCGCAGTACCGCGGTCCAAGGCGGGCGCGCTCGACTTCATGCGCGGCTCGACCGAGCTCGCCGCGCCGGCACCTGGCAGGACCCCGACAGCGTGTCCAACGACGAACGCGCCGACAACGTCCTGCTGGAGGTGCAGTACGGCGAGGTCGAGGGCGAGCTGGTCGGGTACGGCATCGTCCTCGCGCTCACCCTGATCAACAACCTCGAGGTGAACGAGCAGGTGCTCTACGCGCGGATGATCAATGTCGAGGAGACCTCGCTCATCCTCTGAGGCATCCTGGGCGGCCCCAAGTTGCTGACTGACCGCTGGGCCGAGGTGAGTCGGGGTCGCGGTCAGTGAGCAACCTCGGTGGGTCGCGAACCGGCCATCGCGGGTTGCTGACTGACCGCTGCGCTGGGGTGAGCCCGGGTGGCGGTCAGCCAGCAACCTGGCATGCCGCCGAGGCATCACGATCAAGGTGAGGGTCCACTGTTGTGATGAGCTCCGGCGTCTGACGGACGCAGATCGCGCGCTAAGGGCTCGATGCGCCTCGACCCCACGTCGAGGTCAGGTCGCGACGCGGAGCAGCCCGGCTCCGGCGGCCTTGGCCGCGTAGAGGGCGGCGTCGGCGCGTGGATAGAGATCCGCGACGGCGGCGGGCCCGACCGCGGAGGCCGCTCCGACGCTGACGGTGACGTCCAGCCCTGGCGCCAGGGACGGCCAGTTCTCCAGCGCCACCAGCTCCCCGATCCGATCCGCCCGGACCTGAACCACCTCGGGGGTCGCGCCGCTGATCACGGCACAGAACTCGTCGCCGCCGAGGCGGAGCGCGAGGTCGTCGGGGCGGAGAGCGGATCGGATGATGGCTCCGACCCGGCGCAGGACGGCGTCGCCGCAGGCGTGGCCGAACCGGTCGTTGACGGCTTTGAACTGGTCGATGTCGATGATCACCATGGCGATCGAGGTTTCCTCGCCCAGGCTGTCGCACTCGTGCAGGAGGCGCTGGTCGAAGGCTCGACGGTTGCCGAGCCCGGTCAGGTCGTCCTCCATGGTCCGGCGTACCAGGCCCTCGTGCTGACCCTGCTGGCGCTCGCTGTCGATCTGCGCGCGGGCTGACGCCAGCCGGCCGATCCGTTCGTCCCAGCGTTGCCTGGCCAGGACCGCCGCGTAGCCACGGGCGGCCGATCCGACGCTGGGGTCGCGGCCCTCCTCGCTCAGCATGGCCGTCCAATCGGCGAAGGACCGTTGGTACGCCGTCCCGTGGACGCGGGCCAGCTCGCGGGCCTCATCCGCGTTGGAGGTGGCCACGTCGTAGTTCCGGGCCTGAAGCGCGTCGTGGGCGAGTCCGAGGAAGACCTGCATCCGCGGCAGCCAGTTGGGGCCGCCGTCGTCGGCGGGGAAGTGCTGCAGCAGGTCGCGGAGCTCGTCGACCTGGTCCGGACCGGCGGCACGCATCAGGATCAGGCCAGCCAGCCGACTGATCCGCAGCTCGAGCAGCCACGGCTCGGGCAGGTCGGTCGGCAGATCCGCAGGGAGGTCCCGAAGCAGCTGCTCGGCCTGCCCGTGCTCGCCCACCTCGAGCAGGGCCGCCGTCCACCAGAACCAAGTGAGCCCACGGTTGATCTCGATGACCGGGCGCAGGACCTGGTCGTCGCAGAGCGGGAGCAGGGCCTCGGCACGGTCGTGCAGCTCGTCGCCGAGCTCCCACAGGCTGAGGCACTCATAGGCCGTGGCGGCGCCGATGAGGCCGCTGCCCCGGGCCAGAGGATCGCCCTCGTCATCCAGGACGACCACGGCACGGCTCGCATCCCTCAGGTGCCGGACGACATCGCCCCCGCGCAGGGCAAGCTGAGCATGGAGGGCCAGGCCCGCGGCGAGCATGCCCGGTTCGCCCAACAGCTCAGCGCTCTCGATCAGAGTGTCGATCGCAGCCGCGGCCTGGTCGGGAAGACTGGTGATGGCGTCCACGGCCAGCGCGAACAGCAGGGTTGCGGTGGTCTCTGGCCAGTCGAACCGCTCAGCCTCGGCGAGTCGATCCGCGATCTCGACGCGCGCTGCGCCGCGCTCCTGGAGCTGGACTGCTTCGACGAGGTGGAAGGCGGCATGCAGCGCGGCGCGCCGGCTCGGCTCGGCTGCCGCGCGTGCGCGCTCGGCCTCCGACCCCCACATCACCCCATCATCGCGTAGTCACCGGGGATCTATCGGCGCTTGGATGAATGGCCCGAGCCTTGACAGTGCAAGCCCATGTGTAAACCACCACACCGGCTACTCAGCGGTAGTACCGCCCGTCACTACGGCCTAGGCTCGAAGCATGAGCGACCGGAACCCGAGCCCCGCCGGCGGTCCGATGGTCGAAGGGCCGCGCGATCCCGAGCACGACGCCACGGCGTCGTACGCCCTCGAGCCGGAGTACGCCGAGAGCCTGACCAGGCGGCTGCTGGCCACGACCGGGCAGACCGTCGAGGTGCGCAGCCCGCTGAACGGCGCGCCGCTGGCGCACATCCCGCAGTCGAGCGCCGACGACGTCGCGCAGGCGTTCGCGCGGGCCCGCAAGGCGCAGCAGGCATGGTCGCGGGTCAGCCTCGACGACCGGGCCGCGACCCTGCTCCGGTTGCACGACCTGATCCTCGACCGCCAGGACGAGATCATCGACCTGATCGTCCTCGAGTCCGGCAAGGCCCGGAAGCACGCGTTCGACGAGCCGCTGCACGTGGCGCTCACCGCCCGCTACTACGCGCGTACGGCGCACGACCACCTCGACACCAAGCGCAAGCTCGGCGTCGTTCCGGGGCTGACCCGGGTCGAGGTCAACCGCGTCCCGAAGGGCGTCGTCGGGATCATCTCGCCCTGGAACTACCCGTTCACGATGGCGCTCTGCGACGGGCTGCCGGCGCTGCTGGCCGGCAACGCCGTGGTCGCCAAGCCCGACGCGCAGACCATGCTCTCGGCGCTGCTCGGCGCCCAGCTGCTCGAGGAGGCCGGCTTCCCGCCGGACCTGTGGACCGTTGTCGCAGGTCCGGGCTCCGACATCGGGCCCGAGATGATCAGCCGCGCCGACTACATCTGCTTCACCGGTTCCACCGCCACCGGCAGGCTGATCGCCAAGGGCTGCGCCGAGCGGCTGATCGGCTGCTCGCTCGAGCTAGGCGGCAAGAACCCACTCCTCGTGCTCCGCGACGCCGACCTCGAGAAGGCCGCCGAGGGTGCCGTCCGGGCGTCGTTCTCGAACGCCGGGCAGCTGTGCGTCTCGATGGAGCGGATGTTCGTGGCCGACCAGGTCTACGACCGGTTCGTGGAGCGGTTCGTGGCCCGCACCGAGGCGATGACCCTCGGCGCCAGCCTCGACTGGGGCGTCGACATGGGCTCGCTGATCTCCCAAGACCAGCTTGTCACCGTGGTCCGCCACGTCGAGGACGCCGTCGCCAAGGGCGCGCGGGTGCTCACCGGCGGCAAGGCCCGCCCGGACCTCGGTCCCTACTTCTTCGAGCCGACCATCCTCGAGGGCGTCACGCCCGAGATGACCTGCTTCGGCGAGGAGACGTTCGGTCCGGTGATCTCGCTCTACCGCTTCCACGACGAGGCCGACGCGGTGGCGCGGGCGAACGCCGGCGAGTACGGCCTCAACGCCTCGATCTACAGCCAGGACGGCGCCCGGGCGCGGGCGATCGCACGGTTCATCAAGTGCGGCACGGTCAACATCAACGAGGCCTTCGGTGCGACGTTCGCCTCCATCGACAGCCCGATGGGCGGCATGCGCGAGTCCGGGATGGGCCGGCGCCAGGGCAGCGAGGGCGTGCACCGCTACACCGAGTCGCAGTCGGTGGCGACCCAGCGGCTGATCCGGTTCGCGCCGATGCTCGGGATGTCCGACGAGACCTACGCCAAGGTGATGACCGCGAACCTGAGGCTGATGAAGAAGCTGGGCCGGGCGTGAGCTCGTCGTCGGAGGAGTTTCGCCAAGAATGTGATTTCGACGTCCTCGTGGTCGGCTCGGGGTTCGGCGGGTCGGTCACCGCGCTGCGACTGACCGAGAAGGGCTACCGCGTCGGCGTACTCGAGGCGGGCGCGCGGTTCGAGGACCAGGACTTCGCCTCGGGCACGTGGGACCTCAAGAAGTACCTGTGGGCGCCCCCGCTGGGCATGTACGGCATCCAGCGCATCGACGCCGTCCGCGACACCATGATCGTGGCCGGCGCGGGCGTCGGCGGCGGCTCGCTGGTCTACGCGAACACGCTCTACGAGCCGCTCCCGGCGTTCTACACCGACCCGCAGTGGTCGCACATCACGGACTGGAAGGACGAGCTGGCGCCGTACTACGACCAGGCCAAGCGGATGCTGGGCGTCGTCGAAAACCCGGTCCGCACGCCGTCCGACGAGGTCATGGAGAAGGTCGCGACCGACCTGGGCGTGGCCGACACCTTCCACCCGACGCCGGTCGGCGTCTTCTTCGGCGGCCCCGGCCAGCCGGCGGGGGAGCAGGTCGAGGACCCCTACTTCGGCGGCGCCGGCCCGGCCCGCAACACCTGCCTCAACTGCGGCGAGTGCATGAGTGGCTGCCGGCACAACGCCAAGAACACACTGGTCAAGAACTACCTCTACCTCGCCGAGCAGAACGGCGCCACGGTGCTGCCCCTGACGACGGTCACCCGGATCTCGCCGCGGGCGTCCGGCGGCTACGACGTACGGGTGAAGTTCACCAAGGCGAAGACCAACCGCGGCCAGCAGGTCCTCACCGCCGAGCACGTCGTGATGGCGGCGGCGTCGCTGGGCACCCAGAAGCTGCTGCACCGGATGAAGGACGAGGGCCACCTGCCCCGGCTCTCTTCGCGGCTCGGCTTCCTGTCCCGGACCAACTCCGAGTCGATCCTCGGCGCGATCGCGCCGACGTCGGACCTGACCGACTACTCCTACGGCGTGGCGATCACCTCGTCGTTCCACCCCGACGCGGACACCCACATCGAGCCGGTGCGCTACGGCAAGGGCTTCAACACGATGGCCATGCTGCAGACGGTGCTCACCGACGGCGACGGCGACGGGCCGCGCTGGCGGGTGTGGCTCAAGGAGCTGTGGACCCAGCGCGCCAACGTCAGGGACCTCTACGACTTCAAGCACTGGTCCGAGCGCACCGTGATCGCCCTGGTGATGCAGAGCCTCGACAACTCGATCACGACCTACGGCAAGCGCGGGCGGTTCACGCGGCTGTGGCGGATGACCTCCAAGCAGGGCCACGGCGCCCCCAACCCGAGCTGGATCCCGATCGCCAACGACGCCGTACGCCGGATGGCCGAGAAGGTGGACGGCACCGCCGGCGGCAACATCGGCGAGCCGTTCGGGATGCCGCTCACCGCGCACTTCATCGGCGGCTGCGCGATCGGTGACTCGCCGGAGCACGGCGTCATCGACCCCTACCAGCGGGTCTTCGGCCACCCCGGACTGCACGTCGCCGACGGCGCTGCGGTCACCGCCAACCTCGGCGTGAACCCGTCGCTGACCATCACCGCGCAGGCCGAACGCGCGATGTCGTTCTGGCCCAACAAGGGCGATCCCGACCCGCGTCCGGACCTCGGCGAGCAGTACGAGCGCCTGCAGCCGGTGGCCCCGAACTCCCCGGTCGTCCCGGAGTCGGCGCCCGGGGCGCTGCGACTTCCGATCGTCGGCGTGAGCTGAGCAAGCGTTGTCGCAGGTCAGACACCGTGGTGGGTATCAGTGGTCCAGACCGGCCCGTTTGCGCGGGGCAAATAGCCCTTCTACAGGCGTAACCCGCCCGTACAGGGTTCGTTGAGCCGGACGGAACCGGTCGTCATGCTCCCTCCCTTGACCGGCTTCCGTTGTCCAGGCGCTGTCCAACAGATGCGTGGACGATCAGGGCCCGGCCACCCTCCCTCCCCGGCCGGGCCCTGGTGCATTTCTTTGTCTTTTGCCTTGGCAGGCGGCCTTCCCGTGGTTGCGTTGGGTTCCGGCCTCGCCGGGCCGGGTCGGCCCGGGCCGAAAGCGGTCGCCGTGTCGCGGGTGGCTTCCGACGGGTCCAGTCATGCGTCCGCGCCACGCCGCCGATCGACCCGTGCCGACCCGGCCCTGCGGGCCGGGTCGTTTCGTGAGTGCCACGGGGGTTGGCGTTTGTTGTTGGGGATGGAGTGGCGCGCTGCGCGCGCCACCGGTGGGCTCAGATCAGGGCGGCTCGGTAGCCGGCCTTCTTGGCGCCGTCCTCGCTCGCGAAGCAGTCCTCGGGGTTGGTCTGCTTGTAGTACTGGTTCGAGGGCAGGTGGTAGATCCAGTCGTCGCTGCGGTTGCCCTTGATCGGGGCCTTCTTGGGGCAGGCGTTGGTCGAGACCGGGCGGTACGAACGCAGGTCGTGGTTCGCGCAGTAGTCGCGGTGCTTGATGTCCTGCTGGCGGTACTGCTTCTGCCGCGAGTGCTTGTCGTAGCCGTCGGTCGAGTCGTACTTCGCCTGCGAGCCCTTCTTGATCTGCCGTAGTCCGATGTCGAGGCTGCCGGCGGCGACGTACCGTAGCAGCCGGCCGTAGTCGTCGGCGTCGTCGTGTGCGTCGGGGAGCGTGAGGGTGACGGTCGCTCCCGCGGGGGCGAGCGCCTCGGCCAGCTTGGTGGCCTTCGCGTAGCCACAGGCACCGAGGTCCGGTGCGTTGACGCCGATCAGCCGGATCGTGCCGAGGTCGGTCACGACGGTGTCCCCGTCGCTCCAGTGGTCGACCGTCGCCGTGACGGTGGTGTCGGCCCGGGCCGACGGTACGACGGCAAGCAACGCGACGACGGCAGCGCTGGCCGTTGCCATCCGGATCCGGGGGCTCACGAGGCGAGACTAGGAGGCCTGACCCTTCGCCGTCCGACCGATGAGGATTGCCCCTCACGGTGGTCTGGAACTGCATGACACTCATTCGGCGCTTCGACCATGTCGGCATCACCGTTGCAGATCTGGACGCCGCGACGGCGTTCTTCGTGGGGCTGGGGATGGAGGTCGAGGGGAGGGCGTTCAACGAGGGTGAGTTCATCGACACGGTCTGCGGCATCCCCGACGCCCGGTGCGAGATCGTGATGCTGAAGTCGCCGGACGGCATCCGGCTGGAGCTGGCCCGGTTCGTGCGCCCCGACCACACGCCGGGATCGCCGGACGCGATGGCCAACGAGCTGGGGCTGCGCAACGTCTCCTACGAGGTGGATGACCTGCAGGCAGCCATCGACTGGGCGGCCGGGGAGGGCTACGGGATGGTCGGTGGCATCGGTGACTACGAAGGCGCGGTGAAGATGGCTTACGTGCGCGGCCCCGAGGGGCTCGTCGTCTCGCTGTTCCAAGTGACCGGCTGACCCAACGATCAGAGCTGTACCGCTGTTGTGTTGGCGCCGCTGACCACGACCGCCACCGGCTCGGGGCCCGGGTCGAGGCGGCCGGCCAGGAGAGCGGCGAAGGCGGTGGCCCCGCCGGGTTCGGCCACCACTCGGAGCGACTCCCAGAGGACCCGCTGGGCGGCGACGATCTCGTCGTCGCTGACGAGGGTGGCCTCGACGCCGAGGGCATCAAGGACCGCGAAGGTGTGCTCGCCCACCTGGCGCGGCGCCAGGGAGTCGACGGCGACGCTCCCGGTTGGCGCGTCGACCGGGCGCCCGGCCGCCAGGGCGCGGGTGAGTGTCGGAGCGCCGTCGGGCTCCGCACCGACCACGCGGACGGCGCCGTCGTAGCCGGCGGCAATGCCGGACAGGAGCCCGCCACCGCCGACGGCGGCGATCACGGTGCGTACGCCGGGGGCCTGCTCCTGCAGCTCGATGGCGATGGAGCCGGCACCCATGACCGTCTCGCGCGCGTCGTAGGCGTGCACCTCGGCAGCGTCCCGGCCGCGTGCCCACTCTCGGCTGGCGTCGAGGGCCTCGCCGTAGGTCTGGCCGATCAGCACCGGGTCCGCCCCGAAGCTGCGGATGCGAGCGACCTTGGCCGGGTTGGAGATCTCGGGCACGAAGATCTGGGCAGGGATGCCCAAGGCGCGTGCGACGTAGGCCACCGCCGCTCCGTGGTTGCCGCCGGAGGCCGCCACGATGCTCTCCGGGCGGGGATCCCGGGACAGCACGTTCGCGAACGCGCCACGGGCCTTGAACGACCCCGCGTGCTGCAGCTGTTCGAGCTTGAGCACCAGCCTTCCCGGCGGCAGGCCGAGTTCGGACCGGTCGAGCTCGACCACGGGTGTACGGCGTACGTGCGGCCGGATCAGCGGCTCGGTAGCCAGGACGTCGGCGCGGGTCACTCTCTCCACGAGACCCCAGACTAGGCTCGGTCCATGACGGCCGAAGGTGCTCACCCGGACCACGATCTGGTCCTCGTCGTCGACTTCGGTGCTCAATATGCGCAGCTGATCGCGCGACGGGTTCGCGAGGCCCGGGTCTACTCCGAGATCGTGCCGCACACGATGCCGGTGGCCGAGATGCTGGCGCGCAACCCGAAGGCGATCGTGCTGTCCGGCGGACCCTCGAGCGTCTACGAGGAGGGCGCGCCGACCATCGACGCCGGGCTGTTCACGGCCGGCACCCCGGTGTTCGGCATGTGCTACGGGTTCCAGCTCATGGCCCAGGGGCTGGGCGGCGAGGTCGCGCACACCGGGGTCCGCGAGTACGGCCGCACCCCGGTCGCGGTCGAGGAGTCCGGGACCCTCCTGGCCGACCTACCCCTCCAGCACAACGTCTGGATGTCGCACGGCGACTCGGTGGCGCAGGCGCCCGAGGGGTTCACCGTGCTGGCCTCGACGGCGGGCACGCCGGTGGCGGCCTTCGAGGATGTCGCGCGCGGGCTGGCCGGCGTCCAGTGGCACCCGGAGGTGCTGCACACCGAGCACGGCCAGGAGGTGCTCGAGCACTTCCTGCACGACATCGCCGGCTGCCGGCAGACCTGGACGATGCTCAACATCGTCGAGGAGCAGGTCGCGGCGATCCGTGAGCAGATCGGTGACGGCCGGGCGATCTGCGCACTCTCCGGCGGCGTCGACTCCGCGGTGGCCGCCGCGATCGTGCAGCGCGCGATCGGCGAGCGGCTGACGTGTGTCTACGTCGACCACGGGATGATGCGGCTCGGCGAGACCGAGCAGGTCCGGGCCGACTTCGAGGCGGTCTTCGACAAGCTCGACGTCGTCGAGGCCAGCGAGCAGTTCGTCGGAGCGCTCGAGGGGATCGTGGACCCCGAGGAGAAGCGCAAGATCATCGGCCGCGAGTTCATCCGCACCTTCGAGGCAGCCGAGGTCCGGGTGTTCGGCAGCACCGCCGAGGTCGGCGACACGGCGTACCTCGTGCAGGGGACCCTCTACCCCGACGTCGTCGAGTCCGGCGGCGGCGCCGGCACCTCGAACATCAAGTCCCACCACAACGTCGGCGGACTCCCCGACGACCTCCAGTTCGAGCTGGTCGAGCCGCTGCGCACGCTCTTCAAGGACGAGGTCCGCCTGGTCGGCGAGCAGCTCGGACTCCCGTCCACGATGGTGTGGCGCCAGCCGTTCCCCGGCCCGGGCCTCGGCATCCGGATCATCGGCGAGGTCACCCGCGAGCGCCTCGACATCCTCCGCAAGGCCGACGCCATCGCCCGCGAGGAGCTCACCCGCGCCGGCCTCGACCGCGACATCTGGCAGATGCCTGTGGTCCTGCTCGCCGACGTCCGCTCGGTCGGCGTCCAGGGCGACGGTCGCACCTACGGCCACCCGGTCGTGATCCGCCCGGTCACCTCCGAGGACGCCATGACCGCCGACTGGGCGCGACTCCCGTACGACGTGCTCGAGCGCATCTCAACCCGCATCACCAACGAGGTCGCCGAGATCAACCGGGTCACCCTCGACGTGACCAGCAAGCCGCCGGGCACCATCGAGTGGGAGTAGCCAACATGGAACAGCGGACACTGGGCAGAGACGGGCTGCAGGTCTCGGCCATCGGGCTGGGCTGCATGGGAATCAGCCAGTCGTTCGGTCCCTCGCCCGACCGGTCGACGATGGTCGACTTCCTGCGCGAGGCCGTCGACCACGGCGTGACTCTGTTCGACACCGCAGAGGTCTACGGTCCGTACCACAACGAGGAGGTCGTCGGCGAGGCGCTCGCCCCACGCCGCGACGAGGTCGTCATCGCGACCAAGTTCGGCTTCTCGCTGGATCAGAGCGAGCGGGAGCTGGACAGCCGGCCCGAGCACATCCGCGAGGCGCTCGACGGGTCTCTACGCCGGCTGCGGACCGACTTCGTCGACCTCCTCTACCAGCATCGCGTCGACCCCGAGGTCCCGATCGAGGACGTGGCCGGCACGGTCAAGGAGCTGATCGAGGCGGGGAAGGTCCGCCACTTCGGGCTGTCCGAGGCCGGCGTCGAGACCATCCGGCGAGCCCACGCGGTGCAGCCCGTGACGGCACTCCAGAGCGAGTACTCACTCTTCTGGCGCGAGCCGGAGGACGCGATCCTGGCCGCTCTGGACGAGCTGGGGATCGGCTTCGTCCCGTTCAGCCCGCTGGGGCGCGGCTTCCTCACCGGCACGGTGGACGCCACCACGGAGTTCTCCGAGGGGGACATCCGGGCCCACCTGCCGCGGTTCACGGTCGAAGCGCGCGAGGCCAACCTGGCACTGGTGGAGAGGGTCCGGGCGGTGGCCGAGCGCAAGGGTGCGACTCCCGGGCAGATCGCGCTTGCCTGGCTCCTGGCCCAGCGGCCGTCGATCGTCCCGATTCCCGGCACCCGGCGCCTGAGTCGCCTCGACGAGAACCTGGGCTCGGCCGAGCTGGAGCTGACCGCGGACGACCTGGCGGAGCTCGACGAAGCCTCGACCCAGGTCAAGGTCGTCGGAGATCGCTATCCCGAGGCATTGCAACGAACGGTCAACCGCTAGCTGCCGCTCGTCAGTCGGGATCCGGCTCCACGCGCTTCCTGGCCGCCCGACGGCGGCGTACGCCACGCACCGCGCGGACGGTGTGGGGACCGACCAGGCGAGGCCCGGCGAGCTTGCCCTCCAGGCGGCTGGCCTCGCGGCGGATCGGCTGGGCGAGGTACTCGCCGAGGATCGCGCCCGAGCTCAGCGCGATCGCGATCGCCGCGGCGGTGACCATCGCAAGCAAAGCCGCGCTCGCGCTGGTGGCCAGCAGCGTCAGCCCGCGGTAGATCGAGAGACCGGGCAGGAACGGCGTGATGCCGGCGGCCACGACCACCAGCGACGGGATCCGGGCCCGCTTGGCGATCGGGTAGCTGGCGAGCCCGAGGAGAAGCGCTGCCAAGGCCGACGACCAGGCTATGCCGAAGCCACGCTCGAGCACCTGGGCGTAGACGCCGATCGCGACGCCGGCCGCGACCGCGATCGGCAGCAGCGCCCGGGCCGGCGCGTAGGCCGAGAAGGCGTACGCCGCGGCGGCGATGGCGCCGCCGGCCACCATCAGCGGCAGGGCTGCAGTCGAGTACGCGCCTGGGTCGACCGGGCCCAGGTCAACGCCGAGCACCTCGGCGACCTGGAGACCGCCGCTGACCCCGGCCACGACACCGGCGGTCGCGAGGAACGCCTCGAGGATCCGCGCGCTCGCGGTCAGCGGGAACCCCGTCAACGCGTCCTGGATCGCGCCGAGGAAGTTCACCCCCGCGAGCAGCATCACGATGCTGCTCGAGATGACCAGACTGGGTGAGACGTCGGCGGGCGTCGCCGCAACGCCGACCGCCATCAGCGTGGCCAGCAGGCCGCCCGCGACCTGCTGGTAGAACGCCGGCAGCCGGCGCCTTTGCATCTGCCGCTGGAGGGCGTCGACGAGCATCGCCGCGGCCGCCGCCAGCGCGACGACCAACCAGTCGCCACCGAGGACCATGCCGACCCCGCCGCCCATCACCCCGAGCGCCAGGGTGACCAACCACCGTGGACGTGCGTGGCCCGTGGAGCTGATCCGCTTCAGCCGGGTCGCCGCCTCCACGCGGTCGATCTCCCCGGCGACCAGGTCGCGGAGGATCTGGTCGACGCCGGTCAGGTCCCCGTAGTCGACCTCCCGGTAGCGCACCTGCCGGATCTGGATCAGTGCCGGCTCGTCCGGCGAGGACTGCTGGCTCATCGTGAGCGCCGTGAACGTCACGTCGGCGCTGTAGCCGCGAAGCCCGCAGGCCCACGCCACGTTGTTCATCGCCGCGCTCACGTCGCTGGCACCGGCGCCGGAGGACAGCAACAGCTCGCCGATCCGGAGTGCGAGGTCCATGGTCGCCGTGATCTCGCGGGCGTCTCGGGCGTCGCCGGTGGACTCCACCGGGGGCTCGGCTGCGGGAGGAGGCATGACAGCGACCAGTGTGTCGTCTCGGCCAACGACGTCGCCAACCCCAACGAGGAGTGAATCGCCTGATCGTCAGGCGACGGCGTCCTCGGTGCCGGTGAGGAGGACGTCCCGCTCCCACGAGGAGCGCGGTTGCGCGTGCAGGCGCACGTAGTGCCGGGCGATGTCGTCGGGGTCCAGCGGCGTGCCCGGAGCGACGTCGCCGTCCACGGTCACGGTCGCCACGTGGACGCCGCTCGCAGCAAACTGTGCGTCGAGCGCCTCGACGAGCGCGCGGACTCCGGCCTTGCCGAGCGACAGGCTCAAGTACTGAGGAGATGCCTCGGGCATCCCGCCCGTGATGAGAAACGTGCCGTGTCCCCTCGTCGCCATGGCGGGCAACAGGCGGGCTGCGGTGCTCATTGCGCCGATGACGTTGACCGACCACGCCCCCAGCTGGCGCTGGGTGTCGAGGTCGTCGAGGGAGTCGGGCCTGACGAGGGCGGCGTTGTAGACGACCACGTCCGGGACGCCGAGCTCGCCGACGTACGCGTCGAGAGCCGCACCCAGCTGTTCCGGATCAGCCGCATCCGCCAGCGCCACGTGGACGTGCACACCTGTCCCGATCAACGCCCGCCTGGCTGTCTCGACGGTGGCCTGTGACCGGGCCAGCAGGCCGACGGCGTGTCCGTCCTGGGCGAACGCCCGCGCGACCGAGGTCCCGATGCCGGGACCCACACCGATGATCAGTACTCCGGGCAACGTGCTGCTCCCTTCCCGAGGAGATGTGGACGAGCCGGCGCGCACCGGCACTTCTCAGGGGGCAACCACGGGAGCGTCGCTCCGCATTCCGGCCGGCTTCTTGACGATCACCGTGATGCCGGCGCGGTCCGGGCTGTGGGCGGAGGTGCCGCGGAGCAGGACCGTGTAGTGGGTCTTCTTCTTGGTCGGGGTGACGGTGAACGAGATCGAGCTGCCGTCGAGGGTGCCGGCCGCGACCTCGCCGGACTTGGTCAGGAGCTGGATCCGGTCGCCTGGCTGGGCGCCGACCGCTGTGGCGGTGATGACCACGGTGCCGGACTCCGAGCCGCGCGCGGAGGTGACGGTGAGCACGGGGTGCATGGTGACCCGCCAGCGCGGGCTGTGCACGCCGGCGGCGCGCAGGCGTACGGCGGTCGTGGTCGAGATCGGCGGCAGCACGAGCGACGCCTGGCCGGAGGCGTCCGTGCGGGCCGAGGTGACCGGGACCCAGCCAGCATCCGACCGGGTCTGCAGGGTGACCCGGACGCGGCGGACGGGGGTGCCGTCCTCGGCGGTGACCACGCCGGCGAACGCCACCGACTGGCCGGGGTCGACCTTGTGGGTGGAGCCCGAAATGGTCACCGCGGTCGGGCGCACGGGCGGCGGGGGCGTGGGGGTTGGCGTGGGTGTCGGAGTCGGGGTCGGGGTCGGCGTGGGTGTTGGGGTCGGGGTCGGCGGGGGAGTCGGTGTGGGAGTGGGCGTCGGGATCGGGGTCGGCGTGGGTGTAGGGGTCGGCGTGGGCGTTGGCTTCTGCGAGTGGCTCGGCGACTGCGACGGTGTCGACGACGGCGTGGGCGTCGGGGTCGGTGTGGGAGTGGGAGTCGGCGTGGGCGCGCTGCCGGGAGTGGGCGCCGTGGTCGGCTTGTCCTTGGCCCGGTTGTGGTGCTCCACGGGCGCCGGCGGCGCGACCGGTCCGAGCGTCCGGTGCGCGAAGCGCTGGATCGGCTCCGGCAGGTTGTTGGTGTACGCCGCGGCCGCGCTGCCGCCGACCGCGAGGGCGACCACGAAGGCGGAGCCAGCGCCGAAGCGCGAGACCGCGCGGCGTCGGCGCGAGGACAGGGGCACTGGTGCCGCGCCCGACGAGGACTGTGCCTCGCGGAACATCGCGACGTACCGCTCCTCCTCGCCCAGCTCGCCGGCCGAACCCGGGGCGCGCAGGGCGCGCAACAGCGACTCCTCGTCGTCGAAGGGCCGGTCAGGAGGCTGGGTCACGTCACACCACCTCTCGGTTCGAGCGGGCCTCGGGATGCCGGGCCAGGGTCTGCAGGGCACGGTGTACGGCGACCCGTACCGCGCCGGGTTTCTTGTCGACGATGCGGGCCACGTCGGCCACCTCGAGCCCGGCGACCACGCGGAGCATGACCATCTCGGCCTGCCCCGGCGGCAGCGTCGCGACCAGGTCGAGCGCCCGGGCGGTCGCGTCCTTCGCGACCACCTGCTCCTCGGCGCTGGGCGCCACCTCTCGCGAGGGCAGCGAGGCCGGCTCGCCCACCGTCACCACAGGCCTCCGGGTCCGGGCCCGGCCCTGGTCGATCGCCCGGTGCCGGGCGATCGTGAAGAGCCACGCACGGAACTCCGCGACGTTCCCCTCGAACCCGGCCAGCCCCTTCACCACGTGCATCCAGGTCTCCGAGGCGAGGTCCTCCGGGGCTTCGTCGCCCCGGACGGCCAGGTAGCGCAGCAGTGGCGGGTGCAGCGCCCGCCAGAGCGTCACGAACGCCGCCTCGTCGCCCGCGCAGGCCTTGGCGAGCGCGGGCGACAAGTCGGCGAGCGGGAGAGCGCTCTCTTCCAGCGCCGGCTCCTTCCGGTTTCGTGGCGGGGCCTCAGCTGACGACTGTGCCGCTGATGCAGGGCGCGAGCTTGAAGCTTCCGGCGTACGTCAGACGGTAACTGGCTCCCTCCGAAGTGGGCTCCAGGAAGGTCACCTTGCCGTGCTTGCCGGTGAAGCCCGAGGTCACCACGGTCCAGGTCACCCCGTCCGAGGCGAGCGTCTCGAGGTTCACCTGCGCGTGGCGCACCGTGTGGTGGTCACCGCGCAGGATGCCGCTCACCACGAAGCCCTCCCCGGTGTGCCTGCCCCGGATCGACAGCGAGCTGGGTGCGCGCACCTTCACCCGCACCGCCGGGCTGGACCCCCGCGGTACGCCCGCCGCGTGCCGGACCACGAGCCGGTAGACGGTGCTCTTCGACGGGGTGTCGGTGATCGCCACCGACCCGTCCGTCGCGGTGATGCCCGAACCGACGACGTGCCGAGGCCCCGCGCGCCCGACCGGGCGGGCGACCAGGTCGACGCTTGCGCCGCTGAGCGGAGCGCCGGCCAGGGTTGCCACGCCGGACACGGTCACGGTCTGGCCCGGGTCGACCCAGGGGGGTGCCACGGTGGCGGTCACGACGGGTCGGACGCCGATCCGCACGATGCCGCTGTGCGAGCGGTGGAACATCGGCGTGCCCTCGAACAGCAGCCGGTACGCCGCGGGGCCGGTCGGCTGGATCGGGAACTTCACCGCGCCCGCCCGGTCGGTCAGGTCCTGGCCGATGACCTGCCAGGTCGGGTCCGCCGTCGTTCGGGTCACCAGGCTGACGATCCGGTGGCGGAGACCGACGCCACGGGTGCGCAGACGGCCACGGACGAGGTCGTGTCCGTCTGGCTGCACGACGCGGTGCGCCGCCCGGATCGAGAGGCTGGTCGGGAGCTTGTGACCAGGCTGCTGGTCGACCACGATGCGCACCCGGGCGGTGCCGCTCTTGCTCGGCCGGGCGTCCTCGGCGCCGGCGTAGTGCCAGCGGTAGCGCGTCGTGACGGTCGGCGCCACCTCGAGACCCACCCCGCCGTGCGGACCGGCCACGGCCGTGCCGACCGGAGTGAAGTCCGTCGCGCCCTGGGGCTTGGCCTCGAGGGTGACCGTGCGCCCGCTCGGGTCCAGGGGACCGCGGACGTGCAGGGCACCTCGGACCCGCGTGCTGTCGCCGGCCTCGATCCGCGGGTGCACCACCCGGATGGACAGGGTGCTCTCGGCCACCTGCGTCGCTTGGGCCGGCACGGTGATCGTGCCGACGGCGGCCGTGCTCACGGCGGCTGCGGCCACGACCAGCGTCAACAGGCTGGAGTGTTTCCTGCTCATGCTTCACCTTTCGTCTGCTGGGGAGGACGGGTGTCCACCCCCTACAGCGACGAGAGGCGCGGCAGCGTTACAGGCAGCTACTCGAGAGGCAGCCGCATCACGACGCGTGGGAAGCCCGCGGTCACCGACTCGGTGTCGGCGACCTTGGTGAACCCGGCCTTCTCGAACAGCCCGCGGGTCCCGACGAAGGCCATCGTCAGGTCGACCTTCCGGCCCTCGTTGTCCACCGGGATCGCCTCGACCGCCGGCGCCCCGTGCGCACGCGCGAAGTCGACCGCGCCCTCGACCAGCGCGAGGGAGATGCCGCGGCCGCGGAAGCCGGGCCGCACCCGGACGCAGAAGATCGACCAGACCGGGAGGTCGTCCACGGCCTTGATCTTGGTCGAGCGGGCCACGGGCAGCCCCGCCCGCGGAGCGATGCCGGCCCAGCCGCAGACCTCGTCCCCGTCGTACGCCAGTACGCCGGGCGCCACCTTGCGGCGGCACAGCTTGCGGACGTAGTCGGCGCGCTCGCGGCCGGACAGCGTCTGGTTCGTCTTCGAGTCGACCCGGTGGCTCAGGCACCAGCAGACGTTGGCGTCGGGGCTCTTCTTGGGCCCGAGCATCGTCGCCACGTCGGCGAAGCGGGCTGCCGGGCGGACGTCGATGGCCATGTGCCGACGCTAACCCCGGGGTTAGGGTCGCCGCGTGACCCGACCCTCCGCCAGGCAGCTTCTCGTCGTACCCATCGCGGCGCTTGCCCTCGTGCTGGCACCCCAGGTCGCCGCACAGGCCAAGCACTACAACGGCACCAACCGCAACGACACGCTCAAGGGCAAGGGCAGCAACGACGTGCTCAAGGGCAAGGGCGGCAACGACCAGATCAGCGGTGGCGGCGGCAAGGACAGGGGCTTCGGTGGCGACGGCAACGACACCGTCCAGGGTGGTGGCGGCAACGACAAGATGCTCGGCGACGCCGGGAGCGACAAGGTCACCGGCCAGATCGGCAACGACGCCGTCGACGGCGGAGCGGGCAACGACCTCGTGCAGGGTGGTCCGGGCAACGACAGGGTCACCGGTGGCGACGGCAACGACGACCTCGACGGCGGCGGCGGCAACGACACGCTCGACGACGGTCCGGGTGACGACCACCTCTCGGCCGACGAGGGCAACGACGTGCTGCGAGTCGGTGCCGGGTCCGACGAGGTGCATGCCGAGCAGGGCGGCGACACCATCTACCTGCTGAACGACGGCGTCAAGGACGTCGTCTTCTGCGGGACCGTGGCCGGCGGCGAGCCCGGCGACAAGGTCGTCCTGGTCAACGGCCGCGACCCGCTCGACGAGATCAGCAACTGCCCGTCCTTCTAGGCCGTGTATGACGGTTCATGGCGGCGCCGGACGCCGCCCAGATCACGCGCTCCACCCCACGGAAGACGCTCGCTGCGCTCGCGCTTCCGCGGGGACCCCGGAAAAGCGTGCGGCGGCGCCGACACTTCGAAGACGCCCAGTCTGCGCGCGTGCCGGCGCCTGGCCAGCCCGCGCCTGGACGACGCCGGCATCCACCAGCAACCGTCAGACACGGCCTAGTCGGTCCTGCCGCGGACCGAGTGGGGCGTCTCCAGCACCGAACGCACCGCGGCCTCGTCGAACGGCTCGCCCAGCCAGTCGAAGAGCCCGCGCAGCACGGACGGGTCGGCGACATAGTCGTTGTAGTGGACGCGGTACGCCGCGTCGCCGAGCCCCTCGGCCAGGGCCAGGATCCGCTCCTCGATCGCAGGGAGCTGCTCGGCGTTCTCGGGGCGCTTGGCCCACCAGCCGCTGCGCCGGACCTCCTCGTGGTCGCGGGTGTTCACGACGAAGCGGGCGCCCGGGAACACCTCTCGCAGCCACGCGACGTACTCCACGACGTCGTCGGCGTACCAGCGGATCTCCTTGAACCCGGTGACGCGGGTGTCGTCCCTCGGCCGGAGCACGGTCTCGAGCACCAGCCGTCGGGTGCCCTCGATCGATCTCTGGACCGGGAAGTCGCCGGCGCCGAAGAAGGGGTGTGTGCGTTGCCGCAGCCGGGCCGGGTCCCACCGTTGGCTGCCCTCCGCCAGGGTCTGGTGGAAGCGGAACAGGTGGTGCAGCGCGTCCCAGTTCTCGCCGCGGATCAAGTAGCCCGGGACGCTGTTGAGGAGTCCCATCAGCAGCGTCGAGCCGGACCGGCCGTAGGTCACCACGAACAGGTAGCCGAACTCGTCGCGGCGGGCCGTGGTCACGGGCCGAGCCTAGGACCGGCCGATGCGGGCGGCCGTGCGCCTGACCCAAGTGGACCAAATCTGGACCAAATCTCGTGGATATTGGTCAGGAAGTCCTTTTCGCGGGCTAGCCTCCTCCGGTGAACTTGCGCCGCTCCCTCCTCGTGCCCGCAACCATCCTGGCTCTCGCCCTCGTGCCGTCGCTCGCCGCAGAGGCGAAGACGTTCAACGGCACCAACAAGCCCGACAACGTCAAGGGCACACCCAAGAACGACAAGTTCAAGGGCAAGGGCGGCAACGACAAGTTCACCGGGATGGCGGGCAACGACAAGGCCTGGGGCGGCAACGGCGCCGACGGGCTCCAAGGCGGCCCCGGCGCGGACCAGCTGTTCGGCGAGAACGACAACGACAAGCTCGACGGCGGTGGCGGCAACGACCCTGTCCTCGACGGTGGGCCCGGCAACGACTCCATCAACGGCAACGCCGGCAACGACACCGTGACCGGCGCCGACGGCAACGACACCATCAACAGCGGCTCGGGCGACGACACCGTGGACGCCGGCCCCGGCGACGACCTCAAGGTCATGCTGGGCGCGGGCAACGACGTCGGGCACGGTGGTGACGGCAACGACGGCCAAGTCGGCCAGAGGGGCATCGGCATCCAGGGCCAGGACGGCAACGACACGATGACCGGCGACGCGGGCAACGACCACGTCTCCGGGGGCGCGGGCGACGACCATGTCGAGGGCAACGACGGCAACGACACCCTGGACGGTGGCGACGGCAACGACTACATCGACCTGGGCCCGGGCGATGACAACGCGACCGGCGACGAGGGCAACGACACGATCCTGCCTGGTGACGGCGCCGACTTCGTCTACGGCGAGGAGGGCTCCAACCACATCGTCCTCACCAGCGACGGTGCCAAGGACCTGATCTACTGCCGCAGCGAGCGGACCAACAGCGGCGACGGTTACGTCACCTACGTCGGTTCCTCGTCGGACTACAACCCCCAGGTCCCCAGCCTGAGTCTCGACCGCCTCGAGGGCTGCTCCAAGGTCGAGACCGCGCGCTCGCTGCGTGAGGCGCTCGGCCTGGAGGGCACGCCGCGCCTCGTGGTGACGTCACCGGTCGGCATCTTCTGACGATCAGCCAGCCAGCGGGGAGATGACGTCCTCGGCGAACCTCGCCATCCCCTCGACCTTCTGGTCGACGGTCGCGCCGCGGCCGGAGTAGTACATCCACGGCAGCGTCATGCAGTCGGTGACGCCGCCCTCCTCGGCCCGGACGAAGTGCTCGGGCAGGAACGCGTCGGTGAGAGCGACGAACACCGAGAAGTCGGACTCCGCGCCAAGCTCGGCGCGGATCTCGCCCAGCCGGTTGGCCCAGCGGATCGCCTCCTCGGTCGGGTACATGTCGCCGACCCAGCCGTCGTGCCGCGCCGCCCGCGCGAAGGCGATCTCCGAGAGGCCACCGACGTAGATCGGGATCGGCGCGGTCGGGGTCGGCTCCATCGTCAGCCGCGGTGCGTCGTAGAACTCACCGTGGAACTCGCGCCACCCGGGCTGCCACAGCTCCTTGATCAGCGCGAGCCCCTCGTCTGAACGCTTCCCGCGGGTTCGGAAGCTCTGCTCCAGCAGCTCGAACTCCTCCTCGCACCACCCGATGCCGACCCCGAGTGCGACCCGGTTGCCCGAGATCACCGCGGCGGTGCCCACCGACTTGGCGACCTGGAACGGATTGCGCAGCGCCGGCACGTAGACGCTGGTGAAGAACCGCAGCCGCGTGGTCACCGTCGACAGCGCGCCGGCCAGGACCCACGGGTCCGGCCACTCGGCCTCGGGGCCCCAGCGCCGAGCGCCGTCCGGCGTATAGGGGTACGGGGTCTGCAGCGTCTCGAGGTCGACCACGTGGTCGGGAATCGCGAGGCTGTCGTAGCCGAGCTCGTCGGCCGCCTTGGCGATCGGCACGAGCTGGTCGGTCGGGAGGAACGCCGTACTGATCGAGAACCGCACCGGCCCATCGTAGGGGTCAGAACTGCAACGTGTTCTAGGTCATCGCGCAGAGAGCGGGCGCCTGGCCCACCGGATCCGGTGGGGCCAGGCGCCCGATTCCCGCCGACTACTTGTCGAAGATGCTGTAGCCCCCTGGGCCGACGACGAACGCCAGGATGATCAGGATGACCCCCCACAGAATCTGACCCCGGAACAACGAAACGATGCCCGCGATGCCGATGACGACAGCGAGCAACCAGAGCAGAAACATCAGTACTCCCTTCACCACGAGCCGCCGGGTGGCGGGTCGAGCAAAAGGCTCAGTACCCCTCTTCGTCGGGAACGATGTGTACGGCGGCTTCTTCCGCTGAGGCGGCCGCTCCATCGATGCCGACGTCGTCGGCCACCATGTCCTTCTCGGTGTCCTCGCCGAGCCCCTCGTCAAGGTCGACCAGGCGGCCGGCGCGCTGGTCGCCCACCTCGCCGTCGTCGAGGTCCTCGTCGTCAACGTCCGTCGCGGCGTACGGGTCCGTCTCGGGCTCCTCCTGGGCGACCCGCTGGTCGAGCGACTCGCCGGTCGCCTCCTCGAACGCCGTGTTGCCGAAGCCCTGCCCGGCCGACCACCGGTCCGGCGGAGGGGAGCCTCGGTCCAGCTCGTCCTCCACTTCGTTCTCGGGGTCGTCGAGCGTGTCCTCGCTGGTCAGCTGGTCCTCGAAGTCGTTGTCGCTCACGATGTCGACGGTATCCGCAGCGCGAAGGGTCATTCCACGACCAGATCGGTGCGCTCCGCAGCGATGAGTACGGCGCCCACCAGGCTGGCGCGCTCGCCCAGCTCCGAGGCGAGCACCGGCGTGAGCGCGACCGAGTCGAGCGCGTGCCTGCGCAGCCCGATCCGCGCGGACTCGAGCAGCAGCTCGCCGGCCCTGGCCATGTCGCCGCCGACGACGACGAGCTCGGGGTTGAGCAGGTTGACGATGCTGGCCAGTCCCCAGCCGAGGTGCAGTCCGGCGTCCTCGAGCGCGCGCTGCGCCGAGACGTTGCCCTCGCGAGCCGCGGCGAAGATGTCGTCCAGGCTGAGCCCCGGCAGCTGGCCGGACAGCATGGTCGTCAGGTTGGCGGTGGACGTGTAGGCCTCGAGGCAGCCACGGCTGCCGCACCGGCACAGCGGGCCCTGCTCGTCCAGGGTCAGGTGGCCGATTTCGCCCGCCGTACCGCCCGCGCCGTGGAACAGCTCGTTACCGATGATGATCCCGGCGCCCACACCGGAGGAGATCTTCACGAAGACCGAGCTGCTGTGGCCGCGGCCGACACCGCGCCGGTGCTCGGCGAGCGCGCCGAGGTTCGCGTCGTTCTCGACATGGACCGGTGCCCCGAAGATGTCCTCGGCGGCGGCGCGGGCGTTGACGCCCTCCCAGCCCGGGAAGATCGCCGAGGAGCGGATGACCTCGTCCTTGACCGGCGCCGGCAAGCCCAGGCCGACCTGGCGCAGCTCGCCCATGCCCCCCGACATCCGGGCGAGCATGGCGGAGGCAGTGGCGAGCGCCTGCGGGTGGTCGGCGGTGGCCTCGAGGTCGAGGCGCTCCTCCGCGAGCACCCGCCCGGCCAGGTCGCCGACCGCCACCGCGACGTGGCTGTGGCCGAAGTCGACGCCGGCCACGATTCCGGCACCCCGGGCCAGCTGCACCGACGAACCGCGCCGGCCGCTGCCGGCCTCGGTGTCGACCAGGCCCGCGCCAGCCAGCTCGCGGACGATGTTGGAGACCGTCGCCGGTGCCAGCCCGGTCGCCCGGGCGAGCTCGGCCTGGGTGAAGACGCCCTCGGTCGCCGGGTCCGCATCAGTGCCCTTGAGGGTCCTCAGCTCGGCTGTCCGGTCCGTCGGTACGCCGCGGAGCACGTCGAGCACGCGCTGCTGGTTGGCCGTGCGCAGCGAGGCGTTCGACCCGGGGGAGGGGTCGGTGCGCTGGGGCGGCGTCATGGCGGGGAGTGTGCCCTTGACCTTCGTTTGTGGTCAAGGGATGGCGGCAAACTGCCGATCTGCTCCGCATTCAGAGATTTTACGTTCAACTCTTGACGATAACGCTGTGACCGTCAACACTGCGTCCTGAGATCACCGGGCGGTCGATCCGTCCGTACCTGTCGAGGAGAAACATGTCCACACCCCTGCACCGTGCGGCGGCCTTCGGGGTCGCCCTGCTCATCGGCTCCGTCGGCCTCGCGGCCTGCGGGGACGACTCCGACTCCGGCGGCTCGGACGGGGGCGACGGCGGCACGACCGACGTCACCGCGGCCTGCAGTCTGGACAACCCGCCCACCAGTGCGGCTTCAGCGCCGGCCGCCGGCGACACCACCGCCAAGGCCTCCGGCAAGGTCGGCGTGATCCTCCCGGACACGACGTCCTCGACGCGCTACGAGCTCTACGACAAGCCGCTGCTCGAGCAGGCGCTCGGGGACGCCGGCATCACCGCGGACGTCCAGAACGCACAGGGCGACAAGAACAAGTTCGCCTCGATCGCGCAGAGCATGATCGGTGACGGCTCCCAGGTGCTGATCATCGACTCCATCGACGCCGCGTCCGGCGCAGGTGTGGAGGCGCTCGCGGACCAGGCCGGCGTGACGGTCATCGACTACGACCGCGTGAACCTCGGCGGCACCGCGCCCTACTACGTCTCCTTCGACAACGAGGACGTCGGCAGGCTCCAGGCCCAGACCCTGGTCGACTGCCTCGCCGCGCAGGACGTCGACAAGCCCAAGATCATCATGATGAACGGCGGCACGGACGTCGACAACAACGCGGTGCTGTTCCAGAAGGGCGCCCACACCATCTTCGACCCGCTGGTGGAGTCGGGTGACCTGGAGATCGCGGAGGAGACCACGGTCAAGGGCTGGAAGGTCGAGAACGCCGCGCCGGCGTTCACCCAGGCGCTCACCGCGTCCGGTAGCGACATCAATGGCGTGCTCGCCGCGAACGACGACATCGCCAACGCCGTCATCGGTGTGCTGAAGAACGAAGGTGCGGACGGGAAGGTCGTCGTCACCGGTCAGGACTCCAGCGTCGAGGGACTGCAGAACGTCATCACCGGCAAGCAGAGCATGACGATCTTCAAGAACGTCACGCTCGAGGCCGGTGCGGCCGCCGCACTCGCGATCTCGATCATCTCCGGCACTGACCCGGCCGAGGCCGGGATCACGCTGTCGCCGTTCGAGGACCCGCAGGCCCCCGAGCACGAGCTCCAGGCGCTACTGCTGCCTTCGCAGGTGATCACGCAGGCCAACGTCCAGGACGTCATCGACGCCGGGGCGCTGACGGCCGACGAGATCTGCGCGGGCATCGAAGACGCCTGCAGCGAGCTCGGCATCGAGTGACCTCTGCCGGTGGCGGCCGGGTGGGACTCTGTCCCGCCCGGCCGCACCCGGCTGCGTCCTACGATCACGCGAACCAACCCGACCGATGGCGGTGACCCATGGCTGACCCGATCCTGGAGATCTCGAAGCTCAACAAGAGCTTCGGACCCGTCCACGTGCTGAAGGACGTGGACCTCAACATCTACCCCGGCGAGGTCACCGCCCTGGTCGGCGACAACGGTGCGGGCAAGTCCACCATCGTCAAGTGCATCGCCGGGATCAACACCATCGACAGCGGCGAGATGCGCTTCGAGGGCAAGCCGGTCACCATCACCGACCCGCGCGAGGCCACGTCGCTCGGGATCGAGTTCGTCTACCAGGACCTCGCGCTGGCCGACAACCTCGACATCACCCAGAACATGTTCCTCGGCCGCGAGATCAGCCGCTACCGCGCCTTCCTCTCCGACGGGGAGATGGAGCGGCAGGCACGTGCAACGCTCGCCAGCCTCTCGGTCCGGACCGTCTCCTCGGTGCGCCAGCTGGTCGCCAACCTCTCCGGTGGTCAGCGCCAGACCGTGGCGATCGCCAAGGCGGTGCTCTGGAACTCCAAGGTGGTCTTCCTCGACGAGCCCACCGCCGCCCTAGGTGTCGCCCAGACCCGGCAGGTGCTCGACCTGGTCCGCCGGCTGGCCGACCAGGGCCGTGGTGTCGTGCTCATCTCGCACAACATGAACGACGTCATGGAGGTGGCCGACCGCGTGGCCGCCCTCTACCTCGGCCGGGTGGCCGCCGAGGTGCACACCAAGGACACGACCACGACCCAGATCGTCGAGCTGATCACGTCTGGCCGCAGCGGCGAACTCGGACTCGCGCAGACTCTCGCGAGCGAAAGCATCTGAGGGGCGCGACATGTCTTCCAACACTCCCGAGACCAACGTCGACGCCGGCGCGCTGCCGACCGCGCCGGACAGCGGCTTCGCCCTCGACATCGAGGAGAAGTCGATCGGCGACGCCGTCCGCGCATGGATCGGCAAGCTGCGCACGGGTGACCCGGGCGCACTGCCGGCCATCCTTGGCCTCGTTGTCCTCGCCGTCATCTTCAGCCAGGTCAGCGACCGGTTCCTGTCGGCGCTGAACCTCGGCAACCTGCCCGGCCAGGGCGCCTACATCGCGGTCATCGCGCTCGGACTGGTCTTCGTGCTGCTGCTGGGCGAGATCGACCTCTCGGCCGGCACCGCCGGGGGCGCCTGTGCGGCGTTCGCCGCGGTGGCGGTGTTCAAGGGCAACCTCAACGACGGCCTGCCCGGGTTCCTCTACTGGGCGCTGATCGTCGGCATGGTCGCCGCGATCGTGCTCGCCGTGACACTCAAGACCTACGCCGGCGCGGTCGCCGTGGCGGTGGGTCTGGTGCTCGTGCTCAGCAACCTGGTCCAGCACCTGGTCCCGGCCCTGATCGCCGCGATCTGCATCGGTGTGGCGATCGGCATCTTCAACGGCTGGCTGGTGGCAAAGGTCGGCATCCCGAGCTTCGTGGCCACCCTGGCGTTGTTCCTGGCCTGGCAGGGCGTGCTCCAGTTCGCGCTGAGCGGCCAGCCTGTCAACACGTCCAACTACGAGCTCTGGTACAAGCTCACGTACGGCAACCTCAGCGTCGCCCAGAGCTGGATCCTGGTGATCGTCATCGTTGCGGGCTATGTGGGCTACACGCTGGTGCGGTCGGTGCGCTCCAAGGCGGCCGGGCTGGCCCACGAGTCGATCAGCCTGGTGCTGGCGCGCGGCGGCGCGCTGGCCGCGGTGGCGATCGTGCTGACCTACCTGGCCTGCCGTGACCGCGGGACGTTCGCGGTCAAGCAGGGCATCCCGGTCCCGGCGGCGATCGCGATCGTGCTCATGATCGGCTGCACCATCCTGCTCACCAAGACCACCTGGGGCCGGCACCTCTACGCCACCGGCGGCAACGCCGAGGCTGCCCGTCGCGCCGGCATCGACGTCGTGCACATGAAGGTCACCGCCTTCGCGCTCTGCTCGGCGTTCGGCGCCCTCGGCGGCGTGATGCTCGCCTCGTCGCAGTCCTCGGCCTCGCTCGACCTCGGCTCCGGCAACGTGCTGCTCTTCTCGGTGGCCGCCGCGGTCATCGGCGGCACGTCGCTGTTCGGCGGCCGCGGCCGCCCGCGCGACGCCATCCTCGGCGCGCTGGTGATCGCGATCATCCCCAACGGCCTGCTGCTCCGTCCCAGCCTGGGCGCCCAGTGGCAGTCGGTCATCACCGGTGTGGTCCTGCTGATCGCCGCCGCCGTCGACGCGATCTCGCGCCGCAGGGCCGCCAGAGGCTAGGGCGCGTCTCCCAATCCCTGGCGGCGCCGGACGCCGCCCAGATCACACGCTGGCGGCGTTGCCGACCCTTCGAAGACGCCCAGTCTGCGCGCGCGCCGGCGCCTGGCCAGCCCGCGCCTGGACGACGCCCGCATCCACCATGGGTTGGGAGACGCTCCCTAGCGCCGGCCGTAGGTCGTGGTGCGCTCGACGACCGGGCGGCCGATGCCGGCGCCGATCTCGATGAGCTCTTCCACGGTCTTGGCCGAGCCGTGCTCGGAACCGGCCATCCGGGAGATCGTCTCCTCCATCAAGGTGCCGCCCACGTCGTTGGCGCCGGCCTGCAGCATGGCGCGGGTGCCGTCGACGCCGAGCTTGACCCAGCTCGTCTGGATGTTGCGGATCCGGCCGTGCAAGAGGATCCGGGCCAGGGCGTGGACGGCGAGGTTGTCGCGGAGCGTGGGGCCGGGACGGGCGACGCCGGCCAGGTAGATGGGTGCGCTGGTGTGGACGAACGGCAGCGGGACGAACTCGGTGAACCCCTGCCGTCCCTGGGCCAGGTTCTCGTCCTGGATCCTGCTCAGGACCCGCAGGTGGTTGACCCAGTGGCGGGGGTTGTCGACGTGGCCGTACATCATCGTGCTCGTCGTGGGGATGCCGACGCGGTGCGCGGTGGTCACGACCTCGATCCAGGTGCGGGTCGGCAGCTTGCCCTTGGTGAGCACCCAGCGGACCTCGTCGTCGAGGATCTCGGCCGCCGTACCGGGCAGGGAGCCGAGGCCCGCCTCCCGCGCCTTGATCAGGAAGTCCTCGATCGACAGCCCGGTGCGGGCGGTGCCGTTGACGACCTCCATCGGGCTGAACGCGTGGACGTGCATCTCCGGCACCCGCTGCTTGACCGCGGTGACGAGGTCGAAGTACCCGGTGGCCGGCAGCTCCGGGTCGATGCCGCCCTGCATGCAGACCTCGGTCGCCCCGAGCTCCCACGCCTCCTGGGCGCGGTCGGCAACCTCGTCGAGGGAGAGCGAGTAGGCGTCGGCGTCCGTGCGCCGCTGGGCGAACGCGCAGAACCGGCAGCCGACGTAGCAGACGTTGGTGAAGTTGATGTTGCGGTTGACGACGTAGGTGACCTCGTCGCCCACAGTGTCGCGGCGCAGGTCGTCGGCGAGCCGGCACACCTGCTCCAGCAGCTGTCCCTCAGCGGTCATCAGCGTGAGCGCGTGCTCGTCGGAGAGATTCCCAGGATCCTTCTCGGCCGCGCTCAAGGCCGCGGCCCCCGCCGGGGCGATAGTCCGTGACATCTGTGTCTGTGGAACTGGCGGTTCCACAACCTTCTTGTCACGGACTATCGCGGCGGCAGCGTCCTTGACCGACTCCCAGTCGCCGTAGACGTCGGAGAAGTCCGAGCGGCGGTCGTCGGTGCGGCCCTCGGTGTCGACGGCTTCGAACAGGTCGGTGCGGCCGACGGAGGTGAAGCCGCCGTCCGGCTCCTGCCACGGCAGCCCGGTCGGTCGTACGCCGGGACGGGCCAGCCCGTCGTCGCGGGCCAGCGCCGCGACGTGCGCCGAGATGCGGGGGTCGAGCCACGGCTCGCCGGCCCGGACGTACTCCGGGTGGACGGTGAGCCGTGCGGCCAGCTCGAACCCGCACTCGGCCGTGATCGCCTCGAGCCGGTCCAGGCTGGGCCAGGGTCGCTCGGGGTTCACGTGGTCGGGCGTGAGCGGCGAGACGCCGCCCCAGTCGTCGATGCCGGCGCCGAGCAGGGCGCGGCACTCGTCAGCGCCCTCGGAGTGGTCGACCAGGTTCGGAGGCGCCTGCACCCGGGCCTTCGGGCCGAGCAGGAGACGGGTGACGGCGATGGCGGCGCGGTAGTCGTCGAGGCCGAGGTCGTCGGCGTGCCGCATCGCGGTGTCGGGCTTGGCCCGGAAGTTCTGGACGATGACCTCCTGTACGGCGCCGTACGCGCGGGAGGTGGCGCGCAGCGCCAGGATCGTCTCGGCGCGCTCGATGAGGGTCTCGCCGATCCCGACCAGCAGCCCGGTGGTGAACGGGATGGAGAGCCGGCCGGCGTCCTCGAGCACGCGGAGGCGGACGGCGGGGTCCTTGTCCGGAGAGCCGAAGTGGGCCTCGCCCTTGGTCTCGAACAGCCGCCGCGAGGTCGTCTCGAGCATCATCCCCATCGAGGGGGAGACCGGCTTGAGCCGGTTCAGCTCCTCCCACGACATGACGCCCGGGTTGAGGTGCGGCAGCAGCCCGGTCTCCTCGAGCACCCGGATCGCCATCGCGCGGACGTAGGCGAGCGTTGAGTCATAGCCCTGCTCGTCCAGCCACTCCCGGGCCTCCGGCCAGCGGTCCTCTGGACGGTCACCGAGGGTGAACAGCGCCTCGAGGCAACCCAGCTCGGCTCCCTGCCGGGCGATGTCGAGGATCTCGTCGGGCGACAGGAACATCCCGTGCCCGGCCCGGGTCAGCTGACCCGGGGACTCCACGAAGGTGCAGTAGTGGCACCGGTCGCGGCACAGCTTGGTGACCGGGATGAACACCTTGGGGGAGTAGGTGACCACACCCCGCCCATCGACAACACGGCCCGCTGATGCGAGACCGGCGTCGCGGACCCGTGCCGCGGCGGCGCAGAGCCGGTCGAGGTCGTCGCCGGTCGCGGCGAGCAGCACGGTCGCCTCGTCGAGATCGAGCGCGGCGCCCCGCTCCGCGCGGGCGAGCGCCCGGCGCAGCTGCTGAGGTGTGGGGACCACGGTTCAGGCTAACGAGCGGTGGGCCGGGGTGATTCCCCGGCCCACCACCCGGAACAGCTCAGACGCCGGCGGTCTCCCGCTGCTTCTCGTCCGCGGGCGGGTCGACGGTGTGTCCGTTGCGGTCCAGGTTGCTGGGCCACCAGATCTTGCCGCCGAGATCGAGGTTGATGGCAGTGACCAGCACCGACCGCACGATCATCGTGTCGAGCAGGACGCCCAAGGCCACCGCGACTCCGAGCTCGGCCAGGAACACGAAGGGGATCGACCCGAGCACCAGGAACGTCGCGGCCAGCACGATGCCCGCGGACGTGATCACCCCGCCCGTGGAGCCCAGGGCGACGAGCGACCCCCTGCGCGTGCCGAAGTTGGCCGTCTCTTCTCGCACCCGCGTCATCAGGAAGATGTTGTAGTCGATGCCCAGGGCGACGAGGAACACGAAGGCGAACAGTGGGAACCCCGGATCGGACCCGGCGAAGCCGAAGACGTACTCGAAGAGCAACGCCGAGATGCCGAGCGCCGCGCCGAACGACAGGATCACGGTGGCCATCAGGATCAATGGCGCCACGAGTGCACGCAGCAGCCCGACCAGGATGAAGAACACCACGATCAGCACGATGGGGATGATCACCTTGTTGTCGCGGATCGAGGCGATCTTGGTGTCGAGGTAGAAGGCCGACCCACCGCCGACGAGCGCATCAGCACCGTCGACGTCGTGCACCGCATCGCGGGTGTTTTCCACGATGTCGAACGCAGCAGTGGACGAGATGTCCTCGGCGATCGTCGCCTCGAAGTAGGAACGGCCCCCGCTGATCTCCTGCGGAGGTGTCGGGTCGCCGAGGCCGTCGACGTCCTGCATCGCCGCGACGACCTGGTCGAGCTCGCCCGAGTTGGTCACGACCTGCACGGTGTTGGAGCTGTCCTGCAGTCCGTGCTCGGCCATGATCTTCTGACCCTTGATCGAGTCGAACTCCTTGGTGTAGGTGTCCTCCGTCGACAGGCCGTCCGCCTTGAGGCTGAACAGTCCGAGGGAGGCCGCCATCAGCAGCACCGCGGTGACTATCCACACCTTGCGGGGAGCGACGGCGATGCGCTTGCCGACGCGCGCCCAGAAGCCGCTCGTGTTGGGCTCTCGCGACCCGAAGTCGGGTCGGCTGTGCACCTTGGTCCAGTGCTCGATGGCCACCTGGAGGAGGACCAGCAGTCCGATGAAGGCGGTGAACACGCCGAGTCCCACCAGAATGCCGCCGGCACCCCCGATGGCACCGCCGACGGCCAAGGCGACGATTCCGCCGCCGATCTCACCGAGCCCGGTCTTGACCCAGGTGCGGTGGTGCTCCTGGCGAGGACCGAAGACCCACCGGCCGAAGATCACCAGCAGGGCCGGCAGCAGGGTCAGCATGACCAGCACGGTGACGCCGACCCCGACGGCAAGCACCGGACCGAGACCGGCGGTCGAGTTGAGCTCCGCGAGGCTGAGGCACAGCATGCCGACGATGACCGTCGATGCGCTGGCCAGCAGAGCCGGCGCGGCCCGGTGCAGGGCGAAAGCCATCGCCTCGTGCCGGTCGTCGTGACGACGGAGCTCTTCTCGATATCTTGCGACGAGCAGGAGCGCGTAGTCGGTGCCGGCACCGATGACGAGGATGCCGAGGATGGCCTGGCTCTGGCCGTTGACGGTCAGGTCGGCGTACTTGGCCAGCAGGTAGACCACGCCGCCGGAGACCGCATAGGCGAACACCACGCTGAGGATCGGCAGCAGCCAGAGGTAGGCGCTGCGGTAGGTCAGGAGCAGGATCACGATCACCACCAGCAACGTGATCAGGATCAGGGTGGTGTCGATGCCCTCGAACGCCTCCGCGGCGTCGGCGGCCTGACCGCCGTAGCCGGCGAGGTGGACGGTGACGCCGTCGGTCTCGGTGATGTCGCGGATCTCGTCGGCGGCATCAGGGATGTCGTTCCAGCCGTTCTTGCCGAAGTTGAAGGTCAAGGTGCTGACCGCGACCTCGCCGTCCTCGGAGGAGAGCTGGAAGGGCAGGTCGGGGATCTGCTCGGCCGCCCCCGGAGTGAGTACCTCTTGGTCGACGACGCCCTCGATGTTGCCCAGCTCGGTCGCCTGCTCCTCGATGGCGGCGTGGTCGGCATCGGTGAGCCCGCCATCCCGGTAGTAGACGATCAGGGTGGGGATGTCGTTGGGGTCGACGGTGCCGGTCAGCTCGTCGACGACCTTGGTGGACTCGGCAGAGGCGGGCAGCCAGGTGGAGGCCTCGTTGTTTTGCACGTCGGCGAGCTTGGCGCTGAGGCCGCCGACGCCAATGAACAGGCCGATCCAGACTCCGAGCATGATCCACTTGGTGACGGGAGAGGTCAGTTTTCCGGCGATCTGGCGATGCATGGGGACACTCCATCAGAGAGCGGGGACAGTCGGCATCGGGGTTTTCCCCGAGACCGTGCGAGGTCGACTCGACAACCCTGCCGAACTCATCGACACCTGCCGTCATCAGTTTGTGACTGGTGCCAGACTGGTCTGGACCAGTTGAAAATTCACAGTCCCAGCATGCGACCGATGATTTCCTTCTGGATCTCGGTGGTGCCGCCGTAGATCGTCTGGATCCGGGAGTCCACGAACGCCTTGGCGATCGGGTACTCCGTCATGTAGCCGTAGCCGCCGAAGAGCTGGACGCCGCGGTCGACGACCTTGGTCTGGAGCTCGGTGGTCCACCACTTGGCCATCGAGGCCAGGGACGTGTCGACCTCGCCGGCGTTCAGCTTGGTCACGCAGTCGTTGAGGAAGACCCGGGCGATGTGCACCTCGGTGGCCATCTCGGCGAGCATGAACCGGTTGTGCTGGAAGCTCCCGATCGGCTTGCCGAAGGCCTGGCGGGTCTTGGCGTAGTCCAGGCACAGGTCCAGGACGAGCTCCGAGGCGGCGACCGCGATCGCGGCGATGGAGATCCGCTCCTGCGGGAGGTTCTCCATGAGCGAGACGAAGCCCGAGCCCTCGGCGCCGAGCAGGTTCGCCTTGGGGACCTCGACGTTGTCGAAGAACAGCTCGGCGGTGTCCTGGGCCTTGAGGCCGATCTTGTCGAGCTTGCGGCCGCGCTCGAAGCCGTCCATGCCGCGCTCGACGACCAGCAGCGATATGCCCTGGTGGCCGGCGTCGGGGTCGGTGCGCGCGACCACGATCACCAGGTCGGACAGGATGCCGTTGGAGATGAACGTCTTCGAGCCGTTGAGGACGTAGCGGTCACCCTTGTCGACGGCCGAGGTGCGGATGCCCTGCAGGTCCGAGCCGGCACCGGGCTCGGTCATCGCGATGGCGGAGATCAGGTCTCCGGAGACCAGCCCGGGCAGCCAGCGCTGCTTCTGCTCGTCGTTCGCCAGCGCGCTGATGTAGGGGACGATCACGTCGTTGTGCACCGGGAAGCCGACCCCGCTGCCGCCGACGCGGGTGATCTCCTCGGCGAGGACGACGTTGTAGCGGAAGTCCCGGACGCCGGCGCCGCCGTACTCCTCGTCGACGTCGAAGCAGAGCAGCCCGGCCGCCCCGGCCTTGCGCCAGACCTCGCGGTCGACCTGGCCGTCCTGCTCCCACTGGTCGTGGAAGGGCTTGACCTCCTTCTCCATGAAGGCCCGCGCGGTGGCTCGGAAGTCCTCGTGCTCCTGGTCGTTGATCGACGGCCTCTCAGGCACCGGTCCGCTCCTTCTCGTTCAGCTCGTCCAGCATCGAGGCCGGTCCGATCCGGCTCGGCTCGTAGCCGTTGGGGTAGGTGGGATGGTGCCGCTCGTACGGCGCGGTGCGGGGCCTGGCGAACCGCAGGAGTCGGGCCCGCAGCCGGAGCCCGAGGTCCACGGCGGCGACCAGCCAGCGCGGTTGTCGCTCCATGCCGAGCGCCTCGCGCAGCGGTTCGTCCATCAACGCGATGGTGACCCGGCGGAAGCCGGGCTTGAGGTACCACGGCGCGGTGGCGCGACCGATCCTGATCGTCGCCTCGGTGACGCGCGTGTTGGCCGGGTCGAACTCGAACCGCTTCCGCTCGTAGGACGTGAGCAGCTCCAGGTAGCCGGCGTAGGTCTCCGGCAGTCCCTTGATCCCCATCAGCTCGCCGAAGCGGGTGGTGAACCGGGTCATGGCCACGAGCTCGATCGGGTCGAGGTCGCGCCAGCCGTAGCGGCTGATCCAGCGCACCGGGCCGACCAGCGTGGTGGCCAGGACGTACTGGAACTCGTCGTTGGGGATGTCGTAGTGCCCGTGGATGCGGTTCAGCCGCCGGAGCGCGCTGCGCGAGCGCTCGGACTCGACACCCTCGAGGATCGCCTCCTCCTGGAAGAACAGCGTGTCGTCGTACCGCTTGACGCCGTGGTCCTCGAACTCCCGGGTCCGGTCCAGCAGCCGGGAGATGGTGGGCACGCCGTAGTCGCGCAGGAACGCGATCGCGGTGCCCTGGTCGAAGTCCCAGGGGAAGTCGTAGCGACCGGTGAGGGTGACGATCCGGTCGCGGTCGGCGTCGTCGTAGGGGTCGAGGGTCCGGATCTCGTCCAGATTGTCGAACCGCCCGCGCGACCCCAGCCTCACGGCAGCAGCCTCACGGCAGCAGCCTCACGACACCCAGTCCTTGAGCTGCGAGATCGTGGCCGCGGGGTTCTCGGTGGCAGGGACGATCGAGAGGTGGCTGACGCCGGCCTCCTTGAAGGCGGCGATCCGTTCCTGGACGTACGACGCGGGGCCGACCAGGTTGCTCTGCTCCATCCACTCCATCGGGACGACGGCCTCGGCCTCCTTCTTCTTCCCGTCGAGGTAGAGGTCCTGGATCTCCTTGGCCTCCTTCTCGTAGCCGTAGTGCTGGGCGAGCTCGTTGTAGAAGTTCTTGCCGCGGGCGCCCATGCCGCCGACGTACAGCGCGTACATCGGACGCAGGAAGTCGAGCAGCCCCTTCACGTCGTCGCCGATGGCGACCATGCCGCCGGCGCTGACCTGGAGCGGGCCGAGCCCGGGGTCGCGCTTGGCCATGCCGGCGTCCAGCGACGAGCCCCACACCTCGCGGGCCCGCTCGGGGATGAAGAGGATCGGCAGCCAGCCGTCGGCGAGCTCGGCGGTCATCTCGACGTTCTTGTCGCCGAGCGAGGCCACCCAGATCGGGATGGTGTCGCGCTCGGGGTGAACCAGGATCTTCAGCGGCTTGCCGAGGCCGAGGCCCTGGTCGGCCGGCAGCGGGATGTTGAAGATCCCGGAGGCCCGCAGCGGCTCGCGCTTCAGTCCGGAGCGGACGATCCGGATCACCTCGCGAGTGCGGCCGAGCGGCTTGTCGTAGGGCAGGCCGTGGAACCCCTCGATCACCTGCGGCCCCGACGCGCCGAGCCCGAGCACCGCGCGGCCGCCGGAGACGTTGTCGAGGCCGGCCGCGGTCTGCAGGATCGCGCCGGGGGTGCGCGAGAAGACGTTGAGGATCCCGGCGGCGATCTGGAGCCGCTCGGTCTTGGCGGCCAGGTAGCCCATCAGCGTGGGCGAGTCGTAGCCGTAGGCCTCGGCCACCCAGACCATGTCGAGCCCGGCCTTCTCGAGCTCGGCGACCGCGTCAGCGGTCGCGCGGGGGTTGCCGTCGTACTGGAGGGGAGTCGAGAGCTGCACCCACCAACTGTGACAGTTTTACTGTCACGATGGCAAGCGAGCAGTCGACCGCGAGGGACGAGCGGTCGGCGTGGGCGAGCGCAGGTTGAGCAAGCGTCGTGACCGAGGAACGAGGTCACGGCAGCGCGCCGAAACCACCGCAGCGGAGGCCGCGACTGAACCACCCACCTTCGTTGCGCAGGCGTGAGGGGGTTTCGAGACGCTCGCTAGCGCGAGCTCCTCAACCAGCGAACGCGGTCACTCCGTGGTCACGGGCAGCATGTGCAGTGCGTTGCCGAGCTCGCTCCAGAGGTTGGCGGCGTACTCGGTGGTGATGTGGTCGGTGTCGCGGTAGCTGAGGGTGCCGCCGATGACGATCGGGCACTCGCCCTGGTAGCACAGCCACGGCGTCGGGTCGACGACCTCGATGCCCGAGGCGCGGGCCGAGTCGACCGGCACGTCGCCCAGCACGGTGGACCGCTCGACCGGCTCGAACATGCAGTCGCCGAGGCTGGGGCTGCCCGAGGAGAGGCAGGTGGCCGGGTCGTCGGGCGACTTGGGTACGTCGCGGACCAGCGCCACCTGGTCGGCGTACTGGCTGAGCTGGGAGAACAGGTCGTCGTAGCCCGCGCGCAGCAGCGGGATGATGCCCTCGACCGACGTGATCCGGTCGTCGCCGTCGAAGACGCCGTTGACCGGGGGAGACGACGCGACCACCACCAGGTCGGGGTGGATCGCCTCGACCTGGTCGACCACCCACTCCTGGAAGTCCGTGCAGTCGGTGAACGGCTCGTCGGACTCGAGGGAGGCGAGCGTGATGTGCGCGGCGGTGCACTGCGGCTTCACCAGGTAGTACGCCGTCCAGTCGCCGACGTCGATGATCCGGCTGAAGGCGGGGATCCAGGCCCGGGCGTGGGAGTCGCCGATCACCACTACGGAGCGGTCGCCGTCACCGTGCGGGCAGAGCTTGCGGAGGTTGTCCTCGTAGTCGCAGTCTCCGACGTCGGCGATCGAGTCGCGCAGGTTGAGCAGGTCGGGCGTGAGGTTGCTCGGCACCGCGCGCTTGTCCTTGGCCGCGGTGACCGACGCGCGCACCAGTGCCTCGGTGTTGTCGTTCAGGCTGCTCTCTATCGGGGCGCCGGCGACCGTGATCGGAGGAGTGTCGCCGTGCTCGCCGCCCTGGCTGCCGGTCCACCACCACGCTCCGGCGGCGGTGGTGACCACGAGGATGGCGCTGGCCGGGTAGAGCACCAGCGCCCGCCGCCGGACCAGCTTGTGCGCGGGCCGCCCGGCGCGGAACGGCATCTCGACGAAGCGGTAGGAGTACG
Source organism: uncultured Actinomycetota bacterium (assembly GCA_963800715.1). GTDB lineage: Bacteria > Actinomycetota > Actinomycetes > Propionibacteriales > Nocardioidaceae > Nocardioides. Next base: position 191,470 of record CAWDBZ010000015.1, on the reverse strand, counting down.
CCGAGAGCGTGATCACCACGAGGACCGCGATGCACTTCTCGAACGGCGTCATCGCCCGGTCGAGGGCCACCGGGGGCAGGATGAACGCGGGCCAGTGCCAGAGGTAGAGCGAGTACGACCAGTCGCCGATGATCCGCATCGGGGCGACCGCCAGGACCTGGCTGGACACGGTCCGTCTGCCCGGTGAGCGGGCGGAGCCGGACATGAGGAGCATCGCGGTGCCGGCCACCGGCAGCACGGCCGCGATCCCCGGGAACGGCGTCTCGGCCGTGATCACGATGCAGGCGGTCATCAGCATCACCGCGCCGGTCACCGCCATGGTCTCGAGGCTCAACCGGGTGAGGCGGCGTACGAACGTCGGCGGCACCAACGCCACCAAGGCACCGACACCGAGCTCCCAGGCCCGCGTCAGCGTCGAGAAGTACGCCGACGCGGGGGACTCGACGGTGGCGTAGACCGACCAGGTCAGCGACGCCAGGGTCAGGGCGACCAGCATGGTGAGCACGGCGCTGCGGGGGAGCCGCTCGACCGTTCGGCCCTTGCCCTTGCGCAGCCACGTCGTGACCGTCAGGCACGCGGCCAGCAGCAGCGGCCACAGCACGTAGAACTGCTCCTCGACGGCCAGCGACCAGTAGTGCTGGAGCGGCGAGGGGCCTTCGCCCTCGGCGAAGTAGTAGACCCCTTGTTGGGCGAAGTGGATGTTGGCTGCGAACGCCGACGCCCAGAGCGCGTCGACGACCGCCGCTCGGGCGTCCAGCAGGCTCATCCACGCCAGGGAGAGCAGCACTGTCACGACGGTGACGAGGGTCGCCGCGGGCAGGATCCGGCGGGCCCGGCGGGCCCAGAACGACCCGATCGAGATCCGCCCTGTGAGCAGGACCTCGCGGTAGAGCATCGAGGCGATGAGGTAGCCGGAGATGACGAAGAAGACGTCGACGCCGACGAAGCCTCCGGGCAGGAACGGGACGCCGGCGTGGGCAGCGATGACTGTCAGGACTGCGACCGCGCGCAGCCCTTGGATGTCTCCGCGAATTTCTCGGGCCATCGCCTCGGTGTCCATGTCCTTGATGTGTCGAAAGTATCAACGGATGGCCCGAGGAGTGGTCACGTTGCGCAAGCGTGGGAGCATCCCCAGCGTGACGACGTTCCGGATCGCGGTGATGGGCGGGACCGGCCCGCAGGGCAAAGGGCTGGGCTACCGGTTCTCCCGACACGGCCACGACGTCGTGATCGGCTCCCGGGCGGCCGAGAAGGCCGACGCGGCCGCCGAGGAGATCCGCGCGCGACTGACGGGTGTGGAGGGTGCGGGCGAGGTCACGGGAGCCGCCAACGCCGACGCCTGCGCGGACGCCGACGTGGTGCTGCTGGCGGTGCCGTGGGACGGTCACGACGACCTGGTCGCCGCCCTGCCGCTGGCCGGCAAGACCGTCGTCTCCTGCGTCAACCCGCTCGCCTTCGACAAGCGCGGGGCGCACGGGCAGGTGATCGACGCCGGCGAGGGCTCGGCGGCCGAGCGGGCCCAGGCCCTGGCCCCTGAGGCCACCGTGGTCGGCGCCTTCCACAACGTCTCCGCGGTTGGGCTGTGGGGCGAGGAGGACTACCTCGACGATGACGTCCTCTGCGTGGGCGACTCCGACGAGGGCAAGGCGGTGGCGATGGAGCTGGCGCGGGCCGTCACCGGCCGCGAGGGAATCAGCGCCGGCAAGCTCCGGCTGGCCCGCCAGCTCGAGCCGCTCACCGCCGTACTGATCTCGATCAACCGCAAGTACAAGGTGCACTCCGGCATCCGCATCACGGGCCTATAACCCCGGCGAGCTTCGGCCCCAGTCCGCGACGACAGCTCGCTGCGCTCGCAGGCGCCTGGCTCGCTGCGCTCGCTCCGGCGCAGTCGTCACGGCCATGGGGCCGATCGCCGGGCGCGCGCTGCGCGCGACAAACCGGGTCGCTTCGCTCCCACCAAGGGCTGGCGACCTGGGCCGAGCGGGCGCGCAAACTGAAGTCGGTCATGGGTTGGTCGTGGGAGCGCAGCGACCCGGTCTTTCCGAGCGCAGCGAGGCGCCCGGCGATCGGTCTGGTGGCCCCGACGACAGCCCCGGAGCGAGCGTCAGCGAGCGACCGGGCTCTTGCGGGCGAAGCCCGCGTCGTCGGGGACATCCAGGCCGAAGCTCGCCGGGGTAGACAGTCAGTGCTTGCCGTTCCATGAGTCCCAAAGAGCCGCGTACGACCCGCCTGCCGCGACCAGGTCGTCGTGCGACCCGAGCTCGGTGATCTTCCCGTCCTCGACCACCGCGACGCGGTCGGCGTCGTGGGCCGAGAAGAGCCGGTGCGCGATGGCGATCACGGTGCGCCCGTCGAGCACCGCGGCCATTGAGCGCTCGAGGTGGCGGGCGGCGCGCGGGTCGATGAGGGAGGTGGCCTCGTCGAGGACCAGCGTGTGCGGGTCGGCGAGCACCAGCCGGGCCAGCGCGACCTGCTGGGCCTGGGGCGCGCTCAGCGCCCGGCCACCCGAGCCGACGACCGTCTCGAGCCCGTCGGGGAGCGCCTCGACCCACTCGAGGGCGTCGACCGCCGACAGCGAGGCGCGGATGTCGTCGTCGGTGGCACCCGGGGGCGCGGCCAGCGCGAGGTTCTCGCGCAGGGTTCCGACGAAGACGTGATGCTCCTGCGTCACGAGGGCGACGTGGCCGCGCAGGTCGTCGAGCGGCAGCTCCACCAGGCCGACGCCGCCCACGGTCACCGCGCCGGTGCGGGGCGGGTGGATACCGGCCAGCAGCCGGCCCAGCGTCGACTTCCCGGCGCCCGATGGACCGACCATGGCGATCCGCTCCCCGACCCCGACGTCGAGGTCGACGCCGTGCAGCACGTCGCGACCCTCGACGTAGGAGAACCGGACGTCGCGCGCATCGAGCTGCTCGCCGTGCGGCTCGGCGCCGGTGACCTCGCGGTCGTCGGGCACCTGCGCGACGCCGAGGAGCCGGGCCAGTGACGCGGCCCCCATCTGCAGCTCGTCGAGGATCGAGACGATCCGGTCCACCGGGTCGATGAGCATCTGCACGTAGAGCGTCGCCGCGGTGACTTCGCCCAGCGTGACGCTGCCCTGGGTGTAGAGGTAGCCACCGAGCAACAGCGTCGCCACCGTCGGGATCAGGTAGGACAGCTCCATGCTCGGGAAGAAGACGGTGCGCAGGTAGAGGGTGTAGCGCTCAGCCTCGTAGGACTCTTTGACGTCGGCGTCGATCGCCGCGATCCGCTCGGGGCCGAGGCCGAGCGCTTCGACCGTACGGGCGCCCTCGACGGTCTCGGTGAGGGTCGCATTGATGTCGGAGTACGACGCAGACTCGCGCAGGTAGCCGTCCTTGGCTCGGGCGAGGTACCACCGCAGACCGACCACCAGCGGCGGCAGCCCGAGCATGACCGGGAGCAGCACCCACCAGCCGACGCTGACGGCCGCGGCGAAGGTGACCACCGCGGTGATGACCGCGATCGTCCACTCCGGCAGCGCCCAGCGCACCGACCAGCCGAGCTGGTCGACGTCCCGGCTGGTGCGAGTGAGCAGGTCGCCCGAGCCGGCGGACTCGACCACGCCCACGGGGAGCGCCAGCGCGTTGCCGACGAAGTCCTCGCGCAGCTCGGCCAGCACCTGTTCGCCGAGCACCTGGCTGACCAGCCGGGCGTACCGCGTGAGCACCGTCTGCACGACCAGGAAGATGGCCAGCGCGAGCACCACCCGGTCGACGTGCCCGACCGTGGTGCCCACGTCGACCGCCTGCACGAGGTCGCCGAGCAGCCGGGGGGCCGCCAGGCCGGCGAGCGCCGCGCCGACGTGCAGCACCACTGCGCCGGCCAGCAGCCGCGGGTGCCGGCGGGCCAGCCGACGCACGTAGCGGCGCAACGACCGCGCATCGGCGACCGGCAGGGCGGTGTGCGCGCTCACGCCGGTGCTCCTGATGGCTGGGCCTCGGCCGCGCTCTCGCGGGTCACCACGGCGCGGTAGTCGGGGTCGGTCTCGAGCAGCTCCGCGTGGGTGCCGGTCGCCACCACGCGCCCGCCGCGCAGGAACGCGACCTCGTCGACCGCGTCGAGCACCAGCGGGCTGGAGGAGACGACGACCGTCGTACGCCCGGCGCGGTGGCCGCGCAGCCGCGCCGCGATCCGGGCCTCGGTGTGGGCGTCCACCGCTGACGTGGGCTCGACCAGCACCAGGATCTCGGGGTCGCCGGCCAGGGCGCGGACCAGGACCAGTCGCTGCCGCTGGCCGCCGGAGAAGGTCCGGCCGCCCTCGGCGACCACGGTGTCCAGGCCGTCGGGCAGTGCTTCGAGGATGTCGTCGGTCGAGGCGGTCTCCATCGCGCGCGGCACGTCCCCGCCGGAGATGTCCAGCACGGTGGCGAGCCGGCCGGAGAACAGCGTGGAGCCGGTGTCGGAGACCACGATCCGGCGGCGTACGTCGCCGCGGCGCATCCTGGTGAGCGGTACGCCGCCCAGGGTCACGTCGTCGTCGACCTCGGGCGCGCAGAGGCCCAGCCGGTCCGCCAGCGCGGCGGCCTCGTCGGGCTCGTCGCTCACCACCGCGGTGACCAGGCCGGTGCGGACCCGCAGCCCGGTGCGGGCGTCGGCCAGCACCGCGCCGGCAGGTGGCGGCTCGACCGGGTCGACCGGGTCCTGGTGCCCGGGCGTCAAAGCGAGCACCCTGCAGACCCGGACCGCCGCGACCCGGGCGCGGATCAGCCTGTTGGCGTACTCGGTCGCGGTCCGCAGCGGGATCATGAGGAAAGCCGAGTAGCCGTAGAACGCGACCAGCTCGCCCGGGGTGATCTGGCCCTGCGCGGCGGACCGCGCGCCCAGCCAGACCACGAGCACGACGAAGACCCCGGGCAGGAACACCTGGAGCGCGTCCAGCACCGACTGCAGCCGAGCCACCTGGACGCCGGCGTGGCGCGTGGCCTGCGACTCGCGCCGGTAGCGGTCGTGGAAGACCTCTTCGCCGCCGATCCCGCGCAGCACCCGCAGCCCGCCGACGATGTCGCTCGCGGTGTTGGACAGCTCGCCCATCAGGTGCCGCTGGTGGGCGCTGCGCCGGTCCAGGGGCCGCAGCAGCGGACCGATGAGCAGCATCAGAGCGGGGACGCCGATCAGCACGAGCAGGCCGAGCGGCACCGACGTCGTCAGCAGGATGACGGCCACCAGCAGGAACGAGACGATCGCGCCGGAGAACCGGGCGGACACGTCCATGAGCTGTCCGATGTGGGAGAGGTCGCTGGTGCCGATCGCGACGACCTCTCCGGTGGAGACCTTGCGCGGCAGCGTGCCGCCGAGGTGCACGGCCTGGCGTCCGACCAGCTGCACGGTGCGGTAGGCCGCCACGAGCCAGTTGGTGACCGCGAAGCGGTGCCGCATGATCCCGGTGACGGCCTGGACCAGCCCGATCGTCAGCATGAGGCCGGCGTAGACGAGCAGCGAGGAGCCGTCCTTGTCGGCCACGCCTTTGTCGATCGCGCGGCCGATCACCGCCGGCATCACCGCCTGGCAGCTCATCCAGACGATGCCGAAGCACATGCCGCCGACGAGCGTCTGCCACTGGCCCTTCGCCATCCACCAGAGGAAGGCACCGGGCGAGCTGTGCACCGCCGTCCCGGGGTGTTCGAGAGGGAGTTGGCGCACTCGCTCGAGGGTACGGCGCGGCCCCTTTGCGAGCGACCGGATATCGGCTGGCCGGGGTCAGCCCTGGCCGCCCCCGATGGAGGTCAGGAACCCGCACGAGGCCTTTGCGAAGGTGATCGCGTTGAGGGCCCCGGTCTGGCTCAGCGCGAGCACGAACTGGCCGGCTTTCCCGTCGACGTGCACGTTGAACGCGAACAACGCGGAGCTGCCGGCCTCGCCGAACGCGTGCGCGTCGCAGCGCGTCGGTCTCAGTGGGACGGGCACGTTCTGCGGCGGCTGGTCGCCGGTGATGGTCAGGTTCGCGTTGAACACGCCGTGCTCACCGGGGGAGAGCACCGGATTGCCGACGATGCTGTCGATCACCAGCGTGGACCCGGGCCTGCCGGTCGTGTCGACCACCAGCGTCATCGTCCCGACCGAGCCCTTGCCGCCGTCCCCGCTGGCCGTCACCTCGTCCGCCCAGCTCAGATGCGCGATCTGGTCGATCTTGAGCTCGAGGCAGCGCGCGGAGGTGACCTTCTGGATCACGTCCGCCTCGTCCAACACGGGGATGTTCGTGCTCTTGTGCTCGCCGTCGACGATGTAGTCCACGGTGAGGGTGCCGCTCGACGCGGTGCGGTCACACGCAGGGCGGTCGGGTTCGTAGATCGGGAAGCCCCGCCGCGCCTGGGACGGGATGTCGCGCAGCCGGGTGCCGGGCAGCGGCGTCTGGAAGCGGTCGTCGACGTAGGTCACCTTCGTCGGCGTGATCGTCTTGTCGGTGTCGTTGTTCACCCAGATCTGGAACCGGTTGCGGGCGCTGTCGTGGGAGGCCCGCTCGATGTCGGCGATGATCTTGCCGGTCGGAGGCGGCTTGGGCGGCTGCGGGGCCGCGGTCAGCGTGAAGAGCGACTTCGTCGGGCTGGCCTCTGGTGCCTGGCTCGGGGTGTCGTCGTCGTTGCCGCCGCAGGCGGCCAGCACGGCGAGCACCGGTAGGAGGGCGATGAGTCGGCGCACGGCGACATTGTGTCTCCGCTTCATCCGGCCAGCCCGTCAATTACCTCCGCACCCGGCAGCGCACCGACCAGGCGGCCGGGGAGGAGCAGCTTCGACCGGCGTACGCCGGAGCCGATCACCGCGACCTCGATGTCGAGGACGCGCGGGTCGACGAACAGCCGCCACTCGGTGGGCAGCCCGACCGGGGTGATGCCGCCGTACTCCATGCCGGTGTCCTCGACAGCTCGGTCCATGGAGAGGAACGAGCACTTGCGGACGTCGAGGGTCCGCTTGACCACGTTGTTGACGTCCGCCCTTGTGTCCGCGCGGACCAGGCAGGCGGCGATCCGCTCCTCGCCGTCGCGCCGGCCGCCGACGACGACACAGTTGGCGCCGGTGTCCATCCCGAGGCCGTAGGCCTCGCTCATCGCGGCGGTGTCGGCGACCGCGGGGTCGATCTCGACGACGGCCAGCTCGGGTCCGTGCTCCCACGCCTCCAGGGCTGCGACCACGGGCGGCGCCAGCAGCTCCGGGTGGTCCAGCGCCGGCAGGGACTCCAGGCGCCCGAGCGTGGGGAGGCTCATACGCATATCCAACCTCACGGCTCACAGACATCTCGCGTTCATGTCGTTCCCGTGATCAGGTCACTTCGCTTCCGCACCATCTGTCACATGAACGCTTCTCCGGGGTCCCCGCGGAAGCGCGAGCCGGACCGCGCGCAGCGCGCACACCTTGTGGTTCCGTGGGGTGGCAGGCGTGGGTTGCCGCAGGTCATCGGTCATCGGGGTGCTCCCGGTTACCGGCCCGAGCACACCCTGGCGTCCTACCGGCTGGCGATCGCTCTCGGCGCCGAGGCCGTGGAGCCAGACCTGGTGATGACCGCGGACGGCGTGGTCGTGCTGCGCCACGAGCCGGAGATCAGCGACACCACCGACGTGGCCCGGCACCCGGAGTTCGCCGACCGGCGCACGGTCAAGAAGCTCGGCGGCCGCGAGGTGAGCGGCTGGTTCTGCGAGGACTTCACGCTGGCCGAGCTGAAGACACTGCGGGCGGTCGAGCGCCTGCCCGAGCGGCGCCCGCGCAACACCCGCTGGGACGGCCAGCTCGAGATCGCCACCTTCGACGAGCTGCTCATGCTGCTGGCCGAGGAGTCCCGGCGCTGGGACCGCAGGATCGGGCTGCACGTCGAGCTCAAGTCGTCGTCGTACCTCGCGTCGATCGGACTGCCGCTCGAGGACGCAGTCCTCGCCTCGCTGCGCGACCACGACCTCGACCGGCGCGACTCCGGGGTGGTGCTCCAGTCGTTCGAGACCACCAACCTGCGCCGGCTGCGGGACCGGACCGACCTGCCGCTGGTCCAGCTGGTCGAGGCCCAGGGCGCCCCGGCCGACCTGCTCGCATTTGGTGACCCCACGACGTACGACGACCTGTGCAGCCACGACGGGCTGCGGGCGGTCGCAAGGTACGCCGACGTGCTGGGCGCGGATCGGAGCCGGCTGCTGGCCCGGCCGGCGCTCGTCGATCAGGCGCACCTGGCCGGACTGCAGGTACTGGCCTGGACGGTGCGGGACGACGGCCCGGGCGGGCCGGAGCAGGCCGACGCGGAAATCCGGATGCTGCTGGACGCCGGCGTCGACGGCCTCTTCAGCGACCACCCCGACACGACCCTGCTGGCCCGCGACCTGTGGGCCGCCCGGCAGACCAGCCAGGAGCTCAGCCCTGCTGTAGGTGCGGCGCCGGGGCCGGGCTGACTCCGTAGACGTCCACGTCCTTCGGGACGATCACCCAGGCGATGAGGTAGGCGATGATCACCGAACCGAAGCCCAGGACGGTCACCAGGACCGTGAGCACCCGGACGAGCGTCGGGTCGAGCCCGAGATGGTCGGCCAGCCCGGAGCACACGCCTCCGAGCATGTTGTCGTCGGTGCGCCGGACCAGGCGCCGCGGCACGCTCGCCGGCCCGTTGACCAAGGAGGCGTACTGCTGGTCGGCGTTCGGGCTGGCCGGCGGCGGGATCGGCTGGGCCGTGGGCTGGCTGGGCGGCTGGTCGGTCTGCTGGCTGGTGGGGTCGGTGGTCATGACTGCTCCTCGCGGGTCTGGCTCGTCTCGGGGTACTTCGGGAGGTCGAGCTCGGGCTCCTCGGACTCCTCGGTCTCCTCGGGCTCTTCGGGTCGCGTACCGACCCAGCCGGGCTGCTCGGGTTGCTCGGGCTGCTCACCGGCCCACCCGGTCTGCCTGACGGCGTACCGACGGGAGCCAGTGATCGCGGTCGCGGCCAGGCCGACGACGCCAGCGAGGACCCAGGGGATCGGCATCAGCCAGCGGATGTCGTCACCGGTGACGGTGTCGGTCTGGATGAGTGCCCAGACGCCGACGATGCCGAGGAACGCCAGGCCCATCACCAGGTGACCGATGCTGATCTGGTGCCGGCCACCCGGCCGGTCGCTCGTGGTGTCCATCAGAACTCTCCTTCGTGGATCTTGATCTCGCCGACCGAGATGTCGGCGTCGATCGAGATCTCGGGGGTGCCCGGTCCGGCGTCGTGGCGGACCTGGTCATCGATCTCGATCCCGCCGCGCTCGTTGCCGAACAGCTCCAGGTGCCCGGGGCCGTCGATGTTCGCGTCGACCCGGACGCTCAGGCCCGCGGGGACGATCACCTCGATCCGGCCGACGTCGGCGTCGAGCTCGACGTGCTTCCCGTCGAGCGCGGCGAGGTCAGCCACGTCGGTGAGGTCCAGGATGATCTCCCCGGCCGATGTGTCGAGGCTGGACGGAACGTCGGCGGCCGTGAGCGGCCGGCGGGTGATGTCCGCACCCTCCACGTCCTGGGCAATGGTGGCGCCGGCCAGGCCCACAGCGGCCAGCATGCCGACGAAGATGAGACCGCCGGCCCGCCCGTAGAAGGCACCGACCAGCAGCATCACGCCACAGGTGCCGACGACCAGGGCGGGGTACGCCGGGTCGGCGATCGGGGCACCGGCCAGGTCCAGGATCCCGAGCACACCGACGCCGACTGCGGCCAGTGCGAGGGTGAACCAGAACAGGATCGGGCCGCGCCGGCGCGGGTTGCGCGGCCGCGGGTGGTAGGTCGGCGGGGCGTAGACCGGCGCACCGGGGGCCGCAGGAGTGAAGGAACCCGTGACCGGGTCGGGCGCGTGCGGGACCGGCGGCGCGGTGGGGACCGGCTTGCGGTCCCGGTCTAGGAAGACCAACACCAGCAGGGCGACCAGCGCGATCAGCGCCAGCGGCCACGGGAACCCGAACTGGCCGACGGAGTCGCCCAGGGCCAGCAGCACGCCGATCGCGCCGATCACGACGAGTGCGATGGACCGGTTGCGGTCGTCGAGGCTGAGCGGGGCGCTGACGGAGCCGTCCTCGGGGAGCAGCAGCCAGCACGCGCCGTACACCAGGAGCCCGGCACCGCCGAAGAAGACGAGCACCACGAAGGCAACCCGCAGGATGATCGGGTCGATGTCGAGGTGGCGAGCCAGGCCGCCGGCGACGCCGGCGACCTTGCGGTCCGCGCCCCTGGTGCGACGGATCCTGCCGAGATCCCGGATCTCCTCGCGGGTCGCGCGGGATCCCTGGGCGCTCTGGCTCGGGGCGTCCTCGCCCTGGTCGGCCGGGGGTGGCCCGGCCGGGGCGTCGGATGGAGTGGTGGTCATGGCATCAACTCTGCGTCCTGGGCGCCCTCACCACCATCGGGGACCACCCTGAAACCCGTGTCGCAGAGCCGGATCCACCTCAGGGTCGGGTCGGGGTGCTTGCCCATGGGTACGGAGGCGCCGCTCTGCGATCCTTGGTAGGTCATGACAACTGCACCCACCCACCCGCGCCACGACGTGCGGCGCGTCACCCGCGACTCCGAGTCGCCGGTGCTCGGCGGCGTCGCCGGGGGTCTCGCGCGCCATCTCGGGCTGCCGGTGCTGTGGGTGCGGGCCGGGTTCCTGCTCGCCACCGCGCTGGGTGGGATGGGCATCGCGATGTACATCGCCCTGTGGCTGGTGGTGCCGTCGGACTCCCGGTTCGAGAGCGACACCCCCGGCGCCGAGAGCGCCTCCCGCGGCGGACGCCGGCCCGGCCGGGTCCGGCGGCTCACCGACGCCGGCCCCGCGATCGCGCTGGCCGCCCTGGCGCTCGGCGTCATCCTGGTCGTCCAGGCGACCCTCGGCGGCGGCGCCGTCTTCTGGCCGATCGTGATCGGCCTGGCCGGCGTGGCCCTCCTGTGGCGGCAGGCCGACGAGGTCCAGCGCGAGCGCTGGCTCGACACTTCGGGCCGGCTGGACCCGGTGCGGATGGTGTTCGGCTCCGGCGGTGCGGCGTCGTACGCCCGGGTCGGTGTGGGTGTCGCACTCGTGGTCGTGGCGCTGGTCGTGGTCGGCGTCAATGGCAGCTCGTTCAGTCAGGCCCGGGTGGCGCTGATCGCCGGCCTGCTCGGCGTTGCCGGCCTGGCCCTGGTGGTCGGCCCGTGGGTGTTCCGGCTGGCGTCCGACCTCGGTGCCGAGCGTGAGGAGCGGATCCGGACCCAGGAGCGGGCCGACGTGGCCGCGCACCTGCACGACTCGGTGCTCCAGACCCTGGCTCTGATCCAGAAGAGCTCGCACGACCCGACCACCGTGGCCCGACTGGCCCGGGCCCAGGAGCGCGACCTGCGGTCCTGGTTGTATGCCGAGGAGTCCACCGACGAGTCCAGCCTGGCGGGGGCGCTGCGCTCCGTGGCGGCCGACATCGAGGACGACCACGGCGTCACGGTCGACGTGGTCGCCGTCGGCGACTGCGATCTAGACGAACCGCTGCGTCCCATCGTCCAGGCCACCCGTGAGGCGGTCACCAACGCCGCCAAGCACGCCGGCACCGGCCGGGTCGACGTCTACGCGGAGGTCTCCTCGGGCGCGGTGGACGTCTTCGTCCGCGACCGTGGTGCAGGCTTCGAGCTGGACGACGTGCCCGAGGACCGGTACGGCGTCCGCCGCAGCATCCTGGACCGCATGGAGCGGCACGGTGGCACCGCCGAGGTCCGGTCCGCACCGGGCGAGGGCACCGAGATCCGGCTGCACCTACCTCGCCTCCGGCCGCATTCTGAGGAGAACCAGTGAAGCTCGATTCGTCAGGGCCAGTCCGCATCGTCATCGTCGACGACCACGCGATGTTCCGCAGCGGCGTCCGCGCCGAGCTGGCCTCGGTCGGCGCCGGCCAGGTCGAGGTCCTCGCCGAGGCCGCCGACGTCGACCAGGCAGTGGCCGCGATCGCCGAGTTCAAGCCGGAGGTGGTGCTGCTCGACGTACACCTCCCCGGCGGTGGCGGGATCGAGGTGATGAGGCGCTCGCAGAGCCGGGTGCCGGAGACCCGCTACCTGGCCCTCTCGGTCAGCGACGCTGCCGAGGACGTCATCGGCACCATCCGCGGCGGCGCCCGCGGCTACGTCACCAAGACGATCACCGGCCCCGAGCTGGTCTCCGCGATCCGCCGGGTCTCCGACGGCGACGCGGTGTTCTCGCCGCGGCTGGCCGGCTTCGTGCTCGACGCGTTCGCGGGCTCCATCGAGGTCGCGGCGGTCGACGAGGACCTCGACCGCCTCACCGAGCGGGAGCGTGAGGTGATGCGTCTGATCGCCCGCGGCTACGCCTACAAGGAGGTCGCGAAGGAGCTGTTCATCTCGATCAAGACGGTCGAGACCCACATGTCGAGCGTCCTGCGCAAGCTCCAGCTCTCCTCGCGCCACGAGCTGACCCGCTGGGCCAACGACCGCCGGCTCCTATAGGCAGGTCTGGGGGCGTCGCCACATAGGCTGGGCGGGACATGACGACCCGCCCGACTGCAGAGTCCCTGCCCGGCTTCGAGCACCTCGCCGCGCCTGCCGAGAAGCAGTCTGGACCGACCGACGAGGAGCTGCTCGAGGGGCTCAACGAGCCCCAGCGCGCCGCGGTCGTCCACGAGGGGAGCCCGCTGCTGGTCGTCGCGGGCGCGGGCTCCGGCAAGACCCGGGTGCTGACCCGTCGGATCGCCTGGCTGATCAGCAAGCGCAAGGCGCATCCCGGATCGATCCTGGCCATCACCTTCACCAACAAGGCCGCGGCCGAGATGAAGCACCGGGTCGAGGAGCTGGTCGGCCGGCGGGCCCGGATCATGTGGGTCTCGACGTTCCACTCAGCCTGCGTCCGCATCCTGCGCAAGGAGATCACCGCGCTGGACTTCGGGGGAGTCGCCTACAAGTCGTCCTTCTCGATCTACGACGCGGCCGACCAGAAGCGCCTGATGACCAACGTCGCCAAGGAGCTCGACCTCGACCCGAAGCGGTTCCAGCCCGGCTCGCTGCTGCACTGGGTCTCCGACCACAAGAACGAACTGCGCGACGAGGACGACGCCGCCCGCGACGTGAAGAACAAGCTCGAGGAGACCTACGCGGCGGCGTACAAGCTGTACCAAGAGCGGCTGCGGCAGGCGAACGCACTCGACTTCGACGACCTGATCATGCTCACCGTGCACCTGTTCCAGGAGTTCCCGGACGTGCGGGAGGTCTACCGGCGCCGGTTCCGGCACGTGCTGGTCGACGAGTACCAGGACACCAACCATGCTCAGTACGCCCTGATCGCCGAGCTGTGCGCGGAGAAGTTCGAGATCGATGACCACTCCGGGGGGGAGCGCGTCGAGCCGGCCGAGCTGATGGTGGTCGGCGACGCGGACCAGTCGATCTACGCCTTCCGGGGCGCCAACATCCGCAACATCATGGACTTCGAGCAGGACTTCCCCAACGCCACCTCGATCCTGCTCGAGCAGAACTACCGGTCCACCCAGACCATCCTCACCGCGGCCAACTCCGTGATCGGCCACAACAAGGGCCGCAAGGAGAAGAAGCTCTGGTCCGACGCCGGTGACGGTGAGCGGATCATCGGGTACGTCGCCGACGACCAGCACGACGAGGCGCGCTTCGTCTCCGACGAGATCGACAAGCTGGTCGACGGTGGTGCCAAGGCAGCCGACGTCGCGGTCTTCTACCGCACCAACGCGCAGTCGCGAGTCTTCGAGGAAGTCTTCATCCGCACCGGCCAGCCCTACCGTGTGGTCGGCGGGGTGCGCTTCTACGAGCGCCGCGAGATCCGCGACGCGCTGGCCTACCTCCGGCTGCTGGTCAACGCCGACGACGTCGTCTCGCTCCAGCGGATCCTCAACGTCCCCAAGCGCGGCATCGGCGACCGCGCGGTCGAGAGCATCCAGGCGCTGGCCACCCGCGACGGGCTGACCTTCTGGGACGCGCTGCGCCGGGCGAAGGACGCGCCCGGGCTGGCCACCCGGTCCCAGGCCAACATCGAGGGCTTCGTCGCGATGATCGAGGAGCTCCAGTCGATGGTCGATGCGGGCGAGCGGCCCGACGTCGTTCTGGAGTCGGTGCTCGAGCGGTCCGGCTACCTCAAGTCGCTGGAGGTGTCCGAGGACCCGCAGGACGAGACCCGGCGCGAAAACCTCGGCGAGCTCGTCGCGGTCGCGCGCGAGTTCGCCGACGATCCCGTCGCCGGGCCCTCGGCCGACCCGGCCGATGTCGACGCCGGCATCCTGGCGCCCGGGCTGCCCGACTTCCTCGAGCGGGTCTCGCTGGTCGCCGACACCGACCAGATTCCCGACGACGGCGACGGCGTGGTCACCCTGATGACTCTGCACACCGCCAAGGGGCTCGAGTTCCCGGTCGTCTTCCTCACCGGGCTCGAGGACGGCGTCTTCCCTCACTCGCGGTCGCTGGGCGACCAGCCCGAGCTCGAGGAGGAGCGCCGGCTCGCCTACGTCGGCGTCACCCGGGCCCGCGAGCGGCTCTACATCTCGCGGGCCGTGGTGCGCTCGGCCTGGGGAGCTCCGTCACACAACCCCGGCTCCCGGTTCCTCGACGAGCTCCCGGTCGACCTGGTCGACTGGCGCCGCACCGAAGCCGCACAGACCATCTGGGACCGGCCCGACCTCTCCACGTCGTACGGCAGCCCCACCGACCGCGGCCGCCGCAACTTCTCCTCCGCGGCCGCTCGCGCCGACGCCGCCGCCAAGGCCAAGCCGGCCCGCGACATCCCTTCGCTCGAGCCCGGCGACAGGGTGGTGCACGACTCCTTCGGGATGGGCACGGTCGTGGCCCTCGAGGGTGTCGACGACAAGCAGGTCGCCTCGATCGACTTCGGCAGCGAGGGCGTGAAGCGGCTGCTGCTCAGGTATGCGCCGGTGGAGAAGCTCTAGCGCTTGTCGGTGCCCGCGCGCCTACCCGATCGCGTCTCGCCGTCAAGGACCGCGCAAGCGCGTCCGCTGCGCGGCGGCCTTCGGCCGTCCTTGACCGCGAGCCTCGCGCGATCGGGTGCACGGCGCTCCAACGGCGGGCTTCGCCACGCCGTCGGCAGGCGCGGGCACCAGGGAAGCCGACCAGGCCACTGGCGCGATCTCCATCCGCCAGACAGATGCAGATCGCGAGGCAGTCGTCGAAGTCGTCGCAATCGCAGGAGGTCATCACGATCGTGGACCCGTCTCCTCGATTCTGATGACCTCAGAGGCCTGCCAGGTTGCTGGCGAACCGCCACACCCGCGCACGCCGGTCCGGCGGTCAGTCAGCAACCCGAAGGGACCGGTTCAAGGCCGAGGCAGGTTGCCTGCTGACCGCCACCCCGACTCACCTCGGTCGAGCGGTCAGTCAGCAACCTGGGCTACGCGCGGCCGCCAGATAGCCGGCGCCACAGAGCGGGTCAGAACAGGCCGTGCTGCTGCATGGCGGTGTAGGGGTCGACCGCGTCGCCACCGCCGGGGTGCACCTCGACGTGGAGGTGGGAGCCGGTCACGTGGCCGGTCGAGCCGACCGTGCCGATCACCTCGCCGGCGGTGACCGTGTCGCCGACCGACACCAGGAACGAGGTCTGGTGGCAGTACCAGATCTCGGTGCCGTCCTCGAGGCGGACCACCGTCTTGTTGCCGAAGGAGCCGTCGTAGCTGGCGGAGATGACCTCGCCGTTGGCGATCGAGTGGATCTGGTCGCCGGTGTTGCCGTTGAAGTCCAGGCCGGTGTGGTAGCTCGACCAGAGGCCGTACTGGCCGAAGCGGGCGGTCAGGTAGACCGAGTCGAGCGGGTAGACCCAGAGGTTCTTGGCGATGAACTCGGCCTGTACCTCGGCCTTGGCGGCCAGCTTGGTGAGGGCCCCCGCGCGCACCTTTGCCGCGGCGTCGGCGGCGGCCTGGAGCTGCTCCTCGCCGGCGGCATCTGCGCCTGCATCACGGCCGTGGTCGCGGGTCACGCCGTTTCTGCGGGCCGAGACCTGGCCGGTGCCGCTGGTGCCGCCCAGCGCGGAGGCGGAGTGGGTGACGTCGCCGCCACTGTTGCCCGACGTCGGCTGCGCGCCGTTGACGGTGACGACGCCTCCGACCGAGACCGCCAGCGCGGCGATGCCCATGAGCACCGGCGCGGAGAGGAAGCCCTTGAAGAGCGGCCCGCGGCCGCCGGCGTGCTTGACCGCACGGCGCTTGCCGCCCGTGGTCGGAGGCTCGGCGCGGAGCATCGGCAGCCGGGTGGTGGGCTCGTGCTCGAACGACGTGGTCTGGTCGACCGGCTCGAGGGAGTTCAGGACCCGCTCGATGCTGACGGTGTCGAGATCCCGCGAAAACTTGCGGACCGGCTCACGGACAGGCGCGCGGACGGGCTCTGGCACGACTGCCGGCGGGCGTTCCTCGAGGAGGACGGCGGCCCGGCGGCGGCCGACGTAGGACGACTCGACCGAGTCGAGCGGGCTGACGTAGTCGACGGGGACGTTGGCCCTTCGACGCCCTCCAGCCCTGACTGTCAAGGCGTCCGGGGTCGAGGAGCCAGCCTCAATGAGGTGAGGCTCAGCTCGATGACCAGGCACGAATCAGGGTCCCCCCAGGCCGACGACAGGAACAGCGCGTTTGACCCTAGCGGATGCCCAGGGGCGCCCGAAATCGGTGTCAATGCATTTTGTGGAGCATGGGTGCTGGTCCGGCACTACCCAAATCCCACGGCAGCATGCGCGGCCGTCACCTGTATTGGTGAGAGGTGGTTGGCGAGACGTCGAGACGGTGTTCTCGATCACGTCGGCCTCAGGCCCCTCGTAACGGTCCGATGGCCGGGACTAAGGTGCGCGAGGGGCGTCTCCGGACGCCGTACCTCCGATCACTTCCGACCTCTGCGGACAAGGACTTCCCTCGTGGACCTGATGGAGTACCAGGCGAAGGAGCTCTTCGCCAAGCACGACGTACCGGTCACCCTCGGCATCGTCGCCACCACCCCGGACGTGGCCAGGGCCGCCGCCGAGCAGCTCGGCGTCGTCGTGGTCAAGGCGCAGGTCAAGGCCGGCGGCCGCGGCAAGGCGGGCGGCGTCAAGCTCGCCAAGACCCCGGACGAGGCCTTCGAGCACGCCACAGCGATCCTCGGGATGCAGATCAAGGGGCTCACGGTGAACCGGGTGCTGATCGCTCCGGCCGCGAGCATCCAGGAGGAGTACTACTTCTCCTTCCTCCTCGACCGAGCCAACCGGCAGTACCTCTGCATCGCCAGCGTCGAGGGCGGTGTCGAGATCGAGGAGGTCGCCAAGACCAACCCGGACGCCGTCAAGCAGATCCCGATCGACCCGGGCACCGGCGTCGACGAGGAGAAGGCCCGGGCGATCGTCGCCGAGGCGAAGTTCCCGGCGGAGCTGGTCGACCAGGCGGTGGCGATGGTGCTGGCGCTCTGGAGGGTCTTCGACGAGGAGGACGCCACCCTGGTCGAGGTGAACCCGCTGGCGCGGCTCGAGGGCGACGTCCTCGAGGCGCTGGACGGCAAGGTCTCTCTCGACGAGAACGCCGAGTTCCGGCACCCGGACCACGCGGCGTTCGAGATCAAGGACGAGACCGACCCGCTCGAGGCGAAGGCCAAGGAGAAGAACCTCAACTACGTCAAGCTGGACGGCGAGGTCGGGATCATCGGCAATGGCGCGGGCCTGGTGATGTCCACCCTCGATGTGGTCGCGTACGCCGGCGAGAAGCATGGCGGCGTCAAGCCCGCGAACTTCCTCGACATCGGCGGCGGCGCCAACGCCCAGGTCATGGCCGACGGCCTCGACGTGATCCTCCACGACGCGCAGGTCAAGTCGGTGTTCGTGAACGTCTTCGGCGGCATCACCGCCTGCGACGAGGTCGCCAACGGCATCAAGGGCGCGCTCGAGATCCTCGGCGCCGAGGCCTCCAAGCCCCTGGTCGTGCGCCTCGACGGCAACAACGTCATCGAGGGCCGACGGATCCTCGACGACCTCAACCACCCGCTGGTCACCCAGGTCGACACGATGGACGGCGCGGCCGACAAGGCCGCAGAGCTGGCCTCGGCCTCCGCCTGATCTGCACCGCCTGACGAAGAGAACGAGAGAGCTAGAGCAATGTCGATCTACCTGAACAAGGACTCGAAGATCATCGTCCAGGGCATGACCGGTGGGATGGGCTCCAAGCACACCACCCTGATGCTCGACGCGGGCTCGAACATCGTCGGCGGCGTCAACGCCCGCAAGGCCGGCACGACCGTCGAGCTGGGCGGTCAGGAGCTGCCGGTCTTCGGGTCGGTCAAGGAGGCGATGGCCGAGACCGGCGCCGACGTATCGGTGGTCTTCGTGCCGCCGGCCTTCACCAAGGACGCGTGCATCGAGGCCATCGACGCCGGCATCGGGCTGCTCGTCGTCATCACCGAGGGCGTGCCGGTGCAGGACACCGCCGAGGTGTGGGCCTACCTGGACGGCAAGGACACGCGGATGATCGGGCCCAACTGCCCCGGCATCATCACGCCCGAGGAGTCGCTGGCCGGCATCACGCCGCACACGATTGCGGGCAAGGGTCCGGTCGGGCTGGTCTCCAAGTCCGGCACCCTGACCTACCAGATGATGTACGAGCTCAAGGACTTCGGCTTCTCGACCGCGATCGGCATCGGCGGTGACCCGATCGTCGGCACCACCCACATCGACGCGCTGGCCGCCTTCGAGGCAGACCCCGACACCAAGGCGATCGTGATGATCGGAGAGATCGGCGGCGATGCCGAGGAGCGCGCGGCGGCGTACATCAAGGACAACGTCACCAAGCCGGTCGTCGGCTATGTCGCCGGCTTCACCGCGCCCGAGGGCAAGACCATGGGCCACGCCGGCGCGATCGTCTCAGGTTCCTCCGGCACCGCGGCCGCCAAGAAGGAAGCCCTCGAGGCGGTCGGCGTGAAGGTGGGCAAGACGCCGTCCGAGACCGCCGAGCTGATGCGGGAGATCCTGCGCGGGCTCTAGAGCTCGGACATCCGCTCGACCACCGGCCGCTCGAGCTGGGTGGCCCGCGCGATGCCGTTGGCCCGGGACTCCTCTGACCCGTTGCCCTCGCCGTACTCGTAGGCCAGCAGCACCGCCCGACCCACGCTGACGACGCTGTAGACCGTCAGGCCGGTGTCGTGCAGCTTGTCGCCGTTACTCATGAACCAGTAGGTGTCGGTCCACACGACCGACCGGTCGCCCAGCGGGACGTCGAGGATGGTGTGGGTGGTGCCGTACCCCGGTTCCGCGGGGTCGTCCTGGCACGCGGCCAGCGCGTCGTGAGCGGAGGTGACAGCGGCCGCGGCTGCGTCCGCGGAGGGATAGAGCACAAGTGTCCGGCCGCGCGACCACTCGGCCTCGCCGCGGAACTCCACGCCGATGACGTCGGAGGTGCCGGCCATCGGGTCCCAGACCTGCCGCCCGCACTCGCTGAACGCCCGCGTCGCCGGCTTGCCGGTCACGACGACGGGGGAGTGGTCGTCCCCGTTCTCGTCGTCGTAGCCGACGTCGAGAGGGAAGTTCGCCAGCGGGCCCGCAAGGTCCGGCGTCGGCGTGGGAGTCGGCTTCGTGCTCGGCGTGGGCTTCGCGGTCGGCGAGGGCGCCGCACTCACGGAAGCGTCGGACTCGGGCGTTGCTGTGGGCCGCTCGGTGCCGCAGCCGGAGACGAGTAGCCCGGCGGCCAGGGCGAGTGAAGCGAGTGGGCGCACATGGGTGGGACCCAAGCCTGCGCGGAAAGGTTGTCGCTAGGGGGCGGGGGCGAGCTCGCCGAGCCGTTCGAGGGCGCGGTGCGCCAGGGTGACGAAGGGGTCCGCTCCGATGCTGACGTCCTCGGAGGGCACGAAGGTGAGCTGCGCGACTGCGCCGCGCTCGCGGATGGCCGCCATCAGGAAGCGCACGGAGCGGTCCTCGGACACCTCGACGGTGAGCCGCCAGACGTAGAGGTCGCGGCGGCCGCTCTCCTCCATGGCGAGCTGCTCGACCTCGGTGCCGAGGTCGTCGTCGGGACACGTCGTGAGCTTGTCGCGGATGTCGGTGATGAAGGCGTGCGCCTGCTTCGGGGGCAGCGCGCCGACGGACTCGGAGAGGCCGAACTCGGGCGGCAGCTGGGTCGCGGCCGGGATCACGAAAGTGCGGGTCAGCGACTTGGTGAAGCCCGGTGCGGTGAACTGGGTGTCGTCGCAGCGGGTCGCGGCGAGGTTCTCCCTGGCCTTGGTCGGCTGGGTGCCGACCCAGGGCTCCTCGATGGTGGGTACGGGCGGCAGGTCGGCCTCGACGAGGAGCGACGGCTGCCTGCCCACCGGGACCGGCGAGGTCTCCTTCAGCTTCGGGGTCACCGCACAGTTGCCGGCGTCCGGCAGCGTGCAGAGCCCGGAGACCGCTGTGGCGAGCAGTCCGGCGCTCGGCTCGAGGACCGGCTCCTTGGCCGGGTCGGTCATCCCCGTGACCGTGTTGACCACGGTGGTCGTGAGCCCGCCGGTGCGAGCCACACCGACGATCTGGGTGGTCACCGGCTGGGTCCAGTTGCGGAGCACCATCAGGGTCGCCTCGTCGCCGACTCCCACCACGCGGTGCGTCGAGAGCAGCTGCACCCGGGGACTCGCGCAGCCGGCGTACCAGTCCAAGGTGGTGTTGTAGGTGCGCTCGCCGGCGTCCTCGTCGGCCGAGGCCTCGGCCGACTGTCCCGCGGTGAGCCCGCCTGCGAGCGAATCGGTGCCCTTGGCTGACTTCGGCGGGGTGCCGGTGAACGTCCGCACCAGCGCACCGATGCCGCGCATGTCGGCGTACCGGCCGCCCTGGCAGGTGAACACCAGTCCGGTGCCGCCGGTGTTGGTGCTCGTCGTTCCCTCGGTCCAGTTGCCGGGGATCGCCGCGGACACCTGCTGGACGCCGAGCAGCGCCTGCGGACTCAGCGGGTCGGGCGGTGGGGGCGGCGGGGTGTCCTTCTGCTCCGGGCCGGTGCTGCTGCCCTCCAGGATGCCCTTGGAGGCCAGCGCCGGCCGGGCGCCGGTCGCGTCGGTCACCAGCGAGCCGGACACCAGGACCGCGGCGACCGCGGTCACGACGCCGACGGCAGTGTGCGCGCGGCGGCGGGCCGCACCGGCCCGCATCACGATCGAGGGCCGCGGCCAGCGGACCGACTCCAGGGCGGGCGCGAGCGCCTCGAGCACGCCTCGGATCGCGGTGGACGGGACCTCACGGTGCACGGCGAAGTGCGCGCTGGCCGTCTGCAGGTCCCGCTCGGCGCTGGCGCGGGTGATCCCCACCTCGCGCGCCATGTGGTCGATCGGGAGAGCGGTCAGGTGGGTCAGCAGGAGCACCTTGCGCTGGGTGGTGGTCAGCTCCCCGAGCGCGTCCAGCGTGGCCCGGGTGTCGGCGTCGATGTCCTTCTGCCTGGCCCACCAGCGGGCGCTGCTGCGGCGCTGGGCCCGCGTCCAGGCCAGCGGGCGCACGTAGTCCTCGGGCAGCTCGAGCCGGGACACCTTGCGCCAGTGGTGCCAGGCCACCACCATGGCGTCGCGCACGGCGCGCTGGGCGGCGAGCAGGTCGCCGGTGAGCGCGTAGGTCTGGAGGAGCAGTCGCCCCCGGACGTCCTTGTAGAAGGCTTCGAAGCCTTCTGGACTCCGCGGGTTCGAGCGGGGAAGCGTGCGGGGCATCAGCTTTTTCCGGGGTCCCCGCGGCGTTGTCCGGCGGAGGAGCGCAGCGGGGGAGACGAAGAACGTCGTGGGGTGGACATGGCCGTCCCACGGTAGCGACCGCGGCCTGACAGCGCCCATTCGTGGCCCGATTCGCCCGGGGTCGGCGTGGCAGCGACGTACGCCGCCCCACGGCCCGGAAGATGGGCAAACATGACCGCGCTGATGCCCGACCGCACCCGCCCGTCGGCGGGGGAGCTCCAGCGCGACCTGCGCCACCGGCGCCCGCTCGTGCTCGTGGCCACGGTCGCCGGCGCCGCCGCCGCGGCCAGCACGCTGCTGGTCTGCCTGGCTCTGGGAGTGGCCGGCTGGTTCCTCACCGACGCGGGCGTGCACGGGGCGCCCCGGGACGGTCTCTGGGTCGGTGCGCTGGCCTGGCTGATGGCCCACGGTTCCGGCGTGCACGTCGCCGGCGCGCTCGTCTCGGTGATGCCGCTGGGCATCACGCTGGCCTGCGGCTGGGTGACGTGGCGGATCGGCCACCGGCTCGGCGACTCGATCTCGGGGCACGGGCCGGACGCCCAGCGGATCGCCGACGGTGAACGCGACTGGACGGTCCCGGCCGCGGCCCTCCTCTACGCCGCGGGCTACGTCGTCGTCGCGGCCGTCACCGGCGCGCTCGCCTCGACCGCCGCCACGGCGCCCGACACCTCGCGGGTCGTGCTCTGGTCGTTCCTGCTGTGCGGGGTGCTGGGCGCACCCGCGATCGCGGTCGGCTCCGGCCGCGCCGCGATCTGGACCGCCACCCTCCCGGCGTCCGTCATCGCCGTCGTGGGCGCGTGCCGCCAGGTGGTCAGGCTGTGGCTCGCTGTCGCCCTGCTGGCGTTCCTCGTCGCGCTCGTCACCGACTTCGACACGGCGCTCAACGTGACCTCGCAGCTGCACACCGACACCGGCGCCACCGTGCAGCTGGTCGTCATCTCGCTCCTGGTGGTCCCCAACGCAGTGGTCTTCTCCGGCTCCTACCTGCTGGGCCCCGGCTTCACGGTCGGGACCAACACGCTCGTGTCGCCAGGGGTCGTCACCGTCGGCGCGCTGCCGATGTTCCCGCTGCTGGCCGCGCTGCCCGACACCGGGCCGACGCCGGGCTGGACCTCCGCCCTCATCGGGGTGCCGCCCCTCGTTGCGGCGCTCGGTGCGATGAGGGCGCAGCGCCACCACCCGACGTACCGCTGGGAGGAAGGCGCGCTGCACGGCTGCGGCGGTGGCATGCTCGCCGGCCTCCTGTTCGGCCTCCTCGCGCTGCTGGCCGGTGGCGCGGTCGGCCCGGGCCGGATGACCGACGTCGGTCCGCTCGCCGGCGCGGTCCTGGTGCACGCCGTCACCGCGTTCGGCATCGGCGGCCTGGTCGGCGGACTGATCGCCACCTTCTGGCAGCGGCGCCGGCTCGAGCCGCTGCCGGAGGCCCCTGGTTCCCCGTCGAGTGACGTGAAAGTGCTGTCCAACGACGCCGACGACAGCACTTTGGTGTCACTCGACGAGAACCACGACGACCCCGCGCCCTAGACTCACCATCCGTGCCGATTCCCTCGTCCGAGGCCGCTCCCGCTCGCCTCGTGGTCCTTGTCTCGGGGACCGGCACCAACCTCCAGGCGCTGCTGGACGCGGCCATGGACCCGGCGTACGGCGCGACGGTCGTCGCGGTGGGCGCCGACCGCGACGGCATCGAGGGGCTGGCGCGCGCCGAACGGGCCCAAGTGCCGACGTTCGTGCACCGCGTCAAGGACTTCACGGATCGCGCCGGCTGGGATCGCGCGCTCACGGCGTCGGTCGCCGAGCACCGGCCCGACCTCGTGGTCTCAGCCGGCTTCATGAAGCTGGTCGGCACGGCGTTCCTGACCGAGTTCGGCGGCCGGTTCGTCAACACCCACCCGGCGCTGAGCCCGGCGTTCCCGGGCACGCACGGCCCGGCCGACGCGCTGGCCCATGGCGTCAAGGTCACCGGCTGCACGATCTTCTTCGTCGACGACGGCGTCGACACGGGCCCGATCGTGGCCCAGGCCGCGGTCCGGGTCGAGGACGACGACACTCCCGATTCGCTGCACGAGCGGATCAAGGTCGCTGAGCGCGCGCTGCTGGTCGACACGGTCGGCGCGCTGGCGCGCCGCGGCTTCACCATCGAGCACAGGAAGGTCCGCATTGGCTGACAAAGACGCCCGGATCCCGATCACCAGAGCCCTGGTCTCGGTCTACGACAAGTCCGGGCTGGAGGAACTCGTCCGCGGCCTGCACGAGGCGCAGGTGGCCCTGGTGTCCACCGGCGGCTCGGCCGCGCTGATCGAGGGGCTCGGCATCCCCGTCACCAAGGTCGAGGAGCTCACCGGCTTCCCCGAGTGCCTCGACGGCCGGGTGAAGACGCTGCACCCGAAGGTGCACGCCGGTATCCTCGCGGACCGCCGGCTCGACTCGCACGTCCAGCAGCTCGAGGAGCTGGGCATCGAGCCGTTCGACCTCGTGGTCTCCAACCTCTACCCGTTCCGCCAGACCGTCCTCTCCGGCGCCAGCCCCGACGAGTCCGTCGAGCAGATCGACATCGGCGGTCCGTCGATGGTCCGGGCGGCGGCCAAGAACCACCCGTCGGTCGCGATCGTCACCTCCCCGGCCCGCTATCCCGACGTGCTCGCCGCGGTCACCGCGGGTGGGTTCACGCTGGCCCAGCGGATGGCGTTGGCCGCGGAGGCGTTCGCCCACACCGCGGCGTACGACGTGGCGGTGGCGAACTGGTTCGCCGCTACCTACGTCGGCGCGGAGGACGGCTGGCCGGCGTTCGCAGGGGAGACCTGGGAGAAGTCGGCCGTGCTGCGCTACGGCGAGAACCCGCACCAGGCGGCGGCCCTCTACGTCGACGGCACGGGCGGCCTCGCGGGCGCCGAGCAGCTGCACGGCAAGGAGATGTCCTACAACAACTACGTCGACACCGACGCGGCCAGGCGGGCGGCCCTAGGCTTCGACGTACCGGCGGTCGCCATCATCAAGCACGCCAACCCGTGCGGGATCGCGGTCGGCGCGGACGTGGCCGAGGCCTACCGCCGGGCCAACGAGTGCGACCCGACCTCTGCCTTCGGCGGGGTGATCGCGGTGAACCGGCCGGTGTCCGTGGCCATGGCCGAGGAACTGCGCGAGACCTTCACCGAGGCGATCGTGGCGCCGGCGTACGACGAGGGCGCGGTCGAGGTGCTGCAGTCCCTGCCGAGGGGTGGGAAGAACCTCCGGATCCTCGTCTGCGACGACGAGAGCGACGGCCCGCCGGCCGAGCTCCGGCAGGTCAGCGGAGGAATCCTGGTCCAGATGCGCGACCACGTGGACGCCGACGGTGACGACCCGTCGACGTGGACCCTCGCGACCGGTGAAGCCGCGCCGGACGACGTACTGGCCGACCTGGCCTTTGCGTGGAAGGCCTGCCGGGCGGTGAAGTCCAACGCGATCCTGCTTGCCAAGGACGGCGCCTCGGTGGGCATCGGCATGGGCCAGGTCAACCGCGTCGACTCCTGCCGGCTGGCGGTCTCCCGAGCCGGAGACCGGGCCAAGGGGTCGGTGGCGGCATCCGACGCGTTCTTCCCGTTCGAGGACGGACCCCAGATCCTCATCGACGCCGGGGTCCGTGCCATCGTGCAGCCCGGGGGGTCGGTGCGCGACGAGCTCACGGTCGAGGCGGCCAGGGCGGCGGGCGTGACCATGTACTTCACCGGCACTCGGCACTTCTTCCACTGATCCAGGGGACCCATGACTGCGCAGAAGCTCGACGGCTCGGCCACGCTGAAGGCGATCAAGGCCGAGCTGGCCGAGCGCGTCGCCGCGCTCCGGGAGCGAGGCGTCACGCCCGGGCTCGGGACGGTGCTGGTCGGCGACGACCCGGGCTCGCACTGGTACGTCGCCGCCAAGCACAAGGACTGCGCCGAGATCGGGATCGAGTCGATCCGGCGTGACCTGCCGGCCACCGCCACGCAGGCCGAGGTCGAGGCGGTGATCGACGAGCTGAACGCCGACCCGTCCTGCACCGGATTCCTGGTGCAGCAGCCGACCGGGTTGGACGAGTTCGCGCTGCTCTCCCGCGTCGACGCCGACAAGGACGTCGACGGCCTGCACCCGGTCAACCTCGGCAAGCTCGTCCTTGGCGAGCCGGGCTCGCTGCCCTGCACGCCGATCGGCTGCATCGAGCTGCTCCGCCGCCATGGGGTCCAGATCGAGGGCGCCGAGGTGACCGTGCTCGGTCGTGGCCTCACCGTCGGCCGCCCGATGGGTCTGCTCCTGACCCGCAAGTCCGAGAACGCCACGGTCACCCTCTGCCACACCCGCACGCGCGACCTGGCCGCGCACACCCGCAACGCCGACATCGTCGTCGCCGCCGCCGGCGTGCCCGGCATCATCACC
Source organism: uncultured Actinomycetota bacterium (assembly GCA_963800715.1). Classification (GTDB taxonomy): domain Bacteria; phylum Actinomycetota; class Actinomycetes; order Propionibacteriales; family Nocardioidaceae; genus Nocardioides. The sequence goes on along the minus strand of CAWDBZ010000015.1, from coordinate 165,481 downwards.
GGTGACATGGTCAAGGCCGGCGCCGCCGTACTGGACGTCGGCGTCTCCCGGGTCGACGGCAAGATCGCCGGGGACGTGGCCGCTGACGTCTGGGACGTCGCGGGGTGGGTCTCGCCGAACCCCGGCGGGGTCGGCCCGATGACCCGCGCGATGCTGCTGTCCAACCTCGTGCTCATGGCGGAGCGGGCCGCGTGACCTTCATGACCGACCAGCCGCCCGCCGAAGCGCCCGTCCCGGGCGACTCGGGCGACGAGCCGGTCCCCTCCCCGGAGGAGATCGCCGAGGAGCTCGATGCCGCCGCGGAGGAGCACGACGCGCTCGAGGAGGAACGCCGCTATCCGTCGACGATCGGCGGTGCGTTCTACCTGCTCATCCTCGCGGCGGGTGCCATCGGCATCGCGATCGTGTGGAGCGGCGACTGGCGGCTCGGGATCCGTTGCCTCGCCGGCGCGCTCTGCTTCGCCGCGTTGCTGCGGCTGGTGCTGCCCGCGCGTGACGCGGGCATGCTCGCCGTACGCAACCGGTTCTTCGACGCGGTGCTGCTCGGCGGGGTCGGTGCCGCGATCTTCTTCCTGGTGACCACGATCCCCAACGTGCCCAGCTAGATCAGGGCTAGATCAGGCCCAGCTCCTTGACGGCGTCGCGCTCCTCGCCGAGCTCGGCGACCGAGGCGTCGATCCGCCCGCGCGAGAAGTCGTCGATGTCGAGTCCCTGGACGATCTCCCACTCGCCGTCCTTGCAGGTGACCGGGAACGACGAGACGAGCCCCTCCGGGACGCCGTAGGACCCGTCGGACACGACGGCCATCGACACCCAGTCGCCCTCGGCGGAGCCGAACAGCCAGTCGTGGGCGGCGTCGATCGTCGCGGAGGCGGCGGACGCGGCCGACGAGGAGCCCCGGGCCTCGATGATGGCGGCGCCGCGCTTGGCGACGGTCGGGATGAACGTGTTTTCCACCCAGTCCTGGTCGCCGACGACCTCGGCGGCGTTGCGGCCGTCGACCTCGGCGTGGAACAGGTCGGGGTACTGCGTCGCGGAGTGGTTGCCCCAGATCGTCATGTGCTTGATATCGGTGACCGGTGCGCCGGTCTTGGCGGCCAGCTGGGAGATGGCGCGGTTGTGGTCGAGGCGGGTCAGCGCGGAGAACCGGTGGACCGGGATGTCGGGAGCGTTGGAGCGGGCGATCAGGGCGTTGGTGTTGGCGGGGTTGCCGGTCACGCCGATCCGGACGTCGTCGGCGGCCACCTTGTTGAGGGCCTGGCCCTGGGCGGTGAAGATCGCGCCGTTGGCCGAGAGCAGGTCGCTGCGCTCCATGCCCGGGCCGCGCGGCCGGGCGCCGACCAGGAGGGCGAGGTTCACACCGTCGAAGATCGTCTCGGCGTCGGCACCGATCTCGACGCCGGCGAGGTTGGGGAACGCGCAGTCGTCGAGCTCCATGACGACGCCCTCGAGCGTCTTCAGGGCGGGCTCGATCTCGAGCAGCCGCAGCTCGATCGGGCGGTCTCCGGCCAACGAGCCGCTGGCGAGGCGGAACAGCAGGCTGTAGCCGATCTGGCCGGCGGCACCGGTGACGGCGACCTTCAAGGGGGCAGCGCTCACGACGTCCTCCTGAATGGGAAGGGCTGGCCCAATGGACGCTAGCAGCGGGCGCGTGCGAGACGATGGGAGGGTGGCGAGGCGAGCGAAGTGGTCAGGGCGTGTCTCCCCACCCTCGGCGGCGCCAGCGCCGCCCAGCACGCACGCTGGCGTCGTTGCCGACGTTCGAAAGGCACCCAGCCTGCCTTCACGGCGGCGCCTAGCCATCGCGCGCCCTGAACGACGCTGGCATCCACCGGGGGTGGGAAGACACGCCCTTGCCGCGCTCGCCGTGGGGCTGGCCGGCGTCGCCGGCGGATGCGGGGCCGCCTCACCCGACAGCCCGCCCTCGGGCATCGACGAGCTGCAGATCCCGACCTCGTCACCGGACCCCGGCGACTTCGTCGCACGCATCGACAACCCGTGGCTCGCGCTCGAGTCCGGCACCACGTGGCGCTACACGGTCACCGGCGCCACCGCCGGGACTCTCCTGATCACCGTCGAGGACGGAACGCACGACGTCGCGGGGGTGGCGACCACCGCGGTGACCCGGACCGAGCCGACCGGCGACCAGGTCGTCGACTACTACGCCCAGGACCGGCGCGGCAACGTCTGGTGGTTCGGCCGGGAGGGCGTGTGGCTGGCCGGCGAGGAAGGCGCCCAGGCGGGCCTCGCCATGCCGGCGACGCCGCGGCTGGGCGACGGCTGGCGCGCGGCGTACGACGCGGACGTGGTGGACGTGCGGATGACCGTCGAGAGCCGTGGCCGGACCGTGGACACGCCGGCCGGGAGGTTCAGCCACGTCGTCGGTCTCGGCATCACCAGCCCGCTCGAGCCCGGCACCGCGAGGCGCGCGTACTACGAGCGCGGGGTCGGCCTGGTCGAGGAGATCTCGACCGACGGCCCCACCTACGTCGGCGAGCTGCAGAGCCTGCCCGGCTGAGTCACTCCGGCCGACTCACTCCGGCCGACTCCCCGGCCGACTCACTCCGGCCGACTCACTCCGGCCGACTCACTCCGGCCGACTCACTCCGGCCGACTCACTCCGGCCGACTCACTCCGGCCGACTCACTCCGGCCGACTCACTCCGGCCGACTCACTCCGGCCGACTCACTCCGGCCGACTCACTCCGGCCGACTCACTCCGGCCGACTCACTCCGGCCGACTCACTCCGGCCGACTCACTCCGGCCGACTCACTCCGGCCGACTCACTCCGGCCGACTCACTCCGGCCGACTCACTGCGGCGGGCGCAGCTGGGTGGTCTCCGTGCCCGGGTCCGGCTGCGGCGGCTGCTGAACCGGAGGAGTGGGCTGCGGAGGAGTGGGCTGCGCCGGCTGGGTCGGCTGGGCCGGTGCGGGTGCCGGAGTCGGTGCTGGTGCCGGAGTCGGTGCCGGAGTCGGTGCCGGCACCGGGGCGGACTGGACCGGCGGTGCCGGAGCCTGCCACTGCTCCAGGGGCTTCCACTCCTGAGCGGCGTGGTCCCACTGCCAGCCGTCCTGGATGATCGGCTCCTGCTCCCATGCGGCCTGGTCCTGGGCGGTCTGCTGCTGGTTCCACTCCTGCTGGTACTGGTCGGGCGCGCCGTAGCCGGGCACCGCGGCGGGCGCGGGCCGGGCGAAGTTCAGCCCGGAGCCGACGACCGGGTCGGTGCCATGGCCGAAGACCAGCGGGTAGGTGAGTCCCGCGGCCGCTGCTCCGATCAGCGGCGCCACGATGAACAGCCAGAGCTGGATGATCGCGTCGCTTCCGGCGAAGATCCCGACGCCGATGGAGCGAGCCGGGTTGACCGAGGTGCCGGTGAGCGCGACCGACGCGAAGTGGATCATCGTGAGGGTCAGGCCGATCGCGGCCGGCGCGAGGGCCGGGTGCTCGTTGCGGGCGTCGGTGACGGCGAGGATCACGTAGACGAAGATCGCGGTCAGGATGATCTCGACCAGGAGCGCCGCCCACCAGGCGTAGCCGGTGCCGTCGTCGCCGAAGCCGTTCTGGCCCAGCCCCGAGTCGCCGACCTCGTAGCCGTCGATGCCCTGGACCAGGATGAACAGCGCCAGGCCTGCGACCACGGCGCCCGCGAGCTGGGAGCCGACGTAGACGGGCACCTGGCGCCAGGCCATGCGGCCGCCGAGCGCGGCGCCGACCGAGACCGCGGGGTTGAAGTGGGCCCCCGAGATCCGGCCGAACGCGTAGGCGCCGGCCAGGACCGCGAGCCCGAATGCGAACCCGATAGCGACATAGTCGCCCCCGCTGAAGATGGCGGTGCCGCAACCGATGAACACGAGGACGAACGTCCCGAGAGCCTCGGCAGAGATCTTCTGGATGGTGGTTGAGGAGTCAGCCATGGCCGCAGCCTAGTCACGACCCGTCGGCTTTGCGCCCCTCTGTTCCCGGTGCGAGGCTGGCCGGGTGCCGACGTCCAGCCGACGTCGGGTATCTTGACGTCAAGACATGTTTCAAAAATGTCACAGTCCGCCGCCGCAGCACAGGAGTACGCAGCCATGGCCAGGATCATCTACACGCACACCGACGAGGCGCCGCTGCTCGCGACGTACTCGTTCCTGCCGATCATCGAGGCGTACGCCGCCAAGTCGGGTGTGGAGGTCGAGACCCGCGACATCTCGCTGGCGGGCCGGATCATCGCCCAGTTCCCGGACCGGCTGAGCGACGACCAGCGCCAGGCTGACGACCTGGCCGAGCTCGGCCAGCTGGCCACGCAGCCGGAAGCCAACATCATCAAGCTGCCCAACGTCTCGGCCTCGGTCCCCCAGCTCAAGGCTGCGGTCAAGGAGCTGCAGGAGCAGGGCTACGACCTGCCGGACTACCCGGAGAACCCGAAGAGCGACGAGGACAAGGACATCCGCGCGCGCTACGGCAAGGTCATGGGCTCGGCGGTCAACCCGGTGCTCCGCGAGGGCAACTCCGACCGCCGGGCGCCGGCGTCGGTCAAGGCGTATGCCAAGGCACACCCGCACCGCATGGGCACCTGGTCGGCCGACTCGAAGACCAACGTCGCGACCATGGGCAACAACGACTTCCGCTCCAACGAGCAGTCCGTGGTCACCGAGTCCGACGACACCCTGCGCATCGAGCACGTCGCAACCGACGGCACGGTCACGGTGCTCAAGGAGTCGATCCCGGTGCTCGCCGGCGAGGTGGTCGACGGCACCTTCCTCAACGTCGCCGCGCTGCGCCGCTTCCTCGCCGAGCAGATCGCGCGGGCCAAGGCAGAGGACGTGCTCTTCTCGGTGCACCTCAAGGCCACGATGATGAAGGTGTCCGACCCGATCATCTTCGGCCACGTCGTCCAGGCATTCTTCCCGACCCTGTTCGAGCAGTACGGCGACGCGCTCAAGACCGCGGGCATCTCGCCCAACGACGGCCTCGGCGCGCTGCTCTCCGCGGTGGAAGCACTGCCCGAGGGCGACGCGATCAAGGCCTCCGTCCAGCAGGGGCTCGACGGCGGCCCCGACCTGGCGATGGTCGACTCCGACAAGGGCATCACCAACCTGCACGTCCCCTCCGACGTGATCGTGGACGCGTCGATGCCCGCGATGATCCGCAGCTCGGGGCACATGTGGGGTCCCGACGGCGAGGAGCACGACACCCTCGCCGTGATCCCCGACTCGTCGTACGCCGGCGTCTACCAGACCGTGCTCGACGACTGCCGGGCCCACGGCGCGTTCGACCCGGCCACCATGGGCTCGGTGCCCAACGTCGGCCTGATGGCCAAGGCGGCCGAGGAGTACGGCTCGCACGACAAGACCTTCGAGGTCCCGGCGGCCGGGGTGGTCCAGGTCGTGAACGGCGCCGGCGACACCCTGATCGAGCACACCGTCGAGCCCGGCGACATCTGGCGCGCCTGCCAGACCAAGGACGAGCCGATCCGTGACTGGGTCAAGCTCGCCGTCACCCGCGCTCGGGCCACCGGCTCGCCCGCGGTGTTCTGGCTCGACGAGGCCCGCGCCCACGACGCCAACCTGATCGCCAAGGTCAACGCATACCTGCCCGACCACGACACTGACGGCCTGACCATCGAGATCATGAAGCCCGCCGACGCCACGGCGTTCTCTCTCGAGCGGATCCGCAAGGGCGAGGACACCATCTCGGTGACCGGCAACGTGCTGCGTGACTACAACACCGACCTGTTCCCGATCCTCGAGCTCGGCACCTCGGCCAAGATGCTCTCGGTCGTCCCGCTGATGAACGGCGGCGGCCTGTTCGAGACCGGCGCCGGCGGCTCGGCGCCGAAGCACGTGCAGCAGCTGGTCAAGGAGAACTACCTGCGCTGGGACAGCCTCGGTGAGTTCTTCGCGCTGGCGGCGTCGTTGGAGCACCTCGCCGGTTACGCCGACAACCGCGGCGCCCAGGTCCTGGCCGACAGCCTCGACAAGGCCACCGGCACGTTCCTCGAGAACGACAAGTCGCCCACCCGCAAGCTCGGGGGGATCGACAACCGCGGCTCGCACTTCTACCTCGCCCTCTACTGGGCCCAGGAGCTGGCGGCCCAGACCGACGACAGCGACCTCGCCGCGGTCTTCAAGCCGTTCGCCGAGACCCTCGCCGCCAAGGAGGAGCAGATCGTCGACGAGCTGCTCGAGGTCCAGGGCAGCCCGGCCGACATCGGCGGCTACTACCGTCCCGACGCCGAGAAGGCCGCCGCGGTGATGCGCCCGTCCACGACGTTCAACGAGGTCCTGGCGTCGTTCACCACCCCACCGAGTTCTTCGTCTCCTCCGCTTCGCTCCCCCGACGAACAACTCGGCGGGGACCCCGGAAAAGCGTTGTGAGCGACCAGTGAGCGACCAGTGAGCGACCAGTGAGCGGCACAGAGGCACCCGACACGCCACGGCCGCCGGACATCGGCCGGCGGACGCTGAGCCCGTTTGGATACGCCGTGTGCGTCGCGGTGCCGATCCTGATCGCGGCGCTGGGCTTCACCTACCTGCACTTCCACTACAACAAGGAACAGCTGGTCGACGGCGACCCGATCAAGATCCTGACCTCGGACTGGGAGCCCGGCGACCCGTCCCTTGATGCCCTGGCGACCGGCGAGCTGGTCCTCGGCGACGACGGCTGCATGCGACTGGGCACGATCGAGCTGGTCTGGCCCAAGGGCTACGAGGCCACCGTGCAGCGCGTCGGAAGGGATGACCAGCTCAAGGTCTACAACCCGGCCCGCGACATCGTGGCCCGGAGCAGCCAGACCATCGAGCTCGGCGGCGGCTCCACCGACGTCGGGGAGTACGCCGGCCGCACCTGCGCCCCCAGCTCGGGGGAGGTCTTCCTGGTGCAGTCCGAGCCCAGGATCGTCGACGCCTCCTGATGCACCTCCTCCTGCGCGTGCTCGGGATCGAGCTGCTGGCCAGATTCGCCGCACGGCTGCCGGGCGGTACGGCGCGCCTCGCGACGGCGGTGCTGCTGGTCGTGGTCAACCTGCTGCCGGTGTGGGCTGTGGTCGAGGGACGCGCGGGGATGGGGGACGTCTTCCTCGTCTACTGGTTCGAGAACGTCGTGGTGTGGGCGTGCGGGATCGTCCGGGTCGCGACGGCTGAGGGGATCGACACGATCGGCGGGGTCACCGGACGTCGCATGGGGCTGGCGCCGTTCTTCGCCCTGCACTACGGCGTCTTCACCCTCGTCCACGGGTTCTTCGCGGTGACCATGGCGGTGCTCGTCGGGCTCGAGGGCGGGATCGACCAGGTGCTGCTGCTGTCACTGGTGATCGCGGCGAGCCATGTGGTGTCTCTGGCGATGAACTGGTTCGGCCGTGGCGAGCGCCTGGTCGTCGGGGCGGGGGCGGCCGCGTTCGCGCCGTACCCGCGGATGTTGGTGCTCCACGTCGGGATCATCCTGGGCTTCGTCTTCATCGGCGGCCCGAACGCGACCGATCACGGCGCTCAGGTCAACGCGGTCGCGGTCCTCTGCGGCATGAAGACGCTGGTCGACCTGTGGTTCCACCTCCGCACGCACCGCAGCCTGCAGCGGCGTGCCGTCGGCGGGGACAGTGCCGACGACCGCCTGTACGGCGAGCCCGCCTCCTGACGGGCGCCTACTCCTTCACCGCCCCCGTGGTCGTGTTGATCATCCGCTTCTGGAACACGAAGAACACGATCGCGACCGGGATCGTCATCACCGCGGCGGCGGCCAGCTTGAGCGGGTACTGAAGGCCCTGACCGAGGCTGCCCGAGGCCAGCTGCGCGACACCCTTGGTCAGGGTGTAGAGCTCGGGCTTGCTGCTCGCGACGATGAAGTGGCTCAGCTCGTTCCATGAGCCCTGGAACGAGAGAATCACGATCGTCATCACCGCAGGCCGGGCCATCGGCAGCACGATCGACCAGAAGATCCGCAGCGTGCCGGCGCCGTCGATGCGGGCCTGCTCCTCGACGCTCACCGGGATCGACTCGAAGAAGTTCTTCATGATGAAGACCCCGGCTGCGTCAACGAGCAGCGGGAGGATCAGAGCGGGGTAGGAGTCGTAGAGTCGCAGCTCGGTGATGACCAGGAACTTGGGGATCAGCAGCACCACGTTCGGCACCGCCATCACCGCGATCAGGGTGGCGAAGACGACGCTGCGTCCGCGAAACGGGATGCGCGCCAGCGCGTAGCCCGCCAGGCAGTCGAACAGGACCCGGCCTCCAGTCACCAGCAACGTGACGATGGCCGAGTTCAGGAACCACAACGGGAAGTCGGAGCGGAGGAAGAGCTCCCTGTAGGCCTCGGTGGTGACCGGGTTCGGGATCAGCGAGATCGGGTCACTGGCCGCGTCCGGCTCGGTCTTGAACGACGTCGCGATCTCGATGAGGAACGGCAGGATGTAGAGGACTGCCAGGACGATCAGGACGGCGTACAGCGCCAGCGGCGAGCGACGCCGGCTCGCGATGGCGCTCACGTCTTGTTCCTCAGCAGCGCGCGCTGGACCAGCGTGAGCACCACGATGATCGCGAACAGCACGAACGCGATGGCCGCTCCCTGGCCCCACTGCTGGTTGTTGAAGGCCGTGTTGAAGGACAGGTACGCCGGCGTGATCGTCGTCTTGGCGGGTCCGCCCTGGGTGCCGACGTAGATCTGGTCGAACACCTGCCAGCTGCCTATCAGCCCGAGGGTCAGCACCGTGAACATCGTGGGCCGCAGCAGGGGGAGCGTCAGGTGGCGGAACCGCTGCCAGGTGTTCGCGCCGTCGACCAGCCCGGCCTCGTCGATCTCATCACCGATGCTGTTGAGAGCCGCGATGAACAGCAGCATCATCGTCCCGGACGTGGTGAACGACGCGAGCAGGATCAGCGCGACCAGCGCGACCGACGGGCCGGAGAGCCAGTCCCACCACGTGATGCCCAGGAAGCCGTGGCCGGCCAGCGACGAGGGCGCGTTGTCGACACCGAACCATCCGAGCAGCAGATGGAGGACGCCGCGCGGGTCCTGGAACCAGTTCGGCCCGTGCAGCCCGAGCCAGCTGAGCACCTCGTTGACGGGGCCGGAGGTGCTGAACAGGAACAGCCACAGCACGACGATCGCCACCGAGCTGGTGACCGACGGGAAGTAGAACGCCGTCCGGAAGAAGCCGCGGCCGCGAAGCAGCCGGGTGTGCACCAGCATGGCCAGCAGCAACGCCAGCGCGGTCTGCAGCGGGACGACCAGCGCCACGTAGTAGAAGGTGTTGCGGAGGGAGGTCCCGAAGTCCTTCTCGGCCAGGCCGCCGTCGGTCAGGATCGCCCGGTAGTTGTCGAGCCCGACGAAGCCGACGTCCCCCGAGAGCGGGCTGCCCCGGCCTCGCCAGTCCGAGAAGCTCACCCACAGCGCCATCAGCACGGGCAGGAGCAGGAACAGCCCGAGCACCGCGACGGCCGGCGCCACGAACAGCCAGCCGTCGCGAGTCCGCCCCCGTGCGATGGTCGTCCCGCGGCTCACTGGTCCGCGTCGAGAGCGGCCTGCAGGCTGCCCTGCACCGAGGAGAGGATCGACTCCGGGTCGCCGTCCTTCAGCCCCTCGAGCTGGGCGTTGAAGTCGGAGATCACGTCGGCCGCGCCCTGCTGCGCGGGCGGGTTCTGGGCATAGTCGGCGCCGGCGACGAACGCCTCGAAGTCCGGGCTGTTCGCGGCGTACTGCTCCGCGGCGGACTCGACCGACGGCATCACACCGAAGGCCTGGGCGAAGGCCAGCTGCTGGTCGGGCGTGGTCAGCGACTCGACCAACGAGATCGCGTCCTCCTTGTTGCCGCTGTCCTCGGCGATCCCCCAGCAGTTCGTGAACGCCAGCGTGCCCTTCCCGGAGGGTCCCGAGGGCAGCTCGGCCACCGCGTAGTCGACGTCCGGGAAGTCGTTGGTCATCGCTCCGGCGATCCAGTTGCCCTCGATGGTCATCGCGGCCAGCTGCTTGCCGAACGCCTCGCCGCCCCAGCCTGCGCCCAGGTCGGAGGAGTACGCCGCCACGCCATCCTTCATCAGCTTCTGCACGAAGGTCAGCGCCTCGAGGTTCTCCGGGCTGTCCACGGTCGCCTCGGTGCCGTCCTCGTTGGTCATCGCGCCCCCGGCCTGCGGGAAGAAGGCGCCGACCCGCTGGTACTCCGGGCCGAACCCCAGCCCGACGACGCTTCCCTCGGTCAGCTTGCCGGCCACCGTTTCGAGCTGGTCCCACGTGGTCGGGACGTCCGCGTCGGTGAGGCCCGCCTCCTCCCAGAGCGTCTTGTTGATCACCAGTCCCAGCGTCGAGAAGTCCTTCGGGGCGCAGTAGAACGTGTCGTCCACGGTGAACGCGTCGACGAGGTTGGGGTAGAAGTCGCCGGCGTTTTCGAGCTGGTCGCCGTAGGCGTAGAGAGAGCCGTTGGCGACATACCCGGCGAGCGTGTCGGTGGACACGTAGAAGAGGTCCGGGGGGTTCTTGCTGGCGAAGCCCTGGCTGAGCTGCTGCGCGAGGTCGGAGGCGACTGTCACCTCGGCCTCGACCCCACTCTCGTCGGACCAGGTCGCCACGGCCTGCGTCACCGCGTCGGTCTCGGCGTCACCGGAGGAGCCGATGAGGACGCTGAGCTTGCCCGAGGAGGATTCCGATCCGCCGTCGTCGTCGGGTCCCGAGCTGCCACAGGCCGCGAGCGCGAGCGCCCCGGTCATGACCAGGCCCAGGGCCGTGAGGATGCGGCGCCCGAGAGGGATCTTCATGGTGTCTCCTTGCTGGGTTGGGACGGTCGGGCCGGGCCAGGCAGGCTCGACTCGCGGATGACGAGCTCGGGGGCGAGCAGCGTCTGTCGTCGGGTGGGGGTGCCGGCGAGGAGCTCCTCGACGGCGGCGACGAGATCGTGGGCGGCCTGCTCCAGCGGCTGACTGAGGCTGGTGAGACCGGGTGTGCAGAGCGCGGCGGCGGGGGAGTTGTCGAAGCCGGTGACGCCGACGTCGCGGCCGGCGCGGAGGCCACGCTCGTCCAGGGCACGCAGGACTCCGAGGGCGAGGGTGTCGGACGTGCACACGAGCGCAGTCGCGGGGTCGCCACCGTCGAGCAGCCGGTGCGCGGCCGCCCGGCCGGCGTCGAAGTCGTCGGACACCTCTGCGTGGAGCCCGGCCGGCAAGCCGAGCTCCACGCAGGCGTCGGACCATCCCTGCCGCCGGTCCCGGCCTGTCTCCGAGGACAGCGGCCAGCCGACGTACCCGACTGCTCGGTGGCCTTGGGCGACGAGGTGCTCGGTGGCGGCCTTGATGCCGGCCCGGCCGTCCACGTCGACCCAGCACAGCTCCTGGTCGCCGTCCCAAGAGCGACCGAACGTCGCGAACGGCACCTGCCACTCACGCAGCGCGGCCACCCGGCGGTCGTCGGCGTGCGTGCTGGCCAGCACGATGGCGTCCACGGCCGTGGTGTCGAGGAGCTCGCGGTAGGCCGAGATCTCCTCGGCCTCGGTGTCCGCCTGACAGAGAATCAGGTGGGACCCGGCGCCGCGCGCCGACTCGGCCAGGGAGTGCAGGAACTGGTCGAGGAGCAGGGCCGCCCGGTCGCCGCGCGATGCCTCCACCTTCACGCCGATCAGCCGCGACCGCTGGCTGCGGAGCGCCTGGGCGGACCGGTTCGGCCGGTAGCCGAGCTGTTGCACGGCGTCGAGGATCCGTTCGCGGGTGGCGGGGGCGACGCGCTCGGGGCTGTTGAGGGCGTTGGAGACGGACTGCGCGGACACCCCGACATGGCGGGCGACGTCGCCGAGGGTCACGTGGCCGTGAGGTACCGGGCCGCGCGGCTGCTGCGTCACGCCCTCTCCCTTCGTGCCTTGCCTGTCAGGGTGTGTTTAGCGCTAAAATCCGCGCTGTGACGGAGGCTACCCAGCAAGATCCCGCCCCGACAACCCCCCAGCTCCAGCCCTTGCTGCACGACCTCGCGTCCAGCGTCGCCGCCCCCGGTGTGCTGCTCGCCTCGACCGACGGGCAGGTCCGGCCCGGTGGGGTGAGCGGCTGGTACGTCGGGGACCAGCGCCTCCTGGACTCGGTCGAGCTCCTCGTGGACGGCTCCTCGCTCGACGTCGTGCGCACGATCACCAGCGGGGCCGACCGGCACGAGGTGTCCTACGTCGCTCGAAGCCTCGGCGACCGGATTGCCGACCCGACGGTGCGCCTCGACCGCGTCCGGGTCCTGGCTGCGGACGCCTTCGAGGAGACGGTCGTGGTCGAGTCGGTGGCCCAGCATCCGGTCGACCTGGTCGTCCTGATCCGGCTGGGCACCGACGGTGTGTCGATGGCCGTGGTGAGGCAGGGCGGCGCCGGCGAGCGGGTGCCCGCCGAAGCGGCCCCCGCCGGACTGAGGTGGCCCGGTGCGGAGGTGACGGGCGAGCCCGCGCCCGAGGTGGACGCCGGGTCCGGCACCCTCACCTGGCGGCTCCGCCTCGAGCGCGGGGATCGGCGGACGATCCGGCTCAAGGCCCGGACCGACGTGAGCGGGCCGTTCGACGCAGGCCGGCCGGTGTCGTGGCCGGCCGGGGTGGAGGCCGCGGACGCGCGGGTCCGGCGTACGGCCGACCAGGGCCTGGCCGACGTCGCTGGCCTGCTCCTGTCCGACGAGGGCGACAGGTTCGTCGCCGGGGGCAGCCCGTGGTTCGTCACGCTGTTCGGCCGCGACTCCCTGTGGTGCGCGCGGATGCTGGTGCCCTTCGACTCCGGGCTGGCGCTCTCGACGCTGCGGGTGCTGGCGCGACGCCAGGGCACTCGCGACGACGACTCGACCGAGGAGCAGCCCGGCAAGATCCTCCACGAGGTCCGCAGCGCCGCCGGGTTCTTCCTGCCCCCGCTCTACTACGGCTCGGTCGATGCCACCCCGCTGTTCGTCGCGACGCTGGCCGATGCCGCCGACTGGGGGGCCGACCGAGCCGAGGTCCGGGCCCTGCTGCCGGCCGCCCGACGCTGCCTGACGTGGCTGATGGAGCAGTCCGCCGACACCGGGTGGATCCGCTACGTCGACAGCACGGGCCACGGCCTGGCCAACCAGGGCTGGAAGGACAGCCACGACTCCGTGCAGTTCGCCGACGGCAGGCTCGCCGAGCCGCCGATCGCGCTCTGCGAGGTGCAGGCCTACGCCTATGAGGCCGGGGTGCGCGGCGCGGCCCTCCTCGCGGCCCACGACGCCGAGCCGGTGCCGGGGCTGGAGGAGTGGGCGGCGGACCTGCGGGAGCGGTTCGCGAAGGAGTTCTGGGTCGACTCCCCGGAGGGAGGTCACGTCGCCATCGCGCTGGACCGCGATGGCGCCCCGGTCGACTCGGTGACCTCCAACATGGGTCACCTGCTCGGCACGGGACTGCTCGGCGCGGAGGCGACCGAACGAGTCGTGCGGCTGCTCGCCGACCCCCGGATGGACTCCGGGTTCGGGCTGCGCACCCTCGCGTCCGACTCGCCGCGCTACTCCCGGCTCTCCTACCACGGCGGGACGGTCTGGCCGCACGACACCACCATCGCGGTGCGCGGGCTGGCGGCGGAGGGCCGCCACGACCAGGCGGGCCGGCTGGCCCACGGCCTGTTCCGTGCCGCCGAGGGGTTCGGGCACCGGCTCCCGGAGCTGTACGGCGGCGACTCGGCGGCCGACCTGGCGCTGCCCGCGGCGTACCCGGCCGCCTGCCGACCGCAGGGCTGGGCGGCCGCCGCGCCGCTCGCCGCTCTCGTCGCGGTCAGCGGCGTCTGGCTCGACGCGGCCGGCGCCGTCCGGCACCCGGCGCGCACGAGCACGGCGCTCGGCGCTTTCACGCTGCGCGGCCTGCGGGCCGGTGCGGACCGGCTGGACGTGCACGTGGACCACGACGGGCTGGTCCGGGTCGAGTGACAAAGGGTTGACTTGCCACCGTCGTGGGTGTGTGGTTGGTCCACGTTGCGACGAGTTAGACCCGAAATGGTCTCGTCGCGTGATTGAGGCCCAGTCCCTGCCCCGGAAACGATGGTGTGCGCTGCCCAAGGCTGGGACGGGCTGGTTTTCCGTCCCTGAGCTGGCCCGGTGCCCGACGGCGAGTTGGTCGTCGTCAGGGGCGCCATCGAACGTGTCGGGTGCCGGGCTGGCTCGAACCTGAGACTGCGGTCGCAGCCTCTGGAATAGGTGCCAGCGGTCTTGGGCTAGCACGATGGTGCCAGTGAGCAGCCCTGTGACAGCGGTCGAGACCTCCAGCGCCACCCGAGCGGCGCACTTCCGGCTCGCCGTCATCGCGTTGGCCATGGGCGGGTTCGCGATCGGCACCACCGAGTTCGTGACCATGGGGGTCCTGCCCCAGCTCGCCGACGGCGTGGACGTGTCGATCCCGGTGGCCGGCCGGGTGATCTCGGCGTACGCGCTGGGAGTGGTCGTCGGCGCACCGCTGGTCGCGTTCTTCGGCGCGAAGCTGCCGCGCCGCGCGCTGCTGCTCGGGCTGATGGCGGCCTACGCGTTGTTCAACGCGTTGAGCGCACTGGCCCCTAACTACCCCACTCTGATGGTCGCCCGGTTCCTCGACGGGCTGCCGCACGGTGGCTACTTCGGCGTCGCCTCGCTGGTGGCGGCGAGCATGGTCGCCCCCGAGCGGCGCGGCCGCGCCATCGCACTGGTCCTGATGGGCCTCCCGGTCGCCAACGTGGTCGGCGTGCCGGCCGCGACCTGGCTCGGCCAGACCCTGGGCTGGCGGGCGTCGTACTGGGTGGTCGCCGGGCTCGCCGCGCTCACCATCGTGCTGGTGCTGGCGTTCGTGCCGGACTGCCCCGGGAACCCAGAGGCGACCGGCCGACGTGAGCTGCAGGCGCTGCGCAAGCCGCAGGTGTGGTTTGCGATCGTCGCCGGCGCGGTCGGCTTCGGCGGCATGTTCGCCATGTACTCGTACGTCGCCCCGATGGCGACCCACGTCGGCGGCCTCCCGGACGCCGCGGTGCCGGTCTTCCTGCTCACCCTGGGCGTCGGCATGGTCTTCGGCAACTGGGTGGCCGGCCGGGCCGTCGACTGGTCGCTCAAGAAGTCCTTGCTCCTCGCCCCGGTGGCGCTGGCGTTCACGCTCCTCCTGTCCTGGCTGCTGATGCCGGGCGGCTACGCCGCCCTGCCGGCCCTGTTCCTGATCACCACGACGGGCTCGGTGCTGGCGCTCGGCCTGATGCTTCGGCTCATCGATGTCGCCGAGCACGCCGAGACCCTTGGCGCCGCGCTCAGCCACGGCTCGCTCAACATCGGCAACGCGCTCGGCGCCTGGCTCGGCGGCCTGACGATCGCCGCCGGGTACGGCTACCGCTCGCCGCTCGTGGTCGGTGCCGGGCTGTCGCTGGCGGGGTTCGCCGTGCTCGCCGTCGCGTTCTCGCTGGACCGCACGCCGGCCGCCCACTCCGAGGCCGTCACGTCGTAGAGCGCCATGTCGACGTGGTCGTCGCGGACCCACGCGCCGTACCGCTCGATGCCGTAGAGCCGGTAGCCCGCCCGCTCGATGACGCGCCGTGACGCGACGTTGTCAGCCGCGGCGAACGCGGTGACCCGCTGCACCTCGAGCGTCTCGAACACGTGCCCGGTCACCAGTCGCACCGCGGCGGTCATCAGGCCGCGCCCGCGCGCCTCGGGGTGGGTCCAGTAGCCGACCTCGCACTCGACCCCGGCCGTCCAGTTGAACCACAAGATCGTGCCGAGCAGCCGGTCGTCGTCGGGGTCGGCGATCGCCCAGGTGACGCACTGACCGGTGGCCTCGAGCTCGCGGCGCTTCTCGACGTAGTCGAGCGCGTCATTGAGTGTGTAGGGCGCCGGGAGCTGTCCGAGCCAGCGCTGGCTGTCCGGGTCCGCACTGCCTTCGTGGATCCGCGCCGCGTCGTCCACCGTGATCGGCCGCAGCCGGAAGCCGTCGCCCTCCAGCACCGGAACGTCGAGCCAGGTCGACCGCGGCTCGCGCGGGTCGTCCGAGAGCAGCGTGCCGATCCACGCGTCGCGCCGGGCGCCGCGCTGGGGGAGGTAGCGGCGCAGGGTGCCTTCGACCGTGACCCCGAGCCGCCAGGCCAGCTTCCGGCTCGGCCAGTTGCCGGTGAAGGCCTGCCACACGATGGTCTCCAGGCCCAGCTCGGCGAACCCCCAGTCCACGAGCAGTCGCAGCGCCCGCAGCATCGCCCCGGTGCCGCGCACGTCCGGGTGCGACCCGTAGGCGATCTCGGCGCGACCGGGCCCCTCGTCGCGCAGCGAGATGGTGCCGGCGTACCGGCCCTCGACCTCGACCGCGAACGCCCACTCCTTCCCCTCGGCCCACCAGCCCGGCACGTCGCGCAGCCCGAACTCCTCGGCGTCCGACTCGGTGTACGGCGTCGGCACCGTGGTCCACGCGACCGACACGGGGTCCCGGCACTGCTCGACCATGCGCGGCACGTCCTCGGCCCGGTGCGCCCGCAGCGTGACGACGCCGTCGGTCAGGGTCGGTGCGGCGGTGGGGACTGGCATGCGGGCAGGGTCGTTGACGCGGCGGCGAGACGCAAACTGATTGCGATGCCACCGATTGATTCCCGGCTCTCGTGCGGTCCTTCTTGGTGAGCGAGAAGACGAAAGGCGGAAAGCGATGCTGTTGAAGAACCGGACCGCGATCGTCCACGGGGGGAGTGGAGCCATCGGCTCCGCGGTGGCGCAGGCGTACGCGCGGGAAGGTGCCGAGGTGCACCTCACGGGTCGCACGCGAGACTCCCTCGAGGAGGTCGCCAGCCGCATCGGGGACGGCGGCGGGGTCGCGCGCGTCGCGATCGTCGACGCGGTGGACCGTGACGCGGTTGAACAGCATGCCGCGGCGGTGGCCGACCGGAGCGGCGGCATCGACGTGTGCTTCAACGCCACCTTCAACGACGACGTCCAAGGCACGCCGCTGGTCGACATGTCGGTCGGCGACGTCATGCAGCCGGTCGCCAAGGCGGTCACCTCGACCTGCACCGTGGCCACCGCCGCTGCACGGCACATGGTCGTGCGCGGCACCGGCGTCATCCTCGTCATGGGCGGCGGACGGGAGGCGATCCCAAACCTCGGTGGCTCCCACGTCGCCTGGGCCGCAGTAGCCGGTCTGTGCCGGCAGCTGGCGGCCGAGCTCGGGCCGCAGGGTGTGCGCGTCGCCTGGCTGCTCTCGCCAGGCTCCCCGAAGCCGGGCGAGCCTGATCCAGAGGCTGGCGACCTGCTGCTGCCACGACGCCCCAGCTACGAGGCTGTCGCGAACGCCGCCGTGTTCGCCGCGTCCGACTGGGCCGCGACCATGACCGCGACCGAGATCAACCTGACCGGGGGCGCCGTCGTCGACTGACCTGCCGCTGCGCCATAGCGTTGCTACGTGCCTCTGGAGCTCTTCTCGCTCATCGTCGACGACTATGACACCGCCATCGAGTTCTTCACCGGCACGCTTGGCTTCGTCCTGGCCGAGGACACCCCCTCCATGACGACGGACGGCCGCCCGAAGCGGTGGGTCGTGGTGCGGCCTGGCGACGGAGGTGCCGGGCTTGTCATTGCTCGCGCAGACGGCGACGAGCAGGTTGCGGCAATTGGACGCCAGTTCGCCCAGAGGGTCGGACTGTTCCTTCGCGTCGAGGACTTCGACGACACCCTGGCGCGCATCTTGCAATCGGGCTGCGAGGTGGTCCGCCCGGTCCGCGACGAAACCTACGGGCGCGTCTGCGTCTTCAGGGACCCTTGGGGCAACCTGTGGGATCTCCTCGGTGCCCCTGCCAGTTGAGCTGGATCAGTTGATGATTTCGCCGCGTTCATCCCGGATCGCCGCCAGCCGGGCGCGCCATGCCAGTAGCGCCTCGGGGGTTTGCCGTGTCCAGTCGGCCACCTCGCCGACGACCTTGAGTGGTGCCCTGCTGCGGTAGGAACGGGTGGGGTTGCCGGGGAACTTCTTGTCAGTCACGTTCGGGTCGTTCTCGAACGCCCCTGTTGGCTCAACGGCGTACACACGCGGAGCTCCCTCGCCAGCCGCGAGCTCCGCCGCGAGCCCGGCACCGTCAGGCAGCGCGGTGAAGTAGATGTGGTTCATCACGACTTCGGGCCGGTAGTTCGACCGGAAGCCCGCCGTGAGCAGATCTCCCACCTGCAGATCGGCTTTCGTGCCGTGGAAGAACGGCCCGTCGTCCAGCACGTCACCCACCGCCACAGCCTACGTGGACGGCCGACCTGTGGATGGGCGTGCCCCGGTCAGCGCCACCGATCTCCGGACGTGCGCACGTAGGTGCGCCACACGTGACGCCACGGGATGACCGCGAGGATGAGGACGACCACGGAACAGTTGACCAAGATGCCGGTTGTGGCCGAGTCGAGGTCGCCCGAGATGGCTCGCGGGAGGGCCACCAGCGAGAGCCAGAGGAGCTTCCAGCCCGACTCGAACAGGAGTACTGGCAGCAGCCTGACCGGGTGCAGCAGCCCGACGAACGCCAGGAGTGACATGGCCGTGAGGAGGCACAGCGTCACGCCCTCGTAGAGCGGCAGCGAGTGCGCCTCGGGCAGGAGTGGCCACTTCACGAGGGCGAGCCCAACACCCATCAGGAGGTAGCCGGCGCGCATCAGGTGCAGGCGAGCGAGAGACAGCTCGGTTGCCGGGTACGCCGAAGCGAGCGGCGCATTGACGGTGAGGGACATGGTTTTCTCCTGTTCGGGTGAGCTGAGCACTGCTGGCCCCCGCAGGTCGCGGGGGCCAGCAGTCATGCGGTGACGCGTCAGTGGGTGAGCACCGAGACGTCGTCGCGGTCTTCGGCCGGGGCCTCGGTGTCGTGGGCATCCTCGACACTCAGGTGGGGCAGGGCCCGGTCGAGCCAGACGGGGAGCCACCAGTTGGCCTTGCCGAGCAGCGCCATCGTGGCCGGCACCAGCACCATCCGGACGATGGTGGCGTCGACGAGGATCGCCACGGCGAGCCCCAGTCCGAGCATCTTCAGCGACGGCACCGGGCTGGCGACGAAGCTGAGGAAGACCACGATCATGATCAGGGCGGCCGAGGTGATGACCCGTCCGGTCCCCGCCAGGCCCCGGGCCACCGACTCGACGCTGTCGCCGGTCCGGTCGTACTCCTCCTTGACCCGCGAGAGCAGGAACACCTCGTAGTCCATGGACAGCCCGAACAGGATCGGGAACATGATCACGACGATGATCGAGGTGATCGGCGTCGGGCCCTCGAGGCCGATCAGGCTGCTGCCCCAGCCCCACTGGAAGACCGCGACAAGGACGCCATAGGCGGCGCCGATCGACAGCAGGTTCATTGCGGCTGCCTTCAGCGGCACCACCACCGAGCGGAACACCATCATCAGCAGCAGGAACGAGATCGCGATCACGACGCCGATGAAGAGCGGGAGCGTGTCCCTCAGCTGGGTGTTGACGTCGTCGGTGACCGCGGTGATCCCCGAGATGTAGACGTTGCCGGGGATCAGCTCACGGACCTGATCGATGGCGATCGAGGTGTCCGGATCGGCCGGGCCCGTCGTGGGGATCGCCATGAACACCGCGGTGCCGCCGTCGGCGGAGGTCTGCGGCTCGCTCACCGAGACGATCCGTTCGATGGAGGAGACCTCCTCGGTCAGGCCCGGCAGGTCGGCGGCGGCGGCGCCGGGGGCGTCGAGGTCGACCACCACCAGCATCGGACCGTTGAACCCGATGCCGAACCCCTCGGCGAGCAGGTCGTAGGCCTGTCGGTGCGTGGTCTCGGCTGGGGCGTCACCGGCCGCCGGGAAGACGGTCTGGAGCCACAACGTGGGCGCGGCCAGGGCGAGCAGCGCGACCACGGCGCCGATCAGGTACGGCCACGGGCGTCCGGACACCCGGTGCCCGAAGCGCCACCAGGCGGTGTCCTCGGGGCGCGAGACGGTGCGGTGACGACGGATCACTCGGCCGCTGTCGATCCGGCCACCAAGGAGCCCGAGGAGCGCCGGGAGCAAGGTGACCGCGGCCGCGACCGCGAAGAGGACCATCAGGGCGGTGGCGAGGCCGATGGACGTGAGGACCCCGAGGCCGGTGAGGGCGAGAGACGCCGTCGCGACGATGACGGTCCCACCGGCGAACACCACGGCCGCACCCGACGAGCCCATCGCGTTTCCGAGTGCGTTGGTGTCGTTCTGGCCGGCGGCACGGTTCTCCCGGTAGCGGACCACGATGAACAGCGCGTAGTCGATGCCCACTCCCAGGCCGACCAGGCCGGCGATCGGGATGGCGGAGGCGGACACGTCCATCGTGCCGGCGAGCAGCGTGACGGCCCCGATGCCGGCGCCGACGGCGACGATCGCGAGGCCGATCGGCACGACGGCGGCCACGAGCGTTCCGAACACGACCACCAGGACGAGCAGCGCGACCAGGAGACCGATCCCCACGTGGCCGGTGTCGTCCTCGGCGTTGAGGAACACGGCGTCGCCGCCGAGCTCGACCTGCAGTCCTTGCATCTCGAGTCCGGAGACGGCGTTCGACAGCACCGTGAACGCAGGCTTGCCGATCTCACGCTGCGGGGCGTCGAGGGACACCTCGGCGTACCCGATCCGACCGTCCGCCGAGACGGTGCCGGCCGCGAACGGGTCGCTCACCGACGCGACGTGGTCAAAGGTTCCGACCTCGGTCAGCACCTCGTCGACGTCTGCTCGGTGGCTCTCGAGCGTCTCGCCGTTCTCGACCGCGAAGACGACCAGGACCTTGCCCTTGGCCGCCTCGGGGAAGCCCTCGTCGAGCAGGTCGAGTGCGCGTGCGCTCTGGCTGTCGGGGACACTGAACTGCTCGGTGAAGGTGCCGCCCCCGGTGGCGGCCAGGAAGAACACGGTCGCCATCACGAGGACCCAGCCGGCCATGGTGCGCCACGGGTGCCTGGCACTCGTCATTCCGATGCTGCGGGTGAACCTGTTCATGATCGGGCCTTTCGGGATCGGGGTGGATCTGATGGCCCGAAGCTAGGAACGGATGTGGTGAGTGGTCGTCACCACACGTGGTGAGCCTTGTGGTGATCCCGGGCGCCGATGATCCGGGCGCGAAGCCGGTGCAGGCGGGGCATGAGGCCGTAGATGACGATCGGGACCGCGACGGTCGCCAGCACGAAGGTCCGCAGCGCGCTCGGCAGGTCGGCGAGGGTGTCGCCCAGCGCGAGGTTGAGCACCGTGAGGGTGGGGAAGACCGCGACCCAGATCATCAGGGCGAGCTGGTGCTTGGTGGGCGGCGAGACGGTCGGGGTGGTCATGCGGGG
Organism: uncultured Actinomycetota bacterium; assembly: GCA_963800715.1. Lineage (GTDB taxonomy): Bacteria > Actinomycetota > Actinomycetes > Propionibacteriales > Nocardioidaceae > Nocardioides. The sequence continues at coordinate 144,299 of CAWDBZ010000015.1, read as the reverse complement.
AGGCCTGCACGGAAGTCGCGGACAGCGGCCTGGACGTCGTCGTCGACGAGGTCGGCATTGATCGCGATCGCGGCGGCCGAGCCCTCGCCGGCGGCGGTGATGACCTGGGCTCGCGGGTTCGCGGCGTTTCCGGCGACCCACGCGCCCGGCACCGTCGTACGGCCCGTCGGGTCTGCCACGACCCAGCCGGTCTCGTGCATCGCGCATCCGAGCCCGGCGAGCAGGTCGCTGTTCGGGGTGAAGGCGGGACGGACGAAGACCGCGTCGCGGCGTACGAATCGGCCGTCCTCGAGCTCGACACCCTGCAGGCGGTCGTCCTCGACGACCAAGCGGCTGACCGGGCCGTCGACAACGCCGATCGCCCGGGCCACGAGCTGTTCGCGCTCGTCGGCGGTCAGCCCGCCGGTGTGCGTGAAGAACACGACGTCGGTGGACCACTGCCGGATCAGGAGTGCGTGCTGTACGGCGTCCGGGTTGCCGCCGAGTACGCCGAGGCGCTGGTCGCGGACCTCGTGTCCGTGGCAGTAGGGGCAGTGGAGCAGGTCGCGTCCCCAGCGCTCGCGGACGCCCGGCAGGTCGGGGAGCTCGTCGCGGAGCCCGGTGGTGACCAGGACGCGGCGGGCGGACAGTGCCTGCCCGTCCGCCAGGGAGATCTCGAAGCCCCTGTGGTCGCCAGCAGCGATGTCAGTGACGGTGCCGCGGACCAGGTGCCCGCCGTAGCCGGCCACCTCGTCGCGGCCGGCCGCCAGCAGCTCCGCCGGTGGCATGCCGTCGCGAGACAGGAACCCCTGCATGTGGGCGGCGGGTGCGTTGCGGGGCGCGCCCGCGTCGATCACCACGACCGCGCGGCGGGCGCGGGCCAGGACCAGGGCTGCTGACAGGCCGGCGGCGCCGCCGCCGACCACTGCTACGTCGTACTCGTTCATGTCACGAGCGTCGCTCCTCGTCCCCGCTTCGACAACAATTGTTGCTGTTTCCGGGAATTGCGAGGTCCAATGGGCCGGTGACGGAGATCAGTGCCGCGCTGGACCTCGTGGGCCCCCGGCTGCGCAAGGTGCGGGAGCAGCGCGGCATCACGTTGACGGACGTCGCGGAGCGCACCGGCATCTCGAAGAGCACGCTGTCGCGGCTGGAGAACGGCCAGCGACGGCCCAGCCTGGAGCTGCTGCTACCGCTGGCCCAGACCTACCGAGTGCCCCTGGACGACCTGGTGGGCGCGCCCGAGGTCGGCGACCCCCGGATCCGGCTCAAGCCGCGGCGGGTCAACGGACGCACCGTCCTGCCGCTGACCCGTCAGCCCGGCGGCGTTCAGGCCTGGAAGATCGTGATCCCGGCCAGCCAGTCGACCCCGAAGCCGCGCACCCACGACGGCTACGAGTGGCTCTACGTGCTGGCCGGCCGGATGCGGCTGATCCTGGGCGACCAGGACCTCGTGCTCGGGGTGGGCGAGGCGGTCGAGTTCGACACCCAGCTGCCGCACTGGTTCGGCAGCGCCGGCGAGGGCCCCGCGGAGGTGCTGAGCATCTTCGGCCGTCCAGGTGAGCGGATGCACGTGCGCGCCTCCCCGAGCAGCGGGCGAGGGGAGCACTGATGCCTCTCGCCCTTGTCGAAACCAAGTTCTTCCACCCGCGGGTGCGGCACGGTCTGGTCCCGCGCCCCAGACTCGACCAGATCCTGGGGACCCGACGGACCCGGTTGACCCTGGTCTCGGCCCCGGCGGGGTTCGGGAAGACCACGCTGCTCGCCGCCTGGCTGGCCGGTGCTGCCGACGCTGAGGTCGGGACCCGGCGCATCGCGTGGGTGTCCCTGGACGAGGCGGACACGGGTGCGACCGCCTTCTGGTCCTACGTGCTGACCGCTCTCGAGCGCGCCGCACCGGGCGCCGGCGCCGAGGGCCTGGCCCTGCTGGAGGCAGGTCAGCCGGTCGAGAGCGTCCTGGCGACGGTCCTCAACGAGCTCAGCGTCCTCCCCGACGACGTGGACCTCGTCCTCGACGACTACCACCTCGCCGAGAGCCCGGAGATCCAGCCGGGCGTGGCCTTCCTCCTCGAGCACCTCCCGCCGCAGGTGCACCTGGTCATCAGCACCCGCGCCGACCCGGCGCTGCCGCTGGCGAGGCTGCGAGCGCGCGGGGAGCTCACCGAGGTCCGCGCGGCCGACCTCCGGTTCAACCATGAGGAGGCCACCGCCTACCTCGCCGACGCCACGGGGCTGGAGCTGGACGCGCACGACGTCGAGGCCCTGGAGGCCCGGACCGAGGGCTGGATCGCGTCGCTGCAGCTCGCCGCGATCTCGCTGCGCGACCGGGACGACCCGTCCCGCTTCATCGCGGGGTTCGCCGGCGACGACCGGTACGTCGTGGACTACCTCGTCGAGGAGGTCCTCGACCGCCAGCCCGAGGAGATCCGCGACTTCCTGCTCGGGACGGCCATCCTGGAGCGGCTCACCGGCCCCCTCTGCGACGCCGTCACCGAGACGTCCGGGAGCAGCCAGATGCTGGAGTCGCTGGACCGCCGGAACCTGTTCGTGGTGCCTCTCGACGACCAGCGCCGCTGGTACCGCTACCACCACCTGTTCGCCGACGTCCTGCGCGCGCACCTGCTCGGCGAGCACCCCGACCGGGTCGCCGGGCTGCACCGGCGCGCCAGCGACTGGTACGACGATGCCGCTGAGCCCGAACCGGCGGTCCGGCACGCGCTCGCCGCCGGCGACGACGCGCGCGCGGCGGAGCTGGCCGAGCTCGCGATCCCGGAGCTGGGCCGGGTACGCCGGGAGGCGGTGTTCCGCGCCTGGGTCGACGCCATCCCGGACACGGTGCTCCGGAACCGTCCGGTCCTGGCGTCCGGCCTCGTCGGGGCCCTGATGTCCAGCAACGAGTTCGACGGCGTCGAGGAGCGGCTGCAGGACATCGAGCGGCAGCTCGCGTTGCCCCGCGACGAGCTGGTCGTGGTGGATCGAGAAGAGTTCGCGCGGATCCCCGCGTCGATCGAGATGTACCGCGCCGCGCTGGCGCTCAACACCGGCGACCCCGTCGGCACGATCGCTCACGCCGAGCGCACGCTCGCCCTGTCGCCGGAGGACGACGACCTGCCCCGCGCGGCTGCGTCGGCACTGTCGGGCCTGGCGTCCTGGACCATGGGCGACCTCGAGGCCGCCCACCGCGGCTACACGGTCGCCACCGAGGGGCTACGCAAGGTCGGGCGGATCGCCGACGTGTGCGGCACCACGATCACGCTCGTCGACCTCGAGCTGACCCTCGGCCGCCTCGACGAGGCCCAGCGCGCCATCGAGCGCGCCCTCGAGCTGGCCGGACGCGAAGAACCCGGCCTACGCGGCATCGCGGACATGCTGGTCGCGCTGAGCAGGGTGGCCTGGGAGCGCAACGACCTGGCAGCGGCGGCGGACCATCTGCGCCGCGCAGACGAGCTCGGCGAGTTTGCGGAGCTGGCCCAGAACCCCTACCGCCGGCGCGTGGCCATGGCCCGGCTCCGCGAGGCGGAAGGCGACTCCGCGAGCGCCCTGCAGCTCCTCGAGGAGGCCGAGCGCGTGTACGTCGGCGACTACTCACCCAACGTGCAGCCGGTGCACGCTGTCCACGCGCGAGTGCTGGCGGCCCGCGGTGACGTCGCGGAGGCCCTGTCCTGGGCACGACGCCAGGGCCTGTCCGCCGCCGACGACCTGTCCTACCTGCACGAGTACGAGCACGTGACCCTGGCGCGGATCCTGATGGCGCAGCACGCCGACACCCGATCGGTGGGGGCCATGCAGGACGCGCTCGGGCTCCTGGAGCGCCTGCTCGCCGCCACCGAGGACGGCGGGAGGGTCGGCACCGTCATCGAGATCCTGACCCTCCAGGCGGTCGCGCAGCATGACGTTGCTCCACTCGAGCGCGCGCTGGCCCTCGCCGAGCCGGACGGATGGCTCCGGGTCTTCGTCGGCGCCGGTCCGGCGATGCCGAAGCTGCTGGAGACTCTCGGGCGACAAAGACCCGACTGGGACTTCGTGCGCGAGGTCGCCGCGGCGGCAGCGCTGCCCCTGCCCACCACCGCGTCGGCGGCGACGCCGCCCGCCACCGACGGCGGTCTCGTGGACCCGCTGAGCGACCGCGAGCTCGACGTACTGCGCCTGCTCGCCAGCGATCTCGACGGCCCGATGATCGCCCGCCAGCTCGTCGTGTCGCTGAACACGGTGCGCACGCACACCAAGCACATCTACACGAAGCTCGGCGTCAACAACCGGCGCGCGGCGGTCAGCACCGCCCATCAGCTGGGGCTGCTGAACCGCTCCGCCGGCTGAAGATCACCACCTCGCTCACCACATGGTGTGACGACCACTCACCGTCCGCGCTCCTAGCTTGCGGACATGAACACGAGCAGCGCCGGTGACGACTGGTACGAGATCCACCTCCGGGGGCGGCTGGACCAGCGCTGGACGAGCTGGTTCGACGGGATGACCGTGAGCTCCGACGCCGACGGCACCACCCTGATCCGGGGGCCGGTCGCCGACCAGGCCGCACTGCACGGCCTGCTGGCCAGGCTCCGCGACCTCGGCCTCCCGTTGCTCTCGGTCACCCAGGTTCCTGCGGAGGAGTCGGCATGAACGCCGTCCTGCAGACGACTCCGCAGCGGACCGGCGGTCCGAGCCGGGCGGTCCCCGGGGCGCTGGTGGCGCTGAGTGCGATCCCGCTCGTGGCCGGCACCCTTCGGCTGTTGCAGCTGGCCGGTGGCCCGCAGGTGCTGCCCGCGGACCCACGCTTCGCGGGCCTCGCGCTGCCGCTGGTCATCCACATCTTCGGGGCCACGACGTACGCCCTCCTCGGAGCGCTCCAGTTCGCGCCTCGCTTCCGGCGGCGGCACTGGGCCTGGCACCGGCGGGCCGGGCGGGTGCTGGCCGTCGCCGGCCTGTGCGTGGCTGGCTCCGCACTCTGGATGACGCTGGCCTACAGCCAGAAGCCGGGGACCGGCGACCTGCTGTTCGTGCTGCGACTGACCTTCGCCTCGGCCATGGCCGGCTCCCTCGTCCTCGGGTTCAACGCGGCCCGTCGCCGCAACATCCCCGCCCACCGGGCATGGATGATTCGCGCGTACGCCATCGGCCTGGCAGCCGGCACCCAAGCCTTCACCGAGGGCATCGGAGGCGCACTGTGGGGGACCGGCGAGCTCCGGGACGATCTCGCCAAGGGCGCGGGCTGGGTCATCAACCTCGCCATCGCCGAGTGGGCCATCGGCCGCCCCTCGCGTCGGCGTCACTCGAGCTGACGTCGGAGCCCGTCCAGGTCACCCAGCACCCACGCCGAGGAGAGCAGGCCGTCCTCGACGGTGAAGAACGCCGCGCCGGCGTACTCGAACCGGCGTCCGGTGGCCGGTAGGTCGAGCAGCGGGCCGGTGTGGCTGCCGGAGTAGAGCAGCCGCGCGGCCGCCGTGTCGCCCTCGCAGACGAGGGTGACCACCTCGTTGTGGAAGTCCGACGATCCGGCCCGGATCGTGTCGCGGTAGGACCGCCAGCCGTCGCGACCCACGGTGGACGTGCCGAGCGAGCCGCGGAACGCGAAGTCGGGGGAGAGGACGTCGTCGACGAGGGTGTCGTCCCAGCGGTTCCACAGGTCGTCGTAGAACGACCGGACCAGCTCGTGGGCGGAGGGCACGGCGCGAGGGTAACGGCCGTCGCCGGGGCAGGCGCGCCAAGGCTGTGGACGTCGTCGTACGTTCTCGGTGAGCATCGGGGAGAATGCCGGGCATGTCCGCCGCCCCCACCACCGAGCCCGAGGTCAGCGTGCCCGACGTCGTCTCGGGCGGCGCCCGGCCGCGGGTCCTCTCGGGGATCCAGCCGACCGCCGACTCCTTCCACTTCGGCAACTACCTCGGCGCGCTCCGGCAGTGGGTGGACCTGCAGCGCGACCACGCGCCGTTCTTCTTCATCGCCGACCTGCACGCGATCACCCTCGAGCAGGACCCGAAGGCGCTCCGCGAGCGCACCCTGCGCGCCGCGGCCCAGCTGCTGGCGATGGGCATCAACCCAGAGCGGTCGGCGGTCTTCATCCAGAGCCAGGTGCCGGCACACGCCCAGGCGGCCTGGGTGCTGCAGTGCCTGACCGGCTTCGGCGAGGCTCGGCGGATGACCCAGTTCAAGGACAAGTCCGCCAAGGGTGGCGAGGGCGCGGCGAGCGTCGGGCTGTTCACCTACCCGGTGCTCCAGGCGGCCGACATCCTGCTCTACCGCCCGCACTACGTCCCGGTCGGCGAGGACCAGCGCCAGCACCTCGAGCTGACCCGCGACCTCGCCCAGCGGTTCAACAGCCGCTACAAGAAGACGCTCCGGCTGCCCGAGCCCTACATCCTCAAGGCGACCGCCAAGATCGGCGACCTCCAGAACCCCACGGCCAAGATGTCCAAGTCGGCGTCCAGCCCGGCCGGGATCATCGAGATGCTCGACGACCCCAAGGTGAGCGCGAAGAAGATCCGCAGCGCGGTCACCGACTCGGGCAGCGACATCCGCTTCGACATGGCCGAGAAGCCGGGCATCAGCAACCTGCTCACCATCTACAGCTCGCTGACCGCGACAAGCATCCAGGACCTCGAGGACCAGTACGCCGGCAAGGGGTACGGCGACCTGAAGACTGACCTCGCCGACGTGGTCGTCGACTTCGTGACGCCGTTCCGCGACCGCACCCTCGAGCTCCTCGACGACCAGGCCCACCTCACCCAGGTTCTGGAGCAGGGCCGCCGGCAGGCACAGGAGGTCGCCCAGGCCACCCTTGACGACATCTACCAGCGAGTGGGGTTCGTGGCGAAGCCGCGATAGCGCCTGAGTAGGTTGTGTCCTCGTGCCGACGATCGGAGTGGCGGTGGCCATCCCGGAGCCATGGGCTACCGAGCTCCAGGACTACCGCACCAGCGTCGGTGACGCGATGGCCGCGACGATCCCGACCCACATCACCCTGGTCCCGCCGACCGAGGTCACCGACGAGGAGCTCGGGCAGATCGAGGGGCACCTCGCGGTCGCCGCCACCGAGGTCCCGGCGTTCGAGGTCCACCTCCGCGGCACCGGCACCTTCCGCCCCATCTCGCCCGTGGTGTTCGTGACCGTCGTCGAGGGCATCTCGCAGTGCGAGCAGCTGGCGGCCGCCGTACGCCGGGGGCCGCTCGCCGTAGACCTGGCCTTCCCGTACCACCCGCACGTCACCATCGCCCACCACGTCGCCGAGAGCCGGCTCGACCAGGCCTTCGACGAGCTGGCCGACTTCGAGTGCGAGTTCGACGTCGAGGACTTCCGCCTCTACGTCCACGACCACGAGCTGGGCTGGACGCCCACCCGCAACTTCCCACTCGGCCCGGGTACCTGACCCCCATGCCGGCCTTCGTCGATCGCATCAAGGGCCGCATCGCAGAGTTGCGGCACGACCACCCTGCGGTCGACCACACCTTGGCGACCCAGGAGCACTACGGCGAGACCAAGGCCAGCCAGCAGGCCGGCGCGGTGACCTACTTCGGCTTCCTGTCGGTCTTCCCGGTGCTGGCGTTGGCCTTCTTCGTGGTCGGCTGGGTCGCCAAGGTCTACCCGGATGCCCAGGACACCCTGGTCACGGCGATCGAGTCGATGTTCCCCGGCCTGATCGGGTCCGGGCCGGACGAGCTGAACATCAATGACATCCAGAAGTCCGCGGCCACAGCAGGGATCATCGGTCTGGTCGGTGTGCTGTACTCCGGCCTCGGCTGGCTCTCCGCGCTACGGGACGCCCTGATCACCGTCTTCGCACTGCCGCAGCGCGAGCAGCCCAACTTCGTGATGGGCAAGGTCCGCGACCTGATCACGCTGACGATCATCGGCGCCGTCCTGCTGTTCGCGGTTGCCTTCACCGGCATCGTGTCCGGGTTCTCCGAGGACCTGCTGGGCTGGCTGGGGCTGAGCACCGAGCTCGGCTGGCTGGTCCAGATCCTCGTCATCGTGCTCGGACTGCTCGCGAACGCATTCCTCTTCTTCGCGATGTTCCGGCTGCTGGCTGCCCCGGACATCCCGAAGCGCGGGATGTGGTCCGGCGCCCTGCTGGGCGCTGTCGGCTTCGAGATCCTCAAGCAGGTCTCCGGGCTGCTGATCCGCGCCACTCAGAACCAGCCGGCGTTCCAGGTCTTCGGGCTCGCGCTCATCCTGCTCGTCTGGATCAACTACTTCTCGCGGGTGGTCCTGTACGCCGCCGCCTGGGCCTGGACACACCCGCTGGCCCGGGAGCAGCGGGTGGTCGAGCCCGCCGAACCCGTGCAGGGACCGCCGTCGCCGCCGGCCGAGGAGGATGCAGACGCGCCGAGCGGCCGGTTCAAGAAAGGCGCGTTCGCGGCCGGTGCCGCCGTTGGTGCGGCCGCCGCGACCGCCGTCGCGCGCGCAGGCCGCGGCGACGACTCCTGACCGCGGGTCTCTCTACTGTTCGGGGAGCGCGCTCGGGTCCTGCTGGTCCATGGCGCGGCGGGCCTGCTCGTGGATCCGGCGTCCGAAGACCCGGGTGAAGAGCACGCTGGCCAGGAGGCTGGCCAGCACCACACCTCCCGCGATGGTCGCCATCTGCCCCAGACCCTCGGGGCTCTTCGACACGAGCCCGCTCAGGTAGAGGACCAGCCCGACGGTCAGGAGGAGGAAGCCGATCCGCTTCTCTGCCAGCAGCTGGGCGTGAGTGGCCAACGCGTCGTCCTCTCCGACCGCCGATCCCTCCTCGCCGATCTCCTCGCGCAGCTCGACGATCGACTCGGCGTTGTGGGCGTGTGACAGGACACCGGCACCGACCAGGTCCAGCGCCACCCCGCTCACGAGAAGCACCTCGGTCATCAGAGCCACAATTCCCCTCCTTCGTCCACGTGTCCGTACCCAGTAGCGGCGTCGATCCTCATGCGAACCGATCGGGCCCTCGGCGCATCAGACGACGTGATCCCAGAATCCTGGCCCCGAGGGCCGGCAACACGAGGAGCCGTTACCGATGATCGCGACCCGCCCACTGATCGCCTCCACCACTCTGCTGCTCGCCGCTTTCGGTGCGGCTGCGGTCCCCCTGTCCGCTGACGCAGCGGCCGACACCTGCCAGGGCAAGGTCGCGACGATCGTGCAGAGCACTGGGACAGTCAACGGCACTGCCGGTGACGACGTGATCGTCGCCGGCAGTGATGACCCGTTCGACCCCGTGACCACGGTGCTGGCGGGCGCCGGGGACGACACCGTGTGCGTCGTTGGTGGAGGTCTCGATGTGTTCGACGGCGGTAGCGGGCTGGACTCCATCGAGCTGCTCGGCGACAACGACGGAGAAGGGCTGCCGACGGTGATCGACTTCGAGCACCTGGACATCAGGGTCAACTTCTATCTAGGCGATCTCTACCTCGAGTGGACCCAGGTCCCCAGCGAGCTCACGGGCACGGTCATCGCCGACTACCGGCGCGGAGCGCGGGTCTCGAAGGTGCTGGACAACCCCACCGTCCACCTGGCCGCGCCCGAGAACAGCAAGTACGGGCTCCGGGTCGACCTGCGAAGCGGTCGGGTGAGCCTGGGCGAGGGCCTTGGCTTCGCGATCAGCGGCGTCAACGACATCTACATGAACGCGCACAAGATCCGGGCTTTCGGCAATGACTTCCGCAACTACCTCATCCTGTCCGGATGCGACGTCGTGGCCAGGGGCGGCAACGGGAACGACCGGCTCTGGTCATCGGACAGGAAGGGTGACAGGAGGTGTCCTGGTGTCCGGCTGCTCGGACAGCGCGGCCCGGACAAGCTTGACGGCACCAAGCGGAACGACGTGCTGATCGGTGGGCCCGGTCCCGACCTGGCCGAAGGCGGCAGGGGCAGGGACCGCTGCGTCGCCGAGCACAAGGCGTCGTGCGAGCGCTAGCCGCTCAGTGCCCGTGCCGCAGTGCGGCGTGCAGGTCCCAGTTGAGCCGGGAGATCACGTCGAGCGGGATCTCCTTGGGGCAGGCGGCGGTGCACTCGCCGATGTTGGTGCAGCCGCCGAAGCCCTCGGCGTCGTGCTGGCCGACCATGTGCACCACCCGGCGGTCGCGCTCGGCCTGGCCCTGAGGCAGCTCGCCGAGGTGGGTGATCTTGGCGCCCAGGAACAGCGAGGCCGAGCCGTTGGGGCAGGCGGCGACGCAGGCGCCGCAGCCGATGCAGGTGGCGGCGTCGAAGGCGCGGTCGGCCTTGTCCTTCGGCACCGGTACGGCGTGCGCGTCCGGAGCCGCTCCGGTGTTGACCGAGATGTAGCCACCGGACGCGATGATCCGGTCGAAGGCGCGGCGGTCGACGACGAGGTCCTTGATCACCGGGAACGGGTCGGCGCGCCACGGCTCGATGACGATCTCGTCGCCGTCCTCGAAGGAGCGCATGTGCAGCTGGCACGTGGTGGTCACCTCGGGGCCGTGCGCCTGGCCGTTGATCATCAGCCCGCAGGCGCCGCAGATGCCCTCGCGGCAGTCGGAGTCGAAGGCGACGGGCTCCTCGCCCTTGCCGATGAGCTCCTCGTTGAGGACGTCGAGCATTTCGAGGAACGACATGTCCGCGGAGACCTCGTCGAGCTGGTACGTCGCCATCGCGCCCGGGGAGTCGGAGTCGGCCTGGCGCCAGATCTTGAGCCCAATCCTCATGGCAGCGCCCTCACTTGTAGCTCCGCGACTTCAGCTCGACGAACTCGTAGGTGAGGTGCTCCTTGTGCAGCACCGGCGACTCGCCGGCGCCGGCCCACTCCCAGGCCGCGACGTAGGCGTACTGCTCGTCGTGCCGCAAGGCCTCGCCGTCCTCGGTCTGCGACTCGCCCCGGAAGTGGCCCCCGCACGACTCGCGCCGGTTGAGGGCGTCGATGCACATCAGCTCGCCGAGCTCGAAGAAGTCGGCGACCCGGCCGGCCTTCTCCAGCGACTGGTTGAGGCTCTCGGCCGACCCGAGGATCTTGACGTTGCGATGGAAGTCCTCGCGCAGGCTGCGGATCAGGTCGATCGCCTTGCGCAGCCCGTCCTCGGTCCGCTCCATCCCGCAGTACTCCCACATGATGTTGCCGAGCTCGCGGTGGTAGGAGTCGACGCTGCGGGTGCCGTTGGTGGACAGGAACGACGCGACGCGGTCCTTGACCGATTCCTGCGCCTCGACCACCGCGGGGTGGTCCTCCGGCACCCGGTCGAACGGACCGTCGGCGAGGTAGTCGCGGATCGTGTTCGGCAGCACGAAGTAGCCGTCGGCCAGCCCCTGCATCAGCGCCGAGGCGCCGAGCCGGTTCGCGCCGTGGTCGGAGAAGTTCGCCTCACCGGTGACGAAGAGCCCCGGGATCGTCGACTGCAGGTCGTAGTCGACCCACAGCCCGCCCATCACGTAGTGGACCGCCGGGTAGATCCGCATCGGAACCTCGTAGGGATCCTCACCCGTGATCCGGGCGTACATGTCGAAGAGGTTGCCGTACTTCGCCTCGATCGCGGGGCGGCCGAGTCGTTCGAGGGCCTCGGCGAAGTCCAGGTAGACGCCGCGGCGTACGCCCTCGACCTCCGGGCCGACGCCGCGACCCTCGTCGCACATGTTCTTGGCCTGGCGGGAGGCGATGTCGCGGGGGACCAGGTTGCCGAAAGCCGGGTAGATGCGCTCGAGGTAGTAGTCGCGATCTTCCTCCGGGATCTCCCGGGGGTTCTTGGTGCAGTCGGCCTTGTTCTTCGGCACCCAGATCCGGCCGTCGTTGCGCAGCGACTCCGACATCAGCGTCAGCTTGGACTGGTGGTGGCCGGTGACCGGGATGCACGTCGGGTGGATCTGCGTGTAGCAGGGGTTGGCCATCAGTGCGCCCTTGCGGTGCGCCCGCCAGGTGGCCGTGACGTTGCAGCCCATCGCGTTGGTCGACAGGAAGAAGACGTTGCCGTAGCCGCCGCTGGCCAGCACGACGACGTCGGCGAAGTAGGTCTCGATCTCACCGGTCACCAGGTCGCGGACGATGATCCCGCGAGCCCGCCCGTCGACGACGATGAGCTCGAGCATCTCGTGCCGGGTGTAGCAGCGCACCGTGCCGGCAGCGACCTGGCGCTCGAGCGCCTGGTAGGCGCCGATGAGCAGCTGCTGGCCGGTCTGGCCGCGGGCGTAGAAGGTGCGCGAGACCTGGACGCCGCCGAACGAGCGGTTGTCGAGCAGGCCGCCGTACTCGCGGGCGAACGGGACGCCCTGGGCGACGCACTGGTCGATGATGTTCACGCTGACCTCGGCCAGCCGGTAGACGTTCGACTCGCGCGAGCGGTAGTCGCCGCCCTTGATGGTGTCGTAGAAGAGCCGGTAGACGGAGTCGCCGTCGCCCTTGTAGTTCTTGGCCGCGTTGATGCCGCCCTGGGCAGCGATCGAGTGCGCGCGGCGCGGGCTGTCCTGGTAGCAGAACGACTTCACGACGTAGCCGGCCTCGCCGAGGGTGGCCGCAGCGGAGGCGCCGGCCAGGCCGGTGCCGACCACGATGATCGAGAGCCGGCGGCGGTTGGCCGGGTTGGCGATCCGGGCCTCGAACTTGCGGGTGCCCCACCGGTCCTCGAGCGGCCCGCCGGGGGACTTGGTGTCCGCGATCGGGTCGCCGTCGACGTAGTAGCCGGCCGCGTCGTCGTACTCCTCCCCGCCGGGCTCGCGGCTCAGGGAGGCCTCGAAGGCGCTGGTGGTGTCCGGCATGTCCGGGCCGGGAGGCATCAGGCTCACGAGATCACTCCTGCCAGCGTGAAGATCGGCACCAGCGAGAACCCGCCGGCGATGACGACCGCGAGCAGCATGCCGATCACGTTCGCGTTGCGGCGGGCGCGCGCGTTGTTGGTGAGGCCGAGCGTCTGCGCGGCGCTCCAGACGCCGTGCCGCAGGTGCATTGCGAGGGCGGCCATGGCGACCAGGTAGATGACGGTGAGCCACCAGACCTCGAAGGAGTCGACCAGCAGCTCGTAGGGGTCGTCGGTCGACCCGCCCTGCACGTTGACCTTGCCGATCGTGAAGTTGATGAGGTGCCAGACGACGAAGAGCAGCAGTGCGACGCCGCCCCAGCGCATCCAGCGCGAGGAGAACGTCGAGGCGACGTTCTTCTTCACGACGTACTTCGTCGAGCGGGCGCTGCTTGCTCGCCGCCAGAGCACCACTGCGCAGGTCACGTGGACGACCAGCGAGACGATGAGCCCGGCGCGGAGGATCCAGAGCACCCCGCCGTGCGGCAGCAACGGCTCACCGATGGTCCGCAGGTGTTCCGCGTACTCATTGAAGGCGTCGTGCCCGCTGAACGCCTTGAGGTTGCCGTACATGTGCGTCAGCACGAACAGGATGAAGACGATGCCGCTGACGGCCATCAGCATCTTCAGCGCGATCGTGGACCGGGCCGCTCTCGCGCCGGTGACCAGACCGGTGGTCTGACCCGGATGCGGACGTGTGGTCGCCACCAAAACAGGCTATCGCCCCGTGACCTTGCGCCCCCGGTCCGCTCTGTGACATTTCCCGCGTTCGGGCTCAGACCCGGTGGATCCAGTTCACATTCGGCGTGGCAGTGTGCAGACTGCGCGGTTGGCAGGTGCCGGTGTAGCTAGCGGAGGTGTGGTGCATGGCGTCGACGGACGCGCGGGAGTCGGCCGTCCAGAGCAGTGACGGACCGATGGCCGCGGGGGTCGGCGGATCGACTCGGGCCAGCATCGACGCCCGGACGCTCCGGCAGGACCGCTGGTGGCTCTACCCGGCGGTGACCTTCACGGTCTTCTTCTCCTTCGTCGTCTACTCCACGATCCGGGCGTTCATGGGCAGGGACTACTTCGCGGAGCCCTACCTGTCGCCGTTCTACTCGCCGTGCCTCGGTGACTGCGTCGAGGGCTCGTCGGACTTCGGCCAGCCGTTCGGGTGGTTCCCGCTCTCGGCGGCCCTGATCATCCTGATCTTCCCTCTGGGCTTCCGGCTGACCTGCTACTACTACCGCAAGGCCTACTACCGCTCGTTCTGGCTCTCGCCGCCGGCCTGCGGCGTCGCCGAGCCGCATGCGGCGTACACCGGCGAGACCCGGTTCCCGCTGATCCTCCAGAACGTGCACCGCTGGTTCTGGTACGCCACCTTCGTGGTCGCGCTGATCCTGACCTGGGACGTCGTCCTGGCGTTCGGCCCCGCTCCCGGCGAGTCCGACGGGATCCACATGGGTCTCGGCACCGTGCTGATGCTGGTCAACGTCGCGTTCATCTGGCTCTACCAGCTCTCCTGCCACTCGTGTCGCCACATCGTCGGCGGTCGACTGCGGCACTTCAGCAAGCACCCGGTGCGCTACCGGCTGTGGACCTGGGTCTCGGTCCTGAACAAGCGGCACGCCAACTACGCGTGGCTGTCGTTGTTCTCCGTCGCGCTGGTGGACCTCTACATCTACCTTCTGGCGTCGGGCGCGTTCGACGACCCGCGGTTCTTCTGAGGCGAGTGACAAATGGCTGAGCACATCGAGAAGCATCAGTACGACGTCGTCGTCATCGGGGCCGGCGGCTCCGGCCTGCGCGCCGCGATCGCCGCCCACGACGCCGGCGCGAAGACCGCGATCGTCACCAAGTCGCTGCTCGGCAAGGCGCACACCGTGATGGCCGAGGGCGGCATCGCGGCGGCCATGGGCAACCGCTGGCCCGAGGACAACTGGGAGGTGCACTTCCGCGACACCATGCGTGGCGGGAAGATGCTCAACAACTGGCGGATGGCTCAGCTGCACGCCCAGGAGGCGCCGGAGCGGGTCCAGGAGCTCGAGGACTGGGGTGCGCTGTTCGACCGCACCGAGGACGGGCTGATCTCCCAGCGCGACTTCGGCGGCCACCGCTACGCGCGGCTCGCGCACGTCGGCGACCGCACCGGTCTGGAGATGATCCGGACCCTCCAGCAGCGGGCGGTCGAGCTCGGCATCGACGTGTTCATGGAGTGCACGGTCACCGAGCTGTTGCAGGCACCGAATGAGGAGGGTCGAGGCGCCATCAGTGGTGCGTTCGGCTACTGGCGTGAGACCGGCACGTTCATCGCCTTCGAGGCGCCGTCCGTGGTGCTCGCCACCGGCGGCATCGGCAAGTCCTTCAAGGTGACGTCGAACTCCTGGGAGTACACCGGCGACGGCCATGCCCTTGCGCTGCGCGCCGGCGCTGCCCTGATCAACATGGAGTTCGTCCAGTTCCACCCCACGGGGATGGTCTGGCCGCCCTCCGTGAAGGGGCTGCTGGTCACGGAGTCGGTCCGCGGCGACGGCGGCATCCTGAAGAACTCCGAGGGCAAGCGGTTCATGTTCGACTACATCCCGGAGTTCTTCAAAGCAGAGACGGCGGACACGGTCGAGGAGGCCGATCGCTGGTACGACGACAAGAAGAACAACCGCCGGCCACCCGAGCTGCTGCCGCGCGACGAGGTGGCTCGCGCCATCAACTCCGAGATCAAGGCCGGCCGGGGATCACCGAACGGCGGCATCTATCTCGACATCGCCTCGCGCCGGTCGCCGGAGTTCATCCACAAGCGGCTGCCGTCGATGCACCACCAGTTCAAGGAGCTGGCGGACGTCGACATCACCAAGGAGCCGATGGAGATCGGCCCGACCTGCCACTACGTCATGGGCGGCGTGGAGGTCGACCCGGAGACAGAGCTGTCCGGCATCAAGGGCTTGTACGCCGTCGGTGAGTGCTCGGGTGGCATGCACGGTTCGAACCGCCTGGGCGGCAACTCGCTTTCCGACCTGATCGTGTTCGGCAAGCGGGCCGGCGAGGCCGCAGCGTCGTACTCCTCCGGCATCTCCCAGCGTCCCTCGGTCGACGCGGAGCTCGAGGCCGCCGAGCAGGCCGCGCTCGCGCCGTTCGACCCCAAGGGCGAGGAGAACGCCTACACGATCCAGGCCGACCTCCAGCAGACGATGAACGACCTGGTGGGCATCATCCGCAACTCGGACGAGCTCGAGCAGTCGCTCAAGGAGATCGAGCAGCTCAAGGAACGGGCCAAGCTGCTCAAGGTCGAGGGCGCCCGGGCCTACAACCCGGGCTGGCACCTCTCCCTCGACATCCACAACATGCTGCTCGTCTCGGAGTGCATCGCGAAAGCGGCGCTCGCGCGCCAGGAGTCGCGGGGCGGACACACCCGTGACGACTTCCCCGGCCCGAACGCCGAGTGGGGCACGAAGAACCTGGTGCTGACGCTCAACTCGTCCGGCGACGGCGTGGACCTGGCCGAGAAGCCGCTCCCCGTCATGCCCGACGAGCTCAAGGCCTTCTTCGAGGACAAGTGAGGACGCGACGTGGCTGAGATTCACGAGCTGAAGATGCGGGTCTGGCGCGGTGACGACCAGGGCGGCGGTCTCGAGGACTACACCGTCGAGGTCTCCGAGGGCGAGGTCGTCCTCGACGCCATCCACCGGCTGCAGGCAACGCAGGCCGGCGACCTGGCGGTGCGCTGGAACTGCAAGGCCGGCAAGTGCGGCTCCTGCTCCGCCGAGATCAACGGCCGGCCCCGGCTGCTGTGCATGACCCGGCTGTCGGACTTCGAGCCCGACGACACGATCACGGTCACCCCGGTTCGGGCTTTCCCGATCATCCGCGACCTGGTCACCGACGTCTCCTACAACTACGAGAAGGCCACCGAGCTCCCGTCGTTCGCGCCGCCCCCGCGCGACGCCGACGGCAAGCGCCGGATGGCCCAGGTCGACGTCGAGCGCGGCCAGGAGTTCCGAAAGTGCATCGAGTGCTTCCTCTGCCAGAACGTCTGCCACGTCATCCGCGACCACGAGGACAACAAGCCCGCCTTCGCCGGCCCGCGCTTCTTCCTCCGGTACGCCGAGCTCGACATGCACCCGCTCGACACCCACGACCGCCGCGAGCTCGCCGAGGCGGCCGCGGGCATCGGCATGTGCAACATCACCAAGTGCTGCACTGAGGTCTGCCCCGAGGGGATCAAGATCACCGACAACGCGATCATCCCGATGAAGGAGCGCGTGGCCGACAAGAAGTACGACCCGCTGGTGTGGCTCGGCGCCAAGATCGGTCTCCGCAACAAGGACGACGACGGCCGCGAGGTCGCCCCCAAGCGGGAGACGAGCCCGGTCAAGCGCCCGGCGGGCAAGGCCTGAGAGGGCTGACTGTCAATACCCAACCCGGTGTAAGGCGGACTTGACCACCCCACAGCCCTGTGCGTTCCTAGGGGCGTGACGGGGGGCGTTGCTCCGGGGTGGTACCCGGACTACGAAGCACCGCCGGGCCATCAGCGCTACTGGAACGGCGAGCGGTGGACCGAGCGTCGCTCGGGCGTGCCCGGGGAGCCGCCGGCCGGAGTCGATGAGCACGTGCGCAGGTTCGCGCCCTGGGTGCTGGCTGCCGTCGCCGTTCTGGTCCTGGTCAGTGCCGCGGTGCTGGTGGTCGGTGACGATCAGACAGCGACGTCCAACAACGGTCCGTTCCCGCCGCCGGCTTCGAGCACTCCGGGTCCGCCGGCCAGTGAGCAGACCGAACCCGACAACGAGACCGAGCCCGACGACGAGCCCGACGACGAGACCGACCCGGACCGCCGGACCTGGCAGGTCGACGCCGCCGTCGACGGGAGCGCGCTGCGGCTCTCCAACGGTGCCCAGGTGCGGCTGGTCGGGATCGCGGACAGCTGCGGAACCGACGTGCTCGCGAAGCTGGTCGTCGGCCACCTGGTCACGCTGACCCGTCCCGGTCTCGACAAGGACGGCGACGGCAGGCTGCTGCGTTACGTCGAGCGCGACGGCGCCGATGTCGGCAAGCGGTTGATCCAGCGCGGATGGGCCAAGGCGTCCGACGAGCCGAACCCGCGTCGGGCGATCTACCGCCGCATCGACGAGCGGTCGCCGGACATCTGCGGCTAGTCGGCTGTCGCCGCCTGCGCCGCGTCCGCCTGCGCGGCGTCCGCCTGTGCCTCGTTCTCCACGCCCCAGTTCTCCCAGGTCTGCACCGACCAGAAGATCACGAACGCCGCGATCAGTCCGGACTCGAGCACGAACAATGCGTTGTCGCGGTCCAGCGCGAACTTCATCACCAGGGCCACGGCCAGGACGACCCCCATCAGCGCGATCACGGCTCCGTAGATCTTCTGGAACTTGGGCTCGGTCGTGGGTCGGGAGCCGTCGGCGCGCTTGCCTGCGAAGGTTCCCGGCCACGTGTGCATCAGGGTCATCAGGATCACGCCGATGAAGAGACCGACCGCGGCGACGTAGTGCCCCCAGCTCT
Source organism: uncultured Actinomycetota bacterium (assembly GCA_963800715.1). Taxonomy (GTDB): domain Bacteria; phylum Actinomycetota; class Actinomycetes; order Propionibacteriales; family Nocardioidaceae; genus Nocardioides. The sequence goes on along the minus strand of CAWDBZ010000015.1, from coordinate 126,126 downwards.
CCACCTTGTCCGGCCATCCGACGTACAACACGACCGGGACGGCCGCCACGACCAAACTGGTGACCACCGCCTTCGTGCTCGGGCGGCCATGCCCCTGCTTGATGAATCCGCCAAATACCGCGTAGGCGATTGCCACCATCACGAGCGCGGCGAGGGCGGACCAGATGTTGTTGGCGAGCGCGTCCGACAGCTGGGTGTCGGTCGGCACGTTGCTCCTCCCGCACAGGCTCTTCGGGCCGGTCTCGGCCTCGTCGAGCGGTGTGGGGATGAGGGCCACGAAGAACGCGAGGATGCCCGAGATGTTGAGCACCAGGTCCTCGCGCTCCGTCGTTCCGCGGTAGACGAACAGGCAGGTGCCGATGGAGCAGAGGCAGGCGACGAACACGGCCCGTGCCGGGGTGTAGTAGTAGGCGCTGATCGAGCCGAGCCAGCAGTTGTCTGCTGGACTGAAGATCTGGATGGTGACGCCCACCGCGAGCAGGAACGCCAGGCCTGGCATGGCCAGCCGGACGAACCGGTAGGTGGACAGCAGCTCCTGATGGCTGACGCTGGTGGGCTCACGCTTCACAGCAACCCCTTGGCAGTGCGCCGGGTCAGGTCGTCACGGGTTCGTAGCTCGAGAAGGTGCGGGTGAACGAGCCGGTGCCGTGCGTGGCTGAGCGGAGGTCGATCGGGTAGCGGATCAGCTCCGAGCACGGCACGTGCGCGCGTACGACGGCCATCCCGTCGGCCGTGTCCTGGCCGAGCACCCGGCCCCGCCGGGATGACAGATCGCTCATCACGGTGCCGACCAGGTCGTCCGGCACGGTCACCTCGACCTCGTCGTACGGCTCGAGGAGCTGCACGCCCACGTTGTTGGCGGCCTCGCGCAGCGCCAGCGCACCGGCGCTCTGGAACGCCATGTCCGAGGAGTCGACGCTGTGTGCCTTGCCGCCGGTGAGCGTCACCCGGACGTCGACCATGGGGTGGCCGTCGCAGCCGCGTGACATCTGCGCGCGGATGCCCTTCTCGACCGACGGGATGAACTGCCTGGGTACGACGCCGCCCACCACCCGCTCGGCGAACTCGAACCCGGAGCCCCGGGGCAGCGGCTCGACCTCGATCTCGCAGACGGCGTACTGGCCGTGGCCACCGGACTGCTTCACGTGCCGTCCGAGCCCGGTGCCGGCAGCGGCCAGGGTCTCGCGCATGGGCACCAGGACCTCGAGCTGCCGGACCGAGACGCCGAACCGCTCGGACAGCCGCTCTAGCGACGCGTCCGCATGCGCCTCGCCCATCGTCCAGAGCACCAGCTGGCTGTGCTCGCCCGCGCCCATCTCGACCCGCAGCGACGGGTCCTCGGCGGCCAGGCGGGACAGTGCGGTCGAGAGCTTGTCCTCGTCGGACTTCGTCTCCGCCTCGATCGCCACCGGCAGCAGCGGCGTCGGCAGCGACCACGGCCGGAGCACCCGCGGGTCGTCCACCGAGGACAGCGTGTCCCCGGTCTCCGCGCGCCCGAGCCGCCCCACCGTGGCGATGTCGCCGCAGACCACGCGGTTCGCGGGCTGGAGGGACTGGCCGAACGGGTGGGACAGCGCACCGACGCGCTCGTCGTCGTCGTGGTCGGCGTGGCCGTACTCGGCGCCGAAGAACGACGTGAGGTGGCCGGACACGTGCACCGGCTTGTCGGGATCGAGGGTTCCGGAGAAGACCCGCACCAGGCTGACCCGGCCGACGTAGGGGTCGCTGGTGGTCTTGACGATCTCGGCGACGAGCGGACCCTGCGGATCGCAGGTGACCGGGTCGGCGGCCGCCCCCGCGGGCGTGAACGTGTCCGGACTCGGGTGCTCGCTGGGCGCCGGGAATCCGCGCACCATCAGGTCGAGCAGCTCGTCGCAGCCCACGCCGCTCGTCGAGCAGGCCGCGAGGACGGGGAAGAAAGTGCCGCGAGACATGGCGCGGTGCAGGTCCTCGAGCAGGGCGTCCTCGGTGACGGTCTCGCCGCCGAGGTAGCGGTCCATGAGCCCCTCGTCCTCGGACTCCTCGATGATCCCCTCGATCAGCGCGGCGCGGGCGTCCTCGTGGTCGGCGTCGGTGTCCGGGCCCAGCAGCCCGATCAGCCCCGTGACCTCGGTGCCGGACATGACCGGGACATGCAACGGGAGCACCTTGTCGCCGGTGCTCCCGAACGTCGCCTGTGCTGCAGCCAGCACCCCTGGGTAGTCGGCGCGCGCATGGTCGAGCTTGGTCACCACCACCGCTCGCGGCATCCCGACGTCCGCACACTCGCGCCACAGGATCGCCGTGACCTGGTCGACCGGCTCGTTGGCCGCGGTCACGAACAGTGCGCAGTCCGCGGCCCTGAGCCCGGCCCGGAGCTCGCCCACGAAGTCGGCGTAGCCGGGGGTGTCGATGAGGTTGACCTTCACGCCGCGGTGTACGACGGGCGCCACCGACAGCGCCATCGAGCGCCCGTGCGAGCGCTCACCGGTCTCGAAGTCGGACACCGTGGTGCCCTCGGCGACCGTGCCTGCGCGGGTCAGGGCGCCGCCGCGCACCAGCAAGGTCTCCAGGAGCGTGGTCTTGCCACCGGAGCTCGGCCCCACCAGCACGACGTTGCGTATCTCATCGGGCTTGAGGGCCTCGAGATCTTGTCTGCCGGCTGCACGAGCTCCTTTGTCCGCCATGGGGACACGTTGCTCCTGTTCAGGGGCCCACCTCAACCCCTGGGATGGACAAATTCACAGTCGATGGCCCTGCGGCGGCCGCGAACTTACGCTTCGAGCGTGACCGAGGAGCTTGAGGTGGGCCAGGGCAGCCTCGACCTGGTCGCGCCCGAGGACGGTCACGACCGTGCCGAGTGGGAGGCAGCCGCCGCTACCGTGCTCCGCAAGGCGCGCCGGCTCACCGACGACGACGCCGACTCGCAGGTCTGGGACAAGCTCACACTGACGACCCTCGACGGGATTGGCATCACCCCGCTCGGTACGCCGGATCTGCTCGACGGGCTCGTCACGACGGGCCGCCCGACCAGACCAGGGGCGTGGGACATCCGGGCGCACGTCGCAGTCACCGATGCGAAGACGGACAACGAGACGCTGCTCACCGACCTCGAGGGCGGGGTCACCTCGCTCTGGCTCGAGGTCGACGGGGACACCGACTGGCAGGTCCTGCTCGACCAGGTCCTGCTCGACCTCGCGCCGCTGTGCTTGCAGACTACGGCGGCGGGCGCCCGCGCGTTCGTGAAGTACGCCGAGGGCCGCGAGCTGCACGGTGCGACCAACCTCGGCCTCGACGCCCGCTCCGCGCCCCAGGAGCTCGCCGAGCTCGCCCGGCAGACCGGCATCCGGGCCTTCGTCGTCGACGCGACCGAGGTGCACGACCGGGGTGCCTCCGACGTGCAGGAGCTCGCCGACTCGCTCGCGGTCGGCACGGCGTACCTGCGCACCCTGACTGACGCGGGCATCGGCCTCGACGAGGCCGCCAGGATCGTCGAGTTCCGCTACGCCGCCACCGACGACCAGTTCACGACCATCGCCAAGCTCCGGGCCGCGCGCCGGCTGTGGGCGCGGGTGCTCGAGCTGAGCGGCGTCGCGGACCAGACGCAGCACCAGCACGCCGTGACCAGCCGGCCGATGATGAGCAAGTACGACCCCTGGGTGAACATGCTCCGCACCACCGTGGCCGCCTTCGCGGCCGGGGTCGGAGGGGCCGACGCCGTCACGGTGCTGCCCTTCGACAGCCCGCTCGGGACGCCCGACACGTTGGGGCGCCGGGTCGCGCGCAACACCTCCCACCTGCTGATCGACGAGTCGCACGTCGCCGCCGCCAGCGACCCGGCCGGTGGTGCCTACGCGGTCGAGAAGCTCACCGACGACCTCGCCGTGGCTGCCTGGGAGCTGTTCGGCAGGCTCGAGGAGGGCCTGGACCTGGATGCCGAGATCGCGAAGACCGTCGAACGGCGCGACCGCGAGGTCGCGACCCGCAAGCGCCCGCTGACCGGGCTCACCGAGTTCCCGAACCTCGCCGAGACGCTCCCCGAGCGGGTGCCCGCGCCCGACGGCCGTGCCGTGCGCCGCTACGGCGCCGCCTTCGAGGCGCTTCGCGACGACCCGCCCGCCGGGCACGTGTTCCTGGCGACCATGGGCACGGTCGCCGCCCACACCGCCCGCGCCACGTTCGCAGCCAACCTGCTCGCGTCCGGCGGCATCGCCGTCGATGTCGCCGGCCCGACCGAAACGGCCGACGACCTGGTCGCGGCGTACGACGGGCAGCAGGTCGTGTTCCTCGCAGGCAGCGAAGGGGCCTACGAAGCGTGGGCCGACGAAGCAATCACGGCGCTGCGAGAGGCCGGTGCCGGCTGGGTCGTCATCGCCGGAAGGAACCGCGACGGCGTCGACGACTCCGCGGCGATGGGCGTCGATGCCCTCGAGTTCGTGACCCGCACGAGGGAGAGGCTCGCATGAGCGTCCCGAAGTCGTTCGCCGGGCTGCCCCTGCACGATTCGTCTGCGGCGGTCCCGCGTGAAGACCACGTCGTTCCGCAGACGAATCGCGAGGCGTGGACCAGCCCCGAGGGGATCGACATCCTCCCGATCTACGGCCCCGAGCACCTCGAGGGGCTGGACGCGCTCGACACCTGGCCCGGCCTCTCGCCGTTCCTGCGCGGGCCGTACCCGACCATGTACACGACCCAGCCGTGGACGATCCGGCAGTACGCCGGCTTCTCCACCGCCGAGGAGTCCAACGCGTTCTACCGGCGCAACCTCGCGGCCGGCCAGAAGGGGCTGAGCGTCGCCTTCGACCTGGCGACCCACCGCGGCTACGACTCCGACCACCCGCGGGTGCGCGGCGACGTCGGCATGGCCGGCGTGGCGATCGACTCGATCTACGACACCCGGACGCTCTTCGGCGGCATCCCGCTCGACGAGATGTCGGTGTCGATGACCATGAACGGTGCCGTGCTGCCGGTGCTCGCGCTCTACATCGCCGCGGCCGAGGAGCAGGGGGTGAAGCCGGAGCAGCTCAGCGGGACCATCCAGAACGACATCCTCAAGGAGTTCATGGTCCGCAACACCTACATCTACCCGCCCGAGCCGAGCATGCGGATCATCTCCGACATCTTCAGCTACACCGCGGCGAGGATGCCCCGCTTCAACTCCATCTCCATCTCCGGCTACCACATCCAGGAGGCGGGGGCGACCCAGGACCTCGAGCTCGCCTACACGCTTGCGGACGGCGTGGAGTACATCCGGGCCGGGCTTGCGACCGGGATGACCATCGACCAGTTCGCGCCGCGGCTCAGCTTCTTCTGGGCGATCGGCATGAACTTCTTCATGGAGGTCGCGAAGATGCGCGCGGCCCGGGCGTTGTGGAGTCGGCTGGTCCGCGACTTCGACCCGCAGAACCCCAAGTCACTGAGCCTGCGCACCCACTGCCAGACCAGCGGCTGGTCGCTCACCGCGCAAGACGTCTACAACAACGTCGGCCGCACCTGCATCGAGGCGATGGCCGCCACCCAGGGCCACACCCAGTCGCTGCACACCAACGCCCTCGACGAGGCGATCGCGCTGCCGACCGACTTCTCGGCCCGTATCGCCCGCAACACCCAGCTCGTTCTCCAGCAGGAAAGCGGTACGACGGGCACCATCGACCCCTGGGCCGGCTCCTACTACGTCGAGCGGCTCACCCACGACCTCGCCGAGCGGGCCTGGGCGCACATCCAGGAGGCAGAGCAGGCCGGCGGCATGGCCAAGGCCATCGAGCAGGGCATCCCCAAGATGCGCATCGAGGAGGCCGCCGCCCGCACCCAGGCGCGCATCGACTCCGGCGCCCAGAAGGTGATCGGCGTCAACACCTTCCGGCTGGGCGCCGAGGACAAGCTCGACGTGCACAAGGTCGACAACAACGACGTCTACCGCCAGCAGATGGCCAAGCTCGAGCGGCTGCGCGCCGAGCGCGACGACGACGAGGTACGCCGCACGCTCGAGGCCCTGACCCGCTCTGCCGAGTTCGGGCCCGGCGCGGACCTCGACGGCAACCTGCTGGCGCTCGCCGTCGACGCGGCCCGCGCCAAGGCCACGGTCGGCGAGATCTCCGATGCCCTCGAGAAGGTCTACGGTCGGCACCAGGCCACCATCCGTACGATCAGCGGCGTGTTCAGGGACGAGTCCGGCGAAGGCGGCGGCACCCTCGTCCAGCAGGTGCTCGACGCGACGGCGGAGTTCGACGAGGCCGAGGGCCGTCGGCCCCGGATCCTGGTAGCCAAGATGGGCCAGGACGGCCACGACCGCGGCCAGAAGGTCATCGTCTCGGCCTTCGCCGACATGGGCTTCGACGTCGACGTGGGGCCGCTCTTCTCCACCCCGGAGGAGGTCGCCCAGCAGGCGGTCGACGCCGACGTGCACATCGTCGGCATCTCCTCGCTGGCCGCCGGCCACCTCACGCTGCTGCCGGCGCTGAAGCAGGCGCTCGAGGAGCACGGGCGCCCCGACATCATGGTGGTGATCGGCGGAGTCATCCCGCCCGACGACGTACCCACCCTCAAGGAGATGGGTGCCGCGGCGGTGTTCCTCCCAGGCACCGTGATCGCCGAGTCCGCGCTCGACCTGCTGGCCCGGCTCCGCGAGCAACTGGGCCACAACGGTGGTTGAGGAGCTCGCGCTAGCGAGCGTCTCGAAACCTCGTGAGCCGAGGCTGGGTCTCGCCCTCGATCGCTTCCCAGCATTGCCTTGCGAGGTTTCGAGACAGGCGCTAGCGCGCCTTCCTCCACCACCGAGGTGGCCCGGTGCCTGACGTGCCTTCGCTCCTCGAGGGCATCCGCGCACAGCGACGCGCCGCGGTGTCGCAGGCGATCACGCTGGTCGAGTCGTCCAAGCGGGAGCACCACTCGGCCGCCCGCCAGCTCCTGACCGCGCTCGCCGAGTACGACGCCTCGGGCGTCCGCTCGCCGGCCGTCCGCGTCGGTGTCTCCGGCGTGCCGGGCGTAGGGAAGTCGACGTTCATCGAGTCCCTCGGCACCCGGCTCACCGCGCAAGGCCATCGGGTCGGCGTCCTGGCGGTCGACCCGTCCAGCATCCGCACCGGCGGCTCGGTGCTCGGCGACAAGACCCGCATGGGCAAGCTGTCCGCGAACCCGGACGCCTTCATCCGGCCCTCGCCGGCCGCCGGCACCCTCGGCGGCGTCGCTCGTGCCACGGTGCAGGCGATGGCGGTCCTCGAGGCGGCGGCCTACGACGTGGTGCTGGTCGAGACCGTCGGCGTCGGCCAGTCCGAGGTGACCGTGGCCGGGATGGTCGACACCTTCCTCTTCCTGACCCTCGCCCGCACCGGCGACCAGCTGCAGGGGATCAAGAAGGGCATCCTCGAGATCGCCGACGTGATCGCGGTCAACAAGGCCGACGGAGACCGTCAGGACGAAGCCAGGGCCGCCGCGCGGGAGCTGGCCGGTGCCCTGCGGCTGGTGCACGGCAAGGGGGAGTGGGCGCCGCCGGTGGTGACGGTCTCCGGGCTGCACGACATCGGTGTCGACGACCTGTGGGGCCGGGTCCTCGCGCACCGCGACCGCCTCGGCACCGACGGCCTGGCCGAGAAGCGTGCTCAGCAGCAGCTGGAGTTCACCTGGGCGCTGGTCCGCGACGAGCTCGACCAACGGCTGCGCCACTCGACCGGCGTACGCAGGATCCGCGACGAGGTGCGGGACGCCGTGCTCGCCGGCGAGCTGCCGGCGCCGGCGGCCGCGGACCGGCTGCTCGCGGCGTACGACGGGTCTCACCCAGAAAGGTGAAATCTCGATCGGTTCCCGCCTGTCCCGGCAGGTCGGGACAGTTCACCCCTTGTCGCCGGGACATCCCGCATAGAAATCTCCGGGTAGGCACGGATGCGACAGGAGGGGCGCACCCGGAAGCCTCACCAGTCACTCCTCGTCACCTATCCCGAAGGAAGACCCCGATGCGAATCCGTCATGTTGTTGCCGCGACAGCGGCACTTGCGCTCGTCGGCAGTACCGCCGGCGCCGCGCTCACCGGCGCCAGTGCGGCGCCGGCCAAGAAGGCCAAGCCGACTGTCGCCACGGTGGCCAGCAAGCTCGTCGGCCCGCTCAGCGTCGCCCAGGCACCGGACGGCACCCGGTACTGGACCGACAACTTCGCCGGCCTGCTGTGGAAGCAGACCGTCGGCGGAGCGCCCACGATCGCCTACCAGGGCACCCGCAAGGCCCCCGCCGAGGCGGTCTCGGCCGACGGCGGCGTCCTGCGTTTCACCACCGGCTCCGGCAACAACAAGTCCGGCAAGCTCTGGACCCTCGACAACGCCGGGGCACCGGTGCTGATCGCCGACATCTACGCATACGAGAAGTCCGCAAACCCTGACCGCAAGGTCAAGTACGGCTTCTCGGACCTGAGCAAGTCCTGCCTCGCCCAGCTGCCGAAGCAGATCCCACCGTCCTACAAGGGCGTCAAGGAGAGCCACCCCTACGCCACCGCGACGGCCAACGGCATCACCTACGTCGCGGACGCCGGCGCCAATGCGGTCTTCGCGGTCTCGGCCACCGGCACGGTCTCGACCGTCGCCGTGGTGCCGCCCGCCCAGGTCAGGGTCACCAGGTCAGGCGCCGAGGCGAACGACCTCCCCCTCTGCACGGTCGGCCACAAGTACGCGTTCGAGGCGGTGCCGACCGACATCGAGGTCGGCCCCGACGGCAACCTCTACGTCACCAGCCTCCCCGGCGGTCCCGAGGACGGCTCGCTCGGTGCCAACGGCCGAGTGCTGCGGGTCAAGCCCGCCGGCGGCAAGGTCAAGACCCTCGTCCGCGGGCTGATCAGCCCCACCGGTGTCGCGGTCGCGGCCAACGGTGACATCTTCGTCGCGCAGCTGTTCATGGGCGTGATCTCGAAGATCAAGGCCGGCAAGTCGAAGGTCAAGCCGTACCTCGAGCTGCCGCTCCCGGCCGCCGTCGAGGTGACGCCGACGGGGCTGCTCGCCACGATCAACGCCCTGCCCGGCAAGAAGCCCAAGGGGAAGGTCGTCACCATCACGCCCTGACCCACCGCTGAACCTGCGAGGATCTCCGACGCCCCGCGTCGGGGATCCTCGTTGGTCGTCTAGCCTCTGGGGGACATGCACGGACAGAACCAGGCCGCTTCGACGGCCGCCAGGGTGATCGCAGACGTCGTCGAAAAGTACGACACCGACCTCATCGACCTGCGCCGAGACCTGCACGCACACCCCGAGCTGTCCTGGTCCGAGCTGCGGACGGCGGAGGTGGTCGCCGCTCGGGTCGAGGAGGCGGGCTGGCGGGTCACCCGCTACAGCCGTACCGGCTTCGCCGCCGACCTGGGTGACGCCGGGTCGCTCATCGCGCTGCGGGCCGACATGGACGCGCTGCCGGTCCACGATCTCACCGACGACCCCTGGGCCAGCAGGGTCGCCGGGGTGGCGCACGCCTGCGGCCACGACGTGCACACGACCGCGCTGACCGGCGCGGCCATGGCCCTGGCCGAGGTGCACGACCGCGGGCTGTTGCCGGGCCGGGTCCGGCTGCTCTTCCAGCCGGCCGAGGAGGTGATGCCCGGCGGCGCCGTTCATTTCATGGAGGAGGGCGCGCTCGAGGCGGTCGACCGGGTCTTCGCGTTGCACTGCGACCCGGGTGTCGACGTCGGCCAGGTCGGGCTCCGGCTCGGGCCGCTCACCAGCGCCGCCGACCGGGTCGAGGTCAGGCTCAGCGGCACCGGCGGCCACACCAGCCGGCCGCACCTGACCGGAGACCTCACGTTCGCGCTGGCCAAGGTCACCACCGAGCTGCCCGCGGTGCTGAGCCGGCGGATGGACCCCCGAGCGGGAGTCAGCGTGGTCTGGGGGAGCCTGCACGCAGGCTCGGCTCCCAACGTCATCCCCGACCACGGCATCGTCACTGGCACCGTCCGGATCCTCGACGCGGTCGCCTGGGCGGACTGCGAGGTGGTGGTCCGCGAGGTCGTCGACGAGATCGTCCGGCCCTACGGCGTGACCGCCGACATCGACTACCAGCGCGGTGTTCCGCCGGTCGTCAACGAGCCGGTCTCCAACCGGATCCTGGCCGATGCGGTCCGCGCCGTCCTGGGCGAGGCCGGCCAGGTGGTGGCCCCGCAGAGCCTCGGTGGCGAGGACTTCGGCTGGTACCTCGAGCGCATCCCCGGCGCGATGATGCGGCTGGGCACCCGTACGCCGGGCGGCCCGACCTACGACCTGCATCAGGGAAACCTGCGGGTCGACGAGCGTGCGATCGGCATCGGTGCGCGTCTGCTCGCCCAGTCCGCCGTGCACGCACTTGTGCGCGGCCCCTGACAAGAAATGGCCCAGAAGGCATGCGACGAGTGGCCCGGACAGGGCCCCCGCCATGGCCCGTCGGGATCAACTTCATGACCCCACCAAGGCCCTGAGGTCACCACTGGGTAACAACCACCCCGAACAAGCCGCCCGAGGTGTCGTCAAAGGACGCCGGAACCTATACCGTTCACCCGATCAGCGGCCGGTGGCCCATGAGCTCAAGGAGGCGTCTTGCGACGCAGTAGGAAGTTCGCATCCATCCTGACGGTCGGCATTCTCGCCTTGGGGGCGACCGCATGCGGTGATGACAGCGACAGCGGTGACGACGAAAGCACTGGTGGAAACACAGAGAGCACGAGCGAAAGCAGCGACGAAGCTCCTGCCTCGGACATCAAGGTCGGTCTGGCCTACGACGTCGGCGGCCGCGGTGACCAGTCCTTCAACGACTCTGCGGCAGCGGGTCTCGACCAGGCCATCGAAGAGCTCGGCGTCGAGTCCGAGGAGTCCGAGGCGTCGGACGGTGAGCCGGAGTCAGCGCGCGAGGAGCGCCTGATCACGTTCGCCGAGGCCGGCTTCGACCCGATCATCGCCGTGGGCTTCGCCTACGCCGAGTCGGTCGGCAAGGTGGCGGAGCAGTACCCCGACGTCCACTTCGCGATCATCGACGACTCGAGCCTCGAGGCCGTCCCGAACGTCGCCAGCCTGGTCTTCGCCGAGGAGCAGGGCTCGTTCCTGGTCGGCGCGGCCGCGGCGCTGAAGTCCGAGGCCGGTCACGTCGGCTTCGTCGGCGGCGTCCAGGTGCCGCTGATCGAGAAGTTCCAGGCCGGTTTCGACGCTGGCGCCAAGGCGGTCAACCCGGACATCACGGTCGATGTCACCTACCTGACCCAGCCCCCGGACTTCTCCGGCTTCGGTGACCCGGCCAAGGGCAAGACCGCTGCCCAGGGCATGTTCGACGGTGGCGCCGACATCGTCTACCACGCAGCCGGTGGTTCCGGTGGTGGCGTCTTCGAGGCAGCTGCCGAGGCAGGCGGACTGGCGATCGGCGTCGACTCCGACCAGTACAACACCGCCGACCCGTCGGTGCAGGACGTCATCATGACCTCGATGCTGAAGAACGTGAACGTGGCGGTCTTCAACTACCTCAGCGAGGTCGCCGGCGGCACCTTCCCGTCCGGGGTGAACACCTACGACCTGTCCGTCGACGGCGTGGGCTACTCCACGTCCGGTGGCCAGATCGACGACATCGTCGACCAGCTCGACACCTTCAAGCAGCAGATCATCGATGGGGAGATCACGGTTCCGACCGCTCCCTGATCAGCTGACCTGATCAACGCATCAACTCTCCGGGTCCGCGGATCCCGCCCAGTGCGGGATCCCGGGCCCGGAGGTCATATCCGGGGGCGGTTGCCGTTGGGTAGTGTCCGGCGGAACGCACGTCCACCCGACGTCTCCAGGGGAGGAACCTGACCGTGTCGACCTCTGCACCGACAGTCGAAGAAACGACCGAGGCGTCGGCGCCGGTCACCGTCCGCCTACGGGGGATCGGCAAGCGGTTCCCCGGTGTGATCGCCAACGACGACATCAACATCGACGTCCGCCGCGGCACCATCCACGCGATCGTGGGGGAGAACGGCGCCGGCAAGTCGACGCTGATGAAGATCCTCTACGGCGTGCAGCCGCCGGACTCGGGCACCATCGAGATCAACGGCGCGCAGGTCGCACTGCACTCCCCGGCCGACGCGATCAAGGCCGGCGTCGGCATGGTGTTCCAGCACTTCATGCTCGCCGACAACTTCACGGTCCTCGAGAACGTCGTCCTCGGCGCCGAGAAGCTGCACGGCATCGGCGGCGACGCCCGCGCCGAGGTCAAGCGCATCTCGGATGCCTACGGCCTCGACATCCAGCCCGACCGGCTGGTCGAGGAGCTCGGCGTGGGCGCCCGCCAGCGGGTGGAGATCCTCAAGGTGCTCTACCGCGGCGCGAGCATCGTGATCCTCGACGAGCCCACCGCCGTCCTGGTGCCGCAAGAGGTCGACGAGCTGTTCGGCAACCTGCGGGAGCTGAAGAAGGAGGGCATCTCGGTCATCTTCATCAGCCACAAGCTGGACGAGGTCCTCTCCGTCGCCGACGAGATCACCGTGATCCGGCGCGGCACCACGGTGCGGACCGTGCTGCCGACCGAGGTGACCGCCCGTCAGCTGGCCGAGCTGATGGTGGGTTCCGAGCTGCCCTCGCCCAGCACGGAGACGTCGACCGTCACCGACAAGGTGCTGCTGTCGGTCAAGCACCTCGGCCTACCCGGGCTGGAGGGCCGCCCGCTGCTCGACGACATCTCCTTCGACATCCACAAGGGCGAGGTGCTCGGCATCGCCGGCGTCGAGGGCAACGGTCAGGCCGAGCTCGTCGAGTCGATCATGGCAATGCGACCGGGCGCCACCGGCACCGTCGAGCTCAGCGGCAAGGACCTCTCCAGCGAGTCGACCCGCGAGCGCCGCGAGTCCGGCGTCGGCTACATCCCCGAGGACCGGCACCGTCACGGCCTGCTGCTCGACGCGCCGCTGTGGGAGAACCGGGTGCTGGGGCACCAGGGTCGCCCGCCCAGCGCGAAGGGCCCACTCATCGACAAGCGCGGGGCCCGCGCCGACACCGAGCGGATCATCAAGGAGTACGACGTCCGCACGCCCGGCCCGGACGTGCTGGCCCGGGCGCTCTCCGGTGGCAACCAGCAGAAGCTGATCGTCGGCCGCGAGATGAGCGGCGACCCGATCCTGCTGATCGCTGCGCACCCGACCCGGGGCGTCGACGTCGGCGCCCAGGCGGCCATCTGGGCACACATCAAGGCGGCCCGCCGCAACGGACTGGCGGTGCTCCTCATCTCGGCCGACCTCGACGAGCTGATCGGTCTCTCGGACCGGATCGAGGTCATCCTCCGAGGGCGGATGGTCGGCACGTTCGACCCCGACAACGTGACCCCAGAGCAGCTCGGCTCGGCGATGACGGGAGCCGGAGCATGACCCCGCGCGTGACCAAGCTGCTCCTCGCCCTCAGCGCGCCGCTGCTGGCCCTGGTGGCGGCGTTCCTGATCACCAGCCTGGTGCTGGCGGCGGCCGACGACCCGGTCATCGACGTGTGGAGCGAGATCCTCTCGGTGCCCGAGGGTCGCAACGTCGCCAACATCATCAACAACGCCAGTGTCCTCTACCTCTCCGGTCTCGCCGCCGCGATCGGCTTCCGGATGAACCTCTTCAACATCGGGGTCGACGGCCAATACCGCGTCGCGGCGTTCACCGCCGCGGTGGTGGCGGGCGAGGCCTGGCTGCCCGGCTACCTCAACACCGTCCTGGCCATCCTCTGCGCGATGGCCGTGGGTGCGCTGTGGGCCGGCATCGCGGGGGTGCTGCGCGCGACCCGCGGAGTCAGCGAGGTCATCTCGACGATCATGCTGAACGCCATCGCCACGGGCCTGGTCGCCTACCTGCTGCGCAAGGCCGCGGTCCGCGTCGAGGGCAGCAACGCCATCGGCACCAAGAAGATCCCGGAGAGCAGCCAGATCCCCAACATCACGATCGGCGACGGTCCGGGCCAGGAGGTCTACGGCTTCGTGATCATCGCCGTACTGGTCGGGTTCCTCTACTGGTTCGTCCTGAACAAGACCCGGTTCGGCTTCGACCTCCGCGCCACCGGCCGGTCGACCACCGCGGCGACGGCCAGCGGCATCAAGATCACCAGGATGGTCATCTTCGCGATGCTGATCTCGGGCGCCGTGGCCGGTCTGGTGGGGCTCCCGATCCTGTTCGGGGACAGCTACAACTACGGCTCGACGTTCCAGTCCGGGCTGGGCTTCGCCGGGATCGCGATCGCGCTGCTCGGCCGCAACCACCCGGTCGGGGTGGCGATCGGTGCGCTGCTGTTCGCCTTCCTCAACGAGCAGTCCAACCCGCTCCAGATCCTGGTCGGGGTCTCGCCCGACATCGTGGCCATCACCCAGGGCGTGATCGTGCTGACCGTGGTCATCTCCTACGAGGTCGTGCGCCGCTACGGCGTCCGGCTCGAACAGCAAGGCGTTGCCCGAGCTCTGGAGCGCGAGCGTCAGGAGGTGCCGGCATGAGCGTCCCTGCCACCGCCACCGGTGTCGCGCAACCCGTCGGGCCTCCACCGAAGCGCCGGCTGCCGCGCTTCTGGTTCTTGTACGCCGGCGTCGCGGCCATCCTGATGCTGTCCGTGCTCGAGCTGGTGACGGGTGCCAACGACCTCACCTCGTCGGGCACCATCGCCGCGACCCTGATCGCGACCACCCCGATCATGCTGGCCGGCCTCGGCGGTCTGTGGTCGGAGCGCGCCGGCATCGTGAACATCGGCCTCGAGGGGATGATGATCCTCGGCACCTACGGCGCCGGCTACTTCGGCTACCACTACGGCGCCTGGGCCGGCGTGTTCGGAGCGATCGCCATGGGCATGCTCGGCGGGCTGCTGCACGCCATCGCCACGGTGACCTTCGGCGTCGACCACATCATCTCCGGAGTGGCCGTCAACATCATCTCGCTCGGCGCGGTGCAGTACCTCGCCTCGAACACCTTCGTGGGGCTGCCCGGCGGCGGCTCCACCCAGTCGCCCAAGATCCCGGACGTGCCGGCCATCACGTTCGACGCCCTTAGCGACAAGTTGCTCACGATCGAGAGGAAGGACCTGTTCTTCGTCTCCGAGGTTGCGGCAATCTTGCGTGCGCTGTGCACCAACCTGTCGTCGCTCGTGATCATCGCGTTCCTGCTGCTGATCGTGACCTGGTACGTCCTGTGGCGGACCTCGTTCGGGCTCCGGTTGCGGTCCTGCGGCGAGAGCCCGGCCGCGGCCGAGTCGCTGGGCGTGCATGTGCTCCGCTACAAGTTCGTCGCGGTGCTGGTCTCGGGTGGTCTGGCCGGCCTGGGCGGTGGAGTCCTGGCGATGGTCGCCTCCAGCAACTACCGCGACGGGCAGACCGGCGGTCGCGGCTACATCGGCCTCGCGGCGATGATCTTCGGCAACTGGCGGCCCGGCGGTCTGCTGATGGGGTCGGGGTTGTTCGGCTACACCGAGACGCTCGGCCTTCGCCAGGGCGGCGAGTCGGTCCGCGCGCTGCTGCTGGCGGCCGCCGTCCTCGCCGTCGCGGCCGCGGTGCTCCAGTTCATCAGGGGCAGCCGCGTGACCGCCATCGTGATGGGCGGCATCGGCGTGCTGCTGGGCGTGACCTACTTCCTCATCGACGAGGTGCCGGGTGACTTCACCCGGATGACGCCCTACGTCATCACGCTGGTGGTCCTCGCCTTCGCGTCGCAGCGACTACGAATGCCGGCGGCCGACGGCCAGGTCTATCGCAAGGGGAGTGCCGGTTGACCGAGCCCGGCGAGCACGACGACTTCGACTGGGACGGCCTGCGCGCGGAGGCGGTCGCGGCGATGGAGCACGCCTACGCGCCGTACTCCCACTACAGGGTCGGGGTGGCCGGCCTGGCCGACGACGGCCGCGTGGTGACGGGATGCAACGTCGAGAACGCGGCGTACGGCGTGGCCCTGTGCGCGGAGTGCGGGATGGTCTCCCAGCTGCACATCACCGGCGGCGGCAAGCTCACCCACGTGGTCTGCGTCAATGCGCGGGGCGAGGTGATCATGCCCTGCGGCCGCTGCCGTCAGCTGCTCTGGGAGAACGGCGGTCCGGACATGTTGCTGTGGACGGTCAGCGGCGTGAAGCCGATGACCGAGGTGCTACCGGATGCCTTCGGTGCCGACGACCTCGATTGACCTGTCGGCCCCGGACGTCGTCGCAGACCCCTACCCCTTCTTCGCCGAGCAGCGTGCGGCGCACCCGGTGGCCTGGCACGAACCGTCCGGGATGCTGCTGACGTTCGACCATGCGTCGGCCAGCGCCGTGCTGAGGGACCGGCGGCTGGGCCGCATCTGGCGCGACCGGGAGCCGGTCGACCACCTCGAGCCCTTCAACCTGCTGCACCGCAACCAGATGATGGAGAACGAACCGCCCGAGCACACCCGGCTGCGCCGGATCGTGGCGGGCGCGTTCAACCGGGGCCACATCGAGCGGCTGCGGCCGCGGGTCGGCGCGCTTGCGGCCGAGCTGCTGTCCGACACGGACCCGGGCGGCTTCGACGTGATCGGTCAGTACGCCGAGCCGCTGCCGGTCATGGTGATCGCCGAGCTGCTCGGCGTCCCGTCCAGCCACCTCGGCGACCTGCGGCGGTGGTCGCAGGCGATCGTGCGGATGTACGAAGTGGCACCCGGCTCGCAAGTGGTGGACGCGGCGGTCGTGGCGGCGGACGAGTTCGCCGACCTCGTGCGCGAGCTGGTCGCCGAGCGGCGGCAGGAGCCGCGTGACGACCTGATCAGCGACCTGGCGGCCAGCGACCTCAGCGCGGACGAGGTGGTGGCCGCCGTCGTACTGCTGCTCAACGCCGGCCACGAGGCCTCGGTGAACGTGTTCGGCAACGGGCTCGTCGCCATGCTCTCCCGCGGGCTGCGACCGGGCGCCGACCTCGCCACGACCGTGGAGGAGATGCTGCGCTTCGACTCGGCGCTCCAGCTGTTCGAGCGCACCGCCACCGAGGACGTCGAGGTGGCTGGGGTGCCGGTCAGGCAGGGCCAGAAGGTCGCGGCGCTGCTGGGCGCGGCTAACCGGGACCCGCAGGTCTTCGAGCGCGCGGACGAGATGGACGTCGACCGCACGCCGAACCCGCACATCGCCTTCGGCGCCGGTGTGCACTTCTGTCTCGGTGCGCCGCTGGCGCGCATGGAGCTGGTGGAGTCGCTCGACGCCCTGTGGGCGGCGTACCCGTCGCTGGGGCTCGTCGAGGAGCCGGAGAGCCGGGGCACGTTCGTGTTGCGCGGCTTCCGTACCGTCATCGTGGGAGGAGATCGATAGTGGACGTCATCGACGTGATCGTGACCAAGCGGGACGGCGGACGGCTGTCGCCCGAGCAGATCGACTGGGTCGTCGACGCCTACACCCATGGGGTGGTGGCGGACGAGCAGATGTCGTCGCTCGCGATGGCGATCCTGCTCAACGGCATGGATCGCGAGGAGATCGTGCGCTGGACCGCGGCGATGATCGCGTCGGGGGAACGGATGGACTTCTCCGGACTGTCCCGGCCGACCTCCGACAAGCACTCGACAGGTGGGGTGGGCGACAAGATCACGCTGCCGCTGGCTCCGCTCGTGGCGGCGTGCGGGGTCGCCGTGCCCCAGCTGTCCGGGCGCGGCCTCGGCCACACCGGCGGCACCCTCGACAAGCTGGAGTCGATCCCCGGCTGGCGGGCCGCGATCTCCAACGACGAGATGTTCGCGCAGCTCGAGTCGGTCGGCGCGGTGATCTGCGCGGCCGGCGACGGGCTGGCGCCGGCGGACAAGAAGCTCTACGCCCTGCGCGACGTCACCGGCACCGTCGAGGCGATCCCGCTGATCGCCTCGTCGATCATGAGCAAGAAGATCGCCGAGGGCACCGGCTCTCTGGTGCTGGACGTCAAGGTCGGCACCGGCGCGTTCATGAAGACGGTCGAGCAGGCCCGAGAGCTCGCCGAGACGATGGTCGCGCTCGGCACCGACGCCGGCGTGCATACGGTCGCGCTGCTCACCGAGATGTCGACGCCCCTCGGGCTGACCGCCGGCAACGCGATCGAGGTCGAGGAGTCGGTCGAGGTGCTGGCCGGCGGCGGCCCGCCCGACGTGGTCGAGCTGACCTTGGCGCTGGCGAAGGAGATGCTGGCGGGTGCCGGCGTCACCGACATCGACCCGGCGGACAAGCTCGCCGACGGGTCCGCGATGGACTCCTGGAAGGCGATGATCCGCGCCCAGGACGGCGACCCGGAAGCCTCCATGGCGGTCGCGCGGGAGTCGCACGACCTCGTGGCGCCCGCGTCCGGCGTACTCACCCGCCTTGACGCACTCGCGGTCGGCACCGCCGCGTGGCGGCTCGGGGCCGGCCGGTCCCGCAAGGAGGACCCCGTGCAGGCGGGCGCTGGAGTCCGCTGGCATGCTCGACCGGGTGACCAGGTCACCGAGGGGCAGCCGCTGATGACGCTGCTGACCGACGAGCCGGACCGGTTCGAGCGCGCGCTGGCGGCGCTCGACGGCTCCTTCGACATCTCCGAGGGCGGGTCCAGCGAGGCCGGCCCGATCGTCATCGACCGGGTGGGCGCATGACGCAGCTCGCGGCGGGGGAGTCGTTCGAGGTCTCGGCCACCCGGGTCCGGATGGGCATCGGCTGGGACCAGGACGCCGGCGCCGGCGTCGCCCGCACCGGTCGCCCCGACGTGGACCTCGACGCGACCGCGCTGCAGTTCACCGGCTCCCAGCTCTTCGACCTGGCGTTCTACAACAACCTGAAGACGCGCGACGCGTCGGTCGAGCACCTCGGGGACAACACGACCGGCAGCGGCGAGGGCGACGACGAGCAGATCCTCGTCGACCTGTCGAAGGTGCACGGTCCGGTCGACACGATCCTGTTCCTGGTCAGCAGCTACCAGGGCCACTCGCTGGAGTGGGTCGCCAACGCCTACTGCCGGCTGGTCGACGAGGAGTCGGACGAGGAGCTGGCGCGCTTCACGCTCACTCAGTCCGTGACCGACACCGGTGCGGTGCTGGCCATGCTGCGGCGCTCCCCCACTTCCTCGGCAACGTCCGGCTGGGCGCTCAACGCGGTCGGCGAGGGCGTGCCGATCACGGTGCCCACGCAAGGGCTCGCGAAGCTCAACCGATTCCTCTGAGGACCGTTTCTCAGGCGACGTCCCAGTCGCGGGGGTCGGAGATGTCGTCGACTTGACCGGGGTGGACCACCGGCCACGTGTTGTGCGGCAGCGCGATGGCGCCGTTGTTGAGCTTGATCCAGTCGAGCTGGTCCTGGAAGCCGACGCCGATCCAGTAGTCCTCGAGCGTCTTGGCGATGGCCTGGACGAACTCGATCAGATCCCCGATCGCGCTCACGACGACGGGGATCTCGAAGCTGAGGATCTTGTCCACCGTGGTGGCGTCGGAGAGCAGCTTGACGAGGTCGACCAGGCCTGCGATCAGCTTGTCGTTGAGGTCGACCCACAGCTGGAGGATCTTGGCCGCGCCCTTGTTGGTCATGTCGGCGGCCCGGTCCATGCCGAGTGCCGCGTCGCTCATGGCCTTGACCTGCTCGCCGGCAGCCAAGGAGTAGGCGGAGTAGGCCGGGCCCTTCCAGGACTTCCCGAGCTGCTGGATCTCGGACTGGATGGACGGCGCCGGGTAGACCAGCTTGGCCCGGCACTCGGCGTAGTCGAAGGAGAGCTGCTTGAGGCCGGGCGGGTCACCGGCAAGGGTCCCGACGACCTTCCTGATGTCGCCGACGACGGTCTCGGCCTTCTCCTGCAGCTGCGGCCGGATCTCGTTGTTGAAGTAGTCGATGGCCCGCTCGACGTCGTCAGAGGTCAGTCCGTCCCAGATCAGCTTCGGGATGGGGAAGAGGACGTAGCCCCAGTCGAAGTGGCTGGCCGCGTCGTTGAGCACGCCGGCCATCCGGTTGAGCTCGCCCCACACCTTGTCGAAGAGCTCGTCGCAGCGCTTGCGGACCTCTTCCAGGAGCTGGTCGTAGTCGGTGATGTCGGTCATTTCGGCAACCTGTTCCTGAGCTGGTCTGCGGACTCCGCGGCGGTGCTGTCGACGCCGTCGTAGGCATTGGCGGCGGAGTCCAGGGCGGCGGACATGTAGTCGAAAGTCGACACGCCATCGGCGAACGCCTCGGAGATGTCACTGATGAACTGGTCGTGGTAGTCGCCGATGTGGGCGATGTTGGCGAGGAAGCCGAACATGTAGCCCTTGCCGACCCCGTTGTCCGCCAGGTCGTGGGCGTCCTGCACGGCCTGCTTGCGGGTCTTCCACTCGCCGCCCTCCTGGCGCAGCTCCCGGCTCTGGACGGCGAACGATCCGATGTCACCCATGGTGGTCCCTCTTCTGGTAGGCGGCTGTGAAGGCCTGCTGGATGGCGGCCGCGACCGCGGCCGGTGCGGCGTTGGCGAGCCAGCCCGGGTCCGCGTCGACGTTGCCGCACGGGCCGGCCGGGTCGAGCGTCACCGTGAGGCACTGGTTGTGCGAGTGGCCCACGTGCGGTCCCGCCGATCGGGCGCCCGGCCGGCCGGACACGGCGCGGAACAGCGCCATGTCGACCGGCGCGTAGCCGAAGTCGGGATGGAGCTCGGCCACGCGTGGTGGCCGGCCGGCTGCCACGGCGTGGTTGCGGCGCGGCGCCCGCGGGTCGACCCGGCCCTTGGCCCGCAGCCCGAGCTCGATGCCGTCCATGACGGCGTCGGTGTGTGCGCGGCGTACGGCGTGGGCGAGCCCGGCGGGACGGCGCAGCGACTCGTCGAGCCTGCTTGCGTGGACTCCCACGACCCGTCGGGTCGGGTCGATCGTGACGAGGAGGGTGCCGGACTCGTCGCGACCAGTCACAGGGCGGTCGTGCACGTAGTGGCCGACCGAGTCGAACCGGCGGAGCTCGGCGAGTCGGTCGGCGTACGTGCGTGACATGTGCCGAGGCTTGCCCGGGCCGGGCACGTGGCAAACCTCACGCGTCCGGGGTTTGCCGGGCGTCGGGCGGAGGCAGGCTGCCGGTGTGTCTGCCTCTCGCGCGGCCGCCGTGGCGGCCGTCGTCGTCGTGTCCGCCGGACTGTTCTCCGGCTGCTCCGAGAGCGAGTCGAAGGCCGATCCTGCCCCGTCGTCCGAGTCGAGGGAGCCGCTCCCCGACAACCTGTGCGCACCCGTCCTCGGGGCGGTGTCCGCCGACTGGCAGCTGAGCGAGGACGCCCATGACACCGAGGACGCCACCGCGGTGTGTGAGCTGACCGGGCCGGGCGACACGTCACTGCGGGTGACCCTCACCGACTTTCCTGACGCCGATGCCGCGGCGGCGGCCCTGGACCTGGTCTGCCGCACGGCGGTCGGGACCCGCGTGGGGGAGGGTCAGCGACGCTGCGACGTCGCGTCGGAGCGGGTGGCCGGTCAGCCGTTCTCGGCGGCGTACGCCGCGTCGTACGCCGAGTACCCGAGTGTCGTGGTGATGCAGCTCCAGACCTCGGACGACACGGTGGCGCTGGTCGCGCCCGCCGAGCTGGCGACTGTCGAGGCGGCCCTGCAGGCGCTCACCCGTTGAGGAGGAGCACGACCATCTCGGCCACGCAGGCCGGCTTGGCCTCGCCCTCGATCTCGATCGTGTAGCGAGTGACCATCTGCTTGCCCGCGGGCACGTCGGTGAGCTCGGCGAGGGAGGCCGTGCACCGGATCCGGGCGCCGACCTTGACCGGGTTGGGGAAGCGCACCTTGTTGAGGCCGTAGTTGAGCCGCGGTCCGCTCGTCTCGACGCTGAGCAGCTCCTGGTTGAAGCGAGGGATCAACGAGAGCGTGAGGTAGCCGTGCGCGATGGTCCCGCCGAACGGGCCGTCCTTCGCGCGCTCGAGGTCGACGTGGATCCACTGGTGGTCGTCGGTGGCCTCCGCGAACGCGTTGACCCGCTCCTGGGTGATCTCGAGCCAGTCGGTGGTGCCGAGCTCTTCGCCCACGGCGGCTTCCAGCTGGGCGAAGTCGGTGAAGGTGCGCACGTGGTTCCTCTCGGCCAATGGTTGGATGGCGTGCATGACCACCCCACGAAATCGCTCGCAGGACTCGCGCTTCCGCGGGGACCCCGAAAAAGCATGAGCGCCGTCCTGACCGAACCTAGTGCAGGGCCGCCGATCACCCAGGAGCAGGTCCAGCGCGCGCCTAAGGTGCTGTTGCACGACCATCTCGACGGGGGACTGCGGCCGGCCACGATCGTCGAGCTCGCCGCGGAAGTGGGGCACCCACTGCCCGCTCCCGACTCCGAGTCGCTGGGTCAGTGGTTCACGACGATGGCCGACTCCGGCTCGCTGGTGAAGTACCTCGAGACCTTCGACCACACGGTCGCGGTCATGCAGACCACGGACGCACTGACGCGGGTGGCGCGCGAGTGTGTCGAGGACCTGGCCGCGGACGGTGTCGTGTACGCCGAGGTCCGTTACGCGCCCGAGCAGCACGTCTCCACCGGCCTCGCCCTCGACGAGGTCGTCTCCGCCGTCCAGCAGGGCTTCGAGGAGGGCATGGCGCAGAGCCGGATCAACGGGCCAGGCATCACGGTGCGGCAGCTGCTGACCGCGATGCGGCACCAGGCCCGGTCCCGCGAGATCGCCGAGCTCTCGATCGCCTGGCGCGACCGCGGGGTGGCGGGCTTCGACATCGCCGGCGCCGAGGCCGGCTATCCCCCCACCCGGCACCTCGACGCGTTCGAGTACCTCCAGCGCGAGAACTCCCACTTCACCATCCACGCCGGCGAGGCGTTCGGGCTGCCGTCGATCTGGGAGGCGATCCAGTGGTGCGGTGCGGACCGGCTCGGCCACGGCGTCCGGATCATCGACGACATCACCGTGTCGGACTCGGGCGACGTCACCCTGGGCCGTCTGGCGGCGTACGTGCGCGACATGCGGATCCCGCTCGAGATGTGCCCCGCCTCCAACGTGCAGACCGGCGCCGCGACGTCCATCGCCGAGCATCCCATCGGGCTGCTCACCCGGCTGCGCTTCCGGGTCACCGTCAACACCGACAACCGGCTGATGTCCGGCACGTCGATGACCTCGGAGTTCACCCACCTGGCCGAGGCCTTCGGCTACAGCGTCCGCGACATGGAGTGGTTCACCGTCAACGCGATGAAGTCGGCGTTCCTGCCGTTCGACGAGCGGCTGGCCCTCATCGCCGACGTGATCAAGCCGGCGTACGCGAAGCTGCGTGCCGAGGTCTGAGAACCTCAGGCTCCCTGTCGGCTCTCTTAGACGGCGACCTGTCTGTAGGCGGTGGGAGTGGTGCCGCGGAGGCGCTTGAAGGCGACGCTGAGGGCGAAGGCGTTGGCGTAGCCGACGCGGCGGGCGATGGTGTCGAGGGTGTCGGTGGTGTCGTTGAGCTGGTCGGCGGCGAGGGTGATCCGCCAGCTGGTGAGGTAGCTCATCGGGGGCTCTCCCACGATGCCGGTGAACTTGCGCGACAGGGTGGCCCGCGAGACGCCGGTCGCGGCGGCCAGTGACTTGACCGACCACACACGGGCGGGGTCGTCATGGATGAGCCTCAGCGCGTGTCCTACGACGGGATCTTCCTGGGCGCGGTACCAACCGGGCGCCCGCGTCTGGAGTCCGTCGAACCAGGCGCGCAGGGCGGTGATCAGGGCGAGGTCGAGCCACCGGTCGAGGACGGACTGCTGGCCCAGCCGGTCGCGTTGGATCTCCCCGAACATCAGATCCATGACTGGATCCACATCGTGGGCCGGCACCACGACCGTGGACGGAAGAGCGCCGAGCAGCCGGTTCCCGACATCGCCGACGCGGGGGTAGGTGCCGCTGACCACCCAGGCTTCGCCGTCCTCGCGACCACCGAAGGTGCGCGTCCCGAGACGGGCGCTGTCGTCGACCCCGGCGCCCGGCAGCGGCTCACATCTCCCGCCGGGGTGGATCCGCAGAGTCGGCCGGGTGTCGGGGGAGTCGGCCACGACGTAGGGCTCGGACCCCGAGAGCACCGCGACATCGCGCTCGGCGAGCCTGACCGGCTCCTCGCCCGGGCGCATCACCCACCCGTCACCGGACACCATGGCGCCGAGGCCAAGTGGTGCCTGGTCGGCGATCTCGAGCCCCCAGGGCCGGTCGAGGATGGTCAGGTTGAACACGCCACCGCGGGCGCGGGTGCCGGAGAGCAGGTCGTCGAGCACGTCCACACAGCCGACCATACGTTCGGGGTGAGACGAACAGACATGGTGTTGCGGCGTACGGGCATGGTCTGTCTCGGTGCTCTCGGCTCGACTGGGGTCATGACAAAGTCACCGATTCTGATCCTGGGCGGCGCCGGCAAGACCGGCCGCCGCGTCGCGACAGACCTCGACGGTCGCGGCGTCGCCTTCCGGCTGGCCTCCCGGTCCACCGCGCCGCGGCTCGACTGGTACGACGAGTCCACCTGGTCGACCGCAGTGCACGGCTCCGACACTGCCTACTTGGCACCGCCGGTCGACCCGGCCGGTCTGGCCGCGGCGGGTCGGTTCGTCCGGCAGGCCGCCGACGACGGGTTGCGGCGGGTGGTGCTGCTCTCCGGCCGTGGCGTCGGCAGCCCCGGACGGGAGTTCGAGGTCTACGACGGCCAGCTCGCCCTGGAACACGAAGTCAAGGGAAGCGGCCTGGACTGGACGATCCTGCAGCCGGCCTGGTTCATGCAGAACTTCAGCGAGACCTGGCTGCGCGACTCCGTGCAGGCCGGGCAGTTGCGGCTGTCAACGGGCGAAGGCGCCGAGGCGTGGATCGACACCGACGACGTCGGTGAGGTGGCCGCCCGGACGCTGCTCGACGGCCGCCACGCAGGGCGGACCTACCCGCTGTCGGGTCCGCGGCCGCTGACTCTGACCGAGGTAGCGTCCGAGCTGGCTGCGGCCACCGGCCGGCGTGTCGCGTACCTGCACCTCGACCCCGACGAGCATGTGTCCGAGCTGGTCGGCTTCGGCGTACCCCGGCCAGAGGCAGAGGCGCTGCGTGACCTCCTCGCGGTGATCCGCCACCACCGGTCCGAGTACGTCTCCGACGGTGTCGCCGAGGTGCTGGGGCGCCCGGCCCGCGACTTCACCGACTGGGCCCGCGCAACCGCGGCCACGGGAACCTGGACGAGATCGGCTCCACCCGCGCAACCGGCCCGTGAGACCGTCACGATCGGAGCCGAGTCATGAGCAACCAGGCCCCGACCACGACTCCCACCCGGCGGGTCCCCATCACGGGATGGGCAACCCTGATGCTCTACGGGGCACTGGTCACGATCGGACTCATGGCGGGCATGTACTGGGACTGGGACGTCGCGGTCATGCCCGGCCTCACGCGACTTGACGATCGCTCGTTCCTGGATGCGATGCAGAACCTCATCGTGGCGATCGAGAACCCCGGATTCTTCCTGGTCGCCTTCGGCGCCTTCGGGTTCACCCTCGCCGCCGCCGTCTTGTACGCCAGGAACGGACAGCGGCAGACCGCTCTGTGGATCGCCGCGGCGCTCGCCCTCTACGTGGTCGGACTGCTCATCACCGTCGCTGTGCACATGCCGATCAACTACGGCCTGGTCGACGCCGGTGACCCTGGCACGATCACCGACCTGGCCGCCGCCCGCGACGACTTCGGAGCGCCCTGGCGGGTCGCGAACGTGTGCCGCACAGCGACGTGCGTGCTCGCACTGATCTGCCTCGGTCGGGCGATGCAGCTGTCGCGGCCCCTGTCGCGTTGATCGGCCAGGTGGGCGCATGATCTCCGTGCTCCTCGCCGACGAGCAGGATCTGATTCTCATCGGCCTGCGTACGCTGATCGCGGCCACGGACGGGTTCACTGTGACCGGCGAAGCCCCGGACGGACTCGCCGCCGTCGAAGCCGCCATCAGCACTCAGCCCGACGTCGTCCTCATGGACATCCGGATGCCGGGCATCGACGGTCTCGAGGCAACCAGAAGGATCGCCGCGGGGACGGACCTGACCCAGACCCAGGTGATCGTGCTCACCACCCGCACCCTGATCCGCGAGTACACCCAGAACACCCCCCGGACGGTTCGGCCGCACCCCCAGCTGGGAGAGCTCACCCAGCGGGAGCTCGAGATCGTCACGCTGGTTGCCCAGGGCATGACCAACCGGGAGGTCGCCACCCGCCTGTTCATCAGCCCCGCCACTGCCCGCACCCACGCCAGCCGGGCAATGATCAAGCTCGGCGCCCGCGACCGAGCCCAGCTCGTCGTCTTCGCCTACCAGTCCGGCCTGGTCTGACGAGCGGCATGACGCTGGCGCATCCGTCCCCAGGGCTTGTAGACGGAGAGCACCACGGCGGCCGTCAGCGCTGACAACGACACCGCCGGAGGGAAGAAGAGCGTGGTCAGGTCCATGGCCGGCGTACCGCCTTCGGCGATGGTCACGCCGGCTGCGGTGACCTCGCCCATGCCGGGCCGGAGCGCGATGACGATCAACGTGCACAGCACCAGGGTGATGACGAGCTTGACGAGCACCCACCAGTAGCGGGCCAGCCCCCACTTGCTGGAGATGCCGAGCACCAGCCCGGTCGTTGCGCACAGCAGCGCGGACACCAGCATCGGGGCCACCGCGAACCGGCCGAGGGCCTGGTACGCCGCGCTGCGGGTCGCTGGGTCGTCGCTGATCCAGCCCGCCGTCACCAGGACTGCCACCATCACATCGATGCCGATCCAGGCTCCGGCGGCGCCGATGTGGACCACCACCACCGCCCGGCGCATCCGCACCCCCACCGCGATCAGCGGAACCCAGCCCAGAAGTCGCAGCGGTGATCCTCGGCGAACGGCGTCGGGGCGATGCCCGCCGTCGACAGCTCGACCACGGTGCCGGCAGCTGCGTACTCGGGCCAGTGCGGCCGGCCGGGACCATTCGGGTCTCCGGTGTGGGCGAAGCTCGCCCAGTAGTCGATCATCGTGGCTGACAGCTGCGACTGCTCGGCGTTGAGCGGCGGGTAGGGGTTGTAGCCGTTCAAGGTCCACGTGTAGGGCACGTCCAGGCCGTGGTAGGCGCCCAGCGGGAACCCGCCGGGAGCCTGGCCGCTGTCCTCCGCGAACTCGTAGACGTAGACGGGCTGGTGGGCCGAGGCGGCTTCGGCTGTGCGGAGCACCGGGCACGCGCCGATCTGACCGCCCCAGTCGCTGTGCACAGCGGCCAGCGCGAGAGCCGGGCTGTCGTAGCCAGCGGTGGGGTACTCGGCCAGGACCTCGTCCGCCCGGTCGGAGAACAAGCTCACGATCAGCGCGCGGTACTCCTCCTCGGTGGCGTCACCTGCCTGTCCGAAGACGAATCCACGCATTTCGTCACGGGTGCCGCCGACCAGGAGCGGGACCCTCGCCGCGGACCCGTCACGGAGCGCCTCGCCGGGCTGGTGCGGCAGCATCTTGGTCCCGGTGACGGGGTTCCAGGGCCGGTCGCTGACCCGAGCGTCGAGCTGCGCACCGACCCCTTCGAGCGTCTCGACCAGTCTCGCCGGCGGCCGCTGTCGCAGGCACGCGGCAACATCCGCGGCGTCAGTGCAACCGAGCTTGTCGACAGCACGCGCGCCGAACTGCCGGGCCTCTGATCGGGTCAGCACCTCGTTGTCACAGGCTCCGCTCTGGACGATCGCCCGGTCGAACAGGCCGTGGGAGCGCGGCGAGGCGAGATGGGCGCAGACCGAGCGGGCACCGCCGGACTGGCCGGCCAGGGTCACGTTGCGAGCGTTGCCACCGAACCGGTCGGCGTTGCGGTGTACCCATCGCAGTGCGGCCGCCTGGTCCATCAGCCCGTAGTTGCCGCCGGTGTCGTCGAGCTCCGGGGTCGAGAGGAAGCCGAGCGCCCCGAGCCGGTAGTTGATGGTCACGACGACCATGTCGCCCTGACTGGCCAGCCGGGCTCCGTCGAACCGCTGGGCGCCGCCTGAGATGAGGCCGCCGCCGTGCAGCCACACCAGCACCGGCAGTTGCTCTCCCGGGCGTGCGCCTCGGGGCACTGTGACGTCGAGGTACAGGCAGTCCTCCTGTCCCTGAACGTCGTCTGCGTCTCCTTGTTGTGGACACAGCGGGCTGGGTCGGGTCGCGTCCCGTACGCCACGCCAGGGCCGCACGCGGCTCGGAGCCTCCCATCGGCGTTCGCCGATCGGCGGTGCGGCGTAGGGGATGGCGGAGAAGGTCAGGTGGTCCTCGGCGACTTCGCCACGCAGCCAACCGGACTCCACTCGAACCAACGCTCGGTCGCGGTCTCCGGCCGAGCCAGGGTCTGGTGGTGCCGCACTGGCCGCCGACGACGGGACGACGGCCGTGGCAAAGACCGCGGCGGCTGCGACCAGGGACTGGGCAAGGGTTCGGATCGACATGCGAGCCAGTTTGTGACGCCATCGCCGGCGGCGCGTACGTCGAGCGTCCCGATTCGCCTACGTGGATTTGCGTACGTGACCCCGTGTCGAGAAGCCGTTCCCGACGCCTTTGCCGATGACTTCGTGGGTCCGCGTTGGTCTGAATCGGAGACAGGGTGCTTGCTCGGCCGACCAAGGGGTTCGTCAATGTCTTCCGACAGGACAGCAGTGGCCGGGACGTCACCAGCGTCCAGGGCCGGGCGCCGGGAGTGGGTCGGGCTCGCCGTGATCGCGCTGCCCTGCCTGCTCTACTCGATGGACCTGACGGTTCTCAACCTCGCGCTGCCTGCCCTGACGGCGGATCTGCGGCCGAGCCCCACGCAGCTGCTGTGGATCGTCGACATCTACGGCTTCCTGGTCGCCGGACTGTTGATCACCATGGGCACGCTCGGAGATCGGATCGGACGCCGCAGGTTGCTGTTCGTCGGTGCCGCGGCGTTTGCCGGCGCCTCGCTGCTGGCCGCCTTCTCGACCAGCGCGGAGATGCTGATAGTGGCCCGGGCGCTGCTCGGCGTCGCCGGTGCCACGCTGGCGCCCTCGACCCTGTCCCTGATCAGCAACATGTTCGCCGATGCTCAGCAGCGCACGGTGGCGATCGGCGTGTGGATCATGAGCTTCTCCGTAGGGGGCGCAATCGGGCCGCTGGTCGGCGGCCTGCTCCTGGAGTACTTCTGGTGGGGGTCGGTGTTCCTTCTCGCGGTGCCGGTGATGGTCCTGCTCCTGGCGGTCGGGCCGCGCCTGCTGCCTGAATATCGCGATCCCGGCGCCGGCCGCATCGATCTGCCAAGCGCAGCGCTTTCGTTGGTCGCCGTACTCCTGGTGATCTACGGCCTCAAGCAGATGGCTCAAAACGGACTCGGCTGGGTGCCGGCTCTGTCGATCGTCGCCGGCCTCGTCCTGGGTACGGTTTTCGTACGCAGGCAGCGGTCGCTGGACGTACCCCTGATCGACCTGGGGCTGTTTCGAGTTCCGGCGTTCAGTGCGGCACTGGTTGTCAACCTGCTGGCGTTCTTCGTCGCCTTCGGAGCCTTCCTGTCCATCGCCCAGTACCTGCAACTGGTTGTCGGGCTCTCACCGTTCGAGGCGGGTTCGTGGACGGTGCCCTCCGCCGGGGCGTTCATCGTCGGATCCATACTCGCCCCGCGGCTCGTGCGTAGGTATCGCCCCGCGTTCGTGATGGCCGCCGGCCTGGCCCTTGCCGCCCTGGGGTTTGCACTGATGGCGCAGGCGACTGCCGATTCGGGATTCGCCCTGGTGGTCGGCGGGTCGGTCGCATTCTCCCTCGGTCTGGCTCAGGTGTTCACGCTGGCAACGGACCTGATGGTGGGCAGCGCGCCGCCCGAGCGGGCCGGAGCCGCGTCGGGGATCTCGGAGACCAGCTCGGAGCTCGGCGGCGCGCTTGGGATCGCGATCCTGGGAACCTTGGCGACGGCCGTCTACCGCGCGCAGCTGGACGACGCGATCCCGGCTGGCGTACCGCCCGGCGAGGCGGAGGCCGCTCGGGACACGTTTGCGGGCGCGGTGTCAGCCAGCGAACGACTGGAGGAACCGATCGCGGGCGAGCTGCTGGCCGGCGCCCACGACGCGTTCGCCCAGGGCTTCCAGCTCGCCGCCACGGTCAGCATGGCCGTGGCGATCGTCGCAGCGGCCGTCGCCGCCGTGCTGCTGCGGCGCGTCGGCGTGGACGGGGCTTCACCGCCACCTCCCGCCGCGGGTGGAAGTCTGACGGCGCGGCCAGTCACCGGCTGCCTGGACCCGGCAGGAGAGTTGTGACAGTGGTGGGCTGCGCCGACACGGGGCGATGCCGGAGTTTCGGCGTGCATGACAACGTCGATGCGGCGAGACTCGTCTACGGACCATGACGCCAGCCACTCGCCTCCGCACCGCACTCGACGACCGCCTTGACGGTCTCCCGTCTGTGCCTCCTCAGCACTACCTCGTGGCTGGGCGGGCGGCGGGCCGCCGTCGGCGCCAGCGACGGGTTGGCGCTGCGGCCGGGCTGGTCATCGCCGGCGTGCTCGCCGCCGGGCAGGCGTTGCCGCTCGGCGACGGGCCGCAGCATGCTCGAGAGCGCGATCCGAACGTCGCATCGGTAACGGCGGATCCGGTGGCGTCCTTGTCGTCGCTGCGCGTCGAGCCGGGTGTCGGCGGGATCGACAGCTACACGACTGACGACATCCCCGAATGGGCCACGGAGTACGGCAACCACGGGCCCGCGGCGATCGCGCCCGACGGGCGACTGTGGATCGCGCCTGAGGCGACCGTGGTGCGGTCGATTGACGAGCCGTTCGGCGACGCCGGCCGCGCGGCAGGCGTCTCGCACTCCTACGCCGTCGAGGTGCGCTGGGAGCGACCCGACTCCGGCCGAGGAGAGGTGGATGGCGACGGCGAGCTGGGCAAGGACGGGCTCGTGTGGTCCTTCGTCTTCCAGCAGAGCGGCGTGACCGGGACGTTCGGCGAGCTGGCCTCCCCCGAGCTCTGGACGGCCGACTTCGCGGTCTGGGCAGAGGACAAGGCGGCGAACTTCCTTGGCCACCCGCGCTTCGCCGAGGGGCTGGCTCGGTTCGCGGGCGACCGCTCCGCCGAGCTGGTGCCGGGCGCCGGAGTCGAGATCGTGCGCCAGACGACGGCGTTCGCGACCGGTGACCTGCAGCAGCACGCCCGGCAGGCCGCCGCCGAGGTGGAGATCGCTGGGCAGACGTGGTTCGTGCTGGCCATGGGCAAGGAGAGCAGGGGCGGCTTCTACGCGGCGTATGACGTGACCTCTGTCGGTGCGTCCGACTTCGACGGCTTCCTCCGTTTCGTCGAGGCAGGCTTGGTTCCGCAGGGCGACGACGCCCCGTGAGCCGCGACGAGTCGTCGTACGTCGAGTTCGTCGCAGCCACCCAGGACAAGCTACGGCGGATCGCCTACGCGGTCTGCGCCGATGACAGCCGGGCCGAGGACGTCTTGCAGGAGGCACTGGTGAAGCTCTACCTGGCCTGGCCGAAGGTGCGGAAACTCGGCGCCGAGGAGGCGTTCGCTCGCCGGGTCATCGTCAATGCGGATCTCGACGACCGCCGCCGACCATGGCACCGGCGCCGTGCCCAGATCGAGGACGACGAGCTCGCTGCCCTGCCGTCTGCGCCGCGCCTGGCCCCCGACGACCACCTCGACCTGCTCGCCGCCCTACGCCGGCTCCCACCGATGCAGCGGCGCACGGTGGTGCTGCGGCACTGGTTGGGGCTCTCGGTCATAGAGACCGCCGACGAGCTGTCGATCTCGGCCGGCACGGTCAAGAGCCACACCTCTCGCGGGCTGGCCGCACTCAACTTGTGCCTGGGCGAAGAGCCGGTCGGCGAACGGCGATAAGGCCTCTTCGACTCGCCGCTGCCGAGTCTGACGAACAACCGGAGGGAGGACGGCCGAGCACCCTTGATTGCGCACAGCGAACCATGGGGCATGCGAAGGGGACCGTAGGGCAGTGCTGCCCATGGCGGCTGGGGACTCAAGACCTCACGGGCGGCCTTGGGGTCTGCGTTGCACGCAACGTCATCAGGCAGCCGCCGCTTCCGCCCGACCATGCCTGCGGTCGAAGCCCGACGAGAGGTGGTTCTAGTTGCCTGCGTCGAACATCAGCCAGAAGAACCCGTACAGGGCGGCGACCAGAACGACGACGCCCGCTAGGACCAGTCCCACGAACAACAGCACGTCGTCGAAGGATGGCTGCCGCTCGTCCATGCCGTCAGTATGTACGAGACGCCCGCTCATGCCGCCGATGGCGCGCTGAACTCTCCGCTCGGGTGGTGCTGAGCGGGGTGTGGGGCGGGGTGGTCAGGGTTCGCCGAAGTGGGTGGTGAAGGTGCGGGCCAGCTCACGGCGTTCGTCGTCGGGGGTGACGTCGAGGGTGCCGGTGTGGTCGCGGAGGAACTGGTAGCCCAGGGGGCTTCGCCACAGGTAGGCGCCGGGTTCGACGGTCACATAGGTCCAGCCGCCGGTGGTCTTGGCGCGGTGGTGACTGCGGCAGGCGGGGGCGAGGTTGCAGGTGCAGGTGGGTCCGCCGTCGGCTCGGTCGGGGTCGTGGGGGACCCGGTGGTCGCAGTCGCAGGCTTCGGCGGGGCGGAAGCAGAACGGGAACGCGCAGATCAGGTCGCGGAGCTGGGTCTGGAGCTTGAGCCGGGCGGAGGCCTCGTAGGAGCCGACGTGCAGGTGCTCGGCGAGATCGAGGACCGGCTGGACGGTGATCTCGGTGTCGGGGTTGCCACACCAGGTCCGAACCTGTGCGGCGGTCACCGGTCCGCGGGTCTCCTGGAGCCTTGCGAGTCCGCCGGCACCCAGGACCGCGGCGTGCTCGAGGTGGACGTGCAGCACCACCTGCCGCTTCTGCCGACGGGGCCGGCGGCGGGTCGGCTCACCGGTGTTCTCGGTCAGGTCCAGGGTCGGCTGGCTACGCGCGAGGTTGCCGACCGCGATGGAGCGGCGCACGTCGAGGGACTCGGTCGAGCCGAGGAGGAGCTGCTGGTGGGCGTCGGCGGCGACCGCGGCCTCCAGGTCCAGGGCGTCGGCCAGGTCGAGGTTGCCGTCGACCCGGACCCGGCCCGTCACGCCCACATCCGCGAGGGCGATGTCGAAGTGCCCCGCCTCGGCGGCGGCGAGGCGCTCGGCCTCGGTCTGCTCGGGGTCGAACCGGGCCTTGGCCTCCTCGATCAGCCGGCCCAGCTGGGCCGGGCCGATCGTGTGCGCGAACGCCGCGACCGTGGCGTCCACGAACCCGGCCGCCTGCGGGGACAGGCACAGGGTCCGCTCGGCGATGAACCCCAGCCGCCACGCCGGCAACTCACCGGATTCGAGCCGGGCCCAGCACTGCGGGAGCCGGTAGCAGCCCTCGACCGCGTGGGACAGGTAGCGGCGCCCGGACTCGGTGGACCGGCCCAGCGCCGCGGCGAACTCCATCACCGCGAACTCCGCGACCTCCGGACACCCTTCCCCGCCCAGCGGCAGGCAGGACTCGTGCCACTCATCGACCGGCCCGACCAGCGACTGACTGGAGTGCATCGACGCCCACGCCGCGGCGGCCTTGAGCACCTGCCGTGCGGCGTCGTCCTCGACCTGCTTCTGGGCCCGCGCGTAGGCCAGCACGGCGGCTGGGTCGTCTGCCCCGGAGAGCGGGAGCGGGTCCAAGGTCGAGGTCATCGTGGGGCCAACACTGCCACCGACCACCGACAGTCCGAGGCCCGAGAATCCCCTTATCCACAACGGATTCCGGCACCGTGACGCAACCGTGATCTACGGCGTCGCGCACCCGGTGGTCGGCCGGTCCCGGCGCGGGCGCGGTGGTCTCGACAAGCTCGACCAGCGGCGGGCGAGCAGGTGCCTTCGCTGCGGGGGTTTCGAGACGGTCGCTGCGCGACCTCCTCAACCACCGACGGACCGCAACCAGCCCACCGGCGGCAACCCGACGTACCCGGCCGAGGCCACGGGCGGGTCCCAGCACGGCCTGCGGTGGTCTCGACAAGCTCGACCAGCGGGTGGGCGAGTCGGTGCCTACCCTGCGGTGCTCTGGATAACCGGTTGTCTCGAGGCAGGCTGGCTTCGATGCTGGCGCTCATGCTTTCTGACCTCTGGCCGACGTATGCCCTGCGGATCCACACACCGCGACTGACGCTCCGGCTCCCTGACCAAGAGGAACTCGCGGCGCTGGCACAGGTCGCGGCCGACGGTGTGCACAAGCCTGACGAGAGGCCGTTCCTGACTCCATGGACGGAGGGCACGCCCGAGGATCGAGCCAGGATCGTCCTCCAGGGCTACTGGGACGACCTCGCCTCCTGGACCTCGACGAACTGGTCGCTCGGGCTGGGTGTCTTCGTGTCCGACAACGAGCCGATCGGCATGGTGCATCTGGGAGCTCGAGACTTCCGGGTTGTCCGGGGGGTCACCACGAGCTCCTGGCTCGGAGTGCCTCATCACCATCAGGGCCTCGGGACAGAAGCGCGGGCGGGCCTGCTGACTCTGGCCTTCGACCACTTGGGTGCCACCGACGCGACCACCGAGGTCTTCACGGACAACGACGCATCACAGGGCGTCTCCCGCAAGCTGGGCTATCAGCGGGACGGGATCTCCAAGGACGCGAGGGGCGACGAGGTCCTCGTGTCCGACCGGCTGCGTCTCACGGCGCAGAGGTGGGCCGAGATCAGCCACCCACCCGTCACCGTCGACGGTGCCGAGGCCGCTCGCCACATGTTCCTCGGCTGACTTCTCACGTCGAGGTCAGGAGTCGGGTGCAGAACTCGGCGAGGTCTGTGTTGCCGTCGGTGAGGTCGGTCTCGGTCATGTCGTAGCGCTCGTCGCCGCTGACGCCGATGTCCTCCACAGCGAGGCCCACGGACTGCCCGGAGCGGGTCATGCGTCTGACCGAGACAGTGAAGCTGATACCGGGCGGGATGGGCGGGAGGGGGCGTCTGGCCGCGTGATAGGCGTACTCGATGTCGTCGCTCGTCCAGACGTTGGCGCCACCCGCACCGGTGCCTTCACCCAGGGAGACGACCTGACCGATGCCGTAGTCGGCGATGCCGGCGGCGAACAGATCTCCACAGGAGAAGGTGTTGGCGTTGACCACGGCGACAACGGGGCCGCGGTAGACACGTGAACGGTCGCTGAAGTTGTCGGGGTTGCTGATCGGGAGGTGCTGGGAGAACTCCTCACCGAGATCGGACGCGACTCGTGTCGACGTGGCCCAGTCCGCGAGGTCGGCGCCGTTGCCGTCTGCCTCGGCGATCTGCACCATCGCGGGTGTCGCTCGAAGCGCGAAGCGAGCCGGTGAGATGGCCTTGGCGACGAACAGCTGGAGGAGCTGCTCGGTGGCGTCGATCACTCCGCCCGGGTTGGAGCGCAGGTCGATGATCAGGCCCTTTCGGGGCAGCTGCCGCAGGACGCCCGCGACAGCTTCGACGTACCGGTTGGTGTTGTCCACGTCGAAGGTCCACAGCCGCAGGTAGCCGAAGGTTCCGTGGCTGGTCTTGATGCGGCGCGCGGAGATCGCATCGGCGTACGTGGTGGCGATCCAGTCGTTGCCCTTGGCGGCGCGTGTGTTGGCGCCATCCTGGTCCCAGAGCGCGGTGGCGAACAGGAGCTTGCGGGCTCGGCGCGCTGCCTCGCTCGTGGCGTCGATCGCGCGTCTGGTGCGGAGCACGATGAGGTCGTCAGCGGTGACGGCCTTGGCGGGCTCGATGGCCCGCCACTCGAACCGGATGCTGCGGTCGGGTTCGTTCTCTGGGTCGGCGGGGAGACGGTAGCCGACGTCGACCCAGAGCTCGTCGGGTGGGGGCAGGTACTGGAGCGGGCGTTGAGTGAGGGTCTCGAGGGCACGTGCGCGCCGGGCGTCCGGGCGCCCACCGGTGAGGGTGTCGGCATACAGGTCGACGGTTCGCCCGAAGGGGACGCCGTTCCAGGTCGTGAGCCGAGCGCCGACGGCGAAGTCGGCGTCTACGACGTCGTCTGTGATCTTCGTGACGACATAAGTGGGTGCGCGGTAGGGGCCATGGGCCTCGACGAGGAAGGGCAGTGCGGCGACGTACGACGTGAGGTCGGCCGACGCGGCGTCGACGTAGAGCTGGGTGTGCTGGTCACGGAGCCGGTTGATGAGCAGCTTGAGCTCACGAAGGAAGTCCGCGGAGTCCAGGTAGGGGATCTGGCGGCGCAGTGCCAGCAGGCCCCGGAGCGGGTCGAACCCGTAGAGGGCGCGCTTCTGCGTGTAGTGGACGTAGACGTCGCTGAACATCGCCGTCCACACGTCGATCAGGTCGTGGCGCTGGGTGACGCTCAGGTTCGACGGCTCCCAGGTCGCGTCGACCGTGGCCGGCTTCAGAACCTCTGTCAGCGCGACACCTTGACGGGCTTCGATCGCTTCGGTCGACAGGGCGGCCATGATCAGAACCTGTCGCGGAGCGTCGCGAGGGCGCCCCCTTGGATCGGGCAGTCGTCGAGCCGGTCGAAGTACGCCTTGTCGTGGACGAGGCTCGGCACCGGCGGGATCTTCACGGTGGCGGGGTTCTTGGGTGGGCCGGCCCGGCCTCCCCGACGGGTGTCGGGCATGTCCAGGAACAGCTCGAGGGCCGCATCGTCGGCGAATCGTGGGCCGGATGCGGCGCGAGCCTGGGCGTCGTTGATGGCCTGCTGCGGGTCGCCCTGTACGGCGTCCAGCGTGCCCTCGATGGCAGTCCATGACCAGGCGATCGAGTCGTCGGCGGGGTCGGGCAGGGCTACGGCGCGTACGCGTCCGGCCACGGTCATCTTGAAGGTCGGTGGCGAGGCGGCCTGTGCCATGAGCGATGAGTAGCCGTAGCAGGGAACGCCGTTGATCACGACCAGGGCGACGTCGCGCTCGGTCGCGGCGACGATCCGCTTCCACGGCGAACCGCTGCCGCGTCCGCTCAGGACCGTGATGTCCGCGAAGGCCCCCTCGACGAGCTGCCCCACCGGTCGCTGCCAGCAGCGCTCCAGCAGGACTCCCGGGTTGGTCGTGACCATCTCGACGATCTCGCGGTCGGTGAGTGTGTAGCCGAGCTGGTCGGCGACCAGCCTGGCGACCTTCATCTCGCCGAGCAGGTTCTTGGTGCCGGACGGCCCCCAGTCCGACCCGAGGCAGACCCGCACGCCACGAGCTCTCGCGTCGTCGATCATGGTCGTCTGGGCATACAGCACCAGGTTGGACAGCGGCGACCACACGACGCCTCCGGCGTCATTGGTCGGCCAGTTCGCCCAGTTCCCGGGGTCGACAGCGCAGCAGTGGATGGCGATCAGCGTGGGGAGGAGGCCTTCGGCGGTCTTGAGGTCGGTGAAGTCGCGCAGCACGCGTGAGTCACGTTGCCCCTCGGCACAGTGGTAGATCAGTCCGGCGCCGTCACCCATGCGGCGTACCGCCGTGGCGAGGGCATCTCCGGTCTTGGTGACCACGGAGGTGTAGATCAGGTCGCCGTTGCCGGACTCGACCTGTTCCGAGTCGACGTTGCGCATGACGGTCCGGTAGCCGCGGTTGGAGGTCGGCCAGCCCTGGACGGCGGTCGCGCCTCCGGCCATCGCTCGTACCTGGACATAGGCGAGCAACGCTTCGGGACAGGCCTTCGCGTACACCCACGCGGGCTCGGTGATCGACTCGGTGTACGTCGTCGCGTCGGGCCAGTGCTTGTTGTGGAGCCATGGCACGGTCCGTCCGGGCTCCGACCACAGTGGCAGGGTGTTGTAGGCCATGTGGTTGTGCATGTCGATGAACCCGGGCAGCACGTACTGGTTCTCGACGTCCAGCACGGGTGCTTGGCTGAACCCAGCCACCGTCGCCCCGGCACCCGTCACGGCGACGATCCGGTTGTCACGGATCCAGACCCGGCCGGGAGCGGGCTCTTTCGTGGAGCCGTCGACCATCGGGGCGACGAGCCCCTTGATCACGAGCTCGCTCACGGCTGGGCCTTGAGCGCGGCCACCGCGGCCGCCTCGGCCGTCGTCAGCGCGGTCGGCGAGCTGTTCGCCGCCCAGGTCGGCATCCGCAGCTGGTAGTAGTTCGTCGTGTTCTTGCCGGCGATCCGACCGCGCTGCGCCCGGTCACCGGTCGTGGCCTGCCATCGAAGCGTCCCGAACGGAAGGTCCGCACGAGGGATCGGTTCACGGCCGCCCAGGTAGGGGCCCTTGGCGACATCGCGTGGGAAGGCGAGGGCGGCAAGCGCGGTGAGCCCGGGCTTCCACGCGGCCGAGGGATCTGCCTTGTTGAACGCCGCGAGGTTCACGACCGGCGTTCCTGCGGGCGCCTCGGCGGCGGCGACCCGTTCGGCGTGCGGGCCGAGGGTGACGATGACGGCAGGCTGGGCGAGCCGCATCGCCTCGCGCAGGATCGACCGGGTGGCCGGGTCGTCGACCGCCCGGGTGACCGCCGCGACCGGGTCGCCCAGGGAGTCGACGGGGAGGGTCCGCAGGATCGCGTACTGCTTCGTCAGCCCTGCGGCCCGCAGGAATGCCTGCAGGTGCTGCCCGACGTTGCCCGTCAGCGCTCGACCCGTGAACAGGTCGTCCTGCGACTCCTGGTCGCCCAGCACCAGGATCGAGGGGTGCGTGAGGCGGCCCCGGTAGCCCGGGCCGGTCCCGAGGGAAGGGTTGGCACTGAGACCGAGGCTGGCGAAGTCCGGCCAGGGCCGTCCCAAGCTCCCACCCTGCAGGAGCCGCGCCATGGTTGTCGTCGGGCCGGAGTCGAAGTCGAGGTACGTCGTCCGGGCCGGCTCGTAGGGCAGGTCACCAGGCGCGGGCGCGTAGGAGCTGTCGGCCGTCGTCGAGGAGGGCGGGGTCACGTAGGTAGCGCTGTGGTCGCCGTACTCGCCGCCCTTGGCGAACAGCTGGATCGACCTCTGGTCGGCTGCCCGGTTGCTCGACGTACTGCCGCGGCCCAGCCGCCAGTTCGTGCCGAACGGGAAGTCCCGGAACGGGATCGGCGCGGACGAGTAGGTGTAGTCGTCGGCGGGGAGCCGCGTCGCACCCGGATCGACGGGGAGCCAGCCCGGAGCATCCTGCTCCCACTCCTCGACCTGATGGATCGCGCGCACGAAGTCGGCCTTGATCTTGGCCGCCGCCCCACCCTTCGTGGCTCCGCCCGGGTGCAGGACACCGATCGTCTTCACCTTGGCCCCGAGCCGGTGTGAGTCGGCCTCGTGCAGCTCGTCGGGATCCGCGCTGCCACCGTGTGCCTCGATCCACGTCGCGACCGACTCCTTGGCCGCGAGGCCCACCGCGATCACCAGACGGAGGTCGTTACGGGCGAGCACGTAGTCGAGCAGCTCGCCGCGGTGACGGGCGATCGGCGACAGTGGTTCTTGAGCCAGCCTCGGGAGCAGACCGTTGTACTGGCCGAAGATCGGGTAGCAGAACGTGTTCAGGAACAGGTACGAGCGAGTGACGCCGAGGTGGTTCAGGACGTGCTGCATTCGAGCGCCGGTCCCGCCGGTGAACGAGCGGTGCGACAGCGACTCGTCCTGGGCGCCCTCCTGGCCGATGACCAGCACCCGCACCGAGTCGTCCTGCAGCCGCCCCCGGTAGAACATCGGCCCGAAGTGCCAGCGGTACTCCTCGTCGCCGCTCATCGCTACCCCGATGGCGCGATAGTTCGGCGTGGTGGCGAACAGGCGGGCCCAGCTGCGGTTCTTGGGCGGGCCTCCATCGAACTCCCACGGGTCTCCGCGCCCGTCTCTGAACTCATCAGCCATGGCTGACCCCCTTCTCGGGTGGGTCTTCAAAGCCCCGATACGGGTGAGAGACGGGGTCTCCCCGATGCCACGCACTCACCGCGCCGCATCGAACCCTGCTCCCCCTTGCCGGGGTTATCCATGACCAGTTCGTGCCGGTCAAGGTGCCCCAGGCGGGTCATTGACGTGCCACTCGGCCGGGTGAGGACAGGGCGGCGTTTCAGCGCTGGCCCGCTCAAGCGCTCGGACAGAGGGGGTGACATTCCGCCGTCGTCCAATACCGTGACGCCATGACCAGCCGCATCGAGGCCGACTACCTGGTCGTCGGGGCAGGCGCGATGGGAATGGCGTTCACGGACGCGCTGGTCGAGCACGCGCCCGACGTACGGGTCGCGCTGGTCGACCGCCGACACGGCGTCGGCGGCCACTGGCTCGAGGCGTACCCGTTCGTGCAGCTGCACCAGTCCTCGAGCTTCTACGGCGTCGCGTCCACCCTGCTGGGCGGCGGGCGGGTGCAGGACCACGGGCCCGAGACGGGGCTGCACGAGCGGGCCGGGCAGCCCGCGATCCTCGCCTACTACGCGCAGGTGCTGGCCGACCGGCTGTTGGGCTCGGGGCGGGTCGAGTTCTTCCCGGGCTCGTCCTACGAGGGCGACCGCACCGTCCTCTCGCGGGTGTCGGGGGAGCGGTTCGAGGTGCCGGAGCACTGCCGGGTGGTCGACGGGCGATACATGTCCCCCGACATCCCGGCCGAGCTGCCGCCGAAGTTCGCCGTCGGTGACGATGCCCGAGTGGTCCCGGTCAACGACCTCGTGCACCTGGAGGAGCCGCCGAGCCAGTACGTCGTGGTCGGCTCCGGCAAGACCGCCACCGATGCCTGCATCTGGCTGCTGGCGCGCGGTGTGGACCCGGACACGATCTGCTGGGTGCGTCCCCGCGATCCGTGGATGCTCAACCGGGCGCTGATCCAGCCGAACCCGGTCATCTACCTCGGCATGGTCGGCTCGATGCTGGACGCCGCTGGTTCCGCTGCGTCCATGGACGACCTGTTCCTGCGCCTCGAGGACGCCGGAATCATGCTGCGCATCGACCGCACGGTCACGCCCACCATGGCGAAGACGCCCACCCTCGCCACCTGGGAGCTCGACCTGCTCCGGACCATCGAGAACGTCGTCCGGCTCGGTCACCTGACGTCGGTCTCTCGCGGCCGCCTCGAGCTGTCGCGCGGCTCGGTCTCGATCGCCGACGACGCGCTGGTCGTGAACTGTGCCGCCGACGGCCTCAAGAACCCGCCGCTCGTCCCCCTGTGGCAGCCCTCCGCAATCACCCTCCAACCCGTCCGCGCCGGCTTCCCCTGCCTGGGTGCCGCACTGACCGGCTACGTCGAGGCGACCCGCACCGACGACGACACCAAGAACGCGCTGTGCCGCCCATCGCCGTACGCCAACTCCCTGACGTTGTGGGCCCGCATGAACGTCGTGGGCTTCCAGAACACCGCCGCGTTCAACTCCGAACCCGACATCAAGGACTGGGCCAACCGCGTCGCCCTCAACCCCGCCCGCGTCCCACCCGAGCACCCCGGCTCGGCCCAGCTGGACGACGTCTTGGAGCGGGTCGCGGCCCATGCGCCGCCCGGGTTGGCGCGACTCGCCGAGCTGATGGTTTGAGAAAGGGCCCCAGCGGCAAATGCATGGCAACAGCCGCCCCTTGCCCAGAGAGCGCCACCCCATGACCGTGCCCCGCAGCATCGACCGAGTCAGCCTTCTCACCGAACGCCTCTCCCAGCTGCGCGCCGAGCGGGCGGACGTGTTCCGCGACTCCCTGCTAGTGGCCAATGGTGATGTCGCCGACCGGGCCACCAACGTCGAGGCCACCATCCGCTTGGGTCTGCTGGACGAGCGCATCGCGGGCCTCGAGGTCGAGATCGCCGAGAGCAGGCATCGCCGCCACACCGACGGCGTCGTCTCGGTCGGCGACGTGGTCACCGTCGACCTCGGCGAGGGTGACGAGACCTACCTGATCGGCTCGGTCGAGCAGGCCGCCGCCGGGGTGGACACGATCACCCCGCGCAGCGCTCTCGGCCGCGCGATCGTAGGGGCCGAGGTCGGTGCGACCGTCAGCTACGAGCCGCGCCCGGGCGTGGCGATGAGCGCCACCATCAGCTCGGTCGGGGAGCTGCTGGCACCCAGCGCGTGACCGATCGGTGCACCCCACCGAGCCGACGAGCCATAGTCACTTGGGGCTATTCAAGCCCCGGTGATTGTGATGGAAGGTTGCGTGCCGGTTGCCTCGCGGTCCCGGCTGCCGCAGCTCGAGAGCCTCGTCGAGCTGGGGTCGGCCGACCGTCCCGTGCGAGTGATCGCTCGGGACGACCCGCCGGCCGCCGACGAGTGGGCCAGGCTGGTTCCGGGGGGTCCCAGCGAAGAGCTGCTCGTCGGCGGCCGGCGGCGGTCGCCCTGGGTGTGAAGGAGCGCCAGCTCGCTGCCGCCACTGGCGGCTCAGGCCTGATGGGTCCCGGTGGTCGCTTCCCGGGACGCTCGGGAAGCTCGTAGACCCGGCCTGGGTTCCCGGGCCCGAACAGCTGGTCCGAAGGCCCACGGACGGCGGGACCCCAGCACCTTCCCGCTGGGCTGAGCCGGCGCGAACGATGGGTTGCTGACGCGGAGTTGTCGCCCCCCTGCTCCTCCTCCGGAGCAGAGCCGGATCAGACAGACCGCTCTCACATGAGCGACAGGCACGTCGCCCTGGATTCGTGCGCCCTCAGAACGACCCGGACCCCGGGAGCAATCCATGAACCGCAACACCATCGCCGTTCTTTCCGCAGTCACCGGCGGAGTGGTCATCGGCTCGTACGCCGTGACGTCTGGGTCCCCTGTCTTGCCGGCCGCGGCCGCCGTGACTCTCGTCGAGAGCGCGACCACCACCCCCGCGTGCGAGCGGGACCGCGCCGTGGTCATCGGGCACCGTGGCATCGGACCGGGCACCAGGACTCTGTTCGGGGCCGCCCACTCCGAGGACACGATCGGAGCCTTCAGGGCCGCGATCCGTGCCGGCGCTGACGGCTTCGAGACCGACTTCTGGCCGACCGCCGACGACGAGGTGGTCAGCCACCACGACGCGACACTGACGCGGATGACTGACGGGGCCGGGGGGATCTCATCCCAGACCGCCGCCGACGTCGAGCGCCTCCGCAACCAGAGCCGCGCACCCGTGCCGACGTTCCGCGAAGTCCTGAGCGCCATGGTGCCGGTGCACCCGGACGTGCACCTGCAGCAGGAGTTCAAGGACGGGCGGCTGTTCAGCGACAGCCTCCTGCTGGA
Source organism: uncultured Actinomycetota bacterium (assembly GCA_963800715.1). GTDB lineage: Bacteria > Actinomycetota > Actinomycetes > Propionibacteriales > Nocardioidaceae > Nocardioides. Next base: position 83,366 of record CAWDBZ010000015.1, on the reverse strand, counting down.
GCTGGCCCGGCTCGACCGGGAGTTCGTGGGCGATGTCGATGCACAGGTGCTCGTGACGGCGTCCGAGCTGAACACGCTGGAGCGCTTCCACGAGCTGGCACCGGACCTTCCGGTCGGCTTGATCGAGCGGTCCTCGGGCCGACCGCCGCTGTCAACCGTTCCCTCCTGGGTCGACGTGATCCTCATCGAGCTCGGTGCCGCCGACCCCACGTACGTCCGACAGGCTGCGGCCCGCGGCCACGAAGTCTCGCTCCGCAAGGTTGACTCGGTCGCCCAACTCCACGAAGCGGTGCGCATGGGCGCCACCCGCGTCGTCACGGATCGACCCGAGGTCCTGGGAGGGTCCTGCTGACCGCGGCTGACGCTCAGACTGGCTGGCCGACACCCCACGAGAACAGTGGTTCGAGCGCGTCGACGAGAGCGCGTCCGCTCTCGGTGGGCTCGTAGGTGATCTGTACGGGCATGGTCGGGACCACCGTGCGCTCCAACAGCCCGCGCTCCTCGAGCTGGCGCAGCCGGAGCGTGAGCAGGCGATCGGAGATGCCGACCGCGAAGCGGCGGTACTCGCTGAACCGGCGGGCTCCGACGTACCCGGCGATGAGCACGACGCTGACCCAACGCTGGCCGACGAACTCGATGACTCGCTGGGAGGACCGGCACATCTCCTGGTCGCCGTGGGCTTCGCGGAGGTGCTCGACGTTGATCACGCACTTAGAGTAAGTCACTCACCGCCGGCTGGTCGAGAGCGTAAATGCGAGTGAGGCTGGTGGCATGACCACGAGAACCGAACGCCCGGAGGCGCTGGCCGACCAGCTGCGCTGGGTCCACGACATCCTGCGGCGCGACTTGGGGGAGGTGCGCGACCTGGCCCGCCGCGTCGCCGACGGGGCGTCGACAACGGAGGTCCGGGACGGGCTCGCGGAGCTGGAAGCCGGTGGGCCGCTGTTCCAGCTGCGCACGACCTGCCTCGGCTACTGCCAGCTGCTGCACTCACACCATGGCGGCGAGGACGAGGTGCTGTTCCCGGCGGTACGTCGGGCCGCACCGCACCTCGCGGCGACCGTCGACCGTCTCGAAGCCGACCACCGAGATGTCTCGGCGGTGCTGAACGAGATCGAGGCACTCGCCCACGACCTCGACGAGTCATCGGCACGGGCGGCCCTGGTCGAAGCGCTGAACCGGCTGTCCACCGGGCTGCTCGAGCATCTCTCCTACGAGGAGGAGACGATCGGTCCCGTCCTCGACAGCTGGGACGAGTGGCCCGCCTAGAACGGCTGGTCAGCGTCTAGCATCGTGGGCGTGCCAGGTCGAGTCAGGGTCGGCAGCGTGGCGGACTTCGCCGACGGGAAGCTGCACGCCGTGGACGCGGCGGGCACGTCCGTCGTGATCGGTCTCGCGGGGGACTCGTTGTGTGCAGCGCGCAACCGCTGCCCACACCTGGGCCTCTCCCTCATGAAGGGGCCGGGCGGTCTGCGCTACGAGGATGGCCAGGTCGTGTGTCCGTGGCACAACTCCCGCTTCGACCTCGCGTCGGGCGACAACCTCGACTGGGCGCCCGGCTTCGCCGGTCGGGACATGCCGCAGTGGTCGCGCAAGCTGATCGCCCTCGGCAGGAAGCCTTCGTCGCTGACGACGTACGACGTCGCGGTCGAGGGCGACGACGTCTACGTCGTGCTCTGAACGATCCGCCAGTCAGTCAGGGAGTACGACGAACCACGGCTTGGCCCAGCGACCGAACGTCGTCAGCTTGCGGGCCTCGAAGTCCGCACGCGTCATCTCGACCAGCTTGCCGTGGGCGGGGTTGTAGACCTGGACGCCGTCAGGGGTCGGGGCGACGGCGAGGACGACGTGGCGGGGGATCCAGTCGCCGACGTACAACGGTGCGGGCCGGGTGGCGACAGCGGCGGACAGCCGTGCGAAGAGCTTGGATCGGTCGTGGAACGGCACCAGGGTGGTCGAGTAGCGGACGCCGGAGTACTCGCTCATCGCGCGGGCCACGGCCCACGGGGGAGTGCCGAGGGCGCGCGGCCAGGGCAGCTGGGCGCGGCCGAAGGCCGAGGCGCCGGTGAGCTCTCGGTGCAGGTCCAGCACCGAGCCGGCGAAGGCGTGCGGGTTCTGGGTGGCGGCGTACGCCGGGTCGATGAGGATGCGCGCGGCCACCAGCGAGCTGGGCCCGCAGGAGCGCTGGTCGGGCTGGGAGAGGCCGCGGATGGCGTCGAGGTTCATGCGGGTCACCGCGACACCGGGAGCTTCCGGACCAGGGCAAACGCCTCGTCGGCGGAGGCGGCGGTGCAGCCGGCGGCGACGGCTTCCGCGACGATGCGCCGCTGGTCGCGCATCAGGGCGATCCCACGGCGGAGCAGCACGAGCGGCGGCTTGCGGTGCTCGCGCAGGTCGCGGGAGAGGCGGCGCCAGAAGGTGACCATCGGATGCTGGCGCAGGCAGTACGCCGCGGCGAGGAGCCCGGCCTCACGGAGCTGGCCGACCACGTGGTGGGCGAAGATCCCCTCCGCCACCACGAGGAAAGCACCGGACAGGGACAGGGTCTGGGTGCCGGTGCGGCCGTTCTCCGAGATCGAGTAGACCGGCGTCTCGACAGACCCGGCCCGGCACAGGGTGGTGAGTGCCTCGACAGCCTCGTCGCCGTGCCAGGAGGCGGGATCGTCCCAGTCGACCAGCCCGGCATTGGCGCCTGCGGTGATCCGCGGCAGCGCGGGGTCCGAGCCGTCGCGGTAGAAGTCGTCGAGCCGCAGGATCGGGAGCCCGAGTCGTTCGGCGAGGTGCGACTTGCCGGAGCCCGAAGGCCCAGCCAGGACGATCACCTGCGCAGGCACCCGCACATCATGCCGTGGCAGGCTGGCTGTATGGGAAGTCGGGTCGTCGCCGCAACGCTGCTTTTGGCGCTGACCGCGTGCGACGGCGAGGAGCACCCAGTGCCCGACCCCGACGTGACCACGGACGCCGAGTGCTCCGAGCGAATACCGGACACCGTCTTCACCACCCTGGGCTGGACCGCGACCGGCACGCCCGCGGAGGCGACGGTGCGCGGCTGCCACCGAGAGGCCGATCAGGGGTACGTCGAGGTGCGCGAGCGCACCGGTGACTACGGCAAGCTCTGCAGCACCCTCAACCGGTCTGGTGGGGTGGGGCCCGGCCTACCGCCGGACTGGCTCACCGGTGTCATCGCGTGTGCCGTCGAGCCCGACCGCGACGTCGGCCAGACCAAGGTGCTGGTCAAGGGGAACGGCGATCAGATCACGCAGGTGACAGTCGCCGTGCTCACCTCCACCGCCCAGGCCAAGGTCCGGGCGGCGGTCCGTGAGCTGGTCGGCCAGCCCTAGGGCGTGTCTGACGATTGCTGGTGGATGCCGGCGTCGTCCAGGCGCGGGCTGGCCGGGCGCCGGCGCGCACGCAGACTGGGCGTCTTTGCAGCGTCGGTAACGCCGCCCGCTTTTCCGGGGTCCCCGCGGAAGCGCGAGCGCAGCGAGCGTCTTCCGTGGGGTGGAGCGCGTGATCTGGGCGGCGTCCGGCGCCGCCATGAATCGTCAGACACGCCCTAGACCCCGATCGGGTGCCAGACCGTCTTGGTCTCGAGGTAGCCCGTCATCGTCGACAGCTCCGGCTCGAGCGACCAGTCCGGCTCGGACGAGGGCGCGCGGCGCACCCGCTTGAGGTTGTCGGCCGCCGCCACCTCGAGCTCGGCGGCGATCTCGGGCGAGCCGGCGAGGCCGACCAGGTCGATCGCGTTGACGTCCATGTGCGACGCCAGCCACGGGCCCACCGAGGCCGCGTCGCCGGTGAGGATGTTGACCACGCCGCCCGGCACGTCGGAGGTGGCCAGCACCTCGCTGAACGTCACCGCCGGCAGCGGCCGCGCATAAGACGACACGACCACGCAGGTGTTGCCGGAGACGATCACCGGCGCCACCACCGAGATCAGCCCGAGGAGCGAGGACTCCTGCGGCGCCAGGACGGCGACCACGCCGGTCGGCTCCGGCGTCGACAGGTTGAAGAACGGCCCGGCGACCGGGTTGGCATTGCCGACCACCTGGGTCAGCTTGTCGGCCCAGCCGGCGTACCAGACCAGCCGGTCCACCGCGGCGTCCAGCGCGGACGAGGCCTGCCGCGACGTCAGCCCCTCGGAGGAGACGAGCGCGTCGATGAACTGCGGACGCCGGTCCTCCATCAGCTCGGCGATCCGGTAGATCACCTGGCCGCGGTTGTACGCCGTACGCCCGGCCCAGCCACCGAAGGCGGCCCGAGCGGCCACGACCGCGTCGCGGGCGTCCTTGCGCGACGCCAGCGCGGCGTTGGCGAGGAACTTCCCCTTCGCGTCGTCGACGACGTAGGAGTGCCCCGACTCGGAGCGCGGGAAGGCCCCGCCGATGTAGAGCTTGTAGGTCTTGCGAACGTCTGCCCGGGTCATCGTAGGTAGGCCTCCAAGCCGTGGCGGCCGCCCTCGCGGCCGTAGCCCGACTCCTTGTAGCCACCGAACGGGCTGGCCGGGTCGAACTTGTTGAACGTGTTGGCCCACACCACGCCGGCGCGCAGCTGGTTGGCGATCTGCAGGATCCGCGAACCCTTGTCGGTCCAGACGCCGGCCGACAGGCCATAGGGAGTGTTGTTGGCCTTCGCGACCGCCTCGGACGGCGTCCGGAACGTCAGCACCGAGAGCACCGGCCCGAAGATCTCCTCGCGGGCGATCCGGTGGGCCTGGGTGACGTCGGTGAAGATCGTCGGCGCGAACCAGTAGCCGTGCGAGGGCAGGTCGCACGGGGCCGACCAGCGCTCGGCGCCCTCGGCCTCGCCGATGTCGGAGAGCTCCCGGATGCGGGCGAGCTGCTCGGCGGAGTTGATCGCGCCGACGTCGGTGTTCTTGTCGAGCGGGTCTCCGACCCGCAGCGTCGCCATCCGGCGCTTGAGCCGGTGCAGCACGTCGTCGGCCACCGACTCCTGGACCAGCAGCCGCGACCCGGCGCAGCAGACATGGCCCTGGTTGAAGAAGATGCCGTTGACGATGCCCTCCACCGCCTGGTCGAGCGGCGCGTCGTCGAAGACGATGTTGGCGGCCTTGCCGCCCAGCTCGAGCGTGACCCGCTTGTTGGTCCCGGCCACGGTCCGCGCGATGGCCTTGCCGACCTCGGTCGAGCCGGTGAACGCCACCTTGTCGACGTCGGGGTGACCCACCAGCGCCTGACCGGTGCCGCCGGCGCCGGTGACGATGTTGACCACGCCCGGCGGCAGGTCGGCCTGCTGGCAGATCTCCGCGAACAGCAGCGCGGTGAGCGGCGTGGTCTCCGCCGGCTTGAGCACCACGGTGTTGCCGCAGGCGAGCGCCGGCGCGATCTTCCAGGCCAGCATCAGCAGCGGGAAGTTCCAGGGGATGACCTGGGCGGCGACGCCCAGCGACTTCTCACCGAAGCCGGCGTACTTCAGCTTGTCGGCCCAGCCGGCGTAGTAGAAGAAGTGCGCCGAGACGATGGGTACGTCGACGTCGCGCGACTCCTTGATCGGCTTGCCGTTGTCGATCGACTCGAGCACCGCGAGCTCGCGGGAGCGCTCGGCGATGATGCGGGCGATCCGGTAGAGGTACTTCGCGCGCTCCGAGCCGGGCATCCGCGACCACGACCGGTGTGCGCGGCGCGCGGCCTTGATCGCCAGGTCGACGTCGTTGTCGTCGGCCTCGGCGATCTCGGCCAGCACCTCTTCGGAGGCCGGGTTGACGGTCTTGAACGCCTTGCCGTGCCCGTCGACGAACTCGCCGTCGATGAACAGGCCGTAGGACGGCTTGATGTCGACGATCGCCCGCGACTCGGGGGCGGGGGCATAGTCGAACTTCGTTGCCATGAGTCAGTCCACCGTCACGTAGTCGGGGCCGGAGTAGCGGCCGGTGTTCATCTTGATGCGCTGCATCAGCAGGTCGTTGAGGAGCGTGGAGGCGCCGAACCGGAACCAGTCCGGATCCAGCCAGTCGGGCCCGGCCACCTCGTTGACGGTGACGAGGTACTTGATGGCGTCCTTGGCCGTCTTGATGCCGCCCGCCGGCTTGACGCCGATCATCGTGCCGGTCGCCTCGCGGAAGTCACGGACCGCCTCGAGCATGATCAGCGTGACCGGGAGGGTCGCGGCCGGCTGCACCTTGCCGGTGGAGGTCTTGATGAAGTGGCCGCCGGCCAGCATCCCGAGCCAGGACGCGCGGCGTACGTTGTCGTAGGTCTGCAGCTCACCGGTCTCGAGGATCACCTTGAGGTGCGCGCTGCCGCAGGCCTCCCGGATCTGGGCGATCTCCTCATAGATCTCGAGGTAGCGGCCGGCCAGGAACGCACCCCGGTCGATCACCATGTCGATCTCGTCGGCGCCCGCGTCGACGGCGTCCTTGGTGTCGGCGAGCTTGATGTCCATCGCCGCGCGGCCACTGGGGAACGCCGTCGCGACCGCGGCGACCTTGACGCCGCTCGAGCCCAGCGCGTCCTTCACCGTGGCGACCATGTCGGGGTAGACGCACACCGCCGCCGTCGAGGGGCAGGACGGGTCTGAGGGGTCGGGGTGCATGGCCTTCGCGGCGAGCGAACGGACCTTCCCCTCGGTGTCCTGGCCCTCGAGCGTGGTCAGGTCGACCATCGAGATGGCGAGGTCCAGGGCGTAGGCCTTGGCCGACGTCTTGATGGAGCGGGTGCTGAGCGAGGCGGCACGTTGCTCGGCGCCGACCTGGTCGACACCGGGCAGCCCGTGCAGGAAGCGCCGCAGCGACGACTCGGACCGGGTGACGTCGAGGTCACGGAACGGTGTCGTCTCGACGTCGGACTCGGTTGCGACCATGCTGCCCAGCATAGGCTGGAAAGGCACTACCGAACCCACTGGAGGACTGGTGACCGGCACGACGGACCACGGTGACACCAGGGTCGAGAAGTTCGCCCCGAACGGCGGGACGGTGATCTCCGTCATCGGCGGGCTCGTCGTGCTCGCGGTCGTGCTGTCCTGGGCCTTCGACATGGACCGGGTCCCGCTGTGGGTGCCGGCGGTGGCCCTGTTCGCCGGCGTCGTGCTCTACACCAGTACGGTCCGGCCCCGGGTGATGGTCCTGGGACGCGACCTGGTGCTCCGCAACATGCTCAGCACCGTCCACATCCCGTTGGCGGCGATCGAGGAGATGGCGGTCCGGCAGGTGATGGCGGTGCGCGTTGGCGGCAAGCGCTATGTCTGCGCGGGCGTCGGCCGGCCGTTGCGCCAGGCGATGAAGGGCTCAGCGATGCAGCGCGCCCGCGAGGGGATGGGCGGGCTCGGCGGCGAGATCGCCAAGTCGTGGTCCGACGACAGTGCGGTGGTGCGAGAGCCGGGGATGAACTACGCGGACTTCGTCGAGAGCCGGATCCAGGAGCTGATCAACAAGGAGCGGCTCGACCGCGGGGTCAAGCGCTACTCGCCCGAGGCCGACGAGCTGGCCAAGCAGGTCCGCCGCGAGCTGGCCTGGCCGGAGATCGCCGCACTCGTGGCGACTGCTGTCTTCTTCGTGATCGCGGTCGCTCTCGGTGGTTGAGGAAGTCTCTCTGCGACTGTCTCGAAACCCCGAGGGCTACAACCCGAGCGCCGCCGCCGCGTCCGCGCCCAGCGCGTCCAGCCGAGCCGCCGCCGAGATGCGCGCAGCGTCCACGCCGGCCTCGGCGTCGACCGGGACGACCACCTCCAGGTAGCACTTGAGCTTCGGCTCGGTGCCGCTCGGCCGGACGACCACCCGAGCACCGTCGGCGAGGTGGAACCGCAGGCCGTCGGTGGGCGGCAGGTCGGCGCTGCCGAGCGCGAGGTCGTCGACCCGCTCGACCGCCAGGCCACCGAGCTCGCTGGGCGGGGCCGCGCGCAGCCGCTCCATGGCGGCGGCGATGAGCGACAGGTCGGCGACGCGGACGGAGACCTGGTCGGTGGCGTGCAGGCCATGCTGCAGCGCGAGGTCGTCGAGGACGTCGACCAGGGTGCGCCCGGCCGACTTGGTCTGGGCCGCCAGCTCGCAGAGCAGCAGCAGCGCCGAGACGCCGTCCTTGTCCTTGACGTGGTCGGGGTCGCAGCAGTAGCCGAGCGCCTCCTCGTAGCCGAACACCAGGCCGGGGACCCGGCCGATCCACTTGAAGCCGGTCAGCGTCTCGACGTACGGCTGGCCGGCGGCGGCCGCCATCCGCCCGAGCAGGGTCGAGGACACGATCGACGTCGCCCAGGTGCCGGAGCGGCCGCGCGACATCAGGTGGTGGGCGAGTAGCGCGCCCACCTCGTCGCCGCGCAGCATCCGCCAGCCGTTCCCGGTCGGTACGGCGGCCGCGCAGCGGTCGGCGTCCGGGTCGTTGGCGACGACGAGGTCGGCGTCGTACTCCGCGGCCAGCGCCAGCGCGAGGTCCATCGCGCCCGGCTCCTCCGGGTTGGGGAACGACACGGTCGGGAAGTCGGGATCCGGCTGCTCCTGCTGCTCGACCACCCGCGGCGTGCTGAAGCCGGCGGTCTCGAGCACCTGCAGCACCGACGCGCCGCCGACGCCGTGCAGCGGCGTGTAGACGAGGTCGAGGTCCCGCGGCCCGTCCTCGGCGAGCTCGGCGATCGTGTCGAGGTAGCGGTCGACGATGTGCTCGCCCAGCACGGTCCCGCCGGCGCCGCGAGGCACGTCCCGCAGCGCTCCGACCGCGTCGATCCGGGCCGCTATCCCGGCATCCGCCGGAGGCACGATCTGGCTGCCGTCGCCGAGGTAGACCTTGTAGCCGTTGTCCTGGGGCGGGTTGTGGCTCGCGGTGACCATGACGCCGGCCGCGCAGCCGAGCTCGCGGATCGCGAACGCCACCACCGGCGTCGGTAGCGGCCGCGGCATCAACCAGACCTTGAAGCCGGCACCCGACAGCACCTCGGCGGTGTCCTGGGCGAAGTCGTCGCTGCGGTGCCGCGCGTCGAAGCCGACCACCACCGGGCCGGTCGCGCCCTGCTCGTGCAAGTACGCCGCCAGCCCGGCCGCGGCGCGGATCACGACCACCCGGTTCATCCGGTTCGGACCCGCACCGACCGCCCCGCGCAGCCCCGCGGTCCCGAACTCCAGGCTCCCCGAGAACCTGTCGGCCAGGTCGGCGGAGTCGGCGCCGCCCCCCACGTCGGCGATGATCTGCTCGAGCTCTGTCCGGGTGGCGTCGTCGGGGTCCTCGGCCACCCACGCGCGCGCACGCTCCAGCAGGACGTCGGTGGCCGCTGAGGTCGTCATGCGCCGACACTAGGGCGTGTGGACACCAGGCCGCCCGTCGCGGAGTTGATCGCCGACCTGGCCGCCCGGCTCGGCGTACCGCGGTTCGTGGCGGTCTGTACCGATCTGATGGCGGGTGCGGAACGCGAGGAGTACGTCGAGGAGCTCCGCAGCCTCACCGGGCACGACTGGCACCCGGGCGACGGCGTCTTCGACCGGGCTGCCTGGCAGGACTCCTGGGTGCGCACGTGGGGCGCCCGCGGGCTGCTGCACGTCTGGGACGACACCGCGACCGACGCGGTCGTGCGCGGGCTGGGCGATGAGCACTGGCGGCCGGCCGAGATGTGTCTCAAGGTCGCTGCGAAGCACGACGTCGCGGGCACCGGTGACGGCGCGGCCGCGCTGGCTGACCACGAGATGAGCCGGGTGCGGGCGCAGGCGATGCGCGCGCTGGCCGTGACCGGCGACAGCGAGCACGTCGACGTCGTGCGCCTGCACGTCGACGACGAGGACGCCGAGGTGCGCAAGCAGGCTGCACGAGCGCTCGCGGCCCTGGAGCGGCGCCTCGATCTGTAGTCGCGGGGTGGTTGCATTCCAGCCCGGGTTGCGGAGGTTTCGAGACGGTTGCAGCGCAACCTCCTCAACCACCGGTGGTTGCAGCGCAACCTCCTCAACCACCGGTGGTTGCAGCGCAACCTCCTCAACCACCGGTGGTTGCAGCGCGACCTCCTCAAACCACCGGTGGTTGCAGCGCGACCTCCTCAACCACCGGTGGTTGCAGCGCGACCTCCTCAACCACCGGTGGTTGCAGCGCGACCTCCTCAACCCAACCGGTGGTTGCAGCGCGACCTCCTCAACCACCGGTGGTTGCAGCGCAACCTCCTCAAACCACCGGTGGTTGCAGCACAACCTCCTCAGCCACGGTGGTTGAGGAAGGCGCGCTAGCGCCTGTCTCGAAACCTCGCAACGTTGCGCTGGAACGCGACCAGCCTCAATGCCAGAAGTCAGGCGTTCACGGTGCCCATGTCGGCGTACCGGTCACCGACCACCGCGTCGCGCGGGACCGCGGTCTCGAGGGCCTTCAGGTCGTCGTCGGAGAGCTCGACCTCGGTCGAGCCGAAGTTCTCCTCCAGGTAGGCGACTCGCCTGGTGCCCGGGATGGGAACGACGTCGTTGCCCTGGGCCAGGACCCACGCGAGGGCGAGCTGGCCGGGCGTGCAGCCGTGCTCGGCCGCGAGCTCCTTGACCTTGTCGACGAGCGCGAGGTTCGCGTCGAACGCCTCGCCCAGGAACCGGGGGAAGTAGCCGCTGATCCGGGAGTCGCTGGACTCGAGCGAGTCCTTGGTGATGGCGCCGGTGAGAATGCCGCGGCCGAGCGGGGAGTAGGGCACCAGACCGATGCCGAGCTCGCGGATCGTGGGCAGGATCTCGTCCTCGAGGTCGCGGGTGAACAGCGAGTACTCGGTCTGCAGCGCGGTGATCGGGTGCACGGCGTGCGCCCGGCGGATGGTCTCGGGCGCCGCCTCGCACAGGCCGAGGTGGCGGACCTTGCCGGCCTCGACCAGCTCCTTCATCGCGCCGACGGTCTCCTCGATCGGGACGGTCTTGTCGACGCGGTGCTGGTAGTAAAGGTCGATGTGATCCACGCCGAGCCGCTCCAGCGAGGCGTCGCAGGCCCGGCGGACGTACTCGGGGGAGCCGTTGATGCCGACCCGGCTGCCGTCGGGCCTGCGCTCGTTGCCGAACTTGGTCGCGACCTGGACCTCGTCGCGCCGGCCTGCGATGGCCTTGCCGACCAGCTGCTCGTTGGTGAACGGGCCGTACATGTCAGCGGTGTCGAGGAAGGTGATGCCGAGGTCGAGGGCCCGGTGGATGGTGTCGATGCCGGCCTGCTCGTCGGTGGTGCCATAGAACTCCGACATCCCCATGCAGCCCAGGCCGAGCGGGGACACCTCGAGAGCTGGCCGGTCGTGGGTGCCGGTGCCGAGAGTGCGTCGTGTGAAGGTCATCCCGCCACTGAACAACTTGGAGTGCGCTTCAAGTCAAGCGGCAGGTTCGGCGTCGAGCAGGTTCTCGTAGATCCCGATCTTGTAGTCGATCGCACCGAGGTGGTCCTGGACCTCGGCGAGCCGGGCCAGCACCACCTGGCGGTGCGCGCGGAGCAGGTCGAGCCGCTCCTGTTCGTTGCCGCTGCCCGCGCGGACCAGGTCCGCGTAGCGGCGTACGTCGCGGATCGGCATGCCGGTCGAGCGCAGCTTGGTGATCAGCCGGATCCAGTTGATGTCGTCGTCGGCGTACTGCCGGTAGCCGGAGGCGGCTCGCGGCACCGACCGGAGCATCAGCCCGTCGCGCTCGTAGTAACGCAGCGTGTCGGCGGTCAGTCCGGTCAGCTCGGCGGCCTCGGCGATGGAGAGTCCCTGGTTCACCAACCCAGTGTCAGGGTTGGAGTGCACTCCAGGTCAAGACGTAGGTCAAGACCGATCCAGCGCCGGCCGCTCCATCGACTCCACGAGGTACTGCCCGCCCACGTGCGCGTTCTCCGCGGCGTCCTCCGGGCGCGGCTCGACCCGGTTCGCCCAGTCCTCGGCGTTGTCCTGCGGGTCGTAGCCCAGCGCGCGGCCGGGCGCGAGGTCCCACCAGGCGCGGGTGTTGTGCGAGATGCCGTAGAGAACCGCGAAGCCGGGTGCCGGGGTGGTCAGCGCGGCCTCGACCATCCGCACACAGTCGCCGTGGGAGAGCCAGGTGGCCAGGCTGCGGGCCGTGGTCGGCTCGGCCCGGAACGACCCGATCCGGCAGCTCACCACGTCGAGGCCGTGCCGGTCGGCGTAGAGGCTCATCAGCGTCTCCGCCGACGCCTTGGCGACGCCGTAGAAGGTGTCCGGCCGGAGCCGGGTCTCGGCAGTCAGCAGCCCGTCGGGCAGCCCGGCCCGCGGCGTCCGGCCGACCGCGTGGTTGGAGCCGCCGTAGACGAGCCGGCGTACGCCGCGCTCGACCATCGCGTCGAGCAGGGCCGCCGTGGTGACGACGTGCGACGTGAGCGATTCGGGCAGCGAGAGCTCGCCGGGGTGGCCGGCCATGTGCACCACTGCGTCGAGACTCGACTCGGCGAACTCGGCCTCGAAGACGTCGGCGACCGCGTCGGGGTCGGCGCAGTCGGCGGTGTGCCAGGCGCCGTCGAGCCCGTCGGGCTGCGGCACCAGGTCGAGGCCGACCACCTCGTGGCCGCGCTCGGCCAGCCCCACAGAGAGGACCCGGCCGATGCTGCCGGCGGCGCCGGTGAGGAGTACTCGCACGGAACGAGGCTAGTAGCCCAGTCGCTCGGGCTCGACGCCGTACCGGGCGCTGTAGACGCGGAACCGCGAGCGAACGCTGGCCTCGGTGAGGCCGAACTCTCCGACGTCGTAGGAGTGCGAGCCGAACTCCCGGCGCGGGTGCTCGACGAGGTAGCGCTCGACCGCGGCGAAGGCTCCGACTCCGGGCGCGAGCCCGAGGCTGTCGTAGAGCGCCATCATCGTGCCGAGCGGGTCCCGGGCCAGGTCGGCGTAGGCGACGTCGAGGATGGGGTGCTCGGGGCGCCGGGCGCGGAAGTCGTCGATCCGGCGCACCGACTCCTCGAGGGTGTCCTGCCAGTGCCGGGCGATGTACGCGCGGTGGTCGGCGTCGGAGAACGTGCTCGACATGACCCGGATCAGGCTGCACACCGAGCCGACCAGCGCGACCGGGTCGCGGTGCAGCAGCACCAGGCGGGCGTCGGGGTAGGTGTCGACCAGCGCGTCGAGCGCCAGGGCGTGGTGCGGGCTCTTCAGCGTCCAGCGGCCGCCGACGCCGCCACTCTGCAGGACCTGCAGCACCAGCCGGTGGTAGTCGTAGGCCGGCCGGTCCTCGGCGGCCCGCCACCACGCGCCGTACGACGGCACGTTGGCGATCGCCTCCCAGCTGATGCTCTGGAACGCCTGCCCCATCACCGCGATGCACTCGGTCGGGTCGACGGCCGTCTCGTGATGGATGGCGCTGATCGCCGGGTTGAGCGACTCGAGCATGTCGACGCCACCCTGCGCCGCGTCCACGCGCGGGCCGCTGCGCCGTGTCTCGCTCGTCGGCGGGGGAGCGGAGTCCTGCGACTCCCACGCGAGCAGCGCACGGTTGGCCGGGTCCTGGTCGAGCAGGTGCGACAGGAACGTGGTGCCGGCGCGGAACATGCCGATCACCACGATCGGTGCCTCGATCCGCTCCGCGTGGACCTCGGGATGCTGCTTTGCCCAGTCGACCACCTTGAGCCGGTTCACCAGCGCGGCGGTCACGGCGGGCGGCAGCGCGATGGTGCCGAGCTCGTTGAGTTGCGCCTCGCGGTCGAGGCTGTCGACGTACAGCTCCAGCCCCTCGCGGAAGCTGAGGACGCTGCTCGGGATCAGGTCCGCACCGAAGTCGTCGAGCCCGGTCTGCTCGACCGCGGCGGCCACGATCTCGTCGACGTTCACGGGCTCAGCTCCACGACGGTGCGGCCCGAGGTACGCCCGGCGGCATGGTCCTCGAGCGCGGCGCCGACCTCGTCGAGCGAGATGGTCCGTCCCACGACGGGCCGGATCGAGCCGGCCGCGACCAGCTCGAGGAGGTGCTCGTGCACGCCCCGGCCGACCTCGGGCGGGAAGCCGTTGATGCCGAACCGGCGGAAGTCGCGCGGGGTGTCGAGGTAGGCGAGGAGCACGCCCATCACGGTCATGTTCGCCATCGAGAGCTTGCGCAGTGCCCGGCCGGTGAGCCCGGACTCGGGATCGTCGTTGAAGCCGACCGCGAGGTAGCGGCCGCCGAGCGCGCCACAGGTCCACAGCATCTCGGTCTGGTCGCCGCCGATCGGGTCGAAGATGACGTCGGCGCCGCGGTCACCGGTCTCGTCCATGACCACCTCGAAGACGTCCTCGACGGTGTGGTCGACGGCGCGGGCAGCACCGAGCTTGGTGCACAGCGCGGCCTTCTCGGTGCCGCCGGCGACCGCGATCACCCGGGCACCGGCCACCACCGCGAGCTGGATCGCCGCCGTACCGACCGCGCTGGCGCCGCCGCGGACCACGACGGTCTCGCCCTCCCGCAGTCCCGCCCGCTCGTGCAGGGCCAGGTGGGAGACGTGGAAGGGCAGCGTGAACGCCGCGGCCTCGACGTCGCTGAGCTCCGGCGGGGCCGGCCACCACGAGCCGGCCAGTGCCTGCTGAGCCAGCCCGCCGAGCGACTGGGGAGTGATGCCGACGACCCGTTGGCCCACCCACTCCTCGGCGCCCCGGGCGGCCGCGTCGACGATGCCGCAGACGTCCATGCCGAGCGTGAACGGCGGCTGGGCCATGACCGCCGCGACGCCGCCGCGGCAGCGGGCGATGTCACCGAAGTTGAGCGAGGCGGCGCTGACCGCCACCCGGACCTGGCCGGCTCCCGGCTCGGGTGGCTCGACGTCCTGCACCTCGACCACGGCGGCGGGTTCGCCGTTGGCCACCACCCGAGCTGCCCTCACGGCGGGGTGGTCAATTTGGGCACGAGCTGAGCGAGGAGGGCGCCCATCCGCGCGGCGGCGGCCTTGCCGGCCTCGAGGACCTCCTCGTGGTTGAGCGGCTCGCTGCTGATGCCCGCGGCCAGGTTGGTGACCAGGCTGATCCCGAGGATCTCCATCCCGGCCTCGCGTGCCGCGATCGCCTCGAGGGTGGTGCTCATGCCGACCAGCTGACCGCCCATGACGCCGGCCATGCGGACCTCGGCCGGGGTCTCGTAGTGCGGCCCGGGGAACTGGACGTAGACGCCCTCGTCGAGGCTCGGGTCCACCTCGCGGCAGAGCGCCCGCAGCCGCGAGCTGTAGAGGTCGGTCAGGTCGACGAAGGTGGCCCCGACGATCGGCGAGCGGCCGGTCAGGTTGATGTGGTCGCTGATCAGCACCGGCGTACCCGGCGTCCAGCTCTCCTTGAGCCCGCCGCAGCCGTTGGTGAGCACGATGGCCCGGCAGCCGGCCTTCGCCGCGGTCCGCACGCCGTGCACCACCGACGCGACGCCCTTGCCTTCGTAGTAGTGGGTGCGGCTGAGGAAGACCAGCGCCCGCAGGTCGCCGACCCGGACCGAGCGGATCTTGCCGGAGTGGCCGGCCACCGCGGCCGCGCTGAAGCCGGGCAGGTCGGTGGTCGCGATCTCCGCTACGGTCTCGCCGAGCATCTCGGCGGCGGGCAGCCAGCCCGAGCCGAGCACGAGGGCCACGTCGTGGCTCTCCACCCCGCTCAGCTGGGCGAGCTTCTCCGCGGCCTGGGACGCGAGGTCGTACGGCGATACGTCGTTCACTCGACGCACCCTAATGTGTCGCCATGCTCGATCACGTCGCTCGCAGGTCGGTTCGCTCCTCCACCCTGACAGAGTCGGCGAGGTAGACCAGAAGCGTCGGCGAGCGCAGCGAGTTTGCGAGCGAAGCGAGCGGCGCCCCGCGATCGGCTCGGTGCCCACGATGGACGGCGGAGCTGCGAGCGCAGCGAGCAGTCCGTCGTGGGCCCGGGCCGAAGCTCGCGAGGGTAAATCGCCCGCCTAGAGCCCGGTCGAGCGGCAGGGGCGGGCGCGGAGCGCGGCCACGTAGTCGTCCGGGGCGTCGGCGGCTTCCGCTGCCGAGGCCAGCACGCCGAGGTACGACGCCGACGGCAGCCCGCCTTCGTAGGCGTCGAGGACGTAGGTCCAGACGAGCATCTCGCCGGTGAGGGTCGCCACCCGCACCTTGGTCTTGCGGTAGAGCCCGGAGTCCGCGGCCTCCCAGCCGTCGAGGTCCGCCTCGTCCTCCCGCGTCACGTCGTAGACCGCCACGAAGACCTGCTCGATCGGGTCCTCGACGATCGTCGAGAGGGCGCCGTCCCAGCCGAGGTCCTCACCGCCGAAGGTCAGCCGCCACCCGGTCAGCCAGCCGGTCGTGGCCAGCGGGGAGTGCGGACAGCGCTCGCCCATGCGCGCCGGGTCCAGGTTGGTCCCGTAGGCGGCGTAGTGCGTCACAGCAGGAGGGTAGTGGCCGCGTGGCCCGCGTCAGGGCGCCACTAGGCTGGGACGGTGAGCGATGTGAGCCACTTCGATGTCCTGGTCCTCGGTGCCGGCCCCGGCGGGTACGTCGCGGCGATCCGCGCGGCGCAGCTCGGCAAGAGCGTCGGGATCGTCGAGGAGAAGTACTGGGGCGGGGTCTGCCTCAACGTCGGGTGCATCCCCTCCAAGGCGCTGCTCCGCAACGCCGAGATCGCGCACATCATCACCCATGAGAAGAAGACGTTCGGGATCGAGGGTGACGCCACGATGGCGTTCGGCCCGACCCATGAGCGCAGCCGCAAGGTCGCCGACGCCAGCGCCAAGGGCGTCCACTACCTGATGAAGAAGAACAAGATCACCGAGATCGACGGCTGGGGCACGCTGACCGGTGACCAGGACGGCAAGCACGGCGTCAGCGTCGACAAGGACGGCTCGACCTCGTCGTACACCGCCGACAACGTGATCATCGGTGCCGGTGCCAAGGTGCGGATGCTGCCCGGGATGTCCGTGAGCGACAACGTCGTCACCTACGAGGAGCAGATCCTCGACGAGAACCTCCCGGGCTCGATCATCATCGGCGGCTCGGGCGCGATCGGCGTCGAGTTCGCCTACGTGATGACCAACTTCGGCGTCGACGTGACGATCGTGGAGTTCCTCGACCGGATGGTCCCGACCGAGGACGCCGACGTCTCGAAGGAACTGCTTCGCGCGTACAAGAAGCTCGGCGTGAAGGTGCTGCTCTCCACAAAGGTCGAGAACGTCGAGGACACCGGCAGCGGGGTCAAGGTCACCGTGAGCCCGGCCGATGGCGGCGACAGTCAGGTCCTCGAGGCCGACAAGATGCTGGCGGCCTTCGGCTTCGCGCCCCGGGTCGAGGGCTACGGCCTCGAGAACGCCGGCGTCGAGCTGACCGACCGCGGCGCGATCGGGGTCGACGCGCGTGGCCGCACCAACGTCAAGGGCATCTACGCGATCGGCGACGTCACCGGCAAGCTGATGCTCGCTCACACCGCGGAGGCGATGGGCATCATCGCGGCCGAGACCATCGCGGACGCCGAGACCATCGAGATCGACTTCGACATGATCCCGCGGGCGACGTTCTGCCAGCCGCAGATCGCGTCGTTCGGCTACTCCGAGGCGCAGGCCAAGGAGAAGGGCTACGACGTCAAGGTCGCGCAGTTCCCGTTCTCCGCCAACGGCAAGGCGCGCGGCATGGCCGAGACGGCCGGCTTCGTGAAGATCGTGGCCGACGCGGAGCACAACGAGATCATCGGCGCGCACCTGATCGGCCCCGAGGTCACCGAGCTGCTGCCGGCGCTGACCCTGGCCCAGAAATGGGACCTCACCGCCGACGAGGTGGCCCGCAACGTCTTCGCCCACCCGACGCTCTCGGAGGCGATGAAGGAAGCCGTCGAGGGCATCGCCGGCCACATGATCAACCTCTAGTCATGTCCGACCACGTCGTTGTCATCGGCGGCGGCCCGGGCGGCTACGAGGCTGCGCTGGTCGCGGCTCAGCTCGGCGCCGAGGTCACCGTGGTGGACACCGACGGGGTCGGTGGTTCGGCGGTGCTCACCGACTGCGTGCCGAGCAAGACGCTGATCGCCACCGCCGAGCTGATGACCGACGTGGCCGGCGCCAACGAGCTCGGCGTGATGATCGGCGAGGACGGTGTCCGGGTCGACCTGGCCCGGGTCAACCAGCGCGTCAAGGCGCTGGCCCGGGCGCAGAGCGAGGACATCGCGGCGCGGCTCGAGAAGGAAGGGGTCCAGGTCCTCGAGGGCCGCGGGAGCCTGGCCAGCCCCGACCGGGTCGTCGTCGAAACGACCTCCGGCCGCGAGGAGATCCTGCGCGCACACGCGGTCCTGGTCGCCACCGGCGCGGCGCCACGCACGCTCCCGACCGCGCAGCCGGACGGCGAGCGGATCCTGACCTGGGAGCAGGTCTACGACCTCGACGAGGTGCCGACCGAGCTGATCGTCGTCGGTTCCGGCGTCACCGGCGCGGAGTTCGCGTCCGGCTACCTGGCGCTCGGCATCCCGGTCACCCTCGTGTCCAGCCGCGACCGGGTGCTGCCCGGCGAGGACGCCGACGCCGCCGCCGTGCTGGAGGAGGTGCTGACCCGCCGCGGGATGACGGTGCTGGCGCGCTCCCGGATGGAGTCGGTGAGCCGCGACGGTGACGTGGTGACCGTGACCCTCACCGACGGCCGGACGGTGCAGGGCTCGCACTGCATCCTGGCCCTCGGTTCGGTCCCGAACACCGAGGACCTCGGCCTGGAGGAGGCCGGCGTCGCCCTCAAGGACGGCGGGTTCGTCAACGTCGATCGCGTCTCGCGCACCTCCGCGCGGGGGGTGTACGCCGCCGGCGACTGCACCGGCGTCCTCATGCTGGCCTCGGTGGCCGCGATGCAGGGCCGGATCGCGATGTGGCACTTCCTCGGTGACGCGGTGCACCCGCTGGACCTGAAGAAGGTCTCCTCCAACGTGTTCACCGCCCCCGAGATCGCCACCGTCGGCTGGTCGCAGCAGGCCGTCGACGCCGGCGAGATCGAGGCCGAGTCGGTCACCCTCGATCTGGCCGGCAACGCCCGCGCCAAGATGCAGGGTGTCCACGACGGGTTCGTGAAGCTGTTCTGCCGCCCCGGCACCGGCATCGTCGTGGGTGGCGTCGTGGTCGGTCCCCGAGCCAGCGAGCTGATCCACCCCGTCTCGATCGCGGTCGCCGAGTCGCTCACCGCTGACCAGCTCGCGCAGGCGTTCACCGTCTACCCGTCGATGAGCGGATCGGTGGCCGAGGCCGCCCGGCGGCTGCACCGCTTCCGCGCCTGATTGCTGCGGAACGGTTTGGCACCGGGCTGCTGCGGGCAGGCCTTCCGGACAGTCCGCTACCCGTCTCGGAGGTGCCAGCCCGTGTCCGTCCAGCTGAGTTACGCCGCGTTCGACAAGGGCATCGGCGATGTCCGGACGGCGTGCGACCTGCTCGAGACCGACGTCACGGGCATCGACAAGCGCGTCCGCGGCTTCGTCGACGCCGGCTGGTCCGGCCTCGCCGCCGACGCGTTCGTCGAGGCGTGGGACGAGTGGAAGGCGGCCGCGGACGACGTCCACGAAGCCCTGGACGGCATGGGGGAGCTGCTCGGCGCCGCGCTGCGCGACTTCATCGCCCAGGACGACGCGTCCCAGGCATCCCTCGACGCGCTGTCCACCCGGCTGATCGATCGGCTCGGCTGATGGGCGGCGTCGACGACTTCAAGATCGACCTCGACGAGCTCGACGCCGTCATCGGCGACATCGAGCGGACCGAGGGGTCGCTCGAGCGGCTGACCGACGACCTCGAGAAGCAGATGAAGGCGCTGCACGACGTGTGGGAAGGCCTCGCCGCCCAGGCGCACACCGAGGCACACCAGCAGTGGAACGACGGCATGAGCGCTATGCGAGAGGCGATGGCGGGGCTCCGGGAGGCAGGTCGTACGGCGCACGGCAACCACACCTCCGCCGGACAGAGCAACCTCCAGATGTGGAGTGACCTCGGATGAGGCTGGACGTCCAGGCCAGCGGCTACGACACCGCAGCGGAGGCCCTGGTCGGCGCCAACCAGGTCGCGGCCATGGCCTTCGAGGGGCTCACCTCCAAGCTGACCGGCTTCCACGCGCTCGGCGGCGACGACAAGAGCTCGGAGGACTTCGTCAAGGAGTACGACGCCTCCGCGCAGGAGGCCGTCGACGCCCTGCGGGCACTGGTCGACGGGCTGGGCAACCTGGGTGAGATCACCGCCGCATCGGTGGAGAACCACCGGCGCGCCCACGCCGAGTCGGTCTACGGCAAACCGAGGCCGAGCTACGAGGGCGGCCTCCCCGGCGAGGGGCCGGTCACCGTCTCCGCCGTCTCGCTGCCGTCGTCGCTCGGTGGTGACAACGACGACATGCCCGACTGGTGGAACCATGTCGTCGACCACCTCCAGGGGTGGGGCTGGCCGAGCGCCAACACCGACCAGCTGCGCTCGGCGGCGTCGGCCTGGAAGACCGCTGCCGGCCAGGTGAACGGGCTGACCGGCAAGATCGACACGGCCCTGGGGCACCTTCGCGGCCAGCAGTCACCCGAGATCCCGACCGCCACTCGGGTGCTCACCACCACGAAAGGCCACATCGGGGACCTCGCCGACTGCCTGACCGAGCAGGGGGCGGCCTGCGAGGACTACGCCAAGCAGGTCGACGAGACTCGCCAGACGATCAAGGACCTCCTCAAGGACCTGGCCATCGAGTGCGGCGTGACGGCCGGCGCCAGCGTGGCGCTGAGCTTCGTCACCTTCGGCGGCGCCGCGGCCGTCGGTGCCGGCGTGATCGCCGCCCGCGCCGTCAAGTACGCCCACCGGATCGTCACCGCGCTCAAGGCCCTGCGCGCCGCCCGGGCGGTCCTGAAGCTGGCCAAGAACGCGCCGAAGCTGAACCGGGTGCGCAAGGCGCTGGAGGACCTCAAGACCGCCCGCAAGCTGGCCCAGCTCAAGCAGATCGCCAGGCCCAAGGCGAAGTTCAACCCCAAACAGCTCCAGAAGAAGTACGACAATCACGCCAAGGACTTCGGCGTGAAGGGCAACTGGAACAAGAACGCCGGCGAGAAGTTCAAGGACGCCATCAACGACTTCCTCGACAGTCCCACTACCCAGCACCGGGACGGCCTCTACAACGGGCAGCCCGCGAACCTCAGCTTCAACCCGTCCACCGGGCAGGTGGTCGTCACCAGCAAGTCCGGGGAGTTCATCTCGGGGTGGAAGATGAACTACACGCAGCTGCAGCACGTCATCCGCGACGGCAAGCTGGGAGGTCACTGACATGAAGATCGGCAGCAAGTACGTCGATCCCGGTATCGACGACCTTCTCGAGATGATCCGGGGCTTCCTGGCCGGGGAGACGCCACCTGGCCAGTTCTCGAACCGCTACCAGGAGCGCTACCAGGATCTGGGCCCCCTGAACGAGAAGGTCTTCGTGGCCCTCGACCGGCTCTTCTTCGTGTGCGAGGACTACTACGAGGACGTCTCGCTCCGAGACCCGGGGGACCCGGACGAGGACGACCTCCGGACCGCCGCTCAGCGGGCCGTGGACGCGCTGCCCGACCGCAGTGAATGGGGCTACTGATGCGCGACGACATCGAGTCGTTCACCGGCGACGCCGCGGGCGCGGCGATCCTGCGCAGCTCGCTGCGTCAGCTCGCCGACCTGGAGGCCGGCACACCCCTCGCCGCGCGGATCGACGACGTGCTGGCGGGGCGGCGGAGCATGCGCGAGCTCGCCGAGCACCCGCACCTGGTCGAGTTCGCCCACCGCGGGATGGCGGCGTTCGACGAGCTCTGGGGCCAGCTGAGCCCGGCCGAACGCGCCGACGCTCTCGCCGCCGGGGAGGCGTTCGAGGCGGACGTAGCGGGTCGCGCCTGACCCGTCCGGGCCATTCCTCGTCCACCGAGGCTCACTTAGTGTCGAGGGATGTCCGTTCCGGGTCCGGTGCAGCAGGTGCGCTTCTGCGAGGCACCCGACGGCGTCCGGATCGCCTACGCGGTCTCCGGGACCGGCCCGCCGATGCTCGTCTCGACCTGCTGGCTGAGCCACCTCCAGCACGACTGGGAAAGCCCGGTCTGGCGGCACTTCCTCGACCAGATCGGGCGGTTCGTCACCATCGTCCGCTACGACGAGCGCGGCTACGGGCTCTCCGACTGGGACGTGACCGACCACAGGCTGGAGGCCAGGATCGGTGATCTCGCGGCGGTGGCCGACCACGCGGGCCTCGACCGGTTCGCGCTCATGGGCATGGCACAGGGTGGTCCGCCGGCGATCTCCTACGCCGCCCGTCACCCGGGGCGGGTGACCAGGCTGCTGTTCTACGGCAGCTACGCGGGCGCGGCCGCCGGCTCGCTCGAGAGCCAGGAGCAGCTCGAGGCCTTCGCGCAGCTGATCAAGGTCGGGTGGGGCCGGCCCCAGCACACCTTCCGGCGGGTCTTCACCACGATGATGATCCCGGGGGCCACCGAGGAGCAGATGCTCTGGCTCGACGAGCTGCAGAGGGTCGCTGCCTCAGCCACGACCGCCTCTGATGCGCTGCGCCAGCGGTCGAAGGCCAACTGCGTCGACCTGCTGCCCAGCCTCGACGTACCGACCCTCGTGCTCCACTCGGTCCGCGACCAGATGAACGACTTCGAGCACGCACGGATCCTCGCCAAGGGCATCCCCGGCGCCCGGCTGGTGCCGCTGGACAGCGGCAACCACATCCTGCTCGGTGACGAGCCGGCGTGGCAGGTCTTCGTGGACGAGGTGCGCGCGTTCGTGGCTCCGGACGGCGCCCCGGCTCCGGCCACCGACGTGTTGTCGGCGCGTGAGCGCGAGGTGGTGGCGCTGGTCGCCGAGGGTCGCTCCAACGACGAGATCGCGGCCGAGCTGGTGCTCAGCGTCCGGACGGTCGAGCGACACCTGCAGAACGCCTACACGAAGCTCGGCGTGCGCGGCCCCTCGGCCCGGGCCGCGGCGGCGGCCGCGCTGGCACGTACGTAGTCCGGTCGCACTACCCACGCGGGATGGGTGGCCGCGCCGACGCGACCGGGCGCTCGGCGTACCTAGGTTCGCGGCATGACACAGACACAGCAACAGCTCCAGTCCGACGACGCGGCCCTCAAGGCCAAGCACGCAGCCATGTGGGCGATGGGCGACTACCCGGCCGTCGCTACCGAGGTGATCGCCGCGCTCGGTCCCGTCCTGGTCGAGGCCACCGGCATCGCGGCCGGGGACCAGGTCCTCGACATCGCCGCCGGCTCCGGCAACGCCTCGATCCCCGCGGCCCTGGCCGGCGCCGACGTCGTCGCCAGCGACCTCACTCCCGACCTGATCGAGACCGGCCGCCAGGCGGCCGAGCGGGTCGGCGCCCAGCTGCGCTGGGAGGTCGCCGACGCTGAGGCGCTGCCGTACGCCGACGGCGAGTTCGACGCCGCGATCTCCTGCGTCGGCGTGATGTTCGCCCCGCACCATCAGATCGCCGCCGACGAGCTGGTCCGGGTGGTCCGCCCCGGCGGCCGGATCGGGCTGCTCAGCTGGACGCCGGCCGGCTTCATCGGGCAGATGTTCGCCACCATGAAGCCCTACGCCCCGCCGCCGCCCCCCGGCGCCCAGCCGCCCCCGCTGTGGGGCGACGAGGCGCACGTGCGCGAGCTGCTCGGCGACCGGGTCACGGACGTGAAGGCAGAGACCCGGACGGTCCCGGTGCCGCTGTTCCCGGACGGTGCGTCGTTCCGCGACTTCTTCAAGCGCACCTACGGACCGACCATCGCCGTGTACCGGTTCCTCGCCGACGACCCGGCCCGCACGGCCGAGCTCGACGAGGCGCTCGCGGCCCACGGCGACCGCTACGTCACAGACGGCGGCCCGATGGAGTGGGAGTACCTGCTGCTCAGCGCGACGCGTACGTGAGGCAGTCGGCGACGTCCAGACCCGCACCGATCTCGACGTGGTCGGCGGTGCACTCGAGCGCCGAGTTGTGGGTGCAGTCCGACCGGTGGCAGGCGCCCACGTGTCCGGCTTCGTCGATTCCACCCTTGGTGTCGCCCGCTACGAAGGTGCCGCAGGCCGAACCGTGCCCGACCACCGTGATGGCGGCGGCGTGGCAGTCGTGGTCGTGGTTGTAGGAGCACCCCTCGGCGGAGCACGTGCTGATGATCGGCAGGCTCATGGTGGTCATGGGTCCACCGTGCTCCTCGAGGGCTGCTTCGTCCAGAGAGGTGAGGCTGGCCTCGGTGCGCTTGTCGGCGCGACATAACCTCGTGACCCATGAACCCCTCTCGCCTGCGCGCTGTCGGCCTGGGAGTCGTCGCCTCGTTCGCCCTCGTGGTGTCGCCGCTGCCGGCCGCCGCCGAGGAGGTGCCGGCCGCCGCGTCCTACTCGGTCACTGGCTACGGCTACGGCCACGGCCACGGCCTCTCGCAGTACGGCGCCCAGGGCGCGGCCAACCAGGGCCTCTCGTGGAAGCAGATCGTTGGCTTCTACTACCCGGGGACTCGCCTCGGGCGGGCCCGCGGCCCCATCAAGGTCCTCATCACCGCTGACAAGAAGGACGTCGTGGTCGACGCCCAGGCCGGGCTCCGGCTCACGCGGCTGACCGGGCGCAAGGCCTTCATCCTGGCCAAGGTGCGTCCGAAGGCGACGCGGTGGCGGATCATGCCGCGAGGCTCGAGGAGCGTGGTCTCCTACCGCGCTCCCGGCCGCGGCGGCTGGCAGAAGTGGACGACGTTCCCGGGCGCGGCCGAGTTCTCGGCCGGCAACCAGCCGCTGACCCTCCTGCTCCCGAAGCACCAGTCCGCCCAGTACCGCGGCGCGCTCCGGTCGGTCGAGAAGCACACGGTCAATGTGCTGCCCCTGGACCGCTACCTGCAGGGCGTCGTCCCACGCGAGGTCCCGGCCGACTGGCCGGCGCAGGCGGTCCGCGCCCAGGTGGTGGCGGCGCGCACGTACGCCGCGTTCGAGCGCGAGGCCGCCACGTCGTACTACGACATCTGCGACACCGAGTCCTGCCAGGTCTACGGGGGCGTCGCTGACGAGCACCCGTCGTCCAACGCCGCGATCAAGGCGACGGCAGGCAGGGTCGTGCTCTACCAGGGCCAGCCGGCCTTCACCCAGTTCTCCTCGAGCAACGGCGGCTACAGCTCGGCCGGCTCGCAGCCCTACCTGGCCGCCCAGCCCGACCCCTACGAGGCCTCCTCGGACAACCCCAACGACCCCTGGACCGCCACCGTCACCAGCGCACAGATCGAGAAGGCCTGGCCCGTGCTCGGCACCCTCGTCAGCCTGTCGTTCACGAGGGACGGCCTCGGTGCGCACTTCGGCGGCCGGGTCACCTCGGTCACCCTCACCGGCACCCTCGGAGCCCTGCCCACCTCGGTCAAGGTCACCGGTGACGACTTCCGGTCGCTGCTCGGGCTGAAGTCGACCTGGCTCGCGCTGGCGCCGGCCTAGCTGACTACGAGAGCACCAGCACCAGGTCGCCGCCGTCGACGGCCTGGGTGCCGGAGATCGCCAGCCGCTCCACGGTGCCCTCGACCGGCGCGGTGATCGAGGCCTCCATCTTCATCGCCTCGATGGTGGCGACCACGTCGCCGGCCGCGACCTTGTCGCCCGCACCGACCACCGTCGTGACGACGCCTTGGAACGGCGCCGCCACCTGGCCCGGGTTCGACGGGTCGGCCTTCTCGGCTGCGGCCACCTCGGAGGCGACCGCGCGGTCGCGGATGCTGATCGGCCGCAGCTGGCCGTTGATGGTGGCCATGACGTTTCGATAGCCGCGCTCGTCGGGCTCGCTGATCGCCTGCAGCCCCAGGATGATCGTCTTGCCCTCCTCGAGGCTGACCTCGTGCTCCTCGCCGTGGCGCAGCCCGTATAGGTAGTCGACCGTCGGCAGCACCGAGACGTCGCCGTAGGTCGCGCGAGCCTCGAGGAAGTCGCGGGTCGGGCCGGGGAACAGCAGCTCGTTGAGTGTCGCGCGGCGGGTCCGCGAGCTGCCCTCGGCCAGCGCCGACGACTGCTCGGCGGTGACTTCGCTGGCCGACGGCTTCCAGCTGCGGCCCTCGAGCGCCTTGGTGCGGAACGGCTCGGGCCAGCCGCCGGGCGGGTCGCCGAGCTCGCCACTGAGGAAGCCGATCACCGAGTCGGGAATGTCGAATTTCGCCGGGTTCTCTGCGAACTCGGCCGGGTCGGCGCCGAGCCCGACGAGCGCGAGCGCCAGGTCGCCGACCACCTTCGAGGACGGCGTGACCTTGACGATGTTGCCGAGGATGTCGTTGGCGGCGGCGTACATCTCCTCGACCTGCTCGAACTTCTCGCCGAGGCCGAGTGCGATCGCCTGCTGCCGCAGGTTGGAGAGCTGGCCGCCCGGGATCTCGTGCCGGTAGACCCGGCCCGTCGGTGCGGGCAGTCCGGACTCGAACGGCGCGTAGACCCGGCGCACCGCCTCCCAGTAGGGCTCCATCGCGTTGACGGCTGCGAGCGACAGGCCGGTCTCGCGTGCGGAGTGGTCGGTCGCGCTGACCAGCGCGGAAAGCGGCGGCTGCGACGTCGTACCGGCCATCGAGGCGCACGCCGCGTCGACGGCGTCCACTCCGGCGTCAATGGCGGCGAGCAGGGTGCCGAGCTGGCCGCCCGGGGTGTCATGGGTGTGCAGGTGCACGGGCAGGTCGAACCGCTCGCGCAGGGCGGTGACCAGCGTGCGTGCGGCCGGTGCGCGGAGCAGCCCGGCCATGTCCTTGATCGCCAGCACGTGCGCGCCGGCGTCGACGATCTCCTCGGCCAGCCGCAGGTAGTAGTCGAGCGTGTAGAGCTTCTCGTCGGGGCTGGAGAGGTCGCCGGTGTAGCAGAGCGCCACCTCGGCCACCGTGGTCCCGGTCTCCCGGACCGCCTCGATCGCCGGCCGCATCTGCTCGACGTCGTTGAGCGCGTCGAAGATGCGGAAGACATCGAGACCGGTCTCGGCCGCCTCCTTCACGAACGCCCTGGCGACCTCGGTGGGGTACGGCGTGTAGCCGACCGTGTTGCGACCGCGCAGCAGCATCTGGAGGCAGACGTTCGGCACCGCCTGGCGCAGCGCGGCGAGCCGCTCCCAGGGGTCCTCGGAGAGGAAGCGCAGCGCCACGTCGTACGTCGCGCCGCCCCAGCACTCGAGTGACCAGAGCTGCGGGGTGCTCCGGGCCAGGTGGCCGGCGACGGCCAGCAGGTCCTTGCTGCGCACCCGGGTCGCGAGCAGCGACTGGTGGGCGTCGCGGAAGGTCGTGTCGGTGACCGCGACGTCGTCCTGCTCGCGGAGCCGGCGCGCGAACGCCTCGGGGCCGAGCTCGAGGAGCAGCTGGCGGGTGCCGTCGGGCGCGGGCACGTCGAGCGCCAGGTCGGGCAGCTTGCTGACCGGGTCGAGGGTCACCGGGGCCGCGCCGTGGGGCTGGTTGACCGTGACGTCGGCGAGGTAGGTCATCAGCTTGGTGCCGCGGTCGCCGCTGGCCCGGGCCTTGAGCAGCTGCGGGTGCGTCTCGATGAAGCTCGTCGTGACCCGCCCGGCCCGGAAGTCGGGGTCGTCGAGCACCGCCTGCAGGAAGGCGATGTTGGTCGTGACGCCGCGGATCCGGAACTCCGCCACCGCTCGCCGCGCCTTGGCCACCGCGTCCTCGAAGGTGCGGCCCCGGCAGGTCAGCTTGGACAGCATCGAGTCGAAGTGCGCGGAGATCTCGGCGCCGGTGTACGTCGTACCGCCGTCGAGGCGGACGCCGCCACCGCCGGGGGAGCGGTAGGTGGTGATCACGCCGGTGTCGGGGCGGAAGTTGTTGGCCGGGTCCTCGGTGGTGATCCGGCACTGGAGCGCGGCACCGCGGACCTGGATGCCCTCCTGGCTGAGACCGAGGTCGTCGAGGGTCTCACCGGACGCGATGCGGAGCTGGGCCTGGACCAGGTCGACGTCGGTGATCTCCTCGGTGACCGTGTGCTCGACCTGGATCCGGGGGTTCATCTCGATGAAGACGTAGCTGCCGTCCGGATCCAGGAGGAACTCGACGGTCCCGGCGTTGCGGTAGCCGATCTCCTGCGCGAAGCGGACGGCGTCGGCACACATCCTCGTCCGGATCTCGGGGTCGAGGTGCGGCGCGGGCGCGATCTCGACCACCTTCTGGTGGCGCCGCTGCACCGAGCAGTCGCGCTCGTAGAGGTGGATCACCTGCCCGGCCCCGTCGGCGAGGATCTGCACCTCGATGTGGCGCGGGTCCACCACCGCCTGCTCGATGAAGACGGTCGGGTCGCCGAACGCTCCCTCGGCCTCCCGCATGCACGTCTCGACCGCGTCGCGGAGGTCCTTCGGCTCGTCCACCCGCCTCATGCCGCGGCCGCCGCCACCTGCGACCGCCTTGACGAACAGCGGGTAGGGGATCGCCTCGGACGCCGCGACCAGGGTGTCGACGTCGGTGCCGGGGTCGACGCTCTTCAGGGTCGGT
This sequence comes from uncultured Actinomycetota bacterium, assembly GCA_963800715.1. GTDB lineage: Bacteria > Actinomycetota > Actinomycetes > Propionibacteriales > Nocardioidaceae > Nocardioides. Next base: position 55,145 of record CAWDBZ010000015.1, on the reverse strand, counting down.
ACGCCGGCCGCCTTGGCCGCAGCGATCGCCCGCGCCTTGTTGCCGGTGAGCGTCAGCACGTCGCTGGTCGGCCCGATGAAGGTGATGCCGGCGTTGGCGCACGCCTCGGCGAGGGCCGGGTTCTCGCTCAGGAAGCCATACCCGGGGTAGACCGCGTCCGCCCCGGACCGCAACGCCACCGCGACGATCGCGTCGGGGTCGAGGTAGGCCCGCACCGGGTGGCCGCGCTCGCCGATCTCGTAGGCCTCGTCCGCCTTGAGGCGGTGCTCGGACCACCGGTCCTCGAACGGAAACACCGCCACCGTCCGTGCGCCCAGCTCGTAGGCGGCCCGGAACGCGCGGATCGCGATCTCGCCGCGGTTGGCGACGAGGATCTTCGAGAACATGCTTGGAACGCTATAAGGCGCCGTCCGGGGCCACAGCCCCGTGACGGTGGGTGGACAGCCGGCGGTGCGGGCTAGGCGGCGACGTGCCCGCGCACCTCGACGCGCTCGGCCGATGCCGACCGACGCAGAGCCCGGACCGCGGTCATCACGATGGCCGCGACCAAGCCGGTGAAGCCGACGACGGCGAAGATCGCGATCACCACGACCCCGATCCAGCTCACGAACTCGACCATGGGATCAGGCTAGGCACTTCCGGGAGCGGCTTGCAGGCAAATCGCTGAACTTGCGGAATCACGCTCGGAACTGCGCCACCAGGTCCGGCAGCGCCTCGTGGGCGACGCGGACGGCCTCGTGCTCGGGTACGTCGAGCACCGGGACGGACTGGTTGCCGCCCGCCATGGTGGCGACCAGCGTGGTGAGGCCGGCGCGGCGCTGGAACCAGGTGGCCCGCAGATTCCACCCGATGACGTGGTCGACCTCCAGGATCCGGCGGCGGCGTACGACGGAGCCGGACCGGGCGACGAGGTGGCCGACCACGAGGGCGTGGCCGAGTGAGCGGGTGCGGTCCCAGGCGAGCAGGGCCGCTATGGGGAGCGCGACCAGGCCGACCAGCAGCCACGTGGGTGCGTCCAGCCCGACCAGGACCACGCAGCCAACGGCGGGGACCAGCGCGGGCAGCAGCGCGCGGGTCCAGCGACGTCGGGTGGCGCGCGGCCCGTGGCCGATCAGGGCGGTGTCGACAGGCTCGGACGTGTCGAGGACCTCGCGGGCGACCCGCTCGACGACCTGCCGCGGAGCGGGCGGGACCAGGGAGGAGCTGCCCTGCTGGCCCCGGTCGAGGCCGGTGACGATCGCGGACAGACGCGCGCCGCGGGCCAGGCGGAGCCCGATCGGCTCGGAGAGGTTGACGCCGGCGACCCGGTCGTCGTCGAGCGTGGTCTCCCGGGTGGTGAACAGGCCGCGGGTCAGGTGCCAGGTCTCGGCTCCCCGGGTGCGGGTGAGCCGGAACCCCCAGTTCGTGACGACGTACCCGCCGATCGAGAGCAGTGAGATGACAACGAGTACGCCGAGCACCAGCAGCGGGATGAGGACAGCCAGGGGGACGCCGGGTACGTCGACGTCGCCCGGGTTGAACCGCTCCCAGAAGTCGGTCGCCTGCAGCAGCTGGCTGGCGGCACCGAGTGCGGCCGCGCCGATGACGACACCGCTGCCGGTCAGCGGAGCGAAGCGGACCCAGGCCGGGTCGAAGGTCACGACCTCGCGCTCCGGCGACTGTTCGGCGGTCACCTCGTCGTCTGCGGTCGAGGTCCGCAGCAGCTCGGCTCGCAGGGCGCGGGCCCGGTCCAGCGGAAGCCCGTCGAGGTCGATCCGGTCCTCGTCGCTAGTCGAGGCGGTGCCGGTCCCGATCCGCACCTTCGTGAGCCCGAGCAGCCGGTGGATCAGCGAGGAGGTCAGGTCGACGGTCCGCACGCGGTCCACCGGCGTCGACAGCACGTGCCGGTTGAGCAGCCCGCGCTTGAGCTCGATCCGGCCGCCGTTGATCCGGAAGCTCGTGGTCAGGTAGCGCAGCAGGCCCAGCGCGACCGGGATCGCCACGCCGATCAGCTGCCACTGCTCCCCTCCGGCCGCGGTCCGAGCCACCGCGAAGACGATCAGCACCGGCAGGAAGCGGATCACCTCGCGGATCGGGTGCACGAGCAGCATCCGCGGGTCCAGCCGCTGCCAGTCTGCGTCGCGCCGCATCTCCGGGCCCGGCTCCGGCGGCGGATACGCCGACAGGTCCGGCTCGGTCACGTGGCGTCACCCTCCACGGCGTCCGCCTTGATCGTCAACTCGTCGACCAGTCGGCGTGCGACGTCCTTGTCCAGCCCGACGATCTCGAGCGCGCCGGCCGCCGAGGCGGTGGTCACGGTGACCGTGGCCAGCCCGAACAGCCTCGCGACCGCTCCCTCCGCGTGGTCGACGGTCTGGATCCGCGACATCGGCGCGATCCGGCGCTCCCGCGACCACCAGCCGGTCTGCGTGTAGACCGCCGTGTCGGTCACCTCCCAGCGGTGCACCAGGTAGCGCCAGCTCGGCACCACCGTGACGTAGGGCAGCAGCACCAGGGCGCCAAGCACCCACGCCCACCACGGCACGTCGAAGAGGTCGAACGGGCCGGCCAGGACCATGGGCACGATGGCCAGCACGGCCGCCTGCACGATCGCCTCGGCCGTCCACATCTGCCGCGCGCGGGGGCTGACTCGCTGGCTGGGTTCGCGGAGGGAAGGTGCGTCGGGGATCGTCAGTCCTTTATCTCGCAGATGACCGCACCGTTGGTGACCGTCGCGCCGACCTCGGCCTGCAGGCCGGTCACGGTGCCGGCCTTGTGGGCCTTGAGGGGCTGCTCCATCTTCATGGCCTCGATGACCACCACGGTGTCTCCCTCGGCGACCTCCTGGCCCTCCTCGACGACCACCTTGACGATGGTGCCCTGCATCGGAGAGGTGACCGCGTCACCGCTCGCCGCTGAACCGGCCTTCTTGCCTGCCGCTCGTTTCGGCTTCTTCGCCCCGCCGCCGGCGGCGGCCGAGAGGGCACCGAGCCCACCGGGCAGGACGACCTCGAGCCGCTTGCCGCCGACCTCGACGACCACCGTCTGGCGGTCCTCCGGCTCGTCGGCCTCTGCCGCGTCGCCGGCGTACGGCTCGAGCGTGTTGTCGAAGTCGGTCTCGATCCAGGTCGTGTAGACGTCGAACTTCTCCCCGTCGCCGATGTACGCCGGGTCGGAGACCACCGCGCGATGGAACGGGATCACCGTGGGCATGCCCTCGACCACGAACTCGTCGAGCGCGCGCCGGGAGCGCTCCAGTGCCTGGGTGCGGTCGCGGCCGGTGACGATGAGCTTGGCGATGAGGGAGTCGAACGAGCCGGGGATGGTCTCGCCGGTCTCGTAGCCGCCGTCGAGGCGGACTCCGGGGCCGCTTGGCGGATGCCAGGCCGAGAGCGTGCCGGGCGCCGGCATGAAGTTGCGGCCGCCGTCCTCGGCGTTGATCCGGAACTCGATCGAGTGGCCGCGGACCTCCGGGTCGTCGTACCCGAGCTCCTCACCGGCAGCGATGCGGAACATCTCGCGGACCAGGTCGATGCCGGTGACCTCCTCCGACACGCAGTGCTCGACCTGTAGGCGGGTGTTGACCTCGAGGAAGGAGATGGTGCCGTCCTTGGCGACCAGGAACTCGCAGGTGCCGGCGCCGACGTAGCCGGCCTCGCGAAGGATCGCCTTCGACGCCTCGTAGAGGCGGGTCTCCTGGTCGTCGCTGAGGAACGGCGCGGGCGCCTCCTCGACCAGCTTCTGGTGGCGGCGCTGCAGCGAGCAGTCGCGGGTGGAGACCACGACCACGTTGCCGTGCTGGTCGGCGAGGCACTGGGTCTCGACGTGGCGCGGCTGGTCGAGGAACTTCTCCACGAAGCACTCGCCGCGCCCGAACGCCGACACCGCCTCGCGCACCGCCGACTCGAAGGCGTCGGCCACCTCGCTCATCTCGCGCGCGACCTTGAGCCCGCGACCGCCGCCACCGAACGCCGCCTTGATCGCGATCGGGAGGCCGTACTCCTCGGCGAACGCCACTGCCTCCTCGGCGTTCTCGAGCGGGTCCTTGGTGCCGGGCGCCAGCGGGGCGCCGACCTTCTCGGCGATGTGGCGGGCCTTGACCTTGTCGCCGAGGTTCTCGATCGCCGCCGGGGGTGGCCCGATCCAGATCAACCCGGCGTCGATGACGGCCTGGGCGAAGCCGGCGTTCTCGGCGAGGAAGCCGTAGCCCGGGTGCACCGAGTCGGCGCCAGCCTTCTGGGCCACCGCGATGATCTTCTCGATGTCGAGGTAGGAGTCACCGGGCGTCGAGCCGTTGAGCGCGTGCGCCTCGTCGGCCAGTCGTACGAACTGCGCGTCCCGGTCCGGGTCGGCGTACACGGCGACGCTGCCGATCCCGGCGTCCTTGCAGGCCCGGATCACGCGGACCGCGATCTCACCGCGGTTGGCGATCAGTACCTTCTGCAGCGGGGTCGTCTCAGGCACTCGCGCAGGTTATCGCCCAGCGCGGCGGGCGCGGCGTGGGGATCGTCTCACTGGGACGGCTCGGCACTCTTGACCTGCAGCGCTGTTTAGGTCCTAGCGTCGTCGTGTGGAGACTCTGAAGATCGCGGTGCTGGGCACCGGACCCGTCGGCCGCGCCGTCGCCGGGAGGCTGGCCGAGCTCGGCCACGAAGTCACGATCGGCACCCGTGACGCTGCAGGCACCGCCGGCCGCGAGGAGTACGCCGCGTGGGCGGCCGAGCACCCCGCCGTACGGCTCGACACCTTCGCCGAGGCGGCCGCAGGCGCCGAGGTGGTGGTCAACGCGGCCGGCGGTGACGTCTCGCTCTCCATCCTGGAGAGTGCCGGAGCCGAGAATCTCGCCGACAAGGTGCTGCTCGACCTTTCCAACCCGCTCGACCACTCCCAGGGCTTCCCGCCGCGGCTGTTCGTCGCGAACGACGACTCGCTCGCCGAATCCATCCAGCGCGCGCACCCGGACGCGAAGGTGGTCAAGACGCTCAACACCATGAACAACCAGGTGATGATCGATCCTCAGCGGCTGGGCGAGGACACCGCGGTCTTCGTCTCCGGTGACGACGCGGACGCCAAGGCGGTCGCCACCGAGCTGCTCCGCTCGATGGGCCACGGCGACGTCATCGACCTCGGCGGACTCGAGACCGCTCGCGGAGTGGAGATGTGGCTGCCGCTCTGGATCCGGCTGACGATCGCGCTCGGCGGTTCCGACTACAACATCAAGGTCGTGCGCGGACCCTCCCTGGTCGGTGGTTGAGTTCCGGGGCTGGCTTGGTGGTTTCGAGACGGTTGCTAGCGCAACCTCCTCAACCAGCGTGGGGTTGGGCGCCGTGCCGGCCGGTGGTTGAGTTCCGGCGCTGGCTTGGTGGTTTCGAGACGGTTGCTAGCGCAACCTCCTCAACCAGCGTGGGTCGGGCGCCGTGCCTGGTCGGTGGTTGAGTCCGGGGCTGGCTTGGTGGTTTCGAGACGGTTGCTAGCGCAACCTCCTCAACCAGCGTGGGGTTGGGCGCCGTGCCGGCCGGTGGTTGAGTTCCGGCGCTGGCTTGGTGGTTTCGAGACGGTTGCTAGCGCAACCTCCTCAACCAGCGTGGGGTTGGGCGCCGTGCCGGCCGGTGGTTGAGTTCCGGCGCTGGCTCGGTGGTTTCGAGACGGTTGCTAGCGCAACCTCCTCAACCAGCGTGGGTCGGGCGCCGGGCTTGCCGTGGTTTCGAGACGATTGCTGTGCAACCTCCTCAACCACCGGCTGCGAGGTTAGCGATCGTTAACCAAACGGGGTAATCTGCCCGCCATGAGCACCTCCTCGAACGGTTACGAGCTGAGTCGCGAGCACGAGGAGTTCCGGCAGAGTGTCCGGGAGTTCGCCGCGGCCGAGATCGCGCCGTACGCCGCGCAGTGGGACCGCGACCACCACTTCCCGGTCGACGTGGTGCAGAAGATGGGCAAGCTCGGGTTGTTCGGGCTCACCTCGCCCGAGGAGTACGGCGGCGCGGGGGAGGACGGTGACTTCACCAGCCTGTGCGTGGCGATCGAGGAGATCGGCCGGGTCGACCAGTCGATGGGGATCACCCTCGAGGCGGCGGTCGGGCTCGGGATCAACCCGATCCTCACCTACGGCAGCGACGAGCAGAAGCAGACCTGGCTGCCCGACCTCGTCGCCGGCGCGACCCTCGCCGGGTTCGGCCTCACCGAGCCGGGCGCCGGCTCCGACGCGGGGGCCACGAAGACGAAGGCAGAGCTGGTCGAGGGCGAGTGGGTGGTCAACGGCGCCAAGCAGTTCATCACCAACTCGGGCTCCGAGATCACCAGCGTCGTGGCGGTGACCGCGCGCACCGGCACGCTCGGCTCGACAGATGGGGCAGCCAAGCCGGAGCTCAGCGCGATCCTGATCCCGTCCGGCACCGACGGGTTCACCGCGGAGAAGCCCTACGACAAGCTCGGCTGGCACGCGTCCGACACCCACCCGCTGACCTTCGTGGACTGCCGGGTGCCCGAGGCCAACCTGCTGGGTGACCGGGGCCGCGGCTACGCGCAGTTCCTGGCGACGCTCGACGACGGCCGGGTCGCGATCGCGGCGCTGGCAGTGGGCTGCATCCAGGCCTGCCTCGACCTGAGCCTCCAGTACGCCGGGGAGCGGCAGACCTTCGGCGTACCGATCGGGCGCAAGCAGGGGCTCGCCTTCCAGATCGCCGACCTCGAGGTGATGCTGAACGCCGCGCGGCTGCTGACCTACCGCGCCGCCGCGATGAAGGACAGCCAGAGGAACGGGCAGGGCGCGGCCATGAAGGACTTCAAGCAGGCCGCCGCGGTCGCCAAGCTCTACGCGACCGAGTCAGCCGTGAGCGCGACCCGGATCGCCACCCAGGTCTTCGGTGGCTACGGCTTCATGGAGGAGTACCCCGTCGCCCGCTTCTACCGCGACGCCAAGGTGCTCGAGATCGGCGAGGGCACCTCGGAGGTGCAGCGGATGCTGATCGCGCGGGGGCTGGGCCTGCCCGTCGAGTGACCAGCGACGTGTGACGACGGACACCGTCGGGTACGTGAATCCTTGACCACTTCTCGGAGGTCTCGGAGGTCACTGTCATGCCAGCGGTTCCGTCGTTCCTCGCGCGTGAGCGCACCGTCGCCGGTCCCGGGTTCAGCCGCTGGCTGATCCCGCCGTGCGCACTGGCCGTCCACCTGTGCATCGGGCAGGCGTACGCCACCAGCGTCTACAAGACCGCCCTGGTCCAGCACTTCGACACCTCGCTGACCAGGATCGGCATCGTCTTCAGCATCGCGATCGTGATGCTGGGGCTCTCGGCGGCGGTCGCGGGCACCTGGGTGGACCGCAACGGACCGCGGGCCGCGATGTTCACCTCGGCCTGCTTCTGGTCCGCCGGGTTCATGGTGGCCGCGCTGGGCATCGGCACCGACCAGCTGTGGCTGGTCTACCTGGGGTACGGCGTGATCGGCGGCATCGGTCTCGGCATCGGCTACATCTCGCCGGTCTCGACCCTGATCAAGTGGTTCCCCGACCGGCCGGGCCTGGCCACCGGGATGGCGATCATGGGCTTCGGCGGCGGTGCGCTGATCGCCAGCCCGCTGAGCGGCCGGCTGATGGGGCTCTACGACTCGTCGTACGACTCGTCGGACCCGTCCTCCGTCGCGAGCGGCCACGCCGTGATGCTGCTCTTCATCACCCTCGGTGCCGTCTACCTGTGCTTCATGCTGTTCGGCGCGTTCGCCGTCCGCGTGCCCGCCGAGGGCTGGAAGCCCGAGGGCTGGGACCCGGACGCCGTGGCCGACAAGAAGCTCGTGACCACGGCCAGCGTCTCGGCCGCCAACGCGATCAAGACCCGACCGTTCTGGTTGCTCTGGGTGGTGCTGTTCTGCAACGTGACCGCGGGGATCGGCATCCTCGAGCAAGCGGCCCCGATGATCCAGGACTTCTTCCGCGACGCGGACGGTACGTCGAGCGTGAGCGCGGCCGCAGCCGGCGGTTTCGTGGGGCTGCTCTCCATCGCGAACATGGCCGGCCGGTTCGTGTGGTCCTCGACATCGGACGTGATCGGGCGCAAGCCGATCTACATGGGCTACCTGGGGATCGGGCTGGTCACCTATGTGCTGCTGGCGACGGTGGGACCGAACTCGACGGTCCTGTTCGTGCTCTTCGCTGCGGTGATCCTGTCGTTCTACGGCGGCGGCTTCGCCACCGTGCCGGCGTACCTCCGCGACCTGTTCGGCACCTTCCAGGTCGGCGCCATCCACGGCCGGCTGCTCACGGCGTGGTCGGCGGCCGGCGTGGCCGGGCCGCTGATCGTCAACCGCTACCTCGACACCCAGGGGACGCCGGGTGAGCTCACCGCCGACGCCTACCGGGGTGCCCTGTTCATCATGGTCGGGGTGCTCGCGGTCGGCTTCGTGGCCAACCTGCTGATCCGGCCTGTTCACGAGCGGTTCCACGAGCCGGACGACGGTGAGGACGCGACCGAACCGGCCGCCGAGCGAGAGGGGAGCAACGCATGACCGCGCGAGTCGCAACGGCGTGGGCGCTGGTCGGCATCCCGCTGGTCTACGGCCTCGTCGAGACCATCAACAAGGCGTCGTCACTGTTCACGAAGTGACGCCACCGTGGACGACGGCCGGGTCGCGATCGGGGCGCTCGGGGTCGGCTGCATCCAGGCCTGAGTAGGACCCCGGCCGGTCGGGTACGGCGGGGAGTGCCCCGACCCCGCGTGCTAGCTCTCATCCAGGCCGGCGGGACTGGAGGTCGGATGGACGTGCTGACGCGCGAGCGGGCCAAGCCGGCGCTACCGTTCGCCGGCGTGCACCAGCTTGTCGACTTCCCGCTGTCGAACCTGACCCATTCCGGGATCAGCGACGTGTGGCTCTCGCTCCAGTTCCAGGGCTCCACCCTGCAGGAGGAGGTCGCGAACGGGCGGCCGTGGGATCTCGACCGCAACCTCGGTGGGCTGCGGATCCTGCTGCCGCACGAGGGCACCGGCGGCATGGACGAGGAGGGGTTCGCCCGCGGCAACGCCGACGAGCTGTTCCGCTTCCGCGACCAGCTGGCCGACTTCGACCCGGACGTCGTGCTGGTCATGAGCGCAGACCACGTCTACCGGCTCGACTACCAAGACCTGCTCGACACCCACCGCGAGCGGCAGGCCGAGTGCACCGTGGTGGTCGTCGATTCGCCCGACGGTGATGACCCGGGCGACCACGGGGTCGTCGAGCTCGGGGACGACGACCGGGTCACCGGGTTCGCCTACAAGCCGGACGAGCCGGCCACCAGTACCATCGTCGCCGAGGTGATCGCCTACGACCCCGGCGTGCTCCGCCGCGTGCTCGAGGAGCTGCATCGCGAGCTTGCGGCAGACAGCCACGAGGGCGACACGGGCCTGGGCGACTTCGGGGACCACCTCCTCCCCGAGCTCGTCGACCGGGGCCGCACGTTCGCGCATCGCCACGACGGCTACTGGCGTGACCTGGGCCAGCCACACCACTACCTGCGCGCCCACCACGAGGTGCTCACCGACGACCGCGACGTGTTGGCCGTGCCGGGATGGCCGGTGCTGTCGCGGTCGCCGCAGCGCGTGCCGGCGCGAGTGCTGGAGGGCGGTGAGGTCTTCGACAGCCTGCTCTCGCCCGGGAGCCGAGTCTGGGGCGTCGTACGTCGCAGCGTGTTGGGCCCGGGAGTGGTGGTGGAGTCCGGGGCCGAGGTGCACAACAGCGTGGTCTTCGCCGACACCGTCGTCCGCGCCGGAGCGCGGGTGCACTGGTCGGTCGTCGACACCGACTGCGTGGTCGAGCGAGACGCCCGGGCCGGCGCGCCGGACGCGGATGCCCTCAACGACCCTGACGCCGTGACGCTCGTGGGTCGCGGCAGCCGGGTGGCGGGGGAGCATCCGGCCGGGAGCCGTCTGGAGCCTGGCACGACCAGCGGACCGTCGCGTCCATGACGCTCCCGATGCCATGCCTGACTCTTCGGCGGCGCCGCGCCGTCTAGCATCGAACCCATGTCGGACCGGACCCAGCGTTTCATCGCTGAAGTGGGCCGGTTCCTCGCAGTCGGTGGAGCGGCCACGATCGTGGCGCTGATCATCTTCAACCTGCTCGTGCACGGCTTCAACACCGGCGACCACGCGCTGCTCGGCAACCAGCCGATCCTGGCCTACGTGATCGCGAACAGCGTCGGCATGGGCGTGAGCTACTACGGCTCGCGGCACTGGGCGTTCCGCGACCGGCCGCCGGTGACCTCGGACGGCGGGCTCACGTCGTTCGTTGCCATCAACTTCCTCACGATGCTGATCCCCATCGGCTGCCTGGCGATCAGCCGCGACGTGCTCGGCCTCGACGACCCGATCTCAGACAACGTCGCGGCCAACGTGATCGGGCTGGTGCTCGGCCTGGCCGCGCGGTTCGCGCTGTTCCGCACCTACGTGTTCAAGCGCCCGATCAGCATCGTCGAGATCTACGACGAGCCGGGGGTGGTCGATGACGAGCAGCCCTACGGCGACTCGGGACCGGTCAGCGAGTCGGCTGCGCTGACCAGAGGTCGGTCCACGAGTGGCCCAGTTCCGCCATCAGCTCGCGGACCAGAGGGAGACTGAGCCCCACCACGTTGTGGTGGTCGCCCTCGATCGCGGTCACGAACGCGCCGCCGAGGCCGTCGATGGTGAAGGCGCCGGCCACGTGCAACGGCTCGCCGCTCGCGACGTACGCCGCGATCTCCTCGTCGGTCACGTCTGCGAAGTGCACCGTGGTCGCAGCGGTGGCCGAGGCGACGTGGCCGGTCACGGTGTCGCGCAGGCTGTGCCCGGTCAGCAGCACGCCGGAGCGGCCGCGCATCGCCAGCCAGCGCCGGGTCGCCTCTTCGGCGGTGCCGGGCTTGCCCAGCGCCTCACCGTCCAGCTCGAGCACCGAGTCGCAGCCGAGCACGAGGGCGGCGTCGGGGAGGTCGTCGCGGGCGGCGACGGCGGCGCTCTTCAGCTCCGCGAGCTGGAGTGCGAGCTCGGCGGGGGGCAGCGGACCCAGCTGGTCCTCGTCGACGCCGGAGAGGACCACGACGGGCTCGACGCCGGCTGCGCGCAGCGTGGCCAGGCGCGCGGGGGACTGGGAGGCGAGGACCAGCGTCACGGGGTGGGTCACGGGGTGGGTCACGGGGTGACGAAGGGCAGGGCGTCGCCGAACGCGCAGATCACCAGTGCGTCGAGGTCGGGGCTCTCGTCGAGGTGCTCGGGTGCGCGCATCGACAGCATCACGTTGAGCAGCATGCCCTGCGCGATGAACTCCTGCGCGTGCTCGTCGGTGCAGCCGGTCGAGCGGACGGTGGCGAAGATCCGGCCCATGCCGTTGCGCGCACGTTGGGCGATCTGGTCGTCGTTGCCGGCCGCAAAGCCGTGCATCATCACCATCAGCAGGTCCCGGTCGCGGAGCAGGTCGGTGTAGGCGAGGCCCAGGCGGGACCAGTCGTCGTCGGAGTCGGGGTCGAACGGCCCGTCGGCCAGCACGGCCTCGAACGCCTCGCGGATCCGGTCGCAGGCGCGGTCGAAGACCTCGAGGAACAGCTCCAGCTTGGTGCCGAAGATGCGGACGACGTACGGCTGCGAGACGCCGGCCTCCTTGGCGACGGCATCGGTGCTGGTGCCGGCGTAGCCGCCGCGGGAGAAGGCCCGGTTGGCCGCGGCGAGCACCAGCTCGCGCCGGTCCTCGGCGTTCATCCGGGTGCGTTCGGGGGCCGTGGCGGGGGCGATGTTCGGACTCACGCTTGACATGTTATCAGTCGATAACTAACGTGAGTTGCACAAGTAATCATTCAATGCCTTCTTCCTCCAACCAAGGAGCTCCAGGATGTCCACCACTCTCGACGTCCGGGCTGACGCACCGGACACAGCGATTCCTGTCGGAACCCCGCCCGCCCGGCGGGTCCCGGTCTGGCTGGCCGTGCTCGCGGCTTCCCTGCCGATGTTCATGGCCACCCTCGACAACCTCGTGCTGACCAGTGCGCTGCCGGTGATCCGGGCCGACCTCGGCTCGACCGTCGGCGAGCTGTCGTGGTTCCTGAACGCCTACACGCTGGCCTTCGCCACCTTCATGCTGCCCGCGGCGACGCTCGGCGACCGGCTCGGCCGGCGCCGGGTGATGATCGCGGGGCTGACCGTCTTCACCCTGGCCTCCATCGCCTCGGCGCTGAGCACCACCTCGGAGGCGCTCATCGCCGCCCGGGCGATCCAGGGACTCGGCGCGGCGGCGATCATGCCGCTCTCGCTGACCCTGCTCGCCTCGGCCGTGCCCGAGAGCAAGAGGGCCGCCGCCATCGGCATCTGGGGCGGTGTGTCCGGTCTCGGCGTCGCGCTCGGCCCCGTCGTCGGCGGCGCGGTCGTCGAGGGTGTGAGCTGGCAGGCCATCTTCTGGCTCAACGTCCCCGTCGCCCTGATCGCGCTCCCGCTGCTGCTGGTGTCGGTCCGTGAGTCCAAGGGCACGTGGCAGCGGCTCGACCCGGTCGGCACGGTGCTGCTCGGCGGTGCGGTGTTCCTGGGCATCTGGGGGATCGTGCACGGCAACGACGACGGGTGGGGCTCGGCCCGGGTCCTGGTCCCGCTGGTCGCCTCCGGGCTGCTCGTGCCGGCGTACGTCGCCTGGGCCCGCCGCCACACCTACGCCGTGCTCCCGCTGCGCCTGTTCTCCTCGCGCGGCTTCTCGGTGGCCAACGTGATCGGCCTGACCTTCACGATCGGCATGTTCGGCACGGTGTTCCTGCTGTCGCAGTACCTCCAGGTCGTGCAGGGCTACAGCCCGCTCGAGGCCGGTGTCCGAACCCTGCCGTGGACGGCGGCGCCGATGGTCATCGCCCCGATCGCCGGCGCCATCGCGGGCCGGACCGGGCTGCGGAAGCTGCTCGTGACCGGGCTGGTCCTGCAGACCGCCTCCCTGGTGTGGTTCGCGTGGCTGACCGAGAACGGCTCGGCGTACGGCTCGTTCCTGGTGCCGCTGGCCATGGCCGGCGTCGGCATGGGCCTGACCTTCGCTCCTAGCGCCACCGCGGTGCTGGAGGGGCTGCCGGACGGCGACTTCGCCACCGCCAGCTCGGCGAACTCCACGGTGCGTGAGTTCGGGGTCGCGCTCGGCATCGCGCTGTTGGTTGCCGTCTTCCTCGGCAACGGTGGCCAGATCAGCCCGGACGGGTACGACGGTGCGATCGGCCCGGCGCTGCTCACCGGTGCCGCCGCGGTGGCCATCGCCGTGGTCGCCGCGCTCTTCGCCCCAGGGAAGGTCCGCACCCGGGCCTGACCCGACCGAAAACGGCCGCCACGCATGACGAGGGTCCGTCGCCCCCCGCGACGGACCCTCGTCCTGTCCCCGTGACTGCCCTCCTCGGGAGTGAGGGCACCTCTCGATCCTCGTTCGCCCAGACGGTTCTGACGATGACCCAGTTGGGCCATTGTCAGCCGTCAAGAATGGCCTGACTGAACTATGCGGCCGCGGGTCACCGTCAGCCCGGCAGGCCGCTGGAGCGCCAGCCGCCGGGGCCGTGCGGCAGGGTGCGCCGCACCTTGCGGTGGTGCGCCGACCACTCCGGCACCACAGGCTGCGGCGGCTCCGCGCCGCCGCTGCCAAGGGCGGCGACGACCGCGACCAGCGCGGCGACCTCCTCGGGCGTGGCGTCGCCCTTGACGACGCGCAGCAAGGGACGCGGCTCCGGCTCCGGCTCAGGCGTCTCGTCAGTCATCAGAGCGGGATGTTCCCGTGCTTCTTCGCCGGCAGCGTCTCCCGCTTCGAGCGGAGCAGGCGGAGGGCGCGGACAACCTCGACGCGGGTCTCGTGCGGGCTGATCACCGCGTCGACGTACCCGCGCTCGGCGGCGAGGTAGGGGTTGGCCAGCGCCTGGTCGTAGTCGTCGATCAGCTCGGCCCGCTTGGCCTCCGGGTCCTCGGCCGCCTTGAGGGTGTCGCGGTAGAGGATGTTCACGGCCCCTTGGGCGCCCATCACGGCGATCTGTGCGGTCGGCCACGCCAGGTTGATGTCGGCGCCGAGGTGCTTGGAGCCCATCACGTCGTAGGCGCCGCCGTAGGCCTTGCGGGTGATCACCGTGACCAGCGGGACGGTGGCCTCGGAGTAGGCGTAGATCAGCTTGGCGCCCCGGCGGATGATGCCGTTCCACTCCTGGTCGGTGCCGGGCAGGAATCCGGGGACGTCGACGAAGGTCAGCACCGGGATGTTGAAGGCGTCGCAGAACCGGACGAACCGCGCCGCCTTCTCAGACGCGTTGATGTCGAGGGTGCCCGCGAACTGCATCGGCTGGTTGGCGACGACGCCGACCGAGCGGCCCTCGACCCGGCCGAAGCCGACGATCAGGTTCGGCGCGTAGAGCTCCTGGACCTCGAGGAACTCCTCGTCGTCGACCACCGCCCCGATCACGTCGTGCATGTCGTAGGGCTGGTTCGGCGAGTCCGGGATCAGGGTGTCGAGCGTGCGGTCGAGGTCGGAGAACTCGAGGTCCGCGTCATCGTCGTACGACGGCACCTCGTCGAGGTTGTTCTGGGGCAGGTAGGACAGCAGCGCCTTGGTGTACTCGAGCGCGTCGTCCTCGTCGGAACCCATGTAGTGGGCGTTGCCGGACTTGGTGTTGTGGGTCCGCGCGCCGCCGAGCTCCTCCATCGTCACGTCCTCACCGGTGACGGTCTTGATGACGTCGGGGCCGGTGATGAACATGTTGGAGGTGCCGTCGACCATGATCGTGAAGTCGGTGACCGCGGGGGAGTAGACGTGACCGCCAGCGCAGGAGCCCATGATGAGACTGATCTGGGGGATCACGCCGCTGGCGTGCACGTTGCGGCGGAAGATCTCGCCGTACAGGCCCAGCGAGACGACGCCCTCCTGGATGCGGGCGCCGGCGCCCTCGTTGATGCCGATGATGGGGCAGCCGGTCTTGATGGCGAGGTCCATGACCTTGGTGATCTTCTCGCCGTACACCTCGCCGAGGGAGCCGCCGAAGATCGTGAAGTCCTGGGAGAAGACGCACGTCTGGCGACCGTTGATCGTGCCGTAGCCGGTGATGACGCCGTCGCCGTACGGCCGGCGCTTCTCGAGGCCGAATGCCATCGAGCGGTGCCGGGCCAGCTCGTCGAGCTCGACGAAGGAGCCCTCGTCGAACAGGATCTCGATCCGCTCACGAGCGGTCTTGCGGCCCTTGGCGTGCTGCTTCTCGACCGCCTTCGCGGAGCCGGCGTGCACCGCCTCGTCGAGGCGCCGGTCGAGGTCGGCCAGCTTGCCCGCGGTCGTGTGGGTGTCGATGTCCTTGGGGACGTCCGTGCCTTCGCCGGGGTGCGCGCTCACCCGTGAGACATTAGTGGGCGTGTTCTCGGACCCCGCCGCTCGCCCACCCCTCGACGCGGAGCGGCTGGCCGAGGCCGACCCCGACCTGCTGACCGGCCTCGCGGTCGAGGTCGTCGAGGAGGCGGCCTCGACCAACGCGCTGGTCATCGAACGGGCCAGGTCCGGTGCCGCCGAAGGGCTGGTGGTGGCGGCCGAGCACCAGACCGCCGGCCGTGGCCGGCTCGACCGGACGTGGGAGACGCCGCCCCGCTCCGGGCTCACCTTCTCGGTGCTGCTCCGGCCGACCGCACCGACGGCCTCGTGGCCGTGGCTGCCGCTGCTGGCCGGGTACGCCGTCGACAAGGCGCTCAAGGCGGCCGGCTACGAGGCATCGGTGAAGTGGCCGAACGACGTACTCCTCGACGGCCGGAAGGTGGCCGGGGTCCTCGTCGAGCGGGTGGACACCGACGCCGGGCCCGTGGCGGTGGTCGGCGTCGGGCTGAACGTCGGCATGACCGCCGACGAGCTGCCGGTCCCCGAGGCGACCTCTCTCGCCGTGGTTTCGTCTGGCGAGGTGCCCGACCGGACGGCGCTGCTGGTCTCGCTGCTCGCCTCGCTGTGGGAGTCCTACACGGCGTGGCAGGCGGGCGGGGACCTGGCCGGGATGCGGCTCGCGGAGTCGTACGTCGCGGCGTGCGCCACGATCGGCCAGCAGGTCCGCGTCGACCTTCCGTCCGGCGAGGTGCTCACCGGTACGGCGAGCGGCATCGACCCGAGCGGGCGGCTGGTGGTGGAGCACTCGACTGACGGCGAGGCCGGGCACACCGCGGTCAGCGCCGGCGACGTCGTACACGTCCGCAGCGAGTAGCCAGCGATCCGGGCCGGATCGGTGACATGATCCGTGCGTGGCCATCTCCAAGAACCTGCTCAACGAGGGCGAGTCGCTCGTTGTCGACACTCGTACCCATCCCAAGGCGCTGTTGCTCCCGCTGCTGATGCTGGTCGTGCTGCTGGCGATCGGGACGTTCGTGCAGACGCAGGTCGACCAGAAGCAGGTGCACTGGGCGGTCTGGGGACTCGCGATCATCGCCCTCATCTGGTTCGTCCTGCGACCCTTCCTGATCTGGCTGACCGCCACCTACACGATCACCACCCGACGGCTGATCACCCGCCACGGCGTGATCACACGCCGCGGCCACGACATCCCCCTCACCCGGATCAGCGACGTCGCCTACGAGAAGGACCTCATCGACCGGCTGCTGGGCTGCGGGACCCTGGTGATCAGCGACGCCAGCACCCACGGTCAGGTGGCGCTGCCCGACATCCCGCGGGTCGAGGACGTCCAGCGCAAGCTCAACGACCTGCTGCACGACCTGCACACGGACGCTCCCGACCGCCACGACGAAGGTGTCTGACCTGCCCACTGAACCGTCAGCAGCCAGCCAGGACGAACCCGGGCAGGACCTCGAGCAGCACATCCTCGGCGAGGCCCGCATCTACACCGCTGTCGAGCTCGCCGCCGAGACCGGCGTCGACCTCGAGAAGGCGCGCCGGCTCTGGCGGGCCCTCGGGTTCCCCGAGCACGGCACCGCGACGGCCTTCACCCGCTCCGACGCCGAGGCGCTGTCCACGCTGGTCGGGCTGGTCGACTCCGGGCTGATCGACTTCGACCTCGCGGTGCATCTGACCCGCGCGGTCGGCCAGACCATGGCCCGGCTCTCGGACTGGGAGGTCTCGGCGCTGCTGACGCGGGTGCTCGAGATGGCCCGCGAGGAGTCCGGAGACACCGAGGACCGGCTGGCCATCGGGCTGCGGATGATCGAGGAGTTCTCCGAGCCGTTCGAGGCGCTGCTCGTGTACGTCTGGCGGCGCCACCTCGCCGCGGCGGTCGCCAGGCAGGAGGCACTCGGCGCCCGCGAGGAGGACGTGCACACGACGCGACTCACGGTCGGGTTCGCGGACATCGTGCAGTTCACCGCACTGTCCAACGAGCTGTCCGAAGAGCGGATCGGCGACCTGGTCGAGCTGTTCGAAGCCCGCTGCGCCGACGTCGTCGCCGCCCAGCGCGGCCGGGTGATCAAGTCGATCGGCGACTCGGTGCTGTTCGTGCACCAGGACCCGATCGCGGCCTACGAGATCGCCGAGGGCGTCATCACCGTGATCGGCCGCGACTCCCGGATGCCCGACGTCCGCGTCGGCCTCGCCTCTGGGCTCGTCGTCCTCCGGCTCGGGGACGTCTTCGGCCCGCCGGTCAACATGGCCGCCCGGCTCACCGGCGTGGCCCGCCGCAACCGGGTGATCGTCGACGCCGAGACCGCCAGCATGCTGCCCCCCGACCAGTTCGAGACCCGGCGGCTGCCGGGCCGGCCGGTGCGCGGCTTCGGGATCGTCGAGCCGGTCGCCGTACGCCGCCAGTGAGGGACGGGCCTGCCGCCCGAGCATCCCGCGCGAGCATGCCGTTGCCCCGCGAGCTGATCCTTGGAAGCCTCGCCACATGCGGGTGCTCTTCTCGACAACGGCCAACGACGGCCACTTCGGGCCGCTGGTGCCGTTCGCGCGAGCTGCCAAAGAGGCGGGTCACGACGTTGTCGTCGCCGCGCCCGCGTCGTACGGCGTCGCGCTGGACCGGATCGGACTCGCGCACGAGCCGTTCGCCGACCCTCCCCCCGAGCTGATCGGCCCGGTGATGGCGAGCCTGCCCAGCATGGCGCTGGAGGAGGCGGACGCCGTGGTGGTCAGAGAGGTGTTCGGCCGGATCGACGCGCAGGCCGCGCTGCCGGCCCTCCTCGAGGCGGTTGAGCGCTGGCGCCCCGACGTGGTGGTCCGTGAGTCCGCCGAGCTCGCCTCTCTGGTCGCGGCCGAGCGCTTCGGCGTCCCGCACGTGCACGCTTGCATCGGCATGCACGAGGTCGTCACGCAGTTCGCGGAGGCCGTGCGTGACCCGTTGGAGGAGCTGGGTCGGATCGCCGGCCTGCCCGAGGGGCGCGCGACGGCAGCGCTGGCCGGGGAGACCGTCCTGAGCCAGGTTCCTGAGCTCCTCGACCATCCGTCCGGGGAGGTGCCGCCCGGAGGTGACACCTTCCATCGGTTCCACCAAGCCACGCCTGCTTCGCACGAGCAGCGCCCTGCCGACTGGGGTGACCCGGCCCTCCCGCTGGTCTACGTGACCTTCGGCTCGGTCGCCGGGTCGCTGCCGCCGTTCGCCGGGGTCTTCCGCCGGGCGCTGGACGCCCTTGCGGGCCTCGACGCGTGTGTCCTGATGACCGTCGGACGCAAGGTTGACCCGGCGGGCCTCGGAGCACTGCCGAGCAACGCCCGCGTGCTTTCGTGGGTGTCCCAGGACGCCGTGCTCGTGCATGCCGCAGCGATGCTCGGGCACGGCGGGTTCGGCACCACCATGGGCGCCCTGGCCGCGGGTGTCCCGCAAGTGGTGGTGCCGCTCTTCTCGTTCGACCAGGTCGTCAACGGCGAGCACGTCGCGGGTGTAGGAGCCGGACTCACGACCGAGCTGGGAGCAGCGGACGCCCTGGAGCGTGCCCCCGAGGCGCTCTCCCGACTCTTCGCGGACCCCGCCTTCGCCGAGTCGGCCCGTCGCGTCGCGGCTGCGCTGCGCGAGCTGCCGCCACCCGCGGAGGCGATGCGTCTGCTGACCGGCCTCGCCGGCCTGTCCTGACTAGGGTTGTCCCGTGCCCGACCTCGCGCCCACTGTCGCCCTCATCGGTGGCGGGCAGCTCGCGCGGATGCTGGCCGAGCCGGCCGCGGCGCTCGGGATCCCGCTGCGGCTGCTGGCCGAGGCGGAGGGGGTGTCGGCGGCGCAGGTCATCCCCGACACGATCGTCGGTGACTACCGGGACCTCGAGATGCTGCGCAAGGTCACCAGCGGGGCACAGGTCGTCACGTTCGACCATGAGCACGTGCCCACCGAGCACCTGCACGCGCTGGCCGAAGCAGGCGTCGCCGTACGGCCGGGCCCGGAGGCGCTGATCCACGCCCAGGACAAGGCGGTGATGCGCGAGCGGCTCACCGCGCTGGGCGTCCCGTGCCCGCGGCACGCCGTCGTGACGTCGGTGGCGGAGGTCGAGGAGTTCGGGCT
Organism: uncultured Actinomycetota bacterium; assembly: GCA_963800715.1. Taxonomy (GTDB): domain Bacteria; phylum Actinomycetota; class Actinomycetes; order Propionibacteriales; family Nocardioidaceae; genus Nocardioides. Next base: position 35,779 of record CAWDBZ010000015.1, on the reverse strand, counting down.
GCCGTGCGTGCTCAAGGTGACCCGCCTCGGGTACGACGGCCGCGGGGTCTGGACGGTCCGCGACCACCAGGACGCGGTGGCGGCGTTCGCGACGGCGGAGAAGACCGGGGTGCGGGTGCTGGCCGAGGAGCTGGTCGACTTCCGTCGCGAGCTGGCGGCGCTGGTCGCCCGTTCGCCGAGTGGCCAGGCGGCGGCGTACCCCGTCGTCGCCAGCACCCAGCTCGACGGCATCTGCCACGAGGTGGTCAGCCCGGCGCCCGACCTGGCACAGGAGCTGGCCACGAGCGCCCAGCGGCTGGCGCTCACGATCGCCAAGGAGCTCGACGTCGTCGGGATCCTCGCGGTCGAGCTGTTCGAGACTCGCGACGGGCGTGTGCTGGTCAACGAGCTCGCGATGCGGCCCCACAACACCGGCCACTGGACCCAGGACGGTTCGGTCACCAGCCAGTTCGAGAACCACCTGCGCGCGGTCCTCGACCTGCCGCTCGGCTCCCCGGCGCCGCGGGAGTCGTGGACGGTGATGGTCAACATCCTGGGCGGACCGTCCGACCAGGTCGGGCGGCTGTACGACGGCTACCCGCACGCCCTGGCGCGCGACCCCCACCTGCGGGTGCACCTCTACGGCAAGGAACTTCGTCCCGGCCGCAAGGTCGGCCACGTCAACGCCTACGGTGACGACCTCGAGGACTGCCTCGAGCGCGCCCGGCACGCGGCCGCCTGGTTCCGCGGCGACCTCGGCGACGAGAGTGAGTGACTTCGAGATGACGGAGAACGACGTGGCGCCCCAGGTCGGGATCGTGATGGGCTCCGACTCCGACTGGCCGGTGATGAAGGCCGCCGCGGCCGCCCTGGAGGAGTTCGACGTGCCGTTCGAGGCCGACGTCGTCTCGGCGCACCGGATGCCGGAGGAGATGCTGGCCTACGGCAAGGAGGCGGCAGGACGCGGGCTCCGCGTGATCATCGCCGGAGCCGGCGGAGCGGCCCACCTGCCCGGGATGCTCGCTGCGGTGACGCCGCTGCCGGTGATCGGCGTACCCGTCCCGCTCGAGCACCTCGACGGCCTCGACTCGTTGCTGTCGATCGTCCAGATGCCGGCTGGCGTCCCGGTCGCGACGGTCGCGGTCGGAAACGCGCGCAACGCGGGACTGCTCGCCGTGCGCATCCTCGCCGCGTCGGACGACGGGCTGCGTCAGCGGATGGTCGAGTTCCAGTCCGCGCTCAAGGAGTCCGCGCAGGCCAAGGGCGCGGCGATCCGCAACGACGCCGGGACACGGAGGCTGGGCTTCTGAGCCAGCGCGGCACGAGGCTCGTCGGCCTCGACGTCGCACGCTGCCTGGCGCTGCTGGGCATGGTCGCCGCGCACGTCCTCGACGAGCGGAGGCTGGACGGCACGCTGACCCGGACCAGCTGGGTGGTCGACGGCCGGGCCTCGGCGCTGTTCGCGGTGCTGGCCGGGGTGAGCCTGGTGCTGATGTCGCGGCGCACGAACGCCGTCGGCCTGGCCGTCCGCGCGCTGCTGGTCGCGCTGCTCGGCCTGGCATTGGGTGAGCTCGAGACCGGGCTCGCGATCATCCTGACCTACTACGGGGTGCTGTTCCTGCTGGGCCTGCCGTTCCTGGTCCTGAGGGCGCGCGCCCTGTTCGCGTGGGCGGCGGCGTGGGTGGTGATCGCGCCGGCGGTCTCGCATCTGGTGCGGCCGCACCTGGCCCCACGCTCCGGTCCCAGCCCCGCCTTCGACCAGCTGGCGAACCCCGGCCACCTGCTCGCCGAGCTGCTGCTCACCGGCTACTACCCGTGCCTGCCGTGGCTGGCCTACCTGCTGCTCGGGATGGCGATCGCCCGCTGCGACCTGCGCTCGCGGGCGGTGCAGATCCGACTGGTGGTGGGCGGGCTGGCGGTGGCGGTCGTGGCCGTCGTGGTGTCGCGGTCGCTGACCAAGCAGCCGTGGGTGCTGCGCCGACTGGTCCCGGACGCCGGTGCGTACGGCGACGTGTCGACCGCCGACGCGTTCGTGAACGCGATCTCGGGTGGCATGCACGGCACCACGCCCGCCGGCGGCTCGTGGGCCTGGCTGCTGGTGGTGGCGCCGCACAGCGGGACGCCGTTCGACCTGCTCGAGACCGGTGCGTCGGCGGCCCTGGTCATCGGGCTCTGTCTGTGGCTGGTCTCGTGGCTCGGGGACCGATCCCGCCGCGCGGTCGCGATCGTGTTCGGCGCCGGGACGATGACGTTGTCGCTCTACAGCCTGCACGTGGTCATGCGCACCGAGCAGGTCTGGCCCGCCGAGGTGCCGTCGTCGTTCGGGTGGCACGTCCTCGTGCTGCTCTCGGTGGGCGCGGTGTTCGTCGGGGTCCGACGGCGCGGGCCGCTCGAGACGGTGGTGGGCGGGATCAGCGCCGCCTGCGCCACTCGATGGCCGGGCACGTATCCATCACCATCGGAACCCCGGCCGCCACCGTCCGGTCGAACGCGTCGGCGTCGATGACGCCCAGCTGGAACCACACCCCCCGCGCACCCACCGCGACGGCCTGGTCGGCGAACTCGCCGGCGGCCTCTGAACGGCGGAAGACGTCGACCACGTCGATGGGGAACGGCACGTCGGCAAGGGTGGCGAAGCCCTTCTCCCCGAGCACGACCAGCCCCTCGTCCGACGCGGCCGCCGGGTGGATGGGGACGATCTGCTTGCCGCGCTCCTGGAGCAGCGCGGCGATGGAGTACGCCGTCCTGCTGGTGTCGCCCGAGAGCCCCACCACCGCCCAGACCTTGCAGTCCTCGAGCATGAACCGGATCGCCTCGGGATCCTGCCACGTCATGCCGAAAGCCTAGGAGGGCGTCGAAGGGCACGAGCAGGCGTCAGCTTTCGGCACCCGAGCCCCGCCCTACGATGTGACTCATGAGTAACGCTGACGGAGCTCCACTGTTCGCGTTGACCGAGGAGCACCGGGCGATCCGCGAGGCGGTCCGCGCCCTGTGCGAGGCCAAGGTGGCGCCGTACGCCGCCGACGTGGACGAGCAGGCGCGCTACCCCGAGGAGGCGGCGGCCGCGCTGCTCGCGGCGGACTTCCACGCACCGCACGTGCCCGAGGAGTACGGCGGCGCCGGGGCGGACGCGCTGGCCACGGTCCTGGTGATCGAGGAGATCGCGCGGGTGGACATGAGCGCGTCCCTGATCCCGGCGGTCAACAAGCTCGGCTCGCTGCCGGTCCAGCTGGCCGGGTCGGAGGAGCTCAAGAAGCACTACCTCGGCGCGCTGGCCCGCGGTGAGGGCGGATTCTCCTACTGCCTGTCCGAGCCCGACGCCGGCTCGGACGCCGCGGCGATGAAGGCCAAGGCGGTCCGTGACGGCGACTTCTGGGTGCTCAACGGCGTCAAGCGGTGGATCACCAACGCCGGGGTCTCCGACTACTACACGGTGATGGTCGTGACCGACCACGAGCAGGGGGCCAAGGGGATCTCGGCCTTCGTGGTCGAGAAGTCCGACGAGGGGGTGTCCTTCGGCGCTCCCGAGAAGAAGCTCGGCATCAAGGGCTCGCCCACCCGCGAGGTCTACCTCGACAACGTCCGGATCCCGGCCGAACGGATGATCGGTGCGGAGGGCACCGGCTTCGAGACCGCCATGCGCACCCTCGACCACACCAGGGTCACCATCGCCGCGCAGGCCGTGGGGGTGGCCCAGGGCGCGCTCGACTACGCGCTGTCCTACGCCCAGGAGCGGCAGCAGTTCCAGAAGTTCATCTCCGAGTTCCAGGGGCTGCAGTTCCTGCTCGCCGACATGGGCATGAAGGTCGAGGCCGCCCGCCAGCTCACCTACGCCGCTGCCGGACGCTCCGAGCGCAACGACCCGGACCTCACCTTCTTCGGCGCCGCGGCCAAGTGCTTCGCCTCCGACGTCGCCATGGAGGTCACCACCAACGCCGTCCAGGTCCTCGGCGGCTACGGCTTCACCCGCGACTACCCGGTTGAGCGAATGATGCGCGACGCCAAGATCACCCAGATCTACGAGGGCACCAACCAGGTCCAGCGGATCGTCATGGCCCGCCAGCTGCTGGCCGGGGTGCAGAGCCAGCTCTGACCTAGTGCCCCCCACCGAGAGTTCGGCACATAGTTCCGCACCCCGAGCACGCACCTCGCGGCGTTGCCGAAGCTAGCTGGACGAACAAGTAGAGCGTCGCTCCGGCGCCTTACGACGCACGCGCTCGGAGCACGGACTTACGCACTGAACTTCCGGTGCGGGACACTAGTCGCAGGTGTCGCAGACGCCGGTGGGCAGCAGCTCCATGTAGCAGGTGGGGCAGGTCTGCACGGGACGGGCGGCGACGGCCGCCTTCCGGATCCGGGCGCGGGCGTTGGCCAGCTGGGGGACCAGGGCGGACGAGCCGCCGCCCTCGGGCAGGTCCGGGGCCTCGAAGTATCGGTAGCAGTCCAGCCGCTGCTTGGCCGCGTGGTCGTCCGGGTCGGCGGGCGTCTCGCCGGTGAGCTCGAGCACCAGGGCGGCGTACGCCGGCCCGACGCTGCCCTCGCGGTTGACGCAGAGGGCTGGCAGCAGCGGCTCGTCACGGGACACGTTGTCGCGGCCCACGGTGCCGAGGATCTCGTCGATCCAGTAGTGCACGCGCTGCTCGGTGTGGATGCCGCTGTGCTCCTGGGCCGCCTCGGCCAGCTCCTTGTGGGTGACCACGGACCGGTAGCTGCGAGCCGTCTCGATCAGGATCGGCCTCGCCGCCGTGACCCATGCTGCGCGGGCTTCCTCGACCCCCACGTCCGCAGCGTTGCGCGAGGTCTCTGGCGTGGTCTCTCTGGTCTCGGTCACCCCTTAGTGCACCACGCCGGAGCGCTCTTGCGCTCATTCATGCGGGCACAGGGCCGGTTGTGCACGTCAACCAGTACAGTCCGCGACATGGGCCAGACCATCGACCTCCAGGCGGCCGACGGGACCGCGCAGGCGTACCTGGCGGGCAATCCGGGTGACCCCGGCGTGCTCTTCTACATCGACGCGATCGGGCTGCGGCCGCAGATCGAGACGATGGCCGACCGGATCGCGTCGTGGGGATTCGTCGTGCTGGCTCCGAACGCCTTCTACCGCGACGGCCGCGCCGACGAGCTCGCGCCCAAGCAGGACCTGCGTGCGCCGGGAGCGAGGGAGGAGTTCTTCGCCAGCGGGGTCGGTGACCGCGTCCAGGGGTACACCCCCGACCGGTCCGCGCCGGACGCCGAGGCGTGGCTGCGGACCCTCCGGGAGCACTCGGGTGACGGGCCGATCGGCGTCACCGGCTACTGCATGGGTGCCCGGTTGGCAGTTCGCACCGCCGGACAGTTCCCGGGGACCGTGGCCGCGGCCGGTGGCTTCCACGGCGGCGGCCTGGTGACCCGCGCTGAGAACAGCCCGCACCTCGCGATCGCCGGCAGCACGGCGGAGTACGTCTTCGGCCACGCCGACAACGACCGGGGGATGACGGTGGACCACGTCGCCGCCCTCGAGGAGACCTTGGTGGCAGCCGGGCGGCCGCACCTCAACGAGATCTACGAGGACGCCCCGCACGGTTACACGATGAACGACACGTCGATGTACCAGGAGGCAGGCGCCGAGCGGCACTACAAGGAGCTCGAAGGACTACTGGCGCGGACCCTGCGCTGATTGTTGGGACGAAGGTCACGGCACGTTCGCGAGTCCGGAGGGCAGGCAGACGTTGTCCGTGACGTCGTCCGTCTTGTCCTCGCGGATCGCGCTGAACAGCTGGCCGGCGAGCTCATCGTCCAGAGCACTCGCCGAGCCGCTGGTGAGCGGAACGGTGCACAGCAGCCCGTCCTTGCCGCCCACCTGGGCCATCGCGCTGGCCCACAGAACGGCGCGGTGCGGGCCCATGCCGTCACCGAACTTGAAGAAGTCCGGCATCGCATTGTTGAGGTTCCACCACCGGACCGGGTTGATCACCGACCAGGGCGAGAGCACCTTGTCGCCGATCGCTGCCACCACCTCGCGCTGGTGCCGCACCCGGTCGAGGTCGCCGAGCGTCTGGGCGTGCCGCGAGCGGCTGTAGGCAAGCGCCGTCGAACCGTCGACTTCCTGGCACCCCTTCTTGATGTTCAGGCCGGCGTCCTTGTCGACCATCTTCTTGTCCGGGCAGATCTCGATACCGCCGACAGCGTCGACGACGCCGACCACGCCGCCCATCCCGATCTCGACGTACTGGTCGATGCGGATGTCGGTGAGGTTCTCGATCGTCTCGACCAGCAGCTTCGGACCGTCGGCCGAGTAGGCGGCGTTGATCTTCGAGGTGCCGCGGCCGGGGATCTCGACCTCGAGGTCGCGGGGGATCGACATCAGGAGGTTGGGTCCCGAGCCGGTGTGCAGCAGCATGATCGTGTCGGTCCGGTTGCCGCCGGCGTTGCCGGTGTTGAGCTCCTTGCGCTCCTCCTTCGACAACCCCTCGCGCGAATCGCTGCCGACCAGGAGGTACGTCGTGCCCGGCTGGTCGCCCGGCCGAGCGCCGTCCGGCTCGAAGTCGACCTTGTCGACGCGGTTCCACGCGATGAAAGGGACCGCGACGAGGTAGATGAGCCAGAGCAGCAGGATCAGGAAGACGTAGCGGACCCGGAACCGGCGACGCTTTCTGCCGCTCGGCATGGGCTGCGGGGGGCCTATCGGCGGCGCGGGCCGAGGCGGGGCCGGTGGTGTCGTGCGGCGGTCCTGGTGTCGGGCCGACGGCTGGGCGCGCATCACCCTGGTCTCGTCGGGGCGGGGCGTGGACGGACGTTCCTGGGGCGCAACCGGGCGGGTGGCCGGCGGATCCTTGGGCTTGCCGTCCTTGCCGTAGAGCCAGGTGAAGTCGGGTCCGTCCTCGGGACCGCCGTTCCGGGGACGATCAGGCATGCGCACGACGCTACCGTGCGGGGCATGACCGACCTCGGGGCCGCCACCACACCGGCTGGCCTGCCGCCGTCGTACAGCCGGGTCTCGCTCGGCGTCGTCATGTCGGCGCGCGAGGCCAACCTGCTCGGCAACATCCACGGTGGCGAGATCGTCAAGCTTGCCGACTCCACGGCCGGCGTCGTCGCCCAGCGGCACAGCGGTGGGCCTGCCGTGACCGCGGCGCTGGACGAGATGGCGTTCCTGGAGCCGGTGCACGTCGGCGACATCGTGCGCACCTACGCCCAGGTCAACTGGGCCGGGCGTTCCTCGATGGAGGTCGGCGTCCGGGTCGAGACCCAGCCGTGGAACGTGGCGTCCTCCGAGACCCTGCACGTCGCGTCGGCGTACTTCGTGTTCGTGGCCATTGACGAGGACGGCCGCTCCCGCTTGGTCCCGCCGCTGACGCCCGAGACCGACGAGGAGGTACGCCGGATGCGCGAGGCCGAGATCCGGCGCGCGCACCGCCTGGCCCGCAAGGAGGAGATCGAGGCCACCAGGTCGGCTCCGTGAGCGCGCGGACGGACTGGCGCCACACCACCACTGCCCGGCTCTGGCTCGATCTGCCGACCGAAGCCGACGTCGACGACCTGCACGCAATCCACTCCGATCCCGAGTCGTGGCGGCACTTCCCGGTCGGCCGGCACACGTCGCGAGCCGAGTCGGCGGAGATGGCGACCCAGGCCGAGGGGCAGTTCGTGCGCAACGGGCTGGGCTACTGGTCGATCAGGGACCGGCCCGACGGCCCGGTCGTCGGCCGCGGCGGCTGCACGATCCTGACCGGGCGGATGTGGTGGAACCTCTACTACCGGTTCGCCACCTCGGTGCACGGCCGCGGCTACGCCACCGAGATGGGGCTGCGGGCGATCGAGGCGGCTCGCGACGTCGAGCCCGACCGTCCCGTGCTCGCCTACCTCCTCGAGCACAACGCCGCCTCGCGTCGTACCGCCGAACGACTCGGCATGCAGCTCGCCTGGCGCGGACCGGACCGGCCCAACCCCGACCACGACGCGATCCGGCTGGTCTACGTCGACCGCGAGCCCACCGACGAGCTGGTGGTGGCGATCGAGGACCACGCGCTGGGGTGACCGATCGATCAGTAGGGCGGTGGGGTGACTGATCGATCAGCAAGGCATTGGTGGGGAGCCCCCGGCGCGTCGTGCCCGGCTGTGACGCCTGTGACTGGTGATACTGGCGGGGCCCACCTGATCTTCCCCTCAGGAGCATCCGATGTCCGGCCCTGGCCAACCCGAAGGCGCGACCTACCTTTCGAGCGTCTCCACCTCCACGGCCGACCGCGCCGCAAAGGTGCGGTTCCGGCGGGCGCTGGCGCTGATGGCGATGACGCTGGTGCTTCCCGGCAGCGCGCAGGTCGCGTGCGGCAACAAGTCGGTCGGGCGGACCGCGCTGCGGACGTGGTTTGCGCTGCTGATGGTCGGGGTCGGCTGCCTGGTCGTGGCGGCGGTGCACCACGAGTTCGCGTTCTGGCTGGTCTCCGACCTCGCCGCCCTGCAGACGGTCCGGATCGCCCTGATGGTGCTGGCCGTCGGGTGGGCCGCGTTGTTCTTCGACGCGTGGCGGATCGGGCAACCGCTGACGCTGCGGATGAGCCACCGCCGGGCCGCGGTCGGCATCAACGGCATCCTCTGCTTCTCGGTCGCCGCGGTGCTGCTATTCGGCGCGCACCTGGTCGGCGTGCAGCGCGACTTCATCCAGACCATGTTCGGCTCCGGGGACGCCAGCGGCGCCCACGACGGCCGCTACAACGTGCTGCTGCTCGGGGGTGACTCCGGCGTCGACCGCTGGGGGCTGCGACCGGACTCGATCACCATCGCCAGCATCGACGCCGAGACCGGCCGCACCGTGCTGGTCTCGCTGCCGCGCAACATGCAGAACTTCCCGTTCGCCAGGGGCTCGGTGATGCACCAGCAGTTCCCGCAGGGGTTCGACTGCGAGCACTGCATGCTCAACGGCGTCAACACCTGGGCCATGGACAACAAGGAGCTGTTCGGCAAGTCCGAGAACCCCGGCATCGAGGCCACGACCTCGGCGGTCGAGGGGATCACGGGCCTCAAGATCAACTACTGGGCCATGGTCAACCTCAAGGGGTTCCGTGACCTGGTGGACGCCGTCGGCGGCGTCACCCTCAACGTCCGCCAGCGGATCCCGATCGGCGGCCTCGGCTCCGACGTCTACGACTACATCGAGCCGGGGAAGCAGAAGCTCACCGGCTTCCAGACCCAGTGGTACGCGCGAGCCCGGGACGGCTCCGACGACTACTCGCGGATGGCGCGGCAGAAGTGCGTCATGGCCGCGATGCTCGACCAGCTGGAGCCGACCGACGTGCTCAAGAACTTCCAGAAGATCGCCAGGGCGAGCTCCGCCATGGTGCAGACGAGCATCCCGGCCGGCGAGGTCGACCGCTTCATCGGGCTGGCGCTGAAGGCGCGCGACCAGAAGGTCTCGACCCTCTCGATCGTGCCGCCGATCTTCAACACCTACGAGCCGGACGCGAAGCTGATTCAGCAGAAGGTGGCCGAGGCGATCGACGCCGCCGAGGGCAACGCACCCAAGGCCGCGGACGTGGAGAGCGACGCCCAGGCGAAGCCAGGCAAGAACAAGAAGCCGAAGCAGCCCAAGCAGCCCGACGCCGTCACCGGTGGCTCGGTCGGCTCGCTGAGCGACGGGTACGCCGCCAACGAGTCCGAGGACCTCGCCAGCGCCTGTTGAGACAGTCCGCCCGGCGTCCCTCCGTACGTCGGTGCGCGGACTTAGGGTGGACGCAATGTCCACCCCGACCGTGCTCGCCGTCGACGGCAACTCGTTGCTGCACCGGGCCTTCCACGCGTCGGCGCGCACGATGTACCGCACGCCCGACGGTGCGCAGGGGTGGGCGGTGCGCGGGCTGCTGAGCCAGCTGGTGTCCGCGGTCGACCGGGTCTGCGCGGACGCGGTCGTCGTCGGGTTCGACGACCGCGGCAACAGCAGCCGCAAGAAGAGGTGGCCGTCCTACAAGGCCCAGCGGGCGCCCAAGCCGGAGAGCCTCGAGCGGCAGCTCGACCTGGCGGTCCAGGTGCTGCGCGACCTCGGTGTCATGGTGGTCGTGCCGGAGGGCCTCGAGGCCGACGACGTGCTGGCCAGCGTGGCGGCCCAGGCACCGACGGTGGGCGCCCAGACAGTGGTGGCGACCTCCGACCGCGACGGCTACTCGCTCATCGACGAGCACACCAGGATGCTCCGCATCCTCAACGGCGGGGTCGATGCCTCACCGCTGCTCGATCCCGAGCGGCTGGCGATGGTGACCGGCGTCCGGCCCGACCAGTACCTCGACCTCGCTGCCCTGCGTGGCGACACCTCCGACAACCTCCCGGGCGTCCATGGGTTCGGCACCAAGACCGCGGTCCGGCTGCTGCAGGCCCTCGGCTCCGCACAGGCCGCCTTCGACGACGCGGCGACCGGCGGCGAGCAGTGCACTGCCGCGATCGGCAAGGCCCGGGCCAAGGCGCTCGTCGCGCCCGAGGCGAAGGAGCGGTGGCAGTTCAACCGCGAGGTGATGGCGATGGTCACGACGGCGGACGTCGGGCTCGAGCTCAAGGGCCCGGGCCGGCTGCCCCTCGACGAGGACGCCGTGCGCGCGACGTACTCCCGGTTCGAGCTTCACGTCCCCACCGCGATCCGCGGGCTCACGCTCCGCGAGCCCACCCGCACCGTGACCGAGCCGTACGTTGACCCGCGCTGGACGGCAGCCCCGCGACCGAAGCTCGGTCCGCTGCCCAAGCTGGTGCCGGCACCGGCGGGGCCGGCTTACGTGCAAGAGGCCTTGTTCTGAGACGGTTGTCCGTGTGACAGACCAGCACGGACGCCGCATCGTCGCCGTGGTCGTCACCTTCAACCGGCTCGCGATGCTCCAGCGCCAGCTGCAACGGCTGGCCGAGGTTCCCGAGCTCGACGAGGTGCTCGTCGTCGACAACGCGAGCACCGACGGCACGGGGGAGTGGCTGCGGACCCAGCCGGTGACGGCCGAGACGCTGGCGGACAACACCGGCGGCGCGGGCGGCTTCAGCCACGGGCTCGAGCGGGCGGTCGAGAGCGGCGCCGACCTGGTCTGGCTGATGGACGACGACGGCCTCCCCGAGCCCGACTGCCTGACGCTCCTCCTCGAGCGCGAGGACCTCGACTTCTGGGGGCCGGCCGTGCTGGCAGCGCAGGACCCCGACCGGCTCTGCTTCCCGATCCGGCTGCCCGGCGGCACCACGGTCGTGCACGAGATGGCCGCAGTCGAGACGGCCGCGCACGACGGGTTGATCCGCGGCGTCCTGATCCCGTTCAACGGCGTCCTCGTCACCCGCGAGCTGGTGGAGAGGATCGGCTACCCGCGCTCGGAGTTCTTCATCTGGGGCGACGACGTCGAGTACCTCTGGCGCGCCGAGGCGGCCGGTGCGCGGATCGCCACGGTCGTGGCGGCGCACGTGCTGCACCCGGCCACCGATGACCTCGGCACGCCGATGATGTTCGGCCGGACGACGTACAACCACAGCCCGAGCGACCTCAAGCACTACTGCATGGCCCGCAACAACACCGTCAACCTGCGCCGCTACCGGGGCTGGCCGCACGTGCTGATGTTCTGGGCCAAGACGGTCTGGTTCTACCTGCTCACCAGGCCGCGGCCGGGTCGGCTCCCGATGAGCGCGCGGGCGGCGTACGCCGGGCTGCGCGGCGACTTCACCGGCCACCGGAAGTACCTCCGATGACCGACCTGCCCGAGGACGAGACCGTCGCCGTCGTCGTGGTGACCTTCAACCGCGCGTCGCTGCTCACCCGGATGCTGGCCGGGCTGGCGGCGCTCGACCGGGTGCCGGACGCGGTGATCGTGGTCGACAACGCCAGCACCGACCACACCGCGACCGTCCTCGACACCGCCAGCTTCGAACAGACCGACCTGAAGCTCCAGGTGATCCGGCCCGACGAGAACCTCGGCGGCGCGGGCGGTTTCCGCACCGGCGTCGAGGCAGCGTACGAACAGGGCTACGACCGGATCTGGCTGATGGACGACGACGTGGTGCCGGCGCCGGACTGCCTCGACATCCTGATGGCGGTGGACGAGGACTGCCTGATGGCGGTCCGCGAGGACACTTCCGGCAACCTGGTCGAGAAGGCCGCGATCACCTTCGACCTGCGCAACCCGCTGAGGCTGAAGCCCAAGACCGCGATGGTCGAGACGACGTACGGCGCCCGCGCGCGGATGCCGGAGCTGGTGGAGATCGAGGTCGTCGCCTTCGAGGGGTTCCTGGTCCGGCGTCGCGTGATCGAAGCGATCGGGCTGCCCGACCCCGGCTACTTCATCTTCTACGACGACGTGGACTTCGCCATCCGCGCGCGCCGCGCCGGCTTCAGGATCTGGGCCGTCCGCGACGCGGTCCTCGTCCGCCAGCTCGACTTCGATCAGCAGCACGACCTGTCGGGGTGGAAGGGCTACTACATGTATCGCAACCTCTTCACCGTCCACCTGCGGTACGGCGAGAACGCGATGGTCCGTGCCAAGCCCTGGCTGATCACCGCGGGCGTGGTCGCGCTCTCGCCGCTGCGCGGCGGTCGCGCCGAGGCCCGCAACGTCCGCCGGGCGCTCAGGGACGCGCGGGCCGGTGCCCGCTTGCCTGACTCGCTTGCCTGACCCGCTTGTCCGGTGCCCGCGCGCCTACCCGATTGCGCGGGACGTCATACGAATCGTGGACCCGTCTGCTCGAAACGTATGACGTTGGCGCCGGGCCGCCTTCGGCAAGCGGCCGCGGCGGGGGCGCCTCGACACATGGGACGCGTCAGTGGTTCAGTCCGAGCGTGACCGAGAGCCGAGGAGAGGCCCTGCCCGTTGCCGTCGAGCACGCCGAGAGGTGGCTGGACTCGCTCGAAGACCGGCCGGTGCCACCCCAGGCGCAGGTGGAGGAGCTCGTGGAGCGGCTCGGCACCAAGCTTCCGGACGGACCGCAGAGTGCAGCCTCGGTCATCGAGCACCTCGCGACGGCGCTCGAGCCCGGGCTGACCGCGATGCCGTCCGGCCGCTTCTACGGGATGGTGATCGGCGGTTCGCATCCGGCCGCGCTGGCGGCGGACTGGCTGGTCAGCGCCTGGGACCAGAACGCCGGGCTGGCCCGGCTCACCCCGGCCGCCACCGCCACCGAGCAGGTCGCCAGCGCGTGGCTGCTCGACCTGCTCGGGCTGCCCGAGGGGAGTGCGGTCGGGTTCGTCACCGGCGGCACGATGGCCAACTTCACCTGCCTGGCCGCCGGCCGCGACGCGGTGCTGCGGCGGGCCGGCTGGGACATCGGGACCCGAGGTCTCGTCGGCAGCCCCGGGGTGCGGGTGCTGGTGGGGGAGGAGCGGCACGACACCGTGGACCTGGCGCTGCGGTACCTCGGGCTGGGGGCGCCGGAGGTGGTGGCGGCCGACGACCAGGGTCGACTGGACGCGCGTGCCCTCGCGGACGCGCTGGACGGGCACGACGGCCCGACCGTCGTCAGCCTGCAGGCCGGCAACGTGCACTCCGGCGGCTACGACCCGTTCTCGGAGGCGATCGAGATCGCGCACCGCCACGACGCGTGGGTGCACGTCGACGGCGCCTTCGGGCTCTTCGCCGCCGCGACGCCGGCGTACCGCCAGCTGACCGACGGCATGGCCGGCGCCGACTCCTGGGCCACCGACGCCCACAAGACCCTCAACGTCCCCTACGACTGCGGGATCGCGATCGTCCGCGACCCGGCCGCGGTCAAGGCCGCGATGGGGATGCACGGCGACTACCTGATCCACGACGCGGCCGGGGACCCGTTCGAGAAGGTGCCCGAGCTGTCCCGGCGGGCCCGGTCGATCCCGGTGTACGCCGTGCTGGCCGCGCTGGGCCGGCAGGGGGTGGCAGACCTGGTGGAGCGGATGGCCGGCCACGCGGCGGCGTTCGCCCGTGGGATCGCAGCGATCCCGGGCGCCGAGCTGCTCAACGACGTGGTGTTCACCCAGGTCTGCGTCAGCTTCGGGGACGACGACCGCACCCGCGAGGTCGTCGCCCGGCTGCTGGCGGAAGGCGAGGCCTGGATGAGCGGCTCGGTGTGGCGCGGACGGGCGGTCCTGCGCATCTCGGTGAGCAACTGGTCGACCGTCGAGGGTGACGTTCGTCGCAGCCTGCGCGCGCTCGAGAGAGCCGCGGGTGCCTAGCAGGCGTGCCGAATCGGGTCGACGGCCCAGGCGTCCGTAGACTGATCTGTCGTGTCGGCAGAGAACCCCCCTGAGGTCAACGGGCCTGATCTCGTCATCGTCGGCGCCGGGTTCTTCGGACTGACGATCGCCGAGCGCTGCGCGTCCGAGCTGGGCCTCCGCGTGCTGGTCCTCGACCGCCGGCACCACCTGGGTGGCAACGCCTACAGCGAGAAGGACCCCGAGACCGGCATCGAGGTGCACAAGTACGGCGCGCACCTGTTCCACACCTCCAACGAGAAGGTGTGGGAGTACGCCAACCGGTTCACGACCTTCACCGACTACAAGCACCGGGTCTTCGGCAAGTACCAGGGCCAGATCTACTCGCTACCGATGAACCTCGGCCTGATCAACCAGTTCTTCGGCAAGAGCCACACGCCGGAGGAGGCGCGCGAGCTGATCGCCTCCCAGGCCAGCGAGATCGCCACCGAGGACGCCAGCAACCTCGAGGAGAAGGCGATCAGCCTGATCGGGCGACCGCTCTACGAGGCGTTCATCAAGGGCTACACCGCCAAGCAGTGGCAGACCGACCCGACCAAGCTGAGCGCGGACATCATCACGCGGCTGCCGGTCCGCTACACCTTCGAGAACGGCTGGTTCAGCGACACCTACGAGGGGCTCCCGACCGACGGCTACACCGCCTGGCTGACCCGGATGGCGGACCACCCGAACATCGAGGTGCGGCTCGAGACCGACTTCCTGGATCCCTCTACTGGCGTGGCCGAGGAGTTCAAGGGCAAGGTCCCGATCGTCTACACCGGGCCCGTCGACGAGTACTTCGGCAACAGCGAGGGCCGGCTGTCCTGGCGGACGGTCGACCTCGAGGCGTCCGTCGAGGACGTCGACGACTTCCAGGGCACCGGCGTCGTGAACTACAACGACCAGGAAGTGCCGTTCACCCGGATCATCGAGTTCAAGCACTTCCACCCCGAGCGGGTGAAGACCCACCTGCCCGGCAAGACCGTGATCGTGCACGAGTACTCGCGGTTCGCCAATGATGACGACGAGCCCTACTACCCGGTCAACACCGCCGAGGACCGCGCCAAGCTGCTGAAGTACCGCGAGCTCGCCAAGCTGGAGCCGATGGTGCTCTTCGGCGGCCGGCTCGGCACCTACAAGTACCTCGACATGCACATGGCGATCGGCTCGGCCCTGTCCATGTACGAGAACAAGCTCAAGCCGCACTTCGCGGAGGGCGTGGAGCTCAAGTCCGGAGGAGTGGACGAGTGACGGAGTCGACGGAGTCGAGCGAGACCGGCGGCACGGCCAAGAAGGCCACGACGCGCCGGCGTACGACGAAGAAGGCCGCGGCCACGCCCGCCGGCGGGACCCACCGGGCCGAGTCCAACCGCCGGCTTCTCCAGCGGCAGATCATGCCGATCGACCGCGACTTCGACGTCTTCGCTCTCTACGTCGACGGCGAGGACGCCCGACTGGACGCCGACCGCTACGAGATCGGCGGCAACCGCGCGGCCAAGGACCTCAACAACGCCGCGATCCGGCAGCCCACGTCGACCGGGCGGGCGATCCACACCGACCAGATCGAGTCGCGCACGGCGCTGCGGGTGCGCTCCGGTGAGCGGCTCTCGTTCGGCACCTACTTCAACGCCTTCCCGGCCAGCTACTGGCGGCGCTGGACGGTCGTGCAGGACGTCCGGCTGACGGTCCAGGTGTCCGGTCGCGGCGCCACCGTCATCGTCTACCGGTCCCTGGCCAACGGCCGCTCGCAGCGCGTCGACTCGGCGAGCACCGGCAGCGAGGCCAAGGGCTCCTTCGTCTTCGAGCTACCGCTCAAGCCGTTCGTGGACGGCGGCTGGTACTGGTACAACGTCATCGCCGGCGACGACGACGCCGTGGTGGAGTCCGCCGAGTGGTCCGCAGAGGTCCCCGAGGACCGGCTCGAGCACGGCACCGCCGACATCGCGATCACCACGATGAACCGGCCCGACTTCTGCGCCAAGCTGATCGCGCAGCTCGGCAACGACGAGCTGCTCACGCCCTACCTCGACACCGTGATGGTGATGGAGCAGGGCACGCAGAAGGTCGTCGACTCCGCGTTCTACACCGATGCGCAGGCGGCACTCGGCGACAAGCTGCGCATCATCGAGCAGGGCAACCTCGGCGGCTCGGGCGGCTATGCCCGCGGCCAGCTCGAGTCGCTGCGCAAGGGCACCGCGACGTACGCCTTGATGATGGACGACGACGTCGTCTGCGAGCCCGAGGGCATCATCCGAGCGGTCACCTTCGGCGACCTGGCCCGCCGCCCGACGATCGTCGGCGGCCACATGTTCAGCCTCTACAACAAGTCCGAGCTGCACAGCTTCGGCGAGATCGTCCAGCCGTGGCGGTTCTGGTGGATGACGCCGCTCGACGGCTACAGCCGCTGGGACCTCTCGGCCCGCAACATCCGCTCGGCGCGGTGGCTGCACAAGCGGGTCGACGTCGACTTCAACGGCTGGTTCATGTGCCTGATCCCGCGCGTGGTCATCGATGAGATCGGCCTGTCGCTGCCGCTGTTCATCAAGTGGGACGACGCCGAGTACGGCCTGCGCGCGAAGGCCGCCGGCTTCCCGACGGTGACCTTCCCGGGCGCTGCCGTGTGGCACGTGCCGTGGACCGACAAGAACGACGCGCTCGACTGGCAGGCCTACTTCCACGTCCGCAACCGGTTCGTGTCGGCGCTGCTGCACTCGACCTACCCGCGCGGCGGCAAGCTGCTCCGCGAGGACCTCACCCACACGGTCGCCCACATGGTCGCGATGCAGTACTCGACGGTGGAGCTGCGCAACCTGGCGCTCGAGGACGTGCTGGCCGGCCCCGGAAAGCTGCACGAGATGCTGCCGACCCGGCTCGCCGAGGTCAACGCGCTGCGCAAGCAGTTCAGCGACGCCCAGCTCGAGCCCGACCGCGAGGCGTTCCCCGAGATCCGGCGCAAGAAGCCACCTCGCAAGGGCCGCGACACCGTCGAGATCCCCGGGCGGGTCGCCCGGATCATCACGGCGGGCCTCGCGCCGATCCGGCAGCTGCGCCCGACCCGGGAGCTCTCACAGGACTTCCCCGAGATCGAGATCCGGGCCATGGACGCCAAGTGGTACCGCCTGGCGTCCTACGACTCCGCGGTGGTGTCGATGAACGACGGCACCTCGGCCGCGCTCTACAAGCGCGATCCGCAGAAGTTCCGCGAGCTGGCCAAGCAGACCGCCGAGCTCCACCAGCGGCTGGCCCGCGAGTGGCCGCGGCTGGCGGAGGAGTACCGCTCCGCGCTGCACGACGTCACCTCGCCGGAGACCTGGGAAGAGACGTTCCGCCCCTGGACCGACACCGAAGCATGATTACCCCACGAAAGCGCTCGAAGGGCGCGCTCCGCGCAGGGAGCCGAACGCTTCCGCGGGGACCCCGAAAAGCATGACCGACCAGCTGACCCCCGAGAGCGACGCGGACTCGGTCGCCGTACGCCACGACCTGGCGCACGTACCGATGGTGGACCCCGCCGCGAAGGGCGGGCTGCTCGGCGTGCTCAGGCGGCGCTACCTGCTCCGGCTGATGGTCAAGCGCGAGCTCCGGGCGCGCTACATCGGGTCGAAGATGGGCCTGCTGTGGTCCTACATCAACCCGCTCAGCCGGTTCCTGACCTACTACTTCGTGTTCGGGATCATCCTGCTCCGCGGCCAGATCCCGAACTTCGCGATCCACCTGTTCGCCGGCATGGTCGTGGTGAACCTGTTCACCGAGTCGTTCAACTCCGGGACGCGCTCGATCATGCAGAACAAGTCGGTGGTGCAGAAGATGCCGCTGCCGCGGGAGATCTTTCCGATCTCCTCGACCCTCGTCTCGCTCTACCACACCGGTCCACAGCTGGTGATCCTGGTCGGGGCCTGCCTGGTCACCGGCTCCTTCTCGCCCGAACCCGTGGGCATCCTGGCCGCGCTGCTGGCCTTCGCCATCGTGATCCTGCTCGGCACCGGCATGGGGTTGATGTTCTCCGCGATCAACGTGATGTACCGCGACTGGACCCGCGTCGTGCAGATCTTCACCAACATGCTGCCGTTCACCGTGCCGATGATGTACCCGTACACGATGGTGCACGAGCGCTTCGAGAGGTTCCCGATCATCGAGCACCTCTACCTGCTCAACCCGATCACCGAGGCGGTGCTGCTGATGCAGCGGTGCTTCTGGATCACCACGATCAGCCCCGAGGACGAGCAGAAGGCCAAGGAGGAGTGGGGCTTCTCCGCCGCCCTGGACGTGAACTTCCCGAGCCATCTGTGGGAGCGAGGGCTGATCATGCTCGGCGCCTCGGTCCTGTTCCTCGTGCTCGCCCAGTGGGTCTTCACCAGGCTGGACGACAAGATCCCGGATCGGCTCGTGTGATGGTCTCCTCGATCGAGGTCGACCATGTCTCGAAGCTGTTCCACAAGCAGTACCAGCGCACGATCAAGCAGAAGGTCGTGGCTCGGATGCGCGGCCAGAAGACCAGCGACACCTTCTGGGCGCTGGACGACGTGGCGTTCACCGTCGACCAGGGCGAGGCCATCGGTCTCATGGGGCTCAACGGTTCCGGCAAGAGCACGCTGCTCAAGCACATCATGGGCGTGATGAAGCCGACTTCCGGCCAGGTCCGCACCCGCGGCCGGATCTCCGGCCTGATCGCGACCGGCGCCGGGTTCCATGCCGAGATGACCGGCACCGAGAACATCTACATGAACGCCGCCATCCTCGGCATGACCAAGGAGGAGACGGACGCGAAGTTCGGCGACATCGCTGCGTTCGCCGAGGTCGGGGACTTCATGGACACCCCGGTCGGCAACTACTCCTCGGGGATGTTCGCCCGGCTCGGCTTCGCCGTCGCGGTGCATGTCGACTGCGACGTGTTCATCGCCGACGAGGTCCTCGCCGTGGGCGACCAGCCGTTCAAGAAGAAGTGCATGAAGAAGATGGAGGAGATCCGCGACAGCGGCGTCACCCTCTTCTACGTCAGCCACGCGGCCCAGTCGGTGCGGAAGATGTGCACCCGCGTGATCGTCCTCGAAAAGGGCGTCGTCGGCTTCGACGGCGATGTCGACGCGGGCATCAAGTACCTCCACTACGACAACGACGACGAGCCGGACGTCGACGAGGAGCAGACCGACGCGGAGCTCGGCTCCGAGATCTGACCCGCGGCCGAGGAGGCCCTGCATTGCGTCAAGGCGCGGGGCATCGGGGTTTCGAGACGGGCGCAGAGCGCCCTCCTCAACCGCCGACCGCTTGACAAATCGCCAGGTCTGCGGCGTGTCGACTGGCAATTACAGCGTTGTAGTTACTCAGATTCTCTACCGCTGCACCTGTGACGCGTGTGAAAGTTGCGCATCGTGTGACCTTCCCCCGCACAGGAGCAACGTCGAATGTCCCCATCGCGCGCTCGCTACGTCACCGCGTGCCAGCAGCTGCTGGCGCTCGGTGTGGTGGTCATGGCCCTGGTGCCGGCCACCCGCGTGATCTCGCTGGATGTGGTGGGCGTCGGACCGGGCCAGGGCGTCGCAAAGCCCTCGATCTCGGTGTCGCCCGACCAGGGGACGGCGGGGGCGTCGGAGGCCGGCATGACCGGCTACGCGCGCGGTCAGCAGCGTTGTGCCACACCCAGCCTGCGGGTCGCGGAGCGCCGCAGCACGACCCAGGTCACGGGACACCGGTGCTTGGCCAAGGGCCTTCGTCCGGCTCGCACGTCGCCGGGAGCCGGCTGATCAGCCCGAGCGGTGGGTGACCCGCTCGGCCTCAGCGATCGCGTCGAGCCGAGCCGGATCCGCCCCCGCCACCAGAACCAGCGAGCCGCCCGACACGAGCGGCCGCGAGACGGCGGCGACACCAGGTGGGGAAGCCGGGTTCGCCGTCAACAGGAGCCGGTCGCCGCCGGTCGAGTTCTGAGAACTCCCGGCGGCGACTGGACTCCCGAAGAGCTCCTCGTGGGTCACCGGGCCGTCCACGAGCGCGACGTCGGACCCGTCCGGCGGGTCGTACGGCGTGAACGCGTCCGGCTGTCCCCACACCTCGACGCCGACGTCGTGCACTCCGGGCGGCAGCGGCTCGGCGAAGCGGACTCCCATGGGCAGCAGGGAGCAGGCGAGGACCGGCAGGTCGTCGGCGCGGGGCGCCCACGTCGGCAGGGGCGCGGGCCCGCACACGACAGCATTCGGCGACACCCCTGAGGACGGGAACGCCACCGCCAGCCCAACGGTCCACGCGGCGCCGAGGAAGACCGGGCCCAGCCAGTGGTTCGGCAGGTCGACGAGCAACACGTCCCCGCGCTCCAGGTCGTGCTCCTCGACGAGCAGCGAGGCGGCCTTGGCCACCCAGTTGGCGTACGTCGCCACCGACAGCTCGACGCGCTCGCCGGTGCCGTCGTCGTACCAAGTGACCAGCGGGCGCCCCGGGTCGCGGCCGAGCTCTCGTCGGAGCAGCTCGCCGAACGCTGGCATGTCAGCGCTGGTAGACGGCCGGGACGTCCGACCGACTGAGCTCCTCGTTGATCCGGCTGCTCGAGTCGGACTTGTCCTCGCCGCCCACGCCGTAGACCATCTGCAGCCCGATCTCCTCGGCCAGCTGGGTCTCCGCACTCGGGACGGGGTCGCCCGCGTCCGAGCGGTCGCCGCCGTTGCAGAACAGCAGCTCGGCGTCGGGGTAGCGCTCGCGCACCAGCCGCAGCGACGCCACCACGGTCGAGTCGTCGTCGACGGCCACCATCGCCTCGTCGACGCAGCGCAGCTCGGCGACGATCGCCTGCCGGTCCTCCTCGGTCATGAGGATGCGGCCCTTCTTGAGCAGCTGCTGCCGGTCGTTGTTGACGATCACGAGCAGGTGCGGGGCCAGCTCGCGTGCGGCCTTCACCATCCGGAGGTGCCCGATGTGGATCGGGTTGAAGTAGCCGCTGACGATGGCGATGCGCTGCGGGGCACCCATCACGCGGCGTCGGGCTCGGGCGAGTCGGTGTAGGGGTACTCCAGCATGAAGTCCTTCAGGGCCTCGCCACTCGGCTGGCTGCAGTACTGGAAGGCGCCGACCTGCTTGGAGGTGTCGCTCTCGCCGGAGCCGCCGGCCGACCAGTGCGAGAACGCGACGTGCATCCCGTCGGGGAACTTGCCGCTCTCCTCCTCGTCAGCGGCGGTCCACGGCGCGGCGATGAACTTGAACCGCAGGTTGTCGGAGTTCGAGCGGAACTTGTCCGCGATGCCGTCGATGACGGTGAGCTCGTCGCCGTCGTCGGCGATCGACTCGTCGTACCAGAGGATCGTGTAGCCGTGCTCGAGGTTGTGGACCAGCTGCTCGAGCTCGGGGCGGTCGTCCTCGGTGTAGAACTTCCGGTTGAACGGTGCGGGTGCCTGGTACTGGCCCTGCTCGTTCCAGTGCGAGCCGAACGCCGGCGGGGCGGTGGTGTAGGTGACCTGCGACGGGGCGGGCACGTGCTGGCTGCTGCCGTCGGCCGGCTTGGTGGTCACCTTGTCGCACACCGACGCAGGGGCGCCGATGGAGGCCAGGTTGATGTCCTGGAACTTGCGCAGGTCCCACCAGTTCTTCACCGGGCGGTACGCCGCAGCGACGACGATCAGCAGCGCGACCAGCGAGCAGACGCCCACGATGGCGTAGCCGCGCTTCTTCTCGGCGCCCTTCTGCTTCTTGCGGATCTCGTCGATGACCGCCTGACGGTCGGTTTTGCTCGACTTCTTGGCCACGGCTTCGGAGCACCTCGGGTGGTGGACATTGCACAGGAGGCTGTGCTGGACAAGGACTTTGCTGCACAACGAACAGGGCTCGCGAGAGCCCGACGCAGGAGTCTACGGAGTGCCCGGTCGGATCACTGCTTTCTCAGGACCTTCTTGGGCGGCTTCTGCGAGATACCAGCCGTGCGCGAACGCCAGTGGCGCCAGCCGCGGGTCCGCGGCGACCACCAGGCCGTCCCCGACCGCCTCGGCAACCACACCGAGGACCCGCCCCAGTGCCGCCGTCATCTCGTCGGCACCCGCTGGGGCGCCGAAGGGCACCCGGTCGGCCGGCTCGCCTGCCAGGGCACGGACCACGGCCTCGCGAGCGCCGTACCCGAAAAGGTCCTCGCCCTCGACCCGGACCAGCACCGCGGCACCCGGACCGTCCTCGCCCATCGGTAGCACCAGGTCGGCCCGGCCCCGGACCAGAGCGAACGGACGGCCGGCCAGCTTGCCCTGGGCCAGCTCGGCGGCGCCGGCCAGCTCGTCCGCCAGCGCGGGCGCGGTGACCATGAGTTCGTTGCCGTAGCCGTCGGTGCGGCCCGTGTGGTCGTCGAGCACCGTGACCCCGGCGGCGCCGATGGCGATGTCGGTCTGGCCGGTCCGCCAGGCCCGGCCGGCGGTGTCGGTGACCACGACTCCCACGTTGGCGCCGGTCCGCTCGGCGACCGCCCGGCGCAGCGCTCGCGCGCTCCCGTCCGGGTCGAGCGGGAGGAGCAGCACGCTGCCCGGCGCGACGTTGGACGCGTCGACCCCGGCCGCGGCGAGGGTGAGCCCGAGCCGGGTGCGCACGATCGTGGTGAGTCCGCGCCGCGCCACAACCCGCGCGCCCGGGGCGGCCAGCTCGGCCTCGACAGCGGCGATGCGGTCGGTGCCCGCGAGCGCGCGGCCCTCGGCCTTGCTGACCACCTTGCTGGTCACCAGCACCACGTCACCGTCGACGGGGGACAGGGCCGCGACGACCAGCGCTGCCAGGTCGTCACCCCGCCGGACCTCGGGGACACCGTCCGGCGCCAGGACGGTCAGCGTCATGAGATCAGCGCTATCGCCGCAGCCGCCATCGCGGCGGTGGCGTCGTGGTCGGTCATGTAGAGGGGTACGGCGGCCGCGGCCAGCCCGGCCTCGTGCAGCCCGGGCAGCTGGTCGGCGTCCGCCTCGTCGACGAGCCAGCCGTCGAGGACTCCGCCCTGCGCCCGGGCGCCGTAGTGCCTGCCGACGCCGCCCGCGCTGACCTCCACGCCCATGGTGGTCAAGAGCTGGTTGGCCATCCCGCGGACGTGGCTGCCGCCGATGATGGGGGAGAGACCGACCACGGGTGCCTTCGTGGCGACCAGCGCCTCCCGCACCCGGGGGACCCCGAGGATGGTGCCCACCGAGACCACGGGGTTGGACGGCGGCAGCAGGACCAGGTCGGCGTCGGTGATCGCGTCGATCACGCCGGGTCCCGGGGTCGACTCGTCGAGCCCGACCACGATGACCGTCTCGGCAGGGACCTCGGCGCGCAGCCGCACCCAGTACTCCTGGAAGTGCACGACCCGGCGGCCGCTCGGTGACTCCGGGTCGGCGATCGCGACGTGGGTCTCGACGCGGTCGTCGGTCATGGGGAGGAGCCGGACGCTTCCTCCGAAGACAGGGGAGAGCCAGCGCTGGCACAGTGCATCGGTGACCGCGGAGAGCGGGTAGCCGGCGTCGAGCATCTGGGTGCGCACCAGGTGTGTGGCGATGTCGCGGTCGCCGAGTCCGAACCAGGTCGGCTCCACGTCGTACGCCGCGAGCTCGGTCTTCACGCTCCAGGTCTCGTCGCGTCGGCCCCACCCGCGCTCGGGGTCGATCCCGTCGCCCAGGGTGTACATCACGGTGTCGAGGTCAGGACACACCTTGAGCCCGTGCACCCACAGGTCGTCGGCGGTGTTGGCGATGACGGTCACCTCGGCGTCGGCGGCCACCCCCGGCAGCCGGCCCTGCTCGATGCCGTGCAGCAGCCCCTGGAGAAACTTCGCGCCACCCATCCCGCCGGACAGGACGGTGAGGTTGCGGCGTGGACCGGGGCGGTCTCCGGCGGGGCTGACCATGGCCCCAGCCTGTCGCATCTCCCCCATTACCAGACGCTGGGGTGGCTCGTCTCAGGTATCCCCATACCAGATCGGGGCTTGACTTCGGGGGTACGACAGGCGTGTAATCACACCAGTGTCGTTCACGATTTCGCACCGGAATCCAGACGACACGCTGGTCGAGCAGGGTCGAGCTCAGCACACTCCAAATCTCTCGGGGCGGGGGTACGAGGTCGGTCGGCCGCTCTGGAATGAGAGTCGAATCCCTACCAAGGGTTTCAAGGGTCGAAGGGCAGTCACATGAGAGAACTGTTTCTCCTGGACGGGGACGACGCCGACGACGCGGGTTGGCAGGAGCGTGCGCTTTGCGCGCAGACGGACCCAGAGGCGTTCTTCCCGGAGAAGGGCGGATCCACCAGGGAGGCCAAAAAGGTCTGCCTCACGTGCGATGTCCGGACCGAGTGTCTGGAGTCCGCACTGATGAATGACGAGCGGTTCGGCATCTGGGGCGGTCTCTCCGAGCGGGAGCGCCGCAAGCTGAAGAAGCTCGCGGTCTAGCGACGCAATCGAGAGTGCCCGGGCCACTGGCCCGGGCTCCTCTCATTTCCGGCGCTCACCGGGTCACCCCTACCCTGAACGATCGTGTCCGCCGCAGATCCTCGTCACGCGCCGCTGACCGCGCGTGGCCGCGAGGATGTCGCGGTGGTGCTGGTCAGCCACGACGGGGAGCGCTGGCTGCCCACGGTGCTCGAGGGGCTGGCCGGGCAGCTGGCCCCCGTCGCGCACTGCGTCGCGGTCGACACCGGCAGCAAGGACGCGAGCGCCGACCTGCTCGCCGACGCCTTTGGACAAGACAGCGTGATCGCGCTGCCGTCATCCACGGGTTTCCCCGGAGCCCTGCGCGCCGGGCTCGAGCACCTCGACCAGCTCGGCGCCGACACCGAGTGGGTCTGGGTGCTGCACGACGACGCCAGCCCGCACCCCGAGGCGCTGCTGGCCCTGCTGGCAGGCGCGGCCGACGACCCCGACGCCGACGTGCTCGGCCCGATGCTGCGCGAGTGGCCCTCACTGAAGAGGCTGCTCGAGCTCGGGGTCACGATCTCCGGGACCGGCCGGCGGGAGACCGGGCTCGAGCGCGGCGAGTACGACCAGGGCCAGTACTCCGAGCCGCGCCACGTCCTCGCCGTCAACACCGCCGGCATGCTCGTACGCCGCCGCGTCCTCGACGAGCTCGGCGGACTCGACGACGAGCTGCCGATCTTCGGCAACGACCTCGACTTCGGGTGGCGGGCCGCCGCGGCCGGCCACAAGACCGTCGCGGTGCCTCAGGCCGTGGTCTTCCACGCCGAGGCGGCACACCGCGGGCTCCGGCGTACGCCGCTGACCGGTCGCCACACCCACTACCAGGAGCGCCGCGCCGCGCTGTTCACCCTGCTCGCCAACTCCCGGTCCCGGGTCTGGCCGCTGCAGGCGGTCCGGCTGGCGTTCGGCACCTTCGTCCGGATGCTCGGCTACCTGGCGATCCGGTCGCCAGGGTCCGCCCTCGACGACCTCGCGGCGTACATCTCGGTGGTGGCGCACCCGGGTGAGCTGCTGGCGGCCCGGCGGGCCAGGCGCGTCGCCGCCACCGCCGACCCCGCGACCGCCGCGGGGCTGCTGGCGCCACGCTGGCTGCCGTACCGGCACGCCCTCGACGCTGCAAGCGACCTGGCGACGGCGCTCACCCAGTCCGCCTCCGACGTGGCCGACCGGCGCCGCGCGGCGGCCGCCGAGCGCGACCCGTCGTCGTTCGCGGCGCGGCGCACGACGGAGCGGGAGCGGCTCGAGGACGAGGACGTGGTGGAGGACACCGGGCTGGTCGCCCGCTTCCTCACCAACCCGGTCGCCGTGCTGCTCGTCGGCACCGTGCTCGCGATGCTCGTCGGCGCCCGCTCCGCGCTCGGGCACGTCTCCGGCCCGGGGCTCTCGCCCGCGCCCAACCACTGGAGCGACTGGTGGTCGCTGCACCTCTCGTCGTGGCACGAGCTCGGGCTCGGCACCGCGGTGCCCGCGCCGCCGTACGTGCTGCCGATGGCGCTGGTGTCCACCGTCCTGGGCGGCAGCCCCGCAGCGGCGGTCTCGGCCGTGCTGGTGCTGGCGGTCCCGTTCTCGCTGTGGGGGGCGTGGCGGTTCCTGCGCGTGGCCGGCCGGCTGGCGACCCCGGCCGGCGCGAACCGCTGGCTGATCCTGTGGGGCGCCACGACGTACGCCGTGGTGCCGGTCGTCTCCGGTGCCTGGGGCCAGGGCAGCCTGGCCCCGGTGCTGTCGGCCGCGCTGCTGCCCTGGCTCGCGCACGCCGCCCTCGGCTTCGCGGACCCGGAGTCCGACCGACGCTGGCGCGCGGCCTGGCGCACCGGGCTGCTGCTCGCCCTGGTCAGCTGCGGCACGCCGGTGGCCTGGCTGGTCGCCGCCCTCGTCGGCGTGGTCGTGGTGCTGCTCGCGTTCACGCTGCTGCCCGGCGTCGGACGGGACCGGTCGGCATGGGGTCCGCCGGTCGTCGCGCTGGGCGTGGTCCCGGTGCTGCTCGCGCCGTGGTGGCTCCCGGCACTGCTGCACGGCGCGGGTGAGGGGCTGCTGCTCGACGGCGGGCTGCTGCCGGTCGCGACCCCCGACGGCGTCGACCTGGGGTTGGGCCGGTTCCACGACCTCGGCGCGCCGTGGTGGCTGGGGATCGTGCTGCCCGTGCTCGCGGCACTGGCACTGGTGCCCCGCCGGACCCGGATCCCCGTGCTCATCTGCTGGGTGGTGGCGCTGGTCGCAGTCCTCGCGGCCGTCGGTCTCGGGTCGATCACGCTCGACCTGGCTGCGCTGTCCACGCCGCCCGGCCTCGGCTTCCTCCTGGTCTTCACGCAGGCAGCGCTGGTCACCGCGGTCGTCCTCGGCGCGCTCGGCGTCCCGTCACCGCGTGGTGCGCTCCGTGCCGTGGGCGTGCTGTTCGTCGCCGTCGCCCTCGCGGCACCGCTGGGCGGGCTGACCTGGTTCGTGCTCGACGGCGGGGACCACCTGACCGGCGACCGGGACGCCGGCATCCCGGCGTACATGGTGCAGAGCTCGGAGCTCGGCCCGGAGCACGGCATCCTCGTGGTCCGCGGCTCGCTGGAGGACGGGCTCACCTACACGGTGCGCCGTGACGACGGTGTCACCACCGGCGAGGACGAGGTGCTCGACCTGACCGCCGAGGACCGCGGCTTCACGTCGCTGGTGCAGGGGCTGGCGTCCCGCCCGACCCCGGATGCCGTGGCGGCGCTGGGCGCGCGTGGCATCCAGTACGTCGTGCTGCCGGCACCCGCCGACGGTGAGGTGGCGGCCGTGCTGGACGCGACCGCCGGACTGGAGCAGGCGAGCGCCGAGGACCGCAGCACCCGCGCCTGGCAGGTCGGCCAGCCCCTCTCGGCGAGCGACCTCGACGGGTCGCGCTCATGGCTGCGGTTCGGGCTGCTGATCCTGCAGGGGCTCGCGATCCTGGCCGTCCTCGTCCTGTGCGCACCGTCGACCGACCGCGACCGGGAAGGGGGGCGTCGATGAGGCGCCGGTTCGGGGCCGACGTGCTCCTGGCGATCGTGCTGCCCGTGGTGGCCGTGCTGGCGCTGCTGCTCCTGGACCCTGGTCGTGACGAGCCGCACGGGAAGGCCCCCGTCGAGACCCCGCTGACGTCCGCGTCGGTGGTCTGCCCCAACGCCCTGCCCGGCACCGGGTTGGACCTGCTCGGCGTGAGCATCCTCGGCGCTGACCCGGAGGCGAAGGTGAAGGGCGACGTCCAGGTCGGCCTCGGCTCGGTGGCCGCACCGCTGCCGGTGCGCACCCGCCGCGTCTCGACCGCAGCGCCGGGGCTCGGCCCGACGGTGGTCACCGGCTCCGGCGACCTCGCGCCGGGTCTGGTCGCGGGGCGATCGCAGTCGGCCCCGCTGGCTGCGATCGACTGCGCGCCACCGGTGGCCGACCATTGGTTCACCGGGGTCGGCGCGGACGCCACCCATGACTCGGTGATCGAGCTGGTCAACCCGAACGCCGGACAGGCCATCGCCGACATCACGGTCCGCTCACCCAACGGCGTCCTCGACGTGCCCGCACTGCGCGGCGTCTCGGTGCCGGGCAACAGCAGCGTTCAGCTCGACCTCGGCCAGGTCGTGCCGAACCGCGCGGAGCTCTCGCTCGAGGTGCACACCAGCCGCGGCCGGCTCGCGGTGCACGTCGTCGACTCCTACGACGAGCTCGGCTCCGGTGCGACCGGCCAGGACTGGCTGCCGGCGCAGGCCGAGCCGGCCACCACCAACGTGCTGCTCGGCCTCACCCAGGGAGCAGGCGAGCGCACGCTCGTGCTGGCCAACCCGGGCGCCGACGAGGTGCGGGCCACGGTCACGGTGGTGACGCCGACCTCCACGTTCGCGCCGACCGGCGTCGAGCCGGTTCGGGTGGCGCCCGACTCCACCGCGGCAGTCTCCCTGGACGACGTGCTGGCCCAGGCGGCCAAGGACGGCGCGATCGGTCTGCTGGTCGAGTCCGACGGCCCGGTCACCACCACGCTGCGACAGTTCGCGGGCGCCGATCTCTCCCTGCTCACCGCCCCGCCCGCCGTCGCCGAGGCCACCGCGGTGGTCGTCCCCGCCGGGCCGAAGCACCTGCTGCTCGCCGGCGCCGAAGCGGCCGGCGGCGCGACGGTGACGTCCTACTCCGCGCGCGGGAAGCAATTGGACCAGCAGGAGGTCGTGCTCGACCCCGACGCGGGCGCGGACGTTGCGCTGCCGGACGAGGCCGTCCTGGTGACGGTGACCCCTCAGGGGACGTCGGTGCGCGCCGCCGTGTTGCTCAGCGGCACCGGCACGGCTGTCGTCCCGCTGCGTGAACTGGTGCTGACCGGGCTGGTGCCCGACGTCCGGCCCGGCCTGCCCTAGTCAGGACGGCTGACTGTGGGCGGCCACCGGCGCGAGCCGGCGGCCGCCCAGTCCCGATGCCTCAGCCCACGCTGATCGCGGTGTCGTCGACCACGAAGCTGGTCTGCAGGCTGGAGTCCTCGTTCATCAGGAACTTCACCTGGATCGTCTTGCCCTTGTATGACGTGAGGTCGAAGGTCTTCTGGACGTAGGTGCTGGCCTCGTTGAGGTTGGAGTACGTCGCCAGCGTGCTGGTCGTGCTCCCGTCGACGACCTGCGCCTTCAACGTGTCATAGACGGTGGACGTCGTGTTCTCGGCCGAGTCGATGCGGACCCAGAAGCTCAGGGTCGCGCCCGTCGCGGTCGCCGGGATGCTCACCGACTGGGAGAGGTTCTCGGTCGAAGTGCGCCCGTTGCCGCCGAGCCACGCCTTCCATGATCCGGTCCGGGCGGGCTTGGACGCGCTGCTCGTGATCACTCCGCTGGTCCCGGTCCACGAGCTGGCGCCCGACTCGAACCCGGGGTTCTGCAGCAGGTTGGTGCCCGTGGGCGGAGGCGTGCTGAAGTCCTTGTCGGCGTACTTCCAGACCATGTGGCCGATCGCGTCGAGGTTGCGGTCCAGAGCGGTGAGGTTCAGGTTGGCGTTCGTGTCGCAGGCCGAGTGGTAGCAGGGGTCGAATGCCTGCCCGGACGTGCCGCCCCACTTCTGGGCCTGGGCCGCGGTCTTGATCTCCTCGGCCCCGGTGAACGTGCCGGTGGTCGGGATGCCGGCGTTGAGGAAGCCCTGGTGGTCCGAACGACCATCGACGTCGATGTACTCCCAGGGAACGCCCTTCGACGTGAAGTACGTCGTGAGGTCGTCGCGCAGGTCGTTGCCCGCGGGGTTGTCGTCGTAGACGAAGTAGCCGGGGTTGGGCGAGGCGATCATGTCGAAGTTCAGGTACATCTTGATCTTCGCCTTGTCTGCCGAGGTCAGGGAGGCGACGTACTTCTTCGAGCCAACCAGGCCGAGCTCCTCGGATCCCCACCACCCGAAGCGAAGCCGGTTCGTGGCGGTCTGGCCGCTGGCGGCGTAGGCCAGCGCGGCTTCCAGAATGCCCGCGCTGCCCGAGCCGTTGTCGTTGATTCCCGGTCCGGCCGTCACGCTGTCGAGGTGGGCACCGGCCATGATCACGCTGTTGGCATCACCGTGCGGCCACTCGGCGATCAGGTTGTACGACGTGTGCCCGCCGATCGGGGCGGTCGTGTACGTCTGGACGGTGGTGGTGTACCCGGCCGCATCGAGCTTGGCCTTCACCCAGTTCAGCGAGGCCAGGTAGCCCGGCCTGCCCGAGGCACGGTTGCCGCCGTTCGAGCTGGCGATGGACTGCAGGGCGTCCAGGGTGGCCTTGGCGTTGGTGACGGAGAGGTCAGGGTCGGCCGGGGCGAGCGTCTGGGCGGACTGCTGGACGAGCGCACCGGTTGTTGCCTTGGGACTGCTGTGACCGACGGCGGCCGCACCTGTAGGCGCGGTCACCAGTGCGGTCGCCGTGATGAGGGCTGCTGTGAAGCCCCCCGCGACGATGTGTTTCACGCGACACTCCTTGGTCAGGGCCCGGGGATCGGGCCCACCTGGTTGGGCAGGCTGTCGATGCCAGGTCAGGGTGGGCAACAGAAGTGCGTTGCATTCCTGCGCATTGCAGAAGTTCGCAGAAGGTTGCAGAAGGTCGCGGGTCAGCCCTGGATCAGGTCACCCGCGTGGAGCTGCTCCTTGCTCAGCCCCTTGAGCAGCAGTCCCACGTTGTCGCCCGCGGACGCGGAGTCCAGCACCTTGCGGAACATCTCGACGCCCGTGACCGTGGTCGTCGTGGCCACGCCGCCGTCGCGGACCACGTTGACCTGCATGCCGACCCGCACGGTGCCGGACTGGACCCTGCCGGTCACGACCGTGCCGCGGCCCGAGATGGTGAAGATGTCCTCGACCGGCATCCGGAAGGAACCGTCGCCGGCGGGGACGACGGGTGTCCCGGCCGCGGCGGTCGCCGGACCGGTCGGGCTGGCGCGGTTCGCCTCCTCCAGGAGCGCCTCGACGCTCATGTCGTCCTTCTTCTTGCCGAACGGCCACAGCCCCATCACTGGTCTCCTGGGTAGCGCGGGTCCACTCGCTCCGGGTCGATGCCGAGCAGCTCCGCGACCTGCTCGACCACGACGGTGAGGAGCAGCGCCTCCAGGTCGGCGCGGCTCTCGGCGCGGTGCTCGATCGGCCGCCGGAACAGCACCAGCCGAGTCGGAGTGGCGCCGCTGCCGCGGACCAGCGAGGCCAGCGGCACCTGGTCGCTCTCCCAGTCGTCCGGGAGCTGCGGGGCGTCCTCGACGGCGTACTCCACCAGGCCGAGCTGGTCCTGCCAGCGCCGGTCGATGCTGGTCACGATGCCCAGCGCCAGGTCGTCGAACCGCTGCCGTCTGGTCGGCAGCTCGGGGCTCCCCGGCTGCTGCGGCAACACGCCCGGACCGCGCATCCCGCGCCCGCGCCGGTCGCGGCGGCGAGACGGCCGGCCGGTGCGGTTCTCCACGTCGCCGACATTAGGCCATGCCCCAGTCCTCCGATCGGGTGCCGCGCGCCTCGACGAAGGCGCGCCCACTCGGGAGTACGGTCGCAGAGTGAGCCCTTCCCGCCGCTGCTCGCGCACAGCTTGCGACCGTCCCGCGGTCACCACGCTCACCTACGTCTACGCCGACCAGACGGCGGTGCTCGGCCCGCTCGCGACCTACGCCGAGCCGCATGCCTACGACCTGTGCGACCGGCACGCCGAGCGGCTCTCCGCACCACGCGGCTGGGAGGTGCTGCGGCTGGTCTCGGATCTCTCGCCGCGCGGGCCCTCCGACGACGACCTGCTCGCCCTCGCCAACGCGGTCCGCGAGGCCGCCCGCCCGGTGCCGGCTGCCGCGGAGTCGCCGGCCGCCGAGTACGGCTCGCGCGAGACCTTCCGCCGCGGCCACCTGCGGGTGCTGACGCACGACGAGGTGCCGAGCTCCTAGGGCACGCCCGGGCCTAGGCTCTCGTCCATGCCGGACGGAGTCGACCCCGACACCGTCCGGGCCGTCTTCAAGGCCTACGACGTCCGGGGGCTGGTGCCGGAGCAGATCGACGAGGCGCTGGCGCGCGCGACCGGCCGGGCGCACGCCCAGGTGACCGGGGCCACCACGGTCGTCGTCGGCCACGACATGCGACCGAGCTCGCCCGGGCTCGCCCACGCCTACGCGACCGGAGCCACCGAGGCCGGCGCCGACGTCGTGATGATCGGGCTGGCGTCCACCGACATGCTCTACTTCGCCTCCGGCCATCTCGGCGTGCCCGGTGCGATGTTCACCGCGAGCCACAACCCGGCGCAGTACAACGGGATCAAGCTGTGCCGCGCCAACGCCGTGCCCCTCGGCCTCGAGTCCGGGCTCGACGAGATCCGCGACCTCGTGATCGCGCCGCGCCGTACGGCCGGGATGACCGGCGAGGTCCGCAACCTCGACCTGCTCGTGGCCTACGCCGAGCACCTGATCTCGCTGGTGCCGATGACCGGCGGCAGCGGGCTCAAGGTCGTGGTGGACGCCGGCAACGGCATGGCCGGTCACACTGCTCCCGCGGTCTTCCAGCGGCTGCCCGAGGGGCTGGTCGAGCTGGTGCCCATGTACTTCGAGCTCGACGGCACCTTCCCCCACCACGAGGCGAACCCGATCGAGCCGGCCAACCTCCGCGACCTCCAGGACCGCGTGGTCCGCGAGCGCGCCGATCTCGGCCTCGCCTTCGACGGCGACGCCGACCGCTGCTTCCTGGTCGACGAGCAGGGCGCCGCGGTCTCGCCCTCCGCGCTCACCGCGCTGATCGCCAGCCGTGAGCTGGCCAAGGAGCCGGGCGCGACCGTGATCCACAACCTGATCACCAGCCGCGCCGTACCCGAGCTGGTCCGTCAGCTCGGCGGCGTCCCGGTCCGCACCCGCGTCGGCCACTCCTTCATCAAGGCGACGATGGCCGAGACAGATGCGATCTTCGGCGGCGAGCACAGCGGCCACTTCTACTTCCGCGACTTCTGGCGCGCCGACTCGGGCATGCTCGCGGCGCTGCACGCGATGGCCGCGCTCTCGCAAGCCCAGCGGCCGCTCTCGGAGCTGATGGCCGACTTCGACCCCTACCCGCTCAGCGGCGAGATCAACTCCGAGGTCGCCGACACCGGGGCGGCCATCGCGGCGGTCGCCGAGGCGTACGCCGGCCGGGAGGGAGTCACCGTCGACCGGCTCGACGGGCTGACCGTCAGCCATGCCGACTGGACCTTCAACGTGCGACCCTCCAACACAGAACCGCTGCTGCGCCTCAACGCGGAGGGCCGCGACCGCGCCATCATGGAGCGGGTGCGCGACGATGTGCTCGTACTGATCCGGAAGGACACCTAGTGTCCCGCTTTGGAGGTGGTTGCATGCTTGGCGTGTTCAGAGTGCCTAGATCGCAAGGCGCCGGAGCGACGCCGTACTGGGTCGTCCAGCGAGTGACGGCAACGCCGCGAGGTGGGTGCTGTGGGCGCGCGAAGCGCGCAAGCACCTCCGAGACGGGGCACTAGATGCCTCTGAACCTCTCCGACGAGCTGCTCGCGATCATCGTCTGCCCCGACTGCCACGGCGACCTGGCACCGGTCGAGACAGCCGACGGTGGCGAGCTGGTGTGCCAGGCGTGCGGCCTCGCCTACCCGGTTCGCGACGACATCCCGGTCCTGCTCGTCGACGAAGCACGCCGACCCAACTAGGCATGGGCGTCACCTGGTTCGACGAGTCCCGGCTGGACGACGAGTCCGCGCTGGCGGGTCACGACCTCCGGCTGCGGACGCTGGCCGAGTCCGGGGCGCGCGTGCGCCGCGAGGCCGGCGAGGCCTCGGAAGCGCTCGAGGAGGCGGTGACCCGGGCCGTAGAGCAGGGTCGACCGCGCACCGTGATCGCCGCCGGGCCCGACTCCCGGCTGCTGCGCGCCGTGCTCGAACCGTGGTGCCCGGTGCCGTTCGTGGCCTGGCCGGGACCGGCGCTGCCGGGCTGGGCCGGCAGCCTCGACCTGGTCGTCGTACTCGCTCCCGACGGATCCGACACCGGCACCGCGTCGGCGGTGGCCGAGGCGATCCGCCGCGGCTGCCAGGTGGTGGTGGCCTGCCCGCCGCAGTCGCTGGTCGCCGAGCACGCCGCCGGCCGCTGGAGCACGATCTTCCCGACCGTGACCCGCGACCAGCTCGCGACCGCAGTCGTGATGCTGGCCTACCTCGACCGCGTCCAGCTCGGGCCGACCGCCGAGGCCGAGCCGGTCGCCGAGGCCCTCGACGAGGTCGCGATCTCCTGCTCGCCGGGCCGCGACATCGCCGTCAACCCGGCCAAGATGCTGGCCATCGCGCTCGCCGACGCCAACCCCCTCGTGTGGGGAGGCACCGTGCTCGCCGCCCGCGCGGCGCGCCGCGTCGCCGAGTCGATCCGCCGCGCGAGCGGACGGACCGCGCTGGCCGGCGACGCGGAGCACCTGCTGCCGGTGCTCGAGGCGGCGCGCCAGCGGGACGTCTTCGTCGACCCCTTCGCCGACGCCCAGCCCGAGGCGCGGCCGATGCTGCTGCTGCTCGACGACGGCTCGGAGGAGCCGGTAGTCCGTGAGCAGCGGGGCCGGCTGCAGGCGGCGGCCTCCTCGCGCGGCGTACGCGTCGAGAACGTGAGCACCGACGCACCGTCCGAGGTGGCGCGGTACGCCTCGCTCCTGCTCTCGGGCACCTACGGCGCGGAGTACCTCCGCGTCGGCCTCGTCAACGAGTGATCCCGCCCTCACCCTGCGCCCGGATGTGTCCGGCGGACCCCTCGCGGGTACTTGTCCTTCGTGGCCGCCACTACCGCAGGTACGCCTGCCACGACACCGACCGCGGCCGCGGCCGCGAAGACTCGCGACCCGTGGTTGGACAACGCCAAGATGGCGCTGGTGCTGCTCGTCGTGCTGGGCCACTCGTGGACGCTGCTGCCGCACACCGCGCTGAACGACCACCTCTACGACTTCCTCTACGCCTGGCACGTGCCGGCCTTCGTCCTCGTGACCGGCTACCTGTCGCGGACCTTCACCTACGAGCCGCGGCGGCTGTGGCAGCTGGTCCGCACCATCGTGGTCCCCTACGTGATCTTCGAGTGCGCCCTCGCGCTGTTCCGGATCTACGTCGGCGGCGAGAAGCTCGAGGACCTGTTCAGCGACCCGCACTGGCCGATGTGGTACCTCTCGGCGCTCTTCTTCTGGCGGCTGCTGACCCCCTTCTTCACCCGGATGCCGGCTGGCATCGCGATCGCCGTTGCAGTGGCGATCTCCCTCGTCGCCGGCCTCTACGCCGGTGACACGCTGGACATGGCGCGGGTGCTGGGGCTGCTGCCCTTCTTCGTGCTCGGCCTGGCCGCCACGAAGGAGCGGCTGGAGCGGCTGCGTGGGCCGTGGGTCCGCAACGCCGCGCTGCTGGTCTTCCTCGCGATCGCCGTGGCCACGACCTGGACCGACCAGCTCGCCCAGACCGAGTGGCTCTACTACCGCTCGCAGTACGGCGAGCTGGACGTCGGCGACGGTCGCGCGCTCCTGACCCGCGCCGTACTCCTCGTCGTCGGGGCGCTCGGCGCCTGGTCGTTCCTGGCGCTGGTGCCCCGCGTGAGCGGCTGGTTCACCCGGATGGGTGCGGCCACGCTGGTCGTGTACCTGTTCCACGGCTTCGCCATCAAGGGCGCGGAGTACGCCGGCTTCATGGGCTGGGCCGAGGAGCACGCCGCGATCTCGCTGCCCCTGATCTCCCTCGCCGCGGCCGTGCTGTCGCTGCTGCTCGCCTGGCCGCCGGTCGCCAGGGTGCTGACCCACGCCGTCGACCCCTTCGGCACCGCGGAGCACCACGTCAAGGAGGCGGTGCGGCTGTCGGACGCACCCGC
>CAWDBZ010000014.1:0-236009 GCA_963800715.1 uncultured Actinomycetota bacterium | reverse complement strand
TGTACGGCGGGTACGCCGTGGCCCAGCGCGGCGTCGCCGGGCTGCCCGCCGCCGAGCTGGTCCAGCTCCCCGACGCCGGCCGGTTCACGGCGATCCGCAACCTCTCCTACGCGGTCGAGTGGTGGGTCTTCGGCGCCTTCGTGGTGCTGATCTGGTGGCGCTGGCTCCGCGAGCAGCTGCCCCCACCCATCCAGGAGCCGCAGCCGGAGGACGAGGAGCAGCCCGATACCGTGACGACGTGAAATACCCCACGGAGTTCTGGGCTCCCCCGCTTCGCTCCTCCACCCACAACTCCGCGGGGACCCCGAAAAGATGAAAGGCCTGCTCACCACCTATCGCCTGCTCGCTCCCGTGGTCGGCATTCTGCTGGCGTTCTGCTCGCTCGTCGCGTTGCCGCTGAAGTACCTCGCAGCCGAGGGTGGCAGCCTCCAGCAGTTCGGGGAGGACGCCAGCATCATGTGGCTGTTCCACGGGTGGATCTACATCGTCTACTTCATCGTCACCTGCCTCCTCGCGCTCAAGGCCGGCTGGACCATTCGCTTCACGATCCTCGTGCTGGTCGCCGGACTGATCCCCCTGCTGATCTTCTGGGTCGAGCGTCGCGTGGTGCAGAAGCTCAAGGCGGAGAACCCCGACCTGGCACCGGTGGCACACTCCGGAGGGTGACGACCACCGCCTTCGTCCTCGGCGGAGGCGGCGTGCTCGGCGCCGTCGAGGTCGGGATGCTGCGCGCGCTGTTCGAGCGAAACGTCCGCCCGGACCTGGTGCTGGGCACCAGCATCGGTGCGTTCAACGGCGCCCTGGTCGCAAGTCAGCCCGACGGCGCCGTGGTCGAGCGGCTCACCGAGCTGTGGCAGTCGATGAGCAGCGCCCGCGAGGCGGGGTACGGCGACCGGGCACTCCGCACCGTCCGCCGGGCGGTCGCCTCGGGCACCCACCTGTGGTCCGCCGAGCCGTTGCGGCAGCGACTAGAGGAGGAGCTCGGCGACCTCACCTTCGAGGAGCTGCCGGTGACCTTCCAGGTCTGCGCCGCCAGCATCGAGCGCTCGGCCGAGCACTGGTTCACCAGCGGCCGGGTGGTGGACGCCGTGGTCGCCAGCGCCGCGGTCCCGGGGCTGCTGCCGCCGGCCGTGGTGGACGGCGAGCACTATCTCGACGGCGGCATCGTCAACTCGGTCCCGCTTGGCCGGGCCGTCGAGCTCGGCGCCACCCGGGTCTTCGTGCTGCAGGTCGGCCGGCTCGACCGGCCGCTCACCCCACCGAAGCGACCGTGGGAGGTGGCCCGGGTGTCCTTCGAGATCGCCCGCCGGCACCGGTTCGTCCGGGAGCTGGCCGAGCTCCCGGACTCGGTCGAGTGCCACGTCCTGCCCGCCCGCGGCACGTCGGCCCGCGACGACACCCTGCTGGGCAGCCGCGACTTCTCCGGCGTACAGGCCCGCATCGACGCGACGTACGACGCCTCCCGGGCCTACCTCGACGAGCATCATCCATGAAGCGGCAGTTCAGGAGAGTGCTCAGCGTGACCGCCGTCCTGGCGGTGACCCTGCTGCTCTGGGTCCTGCTGCCGTTCTGGCTGGTCGCCGCGGCGGCGCTCTCACCGCTGCTTCCCGGCCGGTGGCGGGCGCTTCGGCTGCTCTGGATCTTCATCCTCTACCTGACCATCGACTCGCTCATGCTCGTGCTGATGTTCGGCTACTGGCTTGCCGCGGGAGGCAGCCGTCGGGTGCGGTCGCCGTACTGGCAGGGGATCCACTACGACCTGGTGCAGGGCGTGATGTGGGTGCTGTTCCGCGAGGCGAAGCGGGTGCTCCGGCTCGACATCGTCACCGAGGGCCCGACACCGGACGCCCATCCCGGGCAACCGCTGCTGGTCTGCTGCCGGCACGCCGGACCGGGCGACTCGTTCACGCTCATCCACGCGCTCATGTACTGGTACGGCCGCGAGCCTCGCGTCGTCCTCAAGGACACCCTCCGGTGGGACCCGGCGATCGACGTCCTGCTGCACCGGATCCCGGCCAAGTTCATCTCGCCCAACCCCGGGGAGGGCCAGGACCTGGAGTCGCAGATCAAGGCGCTGGCGACCGGCCTCGACGACGACGACGCGTTCGTGATCTTCCCCGAGGGCGGCAACTTCACCGCGGCGCGTCGGGACCGGGCCATCGCCCGGCTCCGCAAGCTCGGCCTCGACCGGATGGCGCTGCGCGCCGAGCAGATGACCAACGTGCTGGCTCCCCGGCCGGGCGGGTTCCTCGCGGCCCTGGACGCCGCGCCGGAGGCGGACGTCGTCCTGGTCGCGCACACCGGCCTCGATCACCTGCTCACCGTCGGCGACATCTGGCGTGAGCTGCCCATGGACAAGCAGATCGTGATGCGGTGGTGGCGGGTGGCGCGCGCCGACATCCCGCCGGACCGGGACGGCCGGATCGACTGGCTGTTCGGCTGGTGGGAGCGGATCGACGCCTGGATCGACGAGAACCGCACCGGCCAACCCGTCTAGGGCCTAGGCGGGTCGCGGGCGCACCACGGTCAGCGCGGCCCGCGCGGCACCGAGGACGAAACCGAAGGGGAGCGCGAAGCCGAACCAGAAGAACACCTCGACCGGGAGCAGCGCCAGCGACATGATCCGGCCGGCCGGGTGGCCCACCCAGAGCAGGTTGCCGGCGAAGAGCTCGGCGACGCAGACCAGGACGAACCCCATCTGCATCGGCAGCGTCGGAAAGCCCCACGACTCGAACGGACCCCCGCCGTACGTCGGGAACCCGAGGAAGGTCCACACCTCGGCGTGCCTGGTGAGGTACGCCGCGCCGTACGCCCCGGGCAGGCCGAAACCGAAGCCCGCCACCCAGGCCAGTACGGCGGCGGTCCTCGGCACGGACGACTACTTCTTCTTGGACCCGTCCTCGACCGGCGTCTCGAGGTCGACGACCTCGGCGGGGTCGTCGGGTGTGGTCACCGGCTGCGGCTCGTCGGCCGCGTCGGAGAGTGCCTCGTCGGGGCCGGCGGCACCGGCATCGTCGGCGGCCGTCGGGCCCCCGCCAGCGGCCGGCGCGGGCGTCGGGACGTAGGACGACTGCCAGTTGGCGCTCTGCCCGCCGCCCTGGAGCTTCTTGGCGATGAAGCCGGCCGCGCCGGCGAGCGCGGCGAAGATCGCGAACTTCCGCAGCTTGCCGCCCTTCTTCTTCTCCTCGCCACGCAGCTGGGCGACGCGCGCGTCGGCGGCCTCCTTGGCCTGGGCGGCGACGTCACCGGCTCGCTCGGCACCGGCGGCCACCAGCGGCGCTGCCTGGTCACGGGCGTCGGCGAGCGCCGCGGTGGCGCGCTCGCGCGCTTCAGCGACGTAGGGGGCGGCCTTCTCACGCGCGTCGGCGAGGGCGGGCCCGGCCTTGTCCTTGGCGTCGACCAGCGCGGGGCGGGCGGTCTTCTCGTAGAAATCCTCCGCGGCGTCGAGCGCCGACGAGACGGCCGACTCCACCTGCGGGCGGACCTGGTCGATGTAGTCCGATGCCTGGTTGAGCAGGGACTTCTTCTTCCTGAGTGCCATCGCTTCCTCTTTCACCTGGTCCGGGAGCGGGTCCGTGCCATTCGACCACGCCCGCACGAGGAGCGGCCAGTGGGGTCCGGCTTGCGACCCATGCGAGGATCGACGGGCACGCGAATCGCGGTTCGTCTGGTCGGTACCCACTCACCTCCAGGTCAGCCGCACACACACCAGAGCCCGAAAGGCAGCCATGGCAGAGCAGCAGGCCATCCTGAAGACGAACCGCGGTGACATCACCGTCAACCTCTTCCCGAACCACGCCCCCAAGACGGTGGCCAACTTCACCGGCCTCGCCACGGGCGAGAAGGCCTACTCCACGCCGAACAACCGCAGCGGGCCGTACTACGACGGCCTCACCTTCCACCGCGTGATCGAGAACTTCATGATCCAGGGCGGCTGCCCGCTCGGCTCCGGCACCGGCGGCCCGGGCTACGAGTTCGAGGACGAGATCCACCCGGAGCTGGTCTTCGACAAGCCCTACCTCCTGGCCATGGCCAACGCCGGCCCCGGCACCAACGGGTCGCAGTTCTTCATCACCACCGCCGAGACCCCGTGGCTCAACCGCAAGCACACGATCTTCGGCGAGGTGGCCGACCAGGCCTCTCGCGAGGTCGTCGACGGGATCAACACCACCGCGACCGGCGCCGGTGACCGCCCGGTCGAGCCGGTGGTCATCAACAGCCTCGAGATCGTGGGCGGTTGACCGAGCCCCAGCCGTCCGCGAACACCGGGGTGCCGACGTGTTACCGGCACCCCGACCGCGAGGCGCACATCCGCTGCCAGCGCTGCGACCGGGTCATCTGCCCCGACTGCATGCGCCCGGCCGCGGTCGGGTTCCAGTGCCCGGAATGTGTGAAGGAGGGCGCGAAGACGACCCGGTCCGGCCGGACGGCGTACGGCGGGCTGCGGCCGACCGACGCGTCGCTCACCTCGATGGTGCTGATCGCGCTCAACGTCGGGGTCTGGATCGCGATCCTGGCCACCGGTGGCAACGACAGCAGGCTGCTGGACTATCTGGTGCTGCGACCCGAGGCGTTCTGCCTCGGCGGGGGTTTCGACGCCACCCAGGCGGCGTGCGACGCCAGCGGCGGGACGTGGCTGCCGGGCGTCTCCGACGGCGCCTACTGGCAGCTCGTGACGGCGATGTTCACCCACGTGCAGCTGTGGCACATCGGCTTCAACATGTTCGCCCTCTACGTGCTGGGCCCGCAGCTCGAGCTCGTCGTGGGCCGGGCCCGGTTCCTGGCGCTCTACTTCCTGTCCGGGCTGGCCGGCTCGGCGCTGGTCTACTGGGGAGACCGCGGCGCGCTCGGCGCCTCCGGCGCGATCTTCGGGCTGATGGGCGCGATGCTGATCGTCTCCATCAAGGTGCGCGGCGACGTGCGCGGGATCCTGACCTGGATCGGGATCAACTTCGTGATCACCTTCGTCTTCGTCAACGCCATCTCGTGGGAGGGCCACCTCGGCGGGTTCATCGGCGGTACGGCGATCGGCGCGGTCCTCGTCTACACCCCCCGCGGGCCACGGCGTACCACCCTCCAGGTCGCCGGCCTCACCGTCATCGCGGCCGTCGTCGCCCTGGCCATCGTGGCGCGCTCGGCCACGATCACCTGACGTCGTCCAGATTCCTCAACCAGCGAATGACAACGGTGTAGTTCTCCACAGGGTTGTGCACACCTGTGGAATCGCGCCCGTCTCCCGTCGAGATGCGGAAAGTGGTCGTGAAACCCCGCCAGGCACGACCCATTTCCGTATCTCGACGAGAAATGACGCAACCACCAGCCAGCGGACAGCGCTGCGGAGAGCCGGTGACTACTCCCAGCGGGTGGCGTAGGTGAAACCGACCGCCATCAGGCCGATGCCCACCATCAGGTTGTACTGGCCGAGGTCGTTGAAGACGGGTACGTCGCTGAGGTCGTCGCTGAACACGTAGTAGGTGCAGATCCACAGCAGGCCGACCAGGAAGCAGCCCAGCATGCCGACCACGACGCCGCGGCCGCGGCCGAGCGGCGTGGAGGGGTGGGCGGCAACGACCAGGCCGAGCAGGACCGCGCCGATCCCGATCACGTAGTTCCACTTCTTCAGGTCGCCGAAGAAGTCGATGCCGCCGTAGACGGGCTTGAACGTCTTGGGGTCGATGTCGTCAGGCCCGGGCCGCACGCCCACGTAGTAGTAGACGATCCAGGCGATGCCGCCGACGATCAGCACCAGCGCCAGGATCGACCGGGGCGTGACCACGGGCCCCCCGCCGGGGTCCAGAGACGACAGTGGGTCACGGGCCTTCATCCTCGACACGCGGCTACCTTAGTCAACGTGTCCGAGCAGCCCGAACCCGCGCCGCCCCGCCGCCGGTGGCGCCGGGCCGGATGGCCGGTCGCGACCCTGGCTGTGGCGCTCGTCAGCGGAGGGCTGTTCGTGGTCAGCGCGCAGTCCAGCGAGGGCACCGACCTGCGGCCGGGGCGGTACGACGACCTGGCCGCGCTCACCGACTCCGAGGCCGACCGCGCCGCCGACCTCCAGGAGCGGGTCGCCGAGCTGACTCAGGAGGTCCGCGACCTCACCGACCAGGTGGACGACGACGACGTCCGCCGCTACCAGGACCAGGTCGAGGCGCTCGAGGACCCGGCCGGCCTCACCGAACGCAAGGGTCCCGGCGTGGTGGTCACCCTCTCCGACGCGCCCGACGAGGTGGTCGACGCGGCCACCGGTGACAAGAACCTGCTGGTCGTCCACCAGCAGGACATCCAAGCCGTGGTGAACGCGATGTGGGAGGGCGGGGCGCGTGCGGTGGTCCTCCAGGGCCAGCGCATGGTCAGCACCACTGGCATCAAGTGCGAGGGCAACTCGGTGGTGATCCAGGGCGTGCCCTACCCGCAGCCCTACGTCATCTCGGCGGTCGGTGACGTCGGCGACCTCACCAGCGCCATCGCCGACGACGACTACCTGCAGATCTACCGCGAGCAGGCCGACGACCCCGCGATCGACGTCGGCTGGGAGCTCGACATCTCCGACGAGCTCACCGCGCCGGCGTACGACGGCCTGCTGGACCTGTCCTACGCGAACCCGGTCACCCCGTCCGCGCAGGCAGCAGACTCCGCGGACGGTCGCTAGGGGCACCAGTCCGCGGCGTCGTGCCCACGGTGGGGGTCTCGGTAGGAGTCGGCGGGACCGGCGGGGTCTCGGTCGGCGGCGGAGGCGGCGGCTCGTACGTCGACACGAACAGCACGATCTCGGCCCCCTGCGGCTGCGGCTGACCACCGGGCGGCAGCTGGTCGGTGACCGTGCCCTTCGGCTCGGTCGACTCGCCGTCGCCGCGGAAGGAGTAGGTGAAGCCGGCCTCGACGATCTGCTTGATCGCATCGGACCGGTTCAGCCCGCGCACGTCCGGGACCAGGTGCGGGCCCTTGCTGATCGTGACCGTCACGACGGAGTCCTGCTCCACCGGCTGCCCGGCCTCCGGGCTGGTCGCGAGGACCTGGCCCTGCGGCAGGTCTGACTCCGCGCTCTCGAACTGCGGACGGAGCTTGGCGGTGCGGAGCCGGTCGCGCGCCTGGTCCTGGGTGGATCCCACGAGGGACGGCACGTCGACCAGCGGCAGCCCCGCCGAGATGGTGAGGTGGACGGAGGTCCCGGGGTCGACGTACTGGTCGCGGTTGGGGTCCTGGTCGATCACCTCCCCTTCCTCTGCGGTCTCGTCCTCCTGGAAGTCGGGAGCGTCCACGCTGAGCCCGGCGTCACCGATGGCGTCGCGCGCCTCGTCCTCCTGCATGCCGATCACGTTCGGCACCTGCACCTGCTTCGGCGGGGACTCGAACAGGTCGCTCTGGAACAGGACGTAGGCGCCGGCGACCAACGCGAGGATGAGCAGCCCGAGCAGGACCAGCACGATGGTCCGCGGACCGCGACGGCCGCGGTCGTAGTCGTCGCCCTCGTCGTACTCGTCCAGGAGCGGCACCGGTGGCCGCATCGAGGTGCTGGTGTCGGAGGTCGCAGGCTCCGGCGGGGCGGGCGGCGGGGGCGCGGCCACCGGCGCCTGCACCGGCCGACCGGCCAGGTAGCGCTCGATGTCGCTGCGCATCGCGGCCGCGGACT
The DNA here is from genome assembly GCA_963800715.1 of uncultured Actinomycetota bacterium. GTDB lineage: Bacteria > Actinomycetota > Actinomycetes > Propionibacteriales > Nocardioidaceae > Nocardioides. The sequence continues at coordinate 228,379 of CAWDBZ010000014.1, read as the reverse complement.
GGTAGCGGTCCTCGAGCCGCTTGGCCAGCGCCTTCATGACGATCGCGTCGACCGCCGGGGTCAGGTCGGTGTCGTGGTCGGACGGCGGCCGCGCGGGTTCGCGGACGTGCTGGTAGGCGACGGCGACCGGGCTGTCACCGACGAACGGCGGCCGGCCGGTGAGCAGCTCGTAGAGCAGGCAGCCGGACGAGTAGACGTCGGAGCGCGAGTCGACGGTCTCGCCGCGCGCCTGCTCGGGGGAGAGGTACTGGGCGGTGCCGACGACCGCCGCGGTCTGGGTCATCGTGTTGGAGTCGCTCATCGCCCGGGCGATGCCGAAGTCCATCACCTTGACGTCGCCGCTGGGCGTGAGCATCACGTTGCCGGGCTTGATGTCGCGGTGGATGATCCCGGCGCGGTGGCTGTAGTCGAGCGCGGACAGCACGCCGCTGGTGATCTCCAGCGCGCGCTCGGGCAGGATCTTGCGGCCGTCGCGCAGGATGTCGCGCAGGGTCCGGCCGGCGACGAACTCCATCACGATGTAGGGCTGCGAGACGCCGCTGCCGTCGGACGCCGGCTCCTCGCCGGTGTCGTAGACGGCCACGATCGCCGGGTGGTTGAGCGAGGCCGCGCTCTGCGCCTCGCGGCGGAACCGAGCCTGGAACGTCGCGTCGCTGGCCAGGTCGGTGCGCAGCCGCTTGATCGCGACCACCCGGCCGAGCCGGGTGTCGTGCCCCTTGCGGACCTCGGCCATGCCACCGCGGCCCAGCAGCTCTCCGAGCTCGTAGCGCCCGCCCACCAGCCCGCCGCCGGGTGGCGGCGGGGTCGGTGGGGGTGGCGGGGTCACGGGCGGCTCCGGGGGCATTTCGGTCACGATGCTCCTGCTCCTGCGGACGTGGACGCGGGCGCGGCCGGGGAGGACGTCGACGTGGTCTCGGTGTCCTGGGCGTCGGATGCCGTCGGAGTCGGCGCGGTCGGGGTGGTCGGCGTGGTGGGCGGCGGCTCCGAGGTGGGCTCGGTGGTCGGGGGCTCGGAGGTCGGGGGCTCGGAGGTCGGCTCGGCCTCGCGGAAGAACTCGACGGTGACCGTGTCGCCCTCGACCAGGCCACTGGTCGGGCGCACCGACGCGACGGCGTCGGTCTCCTCGTCGCCGGGGTTGTCGATCGGCTGGAGGTCGACCTCCAGCCCCTTGGCCCTCAGCTCGGCGGCGACCTCGTCGACGTTGCGGCCGATGTAGTCGTCCTCGTCGATCTGCACCTCGGCCGGCGCGGAGCTCGACTCCTCGGTCGGGGTGTCCTCGGTCGTCGGCGCCGACGACGTCGGCGCGGTGCTGCTGTCGGTCACGGTCGGGTCGTCGTCATCGTTGTTCGCCTGGGTGGCGACCACGATGATCAGGATGATCGCGGCCACCAGCGCGAGCACGAGCAGCACGATCAGCCAGATCCTGCGCCGGTCGCCTGTGGGTGGTGGCCCGGACTCGGCCCCCGGTGTCGGGACGGGCGTCGGGGTCGGGTGCGGCGGCACCGGCGGCGGCACGGGCGGCAGCACCTGGGTGTGCTCCGACGACGGGGGAACGGGGACGTACGCCGCCGCCGCACCGGCCTCCGACGCGGGGTCCCGCAGGGCGGCCGCGAAGGCGTCGCCGTCGGGGTACCGCTGGTCCGCGTCCTTGGCCATCGCCCGGCGTACGACCGCGGCCAGGTCGGCCGGGATCTCCGGCGGCAGGTCCGGCACCGGGTCGTTGAGATGGGCCAGGGCGGTCGCGACCGGGGAGTCGGCGTCGAAGGGCCGATGCCCCGCCAGGCACTCGAACACCACCACGCCGAGCGAGTAGACGTCGGACGCGGCCGTGGCCGTGCCACCGCGCGCCTGCTCGGGGGAGAGGTACTGCGGAGTGCCCATCACCTGGCCGGTGGCGGTCAGGCCCAGGCCGTCGGAGGCGCGGGCGATGCCGAAGTCGGTGATCTTCATCTGCCGGGCGGGCGTGACCAGCAGGTTGGCCGGCTTCACGTCGCGGTGCACGATGCCGGCCCGGTGCGCGGCGCCGATCGCGTCGGCGGCCTGGGCCAACAGGTCGCGGGCCACATCGGGGTCGAGCCGCTGTCCACCGCGCAGCAGCGCCGAGAGCGGCTGCCCGTCGACGAGCTCCATCACGAGGAACGGCCGCGGCAGGCCGGAGCCGTCGGCAGCGCCGAGCAGCGCGGACTCCCCGACGTCGTAGACCGACGCGACGTTCGGGTGGTGCAGCGACGCGGCGTGCCGGGCCTCGGTCTCGAACCGGGAGCGGAACAGCGGGTCGTCGGCGTACTCGCTCTTGAGCACCTTGACCGCCACCGGGCGGCCGAGCGCGGTGTCGGTGGCCCGCCAGACCTCGCCCATGCCACCGGTCGCGATGCGGGACTCGAACCGGTATCGGTGCTGGTCGTCGACGAACTGCTCGTTGCTGTTGTCGGTCACTTGATCACCGCCTCCATGATGGCTTTGGCGATCGGGCCGCCGAGCTGGCCGCCGGCGATCTCGCCTCGGTCGACCCCGTCGATCTTCTGGATCATCACCGCCACGGCGACCTCGGGGTCCTGGGCCGGGGCGAAGGACACGAACCACGCGTACGGCGGCACGTCGGCCTGGCCGCTCTGGGCGGTGCCGGTCTTGCCGGCCACCGTGACGCCATCGATCGCGGCCGGGCCGGCGGTGCCGCCCACCCCGTTGCTGGTGCCCTCCACCGTCGCGATCATCAGCTGCGTGAGCCCGTCCGCGGTCTCCTCCGACACCGCGCTGCCCAGCTCTTCGGGCTCGGTCTGCCTGAGCGTCTCGAGCTCGGGCGACTGGATCGCGTCGACGATGTAGGGCTTCATCACGACGCCCTGGTTGGCGATCCCGGCGGCCACCATGGCCATCTGCAGGGGGCTGGCCTGGACCTCGAACTGTCCGATGGCGGACTGACCGGCCTCGGGCTCGCTCAGGTCGTCAGGGAAGTTGGAGATCGCCTGCGGCCCGATGTCGGTCAGGTAGCGCTGGTTGAACCCGAACGCATCGGCCTGCTCGAGCAACGCATCGCCGCCCAGCTCGACGCCGAGCTGGGCGAAGGTGGTGTTGCAGGACTGGGCCATTGCCTGTTCGAACGGGATCTTGTCGGACCCGCAGTTGCGGCCCTCGTTGTCGATCAGACCGGAGTCGTCGGAGGTCTGCGGGAGCTGGTAGCTCGCGCCGCCGGGCACCTCGCTGTCCGCGTCGTACAGGCCACTCTCCATGGCGGCCGCCGCGGTGACCAGCTTGAAGGTCGAGCCCGGTGGCAGGGTCGTCTGGATCGCGCGGTTGAGCAGCGGCTCGCTCTCGTCGGCCTGCAGGCGCTCGTAGTCGCTCTTGACCGCGGCGAAGTCGTGGCTCGCCAGCTTGTTGGGGTCGAAGCCGGGCAGCGACGCCATCGCCAGGATCTTGCCGGTGCTGGGCTGGATGGCGACCACGGACGCCTCGACGTCGCCGGGCAGGTTGTCGAGCCCTTCGTACGCCGCGTCCTGGGCGTCGCGGTCGAGGGTGAGCTGGACGTTGCCGCCCTTGCCCGACTTGTTGGACAGCAGGTCGACCAGCTTGTTGACGAACAGCAGGTCGTCGTCGCCGGAGAGCACGTCGTTCTGGCTGCGCTCGATGCCGGACTGGTCGTAGAACGAGAAGTAGCCGGTCACGTGGGCGTACTTGAACGGCTCGGAGTAGGTGCGCAGGAAGTCGTACTCGTCGTCGGACTCCACGCTCTCCGCCACCGGTTCGCGGCCGACCAGGATCGCGCCCCGCTCGCGCGAGTACGCCGCCTCGATCACCCTGCGGTTGCGCGGGTCCTTGTCGTAGGAGTCGGACTTCCAGTACTGCAGCCAGGTGGCGTTGATCATCAGCGCCACAAAGAGGAGCAGGCAGAAGATGGCGATGGTGCGGATCGGCTTGTTCACGCCGTGGCACCTCCCATCTTGATGATCTGCGTGGCCTGGTCGTCGTCCGAGTCCTCGTCGACCTTCGACAGGTCGGGCACCGGCCGGCGGGCCTGGTCGGAGATGCGCAGGAGCAGCGCGGCCATCACCCAGTTCGCGATCAGCGACGAGCCGCCGTAGGACAGGAACGGCGTGGTGAGGCCGGTGAGCGGGATCAGCCGGGTGACCCCGCCGATGACGACGAAGACCTGGAGCGCGAAGGCCGCCGCGAGGCCGGTGGCCATCAGCTTGCCGAAGCCGTCGCGGCAGATCAGCGCCGCGCGCAGGGCCCGCTCGACGATCAGTCCGTAGCAGAGGACCACGGCGATCACGCCGGTCAGCCCGAGCTCCTCGCCGATCGCCCCGATGATGAAGTCGGACTCGGCGAACGGGACCCGCTCGGGACTGCCGCCACCGAAGCCGCGGCCGATCAGCCCGCCCCACGCCATGCCGAACAACGCCTCGACGAGCTGGCCGCTGCCCGGCGTCTGGTCGTAGTACTTCATCGGGTCCAGCCAGATGTTGACGCGGTTCTGGACGTGGGAGAGGAACTGGTAGGACACCGCGGCGCCGCCCAGGAACAGCACGCCGCCGACGACCAGCCAGCCGGGCCGCTCCGTGGCGACGTAGAGCATCACCAGGAACAGGCCGAAGAACAGCAGGCTGGAGCCGAGGTCGCGCTGGAAGACCAGGATGCCGAGGCTGATCAGCCACATCACCAGGATCGGGCCGAGGTCGCGGCCCCGCGGCAGGTCGATGCCGGCCACCCGCCGCCCCGCGAGCGCCAGCGCGTCACGGTGCAGCACGAGGTAGCCCGCGAACGCCACGACCAGCAGCACCTTGGCGACCTCGCCGGGCTGGAAGCTGAACGGCCCCACGCTGATCCAGATCTTGGCGCCGTTGATGGTGTCGCCGACGCCGGGGACCAGCGGGAGCAGGAGCAGCATGATCGCGGCCAGCCCGCTGGTGTAGGTGAAGCGGGTCAGCACCCGGTGGTCGCGCAGCAGCACCAGCGTGGCGATGAAGAGGATCACGCCGAGCGTCATCCAGGTCAGCTGCTTTGCCGGCAGGCCGTGCGGCTTGAGGGGGTTGTCGGCGTAGACCAGGTCGAGGCGGTGGATGACCGCGAGGCCAAGCCCGTTGAGCGCGGTCACGACCGGCAGCAGGACCGGGTCGGCGTACGGCGCCACCATCCGGACCACGACGTGCGCGGCGATCGCGAGTGCGGCCAGGCCGGCGCCGTAGCCGACGATGTCGGGCGGCACCTCGCCCTCGACCCCGACGCCGACCGCGGCGTAGGCCCCGATCCCGACGGCTAGCGCGAGGATGAGCAGGAACAGCTCCGCGCCCCGGCGGCGCCGGTGCACGAATCCCATGACGAACCCTGCCTGCGACATCAGGACGCCGCCTGATCGTCGTCGGCGGGCCTCATGATCTTGGCGAGCGCGTCGACCTTCTTGCGGGCGTCGGCCAGGCTGGTCGCCTCGATGCCCTCGCGCACGTCGTTCGCCTCGAACTTGCAGAGCCGGTCGAGGGTGACGTTGCTGCTCTCGAAGGGATGGGACAGGTCGATGCCGGGCAGCGAGGCGTCGAGGCCGCGGAAGATGACCACCGTGCCGTCGTCCTCGCCGACGTAGTACTGGTCCTGGCTCCACGACCAGGCGCCGGCCCCGATCAGCCAGAGGACGCCGACCACCACAGCGAGGGCGAGCAGCCGGCTCAGCCAGGTGTACCTCCCGGGCGCCATGGGTGCGTAGCGCAGGGACTCGGGATCGGCCACCGGGTCGTTGCGGATCGCGAAGCCGACCTCGTCGGGGATCTCCTCGCGGATCGGCTCGAGCTCGCCGGTGTCGCCGGCGCGATGCCCGCGGAACAGGCTGCCGGTCTTCGAGCTCCGCGTCCGCCGCGCACGCATGTCGGCGGCGGCGCCGACCAGGAGGGGTGACTGGCCCGGGTCCTCCGGGCTGCCTTCGACGATGTCGGCGACCAGGCAGGTGACGTTGTCGGAGCTGCCACCCTCGAAGCTGGCGCGCACCAGCTCGACGGCGGCGTAGTCGGGGGTGCCGCTGGACAGGATGTCGGCGAGCCGGCCCGGGTCGAGGACGCCGGTGCCGTCGCTGCAGAGGAGCAGCCGGTCACCGAGCGTGAGCTCGAGGACGAACAGGTCGGGCTCGAGGTCGTGGCTGCCGTCGATCGCCTTGAGGATGAGGTTCTTGTGGGGGTGGACGCGCGCCTCGGCCTCGGTGATCCGGCCCTCGTCGATCAGCGTCTGGACGAAGGTGTGGTCGTTGGTGAGCTGGCTCAGCTCGCCGTCGCGGAAGAGGTAGGCGCGGGAGTCGCCGACGTGTCCCATGCCGACCCGCTTCCCGTCGAAGAGCGCGACGGTGGCGGTGGTGCTGGTGCCGTTGAGGGAGGGGTTCTCGTCGACCAGCTCGGCGATCCGGTCGTGCGCGCGGTGCAGGGCGTTGCTGACCAGCCCGAGCAGGTCGCTGTCGCTGGTGTCCGGCCCTGGCGGCGTCTCCTCGAGCTTGCGCAGCTGCGCGATCGCCGTACTGGACGCGATGTCGCCCCGGGCCGCGCCACCCACGCCGTCACAGACGGCGACGACGTGCGCGCTGACATAGCCGGAGTCCTGGTTGTCCTTGCGGACGCGACCGACATCGGAGATCGCGGAGAAATCGAGGCGCACTAGTGGCTACTTCCTCAACTCGAGGATCGTCTTGCCGATGCGCACCTGGGTGCCGAGCGTGATCGTCGTGGGCTGGGTGATCCGGACCGTGCCGATGTAGGTGCCGTTGGTCGAGCCGAGGTCCTCGACGAACCACTGGTCGCCGGACGCCGCGATCCGGGCGTGCCTGGTCGAGACGTAGTCGTCGTCGAGCTTGATGCCAGCGTCGCTGCCGCGGCCGATGAGGATCGGCGCGTGGTCGAGGTCGGCGCGCTCGCCGACGTTGCTGCCGTCGGTCACGATCACGTGGGTGGGGCTGCCGCGCCGCTTGGGCGGCTGCTTCTTGGAGCCACGCTTCTCCTTGCGCGCGGCGTCGGCTCCGCGCGCGGCCTCGGGCACCCGGGCACCGAACATGTCGGAGCGGATCACCGAGATCGCTGAGAGCACGAAGATCCACAGGATGGCGAGGTAGGCGATCCTGATGAGGAAGAGGGTGAGCTCAGACACCGGCTCCACCCAGGCCACCGAAGATCGGATCGTCCTCGTCGTCCTCGAGGATCCGCACGGTCATCGTGGTGTTGCCGATCCGCACCTGGCTGCCGTCGCGGACGCCGGCCTTGGTCACCTTGTGGCCATCGATGAGCATGCCGTTGGTGGAGCCGAGGTCGCGGACCTCGATCTTGAGGTCGTCCTTGCCCTGCTGCATGTTCGTCCGCACGTCGAACTCGATGTGGCGCCGGCTCACGCCCGGGTCGTTGATCCGCACGTCTGCCTCGGTGCCTCGCCCGACGACCAGTCCCGGCGGCTGGAGCGGGTGCCGGGTCTTGTTGATCTCGAGGACCGCCCGGGCGCGCCGGACCTGGGTGTGGGTGGCATTGCTCTGCACCCGCGCCTGCGCCTTGCTCCGGATCCGGAACCTGCCCGTGGTCAGGTCTTCGGCCTTCTCGAACTCGATGGCGATCGGTCCCGGGAAGACGTAGCCCTGCGAGTCCGCGTGGTCCTGGACCTGATGGGTGAGCTCGTCGGCGAGCGCTGTGTCGTACGGCGCGAGGCGGTCGAGGTCGACCTGGCTGAGCTCGACGTGGAAGTCGTTGGGCACCATCCGCCGCTCGCGGCTGAGGATCTGCGCGTTGTTGTCGCACTCGCGCTGGAGCGCCGCCGCGATCTCGACCGGCTGCACCGCACTGCGGAAGGCGCGCGCGAAGGCGCCGGAGATGAGGTTCTCGAGCCGCTGCTCGAACCGCTGTAGCCCGCCCACGTCGCCTCCTTCCGGCCGGTGTCCCGCTCGCTGTCGTGATGGCATGACACAGCCGCGGTGGCACCATTTCCTCGGCTGGGCACCGGTCGGCGGTCGCCCACGACTGTATCGGGGTACCCGTTCCCCCTCGTGGACGCTGCTGGCCGCCGTTCTGTTCTGTCGGGTTCCCCGGGTACCCGGGGAACCCTGACGATCTGGGCCGTTGCAACACCCCAGATCGTCAGGGGTCGGCCCAGATCCCCGGGCACGGGGGGGCCGGCTCGGGTCGGACGCGGGAAGCGTTTTGGCCGGCCCCTGACCGCTGGGCTAACCTTGCCGGGCTTCACGCGCGAGTGGCGGAACAGGCAGACGCGCACGGTTCAGGTCCGTGTGTCCGAAAGGACGTGGGGGTTCAACTCCCCCCTCGCGCACCGTGAGGCTCGTCTCAGGCGGGTCCGACCTAGGCACCATGACGAAGGCCCCGGGCAGCTGCTCCGGGGCCTTCTTCGGTTCCCGTGGGCGGCAAGGGTTCACTCGACCGCCGAACGTCCGTCCCGCGGGCCGAACGCCGCCAGGGCGTCCGCGTCGCTGTTGGCCGAGCGCACGTACTCGTCGGCCCACGCCTGCCGGTCCGGGTACGCCGAGCCGGCGACCACCGCGGCGACCGCGGCCTCGACGTCGATCGCGGTGTGGCGGAGCTCGACCTGACCGTCTCGCAGCAGCGCCCACGAGCCGCCGGCGCGCCCGTAGGGCATGCCGATGCTGCCGGAGTTGACGACCAGCCTTCGGTCGACCAGGCGCGCGAACGGCATGTGGGTGTGACCGCAGACGACGACCCGGTCGTCGTCCTCGAGCTCGGCGAAGACCTCGGCCCAGCGCGCCATCCGGGTGTCGACGAGCACGACCTCGTCGTCGTCGCGCGGGGAGCCGTGGCAGAACACGGCGGTGCCGAACCCGGCCACGTCGAGCCGGACCGGGTGCGGGAGGCGGTCGAGGAGCTCGACCTGGTCGGGCCGCAGCTGCCGCCCGGCCCAGTTCGAGACGTCGATGGCGGAGTCGCGGTCACGGGCGACCTCGACCAGCTCCCGGTCGGCGTTTCCGCGGACGAGCACGCACCGGTCGCCCAGCCCGACCAGCCGGTCGAGGACCTCGACGGGCATCGGGCCGGCCGCGTGGTCGCCGGTCACGACGATCCGCTCGGCCGCGGCGACATCGGGCTCGGCGAGCACGGCGTCAAGCACCGGCAGGACGCCGTGGATGTCGGAGAGGACCGCGACCGTCGCCACCATGACGCCAGTCTCCACCGGCCCTCAGGACCAGCGGGTGTGGGTCAGCGCGGTCGGCGGGCGTGCGGCGGGTTGAACACTTCGAGCGTGTAGGTGTCGAGGCGGCGGACGAGTCGCTTGAAGGCGGTCATGTGTCCATGGTGGGAGACTTCTTGGAACGATCCAAGGAATCTTGGCCTGATCCGCGCATGAGCCTCGTCACTCCTGGAAAGGGTCGGTGATCCGCCGCAGCTCGACCAGGGCCTCACGCAGCTGACGGGTCCGCGCCGGCCCCAGGTGCTCGGTCCACGAGCGCTCGATCTCCCGCACGACCGGGAGGCTGAGCTCCACGAGCTCCTGTCCCTTCGCCGTGATCGTGACCAGGCGGGCCCGTCCGTCGGACGGGTCGACCTCCCGGACGACGTACCCCGCGCGCTCGAGCTGGTCCAGGATCGAGCTCAGGGTCTGCTTGCTCAGCTGCGTGGCCTCGGCGAGCTCTCCGGGCCGGGATCCGCCGGGGCCGAGGCGCTGGAAGACCCGGGCCTGGCCGAGGGTCAGTTCGTGGCCGTGGGCGCGCAGCTCGTCGAGCACCGCTGCCTCCATCGCCCGGTAGGGGATGAAGAGGAGCAGCCCGAGGTTGAGCGGCTCGTCCGGCATGGACTCACACTGGCAGAAGTCCGAAAGTCGTACTAGATTGGTCCGAAGTTCGGACCAAAGGACTTGGCCGTGGATGACGACTACTGGTCGGCGGTGGCGCAGCTGAGGCTCGCCGTCGCGGACCTGCTCGAGGAGTTGGACCCTCCCGAGTGGGACCGGCCTTCACTGTGCGCAGGGTGGCGGGTGCGAGACGTCGCCGGTCACCTCTCGCTCGTGCCCACGATCACCACCTGGGACATGGTGCGGGCGGCACCGCGCGGCCGATTCAACCCGCACCGCATCAACACCCTGCTGGCGCGACAGTGCGGCGACCGACCGACGAATGAGATCGTCGCGCGGATCCGCGAGCACGCGGGCGAGCGTCGTACGGCGCGGGTTCTGGACGTCCGCGACTCGCTCTTCGACGTGGTCGTGCACAGCCAGGACATCGCGGTGCCGCTCGGGCGCAGGCTGGCAGTGCCGGTCACCTCGGCGCGCCAGGGGCTGGACCGGGTGTGGGAGATGGGCTGGCCGTTCCGCGCCCAGCAGCGCTTGGCCGGACTGCACCTGCGGGCCACGGACACCGACTGGGAGCGGGGAGAGGGACCGCCCGTCGAGGGCACGGCGCTGACCCTGCTGCTCCTCCTCACCGGTCGCACCGCAACCGCGCTGCCGATGCTCAACGGGCCGGGTGTCAGGTCGATCGCTGGGTGACGACTCCGGTCACCATCCAGCGGTCACCTCTCGCCCGTCGGGCCAGCACGGCCAACCGCGCGCCCATGAAGACCGCGGAGAACGCGACCCAGACCGCGACCAGCCCGCCGGTCAAGTACGCCGCGGCGAAGGCCATGGGCGTGTAGACCACCAGCACGGCGAGCCCCGCCCACGCCAGGTAGCGACCGTCGCCGGCACCGATCAGCACGCCGTCCAGGACGAAGACGACGCCCGCGATGGGCTGCCCGAGCGCGGCGACCACGAGCACCGGCACCAGCAGGTCGTGCACCTCGGGGTCGCTGCTGAACAGCGGCCCGAGCAGCGGGGAGGCAGCCGCGAGCAGCACGCCACAGACCACGCCACCGACCACGCCCCACTGCAGCATCCGGCGGGTCACCTCGCGGGTGCCTGCGACGTCTCCGGCGCCGAGGTAGCGGCCGGTGATCGCCTGCGCGGCGATCGCGATCGCGTCGAGCACGAAGGCCAGGAAGGTCCACAGCGTGATCGCGACCTGGTGCGTGGCGAGGGCGACCGGGCGGTCCGGCCCGGAGGTGCCCACGGTGACCGCGACCGTCGTGACGAGGAAGGACGCGCGCAACGTGACGGTGCGGATCACCAGCGCCACGCCGGCCCGAGCCGCGGAGCGGATGCCGGGGAGGTCCGGCGCCAGGGAGGCACCGGACGCGCGGGCGCCGCGCACCACCACGGCGAGGAGCGCCACGGCGCTGAACAGCTGCGCGAGCACGGTCCCGATCGCCGAGCCGGCGATGCCGAGCCCGTCGAACCCGCCGACGCCGTACACCAGCACCAGGTTGAGCACGATGTTGACGCCGTTCCCGAGCACGGCCACCACCAATGGGGTCCGGGTGTCCTGCAGCCCGCGCAGCACCCCGGTCGTCGCGAGCATCACCAGCAGCGGAGTGGTGCCGAGCCACGCGATGCGGAGGTACGTCGTCGCGAACCCTTCGACCGACGACCCCGCGCCGAACGCCCCCACCAGGGGCCCGGTCAGCGCGACGCCGAGGACGGTGACGACGACCCCGATCAGCACGGCCAGCCAGACTCCGTCGATGCCCTGAGCGAGAGCACCCTTCTCGTCGCCGGCGCCGACGTGCCGAGCCACGCTCGCGGTGGTGCCGTACGCCAGGAAGATGCACAGCCCCACCGCGGTCTGCAGCACGACAGCCGCGAGGCCCTGCCCGGCCAGCTCCGGCGTCCCGAGGTGACCCACGATCGCGGCGTCCGAGAGCAGGAACAGCGGCTCGGCCACGAGCGCCAGGAACGCCGGCACCGCGAGCCGCAGGATCTCCCGGTCGTGCCGCTGCGCCACTCGTCCAGCCTAGTGGACGGTAAGGATCAGATAGTCACTCTGCACATGACATGAGACGGCTGGTCGACACCTGTCGGGCCAGTCGGCAACCCTCCGAAATGACTATGTGCGCCGGGACCGCGCGCGCCAAGACTCCTTGCACACCATCCCCCATCCGATGGAACGCGACGTGACCCCTGCACTGCGCCATCCGATTGCCTGGCTCGACGAGAAGCTCGGCGCGCACAAGCGCCGCCGGCTACTCGTAGCCGCCGGAGCCCTGCTGGCGACGATCGTTGCGTACGCGACCCTGGGCGTCGCGGCCACGGGTGGTCACGGAGACACGATCCTGGCGGTCGAGCTCGCCGGCGACGGCAATGACGTGTGGGAGGGCTCTTCGTTCTGGCATGCGCTGCTCTGGGACATCGCCTTCATCGGCGCCTACGTCGCGTGTGCCGTGGTGGCCGCCCGGGCTCTGATGCCGTTCTACCGAGTGCGCCTGCTGCGCACGAAGGGAGCCACCCTCGTGACGTCGGCCGCGGTCGCGGCAGGCGGCCTCGACCTCGTGGAGAACCTCTTCCTCGCCATCGGCGCAGCGGGGAGCTCGAGGACCGGCCCGGACGAACTGTTCCTCCTGGCCGCCGTGTTCGCGATCTCCAAGTTCGTGGTGCTGGCCGTAGTCGTGACACTCCTCGCTGTCGCGTTCGTGTCCGGCTGTTCTCTGCGCGGCTGGCTCTTCGCGGCGATGTACGCCGACGCGACCGGCACCGACAGCGACGACCTGCAGCAGGGGATCGGCAAGGAGGCACTCAAGGGGTTCCGTCCCGGGGTCGGCATCTGCCTGTCCGGCGGAGGCGTGCGCGCCGCGTCCCTGACCCTCGGCTGCCTGCAGCAGCTCGAGCGGAACACGGACGGCACTCTCGACTCCACCCTCGGCTGGGCGACGGACAAGAAGATCACCGCGGTCTCCGGCGGTGCCTACATGGCGGGTGCCTGGCAGCTGGGCCGCGCCTATCACCCCGACGCCTGGCGGGCCGAGGGGCCGGACGGCAAGGTCTCGCCCGAGGAGCAGCATCTGCTGAGCAACCTCGGCTACCTGGCCTCGACGTGGTCGCGTGGGCACCGCGACGAGCTCGGGGCGCCCTCGGCGCCCAGCGAGAGCGACGAGGTCGTGGACCGGCTGCGCAGCGGTGCGTCCGTGTGGGCGACGGTCTTCGTCGGCTTCACTGCGAACCTCATGGTGATGTTGTCGGCGCTGCTCCTCCTGGTCGTGGTGGCGACCACGTCCCTGGACTGGTTGGCGGGGCTCAGCGGGTCCTGCGACCTCCAGGAGAAGGCGGTCTTCACCGATCCGTGCGTCGTGACCCAGCGCCGCTTCTGGCTGCCATCGGTCATGTGGATCGTGCTGGGCGCGCTGGGTGCGGCGCTCTGGGTGCTGGTCAGCAAGATGCGCGGCCTGCGTCGTCGCGTCGGGGTGCTGAAGGGATTCAAGAACGCCACGCGCGGCATGCTCGGGCTCGGCGTGGTCCTTGGGATCCTTCTCGTCGGGTTCCCGTTCCTCGCCCAGGTCGTGCACCGGTGGGATGGGCGGAGCGCGATCGGCATGGTCGCAGGACTGTCCGGCACGCTCGGTGCGCTGGTCCGCCTGCTCGTCAAGCGTTCCGCACCATTGGCCGCGAAGCTCGGCGGCGTCGCGTTCGTGCTCCTCATCGTCCTGATGTCGGGATGGCTCGCAGTCCGAGTGCTCGAGTACAGCAACCGCCCGACCAACGGCTGGTTCTGGCTCATGGTGGGCAGCGCCGTGCTGGTCCTCGTGGTCGCCTGGTGCGTGGGTCCGGAGCTCTGGTCGCTCAACGCCTTCTACCGCGGCAAGCTCCGGATTGCGTACGCCGCTCGCCGGCTCGCGGGGGATCAGAAGGCGGTGTCGTTCGTGAACGACGCAGACGCGTCGCTGATCATGTGGACGCCGCCCGCCGACCTCGGCGAACCCCTGTCGAGCGGGGCGGTGTCAGCGGTGGCCGAGCCCGCCCTGCACCACCTCAAGGGGCACACGCCGTTGACGATCTGTGCGGCGGCGCACGTGACCACCCGGGGCGTGGCATCCCACTACGGCATCCCCGCGATGAGCTTCACGTTCTCGCCGGACAAGGTCCGGACCTACGTGCCGCAGGACGACGAGGGCCACTTCCAAGTGATCCACTGCGCCACAGAGGATCTCCAAGCCAGCTACAAGGGTGCCGGCAAGCTCACCAGCAGCCGGATCACCACCATGTTCGCCGTGGCCCTTGCGGGAGCCGCCGTGTCACCAGCCATGGGCCGTTTCCGGATCGGGCCGACCAGCGCGTTGATCACCTTCGGCAACGTGCGGCTGGGTGCATGGCTCCCCAACCCTCGCTACGTGCGTCCGGGCGCGGCACGCCGGATGGACAGGAACGACCGGTTCCCCAAGGTGCGGCTGAGCTACTTGGTCAAGGAGTTCTGCGGCATCCACGACCCCTCGGATCCCTACGTCTACGTAAGCGACGGGGGCCACTGGGAGAACACCGGCCTGGTCGAGCTGCTCCGGGAGAACATGCCTCGCGAGGTGGTCGCCGTCGACGCCGATCCGGGGGACCCCGGCTCCGTGCACCAGCTGTCGAGCGCCATCGACCTCGCTCGGCTCGAGTGCGGCGTTCAGGTGCACATCGACCTTGACCCGGTCCGCGGTTTCGCCGACGTACCAGGAGGTCCGCTGTTCGCGAAGCGCTCGGTGGCCCTGGGAGTGATGCGGCGCGGTCACGACTGGGGGCTGCTCTGGTACACCAAACCGGTCCTGAGCCGGGACGCGCCGACGCCGCTGCTGGCGCACCGGGAGATCGACGCGCAGTTCCCGCACACGTCGACGGTCGACCAGTTCTTCGACACCTCGACGTACGTCGCCTACCGCGATCTCGGCCGCTTCAACGCCCGCGAGCTGAAGGCCGGTCGGCGCGCCCTCCGGCGTGCTCTCGAGAGCTCGGGCCAGGCGGTGCCCCCAGCGCCGAGCGACAGCTCGGATCCCGGGGCCTGGGCGGTCCACGACTTCCGGCGGCTGGTCAAGGACCTGCCGGGTGCGGAGGCGGAACTGGTCACGGCGGTTCGCATCGCGCTCGGACTCGACCAGGAAGCCGAGACGGAGGTGACCAAGCGACTGGCCAGCATGGCCGCTGTCGCCCAGGGCTGAGGTCAGCTCACCCGGCCAGCAACAGCACGACGCCGACGAGCCCGGGGACGAATCCCAGAGCGAGCCATGGCGACGCGATCGGCCTCTGGTGGATCAGGCGGCCGACGCCCGCGGCCACCACGCCGAACATGCCGCCGATGACGCACAGGCCGAACCGGGAGACAGTGGCGCTGTCGTCGAGGAAGAACGCCCCGATCACCAGCCCCACGGACAGGTGCAGGATCGTCACGACCGCCAGCGCGGACACCACCCAGCGCTGCACCTGAGTGAACGCGCGATCGTTGACCTGCCGCACCGGGTTCGCGGGGTCCATGAGGTGCCGCGCGCGTCGGGCAGGGATCGGGTCGGTCACGCCTCCATCGTCCTCCTTCGTCAACCGGGACCCCCATCCCCGTCGGCGTGAGTTCGGTCATGAACGCCCCAGCGTTCGGGCTGGGTGCCAATGCGAGACTCGGGCTCATGAGCACCCCACGGCGTTCTTCACCTCCCCCGCTGCACTCCTCCGGCGAACAACGCCGCGGGGACCCCGCAAGAACATGAGCAAACGGGCACCCGAGGGCGACCAGGCCCTCCTCGCCGAGCCGATGCGCTCGCGGTGGAGCCCGAGCATCTTCGACGACTCCCATGTCCTCACCGCGGACCAGCTGAGGCTGCTCCTGCTCGCGGCGCAGTGGGCGCCCAGCTGCGGCAATGCCCAGCCGGCAGCGTTCATCGTCGCGGAGCGAGGCAGCGCCAGCCACGAGGTCCTCGTGCGGCACCTGTCCCGCGGCAACTCCGGCTGGGTGCCGCGCGCCTCGGCGGTCCTGGTCGTCGCCGCGCAGCTGGCGCCCGACAGCGACGGCGAGGGCGGCTACAAGCCCTTCCACGCGGAGTACGACGCGGGCCAGGCGGCCGCGCACGTCACCCTCCAGGCCCACGCGATGGGGCTGTATGCCCACCAGTTCGCCGGTTTCGACAAGGTGGCCGTGGCCGACGAGCTCGGCGTGCCGGCGTACTACAAGCTGATGGCCGGGATCGCGGTCGGCGTCCCCGGCCACCCGGAAGACGTGCCCGAGAAGGACCGCGAACGCGAGCACCGCGCCCGCCGTCGGCGTCCGCTCCACAAGGTCGCCCACGGTCCACGGTGGGGCGCGCCCTGGGCGGAGTCGGCCCAGGGAGAGGCGCAGTGACCCACCGGCTCAGGAACGTGCTGCTCGTCGGGCTGGTCGTGGTGATGATCAACCTGCCGTTCGTGCACGGCACCTGGCAGCAGCACCGCATCGACCGCGATGGCGTCGACGTCGCTGCCGCGGTCACCGACCACGACGAGGACGACGGCCAGGGGTACGTCTCCTTCGAGGTCGCCGACACCGACGACCAGCCCGGCTTCAGCGGCAGCGTGCCGGTCGACGAAGCGACGTACGACGACGCGGTGGCCACGCTGCAGGTGCAGGTGCGGGTGCTCCCGGGCTCGTCCACGGTCTGGCGGGTCGAAGGTCAGACCCGGAACAACGTCGGCCTGATCATCACCGTGGTCGCCGACCTCTTCCTGCTGGTCCTGGTGCTGCTCCTGCTCAGGTTCGGCTCCCGCCTGCGCCAGGAGATGGTGCTGGTCGCCACCGAGGACCTGGAGCGATGCCCGCCGGGCTCGGTGCTCGACCAGGTCGACGGGCTGCGCTTCGTCGTGTGCGGCGAGGTCGAGGTGATCGAGGACGACGAGGTGGTCCTCGACCTCGGGGACCGTCGCGTCCGGGTGGTCCTCGATGGCCACCACAACCCGGCGGGCTACCAGCAGCCGGTCCGGGCAACTGGGACAATGCGGAGCTGAGGGACCTGACGACCGTTTACCCTTTTCCATCGTGAGCAGCCGCCGTTTTCTCGTCGTGGCCGCGCTCGTCGTCGGCGCGCTGGTGGCACAGGCCGGGCTGGCCCCGCCAGCCCACGCGGCGATCACGCGCTACGCCGTACCCGGCGGGAGCAGCGCCAACAGCTGCACCTCGCCGGCGACGGCCTGCAGCATCGACAAGGCGATCAACCAGGCGGCCTCGGGCGACGACGTGAGCCTCGCCTCGGGCGCCTACAACGTCGGCAGCACCGCGCTGTCGAACAGCCAGACCAACGTGCATGTGCACGGCGTCGCCGGTCAGCCGCGGCCGGTGATCAACTCCACCGCCGACCAGGCGCTGGCCATGTTCGGCAGCGGCGCCAGGGTCTCCGACCTCACGATCAACCACACCGGAAGCCTCTACGGGCTGAACGTCTTCGCCAGTGGCGTCGTCATCGAGCGCGTCGAAGTGCGCACCTCCGGGGCGATCGGCTGCACCGCCGGCATCGGCGGCCTGGCCCGGGACCTCCTCTGCGTCACCACGGCCACGAACGGCGTGGCCCTCGACAACTCGTGGGGGAGCGGCTCGTTCACACTCGTGCTTCGCAACGTCACGGCGATCGCCTCGGGTGCGGGCTCCTACGGCATCCGCGCGGACGCCAGCGGCGACGAGACCAACCTCGACATCAACGCGCGCAACGTCATCGCCTGGGGCCTCGGGGCAGACATCCGTTCGACGGAGGTCGGCACCAACAGCGAGAGCGACGTGCTCCTGACGAACTCGAACTACGACAGGATCGAGGAGGGCGGGGGCGGCAACGTCAGCAACGTGGGGTCGGTCAGCAGCAACCAGACCGCGCAGCCGGTGTTGGTCACGCCCAGCTACCAGCAGGCGAAGACCTCGCCGACGATCGACAAGGGTGGGTCGGACTTCGGCGTCGGCAACTTCGACCTCGATGGCAACCCGCGGAGGATCGGCGCGGCCGTGGACATCGGTGTGGACGAGTTCGACCCCACGCCCCCGGACGTCGCCTTCGACCACACCCCGAAGCGCAAGACCCACAAGCACAAGTCCTTCTTCACCTTCCACGCCAACGAGGGCGCGACGTTCACGTGCTTCGTGGACAAGAGACCGGCGAAGCCTTGCGCCTCGCCGTTCAAGGCGAAGTTCAAGAAGCGCGGCAAGCACACGGTCACCGTCGTCGCGACCGACCTCCTCGGAAATGTGGACCCGACCCCGGCGTCCCACACGTGGAAGATCAAGAAGAAGAAAAAGAAGAAGCGGCCGCACGGCAACCACAACCGCCGGTCTCCCTGAGCTGGGTACCGGCGCCGCGTGACCTCGTTCTCCGCCAGCACCCATGCCGAGGCGGTCGTCCTGGCGCCGCCGCAGGCCATTTGGGACGTCCTCGTCGACCCCGAGCTGATGGCGCGGTTCACGCCGTTCCTCGAGAGCATCACGGCGGACGGTGACCACTGGCGCTGGCAGCTGTCGGGTCTGAACGTGCTCGGCGCGAAGTTGGCGCCGGCGTTCACCGAGCGAATGGTGTTCTCGGAGCCGGACCGCATCGAGTTCAATCACGACCCTCCGACAGGTACGACGGAGCAGGCGGGCGTGGCGGGCTGGTACGCCCTCAGACCCACGCACGACGGGACTGAGTTGGCCACCGAGCTCGAGATCACCCTCGACCTGCCGCTCCCGAAGGCGTCGGGACCGGCCGTGCGAGCGGCCATGCGCAAGGTCATCGACCGCATGGGCTACCGGTTCTCCGAGAACCTGCTGGAGCACCTGGGCGTCGAGCAGCGCTCGATCTGAGACCACAACGACCGGTTACTTGCTCGTAGCGACCTCGGGCGTGAGGCTGAGCGGGTGTCCGCCACCGCGTCGTCGTACTCGATCACCATGCGCCTGCACACGGCGCCCGACCACGGGATCGTCGGGGCGGTGGCGACGGCGATCTCCGCGGCCGGCGGCGTGGTCACCGCGATCGACGTGGTCGACTCGACCCGGGACCGGCTGGTGCTCGACGTCACCTGCTCGGCCAGCGACGAAGACCACTCCCACAAGCTCGTAGCGGCCGTCGACGTCATCGACGGCGTGGAGGTCTACAAGGTCAGCGACCGGACCTTCCTGCTCCACATCGGCGGCAAGATCGAGGTCCAGTCCAAGGTCCCGCTGCGCAACCGCGACGACCTGTCGATGGCCTACACCCCCGGCGTCGGGCGGGTCAGCATGGCGCTCGCCAACAACCCCGACGACGTCTCACGGCTGACGATCAAGGGCAACAGCGTCGCCGTGGTGACGGACGGTTCGGCGGTGCTCGGCCTCGGCAACATCGGGCCGGGCGCGGCGCTGCCGGTGATGGAGGGCAAGGCCGCGCTGTTCAAGCGGTTCGCCAACATCGACGCCTGGCCGATCTGCCTGGCCAGCCAGGACACCGACGAGATCGTCCGGGCCGTCGAGATGATCGCGCCCGGGTTCGGGGGCATCAACCTGGAGGACATCGCCGCACCGCGTTGCTTCGAGATCGAGCGGCGGCTGCGCCAGAGCCTCGACATCCCCGTCTTCCACGACGACCAGCACGGCACCGCGATCGTCGTCCTCGCCGCGCTCACCAACGCGCTGAGGGTGGTCGAGAAGTCGTTGACCGAGGCCCGGGTCGTCCTGTCGGGGGCCGGCGCGGCCGGTACGGCGATCGTCACCCTGCTCCTTGCCGCGGGCGTGACCGACGTCGTGGTCGTGGACCGCGAGGGCGCGCTGTGCACCGGCGACGCGTCGCTCTCGCCCGCGCACACCGACCTGGCGGCGACCACCAACCCGAGGGCGGTCCGCGGCAGCCTGCAGGAGTGCCTGGTCGGCGCCGACGTGTTCATCGGTGTCAGCGCGCCCGGCATCCTCAAGCCCGAGTGGATCGCCGAGATGGCCGAGCGGCCGGTGGTGTTCGCGCTGGCCAACCCGGACCCCGAGGTGGACCCCGCCGAGGCCGAGAAGTACGCCGCCGTGGTCGCCTCCGGCCGGTCCGACTACCCCAACCAGATCAACAACGTGCTGGCCTTCCCCGGCGTCTTCCGGGGGCTGCTCGACGCGCGTGCCCACGACATCACCATCGACATGCTGCTGCGCGCCGCAACCGCGATCGCACACGTGGTCCAGGACGAGGAGCTCAACCCGAGCTTCATCATCCCGACCGTCTTCAACGCCGAGGTCCCGAAGGCGGTCGCCGCGGCCATCCGCGGAACCAGCGCCACGGGCTGATGCGCCGCATCCTCACGGCGGTCGCGTGCGCGACCGCCCTGCTGCTTGCCGGCTGCGGGAGTGACGACCCGGCCACCGACCCGACGCCGAGCGCAGGGGCCGGGTCGTCGAGCGCCGTCGCGACCCCACCGCCGACGACGTCACCCCCGCCTCCACCGACGTCGAGTTCGCCCACTCCGGATCCAACGCCGGACGCAACGCCGGACCGGCCGGCGAAGCCGCGACAGAGAGACGTCCTGGCCATCTCCGTCGACGGGCTCAACACCGGTGCCCTGGACGGGCTCGGGCCGGACAGCGCCTTCGCACGGCTGCTCGGCGAGGGTGCCGCCACGCTCAACGCACGCACCGAGGTCGAGCAGACCATCACGCTGCCCAACCACGCCGGAATGCTCACCGGCAGGCGGATCGATGCCGACGAGGGTGGTCACGGGGTCACGTGGAACGACGAGCGCGCTGGCCACACCGTGCCCGGTCCGGACGGCCAGGGAGCGGCCTCGGTCTTCGACGTCGTCCACGACGCGGGCGGGACGACGGCCCTGTTCGCCAGCAAGGACAAGTTCGCCACCTTCGACCGGTCGTGGCCGGAGGCGATCGACGAGTTCGAGGTCGACGGCGACGCCGACGCACTGGTCGACGAGGCCGTCTCGGACCTCACGACCGCAAAGCGCCGGTTCACGTTCCTGCACCTCGCGCTGCCGGACGCCGCCGGCCACGCGTCGGGGTGGATGTCGCCGGCCTACCTCGACGCGGTCGCCGAGACGGACCGGCTGCTCGGCGAGCTGCTCGACACGATCGACGCGACACCGCGGCTGTCGAAGCGGCTGGTGATCGTGCTGACCGCGGATCACGGCGGCCCGCCCGGCGAGAAGGTCCATGACGACGCGAGCGACGTGGAGAACTACCGGATCCCCTTCATGGTGTGGGGCCGCGGGATCCGGCCCGCCGACCTCTACGAGCTCAACCCCGACTACGCCGACCCGGGCACCGGCCGGCCGGCGTACGACGGACCGCAGCCGGTGCGCAACGGTGACCTCGCGAACCTCGCGGCCGAGCTGCTCGGCCTCGGGACGGTGCCGGGCAGCGAGCTCGACGTCGACCAGGACCTCGACTGGCGGTAGTGGCCGGGGCCCCTAGGAGTTGCGGACGCCGCGGACCATCTCGGGCGGCACCTGCCGGACGATCTTGCGCCAGGCGCGGCGTGCTGCCTGAGGGCTCGCGGCGTAGACCGAGACGACGTAGGGGAACTGTTCGTACATCCCGGTGATCCGGGCCGGGCGGTTGGCACGGTCACTGAAGAGGCTCTGCCCGCCGTGCGCGCCCGGGATGTCCCGGCGGTGCTTGGTGCCGAGTCGCGCCACGAGCCAGCGCTCGACGTGCCGTGGGTCCTGCACCTGGTCGTAGGTGACGGTGACCGGCTGGCCCATCGCCTGCTGGAAGCACGCGTAGGACTCGACCACGGGATAGCTGTCGTCGTTGGGACGCGCCTTGTGGCACAGGTCGCGGTCGCGGGCGAACGACGGGAACACCCACTCCAGGCCACGGGCACCGGCGGGCAGCCCGCACAGCTTGAGCGCGGCGATCTCGCGGCCGTCCCAGCAGGTGCCGCCGAGGGGCGCGGCCGGCGCGGCCGGTGCGGCCGGATCGGTCTGCGAAGCGCCCTCGAGCTGGGCCGTGGCCTCGGAGGTCGGTGAGTTGCTCGCCGAGGGGCTCTCGGGGCCGCCGGCAGTGGGCTTGTCGTCATCACCCAGACCGCGGCCGTAGTGGACCAGCCCGCCGAGGATCACGGCAGCGAGCACAGCCAGCACCAGCGCGTCGCGCCAGCGCGGGCGCGCGCCCACGACCTCGGACATCCCCCCAGCACCCCCTGCATCCCAAGAGTCGAAGCACCCCACGCGCTTCTCGTCCATTGTTGCCTACCGCGCCCACCGTCCACGGTCAGGTGCGGCCTGATGGCGGGCACGTGTTGGGGATCGGCGCTCCCAGGAGACTGGGCTACTGGCCTAGACCTGGCTTCGGCCGATCAACGGTCGAGCTCCTCGGCCGCACACAGCGCAGCTCCGATGACGCCCGCCTTGTTGAGCAGCGTGGCCGGCACGATCTCGGTCTCGATCTCGATCAGCGGCAGGAACTCGTCGGACTGCTTGCTGATCCCGCCACCGACGACGAACAGGTCGGGTGAGAAGAGCATCTCGAGGGTGCGGTAGTACTTCGTGAGCCTCTTGGCCCAGTGCTCCATCGAGAGGTCCTCGCGCTCCCTCGCGCTGTTGGCGGCCCGGGACTCGGCGTCGTGGCCGTCGATCTCGAGGTGCCCGAGCTCGGAGTTCGGGACCAGGACGCCGTTGTAGACGAGCGCGGAGCCGATACCGGTCCCGAGCGTGGTGAGGATGACCAGGCCCTGGCGGCCCTTTGCGGCGCCGTACCGCGCCTCGGCGAGGCCGGCGGCATCCGCGTCATTGACGACGTGCACGTCGCGGCCGGTGGCGTCGGTGAACAGCCGGTCGGCATCGGTGCCGACCCAGGACTCGTCGATGTTCGCGGCCGAGTGGACGACGCCGTGGCGCACGACGCTCGGGACGGTGACGCCGACCGGGCCCCGGGAGTCGGGGAAGTGACCGAGCAGCTCGACGAAGACCTCGGCCACGGCGTCGGGAGTGGAGGGCGAGGGCGTCCTGATCCGTTCGCGCTCTGCCGCGAACTCGCCCTTCTCGAGGTCGACCGGGGCGCCCTTGATGCCGGTCCCGCCGAAGTCGATACCGAACGGAAGCTCCTTCATCGCTCCAACCTATTGCCAGATCCGCACAGAAATCGGTCGCCCGTCGCCGCCAGCGCGGGCCACACTCGCCCCGTGCCGACCCACCTGACCACCTCCCGTCATCTCGACGGGCTCCGCGAAGCGGTGACCGCGTTCGTGGCGTACGCCGGACGGGCCGGGCTCGAGGCACCGGTACCCACCTGCCCGGACTGGACGGTGCTCGACCTGGTAGCGCACCAGGGGATGGTGCACCGCTGGGCGGGCGCTCTGGTGCGAGGTGAGCGGCCGTCCGACGAGGAGGTCGACGGCTACGAGGAGGCCGGCAGGGCCGTCGCGGACCCGTTGGCGTGGCTGAGCGAGGGTGCCGAGGAGCTGGCCCGGTCGATCACCGCCGCTCCCGAGGATCTCGCGGCCTTGGTCTTCCTGAACGACGCGCCCTCGGCCCGTGGCTTCTGGGCCCGCCGGCAGTGCCACGAGACCACGATCCATGCGGTCGACGCGCTGGCCGCGTCCCTCGGCCGGGCCCCGCGGCCGGACGAGGTCTGGGTCGACCTCGATCTCGCCGGCGACGGCATCGACGAGCTGCTCGGCGGGTTCCTGACCCGGCCCCGGTCGCGGCTGCGCTGCGACGAGGACGCGCTGCTCGTCGTACGACCGGACGACCTGGCGGACTGGTGGGAGGTCGGCATGGGCCCGCGGCCGGCCGTCACCACCCGGCGTACGACGGGCGACGAGCCGCCGGACGACGCCGACTGGGAGCTGACCGGCGGCGCCGTCGAGCTCTACCTGCGGCTCTGGAACCGCACGGAGCCTCCGGATGACTGGCGCCGGCTGACCGCCGTGACCTGGTCCTGACCGGAACCGGCCCGATGCCGTGTCTGGCGGGGAAGCAGCACCTGTGCCAGCGTGGGCCTGCGCCCGATGGCGGACCGCAGCGTGCCGCCTGCGGCCGGGACATCGCGGCCGGACGAAAGCGGTGCTGCATGGCTACCTACATCGCGATCCACGAGGTGGATGACATCGACCACTGGGCGAGCTCGCCGAAGAGGGCCGAGGTCTTCGGGAAGGTCGGGGTCTCGCACCGGATCTTCCGGGCGGACGACGGATCCAACCAGGTCGCCGTGATCCTGGAGGTGCCGGACCTGGCCGCCCTCCAGGAGGTCCTGGGCTCCGAGGAGGGCGCCGAGGCCATGCGGCACGACGGGGTCCGCCCCGAGACCTTGAGGCTCCTCGCCGAGGGCTGACGCCGACGCGGTCGCCGGTGGAGGCCGGTCGCAGGAAATGTGTTGGGCTTCTCGGGGGCTCATCTGTGAACCTGTCGGTGGTGCGCTGCCTCACCCACCGATGAGTCCGGAACCTGTGACGGGTCTGAACTGAGCGCGCCATCTGGCCGGTCTGGCCGGCGCAGACACCCGATCCCATCAGGAGAACCGATGATCGAGGCACGAGGACTCGTGCAGACCTTCCACACGGGACAGGGCAAGAACAAGAAGGAGGTCCACGCCGTCAAGGGCGTCGACCTCGACGTGGCCGAGGGTGAGGTCGTCGGCTTCCTCGGGCCCAACGGTGCGGGCAAGACGACCACGCTGCGGATGCTGGTCACGCTGCTCACGCCGACCGCGGGCACTGCGCGCGTCGCCGGCTACGACGTCGCCACCCAGCCGGTCCTGGTCCGGCGCAGCATCGGCTACTGCTCGCAGGTCGGCTCGACGTTCTCCGGCGCCTACGCCGGCGACGAGGTCGCCGACCACGGGATGCTCTACGGGATGTCCCGCAAGGACGCCGTGGCCAAGGGCCAGGAGCTGTTCGAGAAGTTCCAGCTCGACGGGCTCTGGAAGCGGATGAACAAGCACATGTCCGGGGGCCAGAAGCGGCGGCTCGACATCGTGATGGGGCTGATCCACTCGCCGACGCTCATGTTCCTCGACGAGCCGACCACCGGGCTCGACCCACAGGCCCGTGCGAACCTCTGGGAGCACATCGAAGGGTTGCGCACCAACGAGGGCGCGACCGTCTTCCTGACCACCCACTACCTCGACGAGGCCGACGCGCTCGCGGACCGGATCGTCATCATCGACCGCGGCGAGATCGTGGCCAGCGACACCGCCGACAACCTCAAGGCCAGCATCTCCGGCGACCTCGTCTCCCTCGAGATCGGCAGCGACGACCAGGTCTCGGTGGCGCGCGACAAGCTGGCCACCATCAGCGATGACGTCGAGGTCGACGGCCGGCTCGTCTCCGGCCGGGTTGCTCGGGCCGGCAAGGCGGTCCCCGGCCTGCTCCGCGACCTCGAGGCCTCCGGCGTCGGGCTGGAGGGCATCGAGGTCATCCGGCCCAGCCTCGACGACGTCTTCCTCACCCTCACCGGCCGCTCGCTCCGCGACGCCGATGAGGCAGCCAATCCCGAGACCGCCGGACCCGAAGGAGAAGGGCAGTGACGACCTACTTGCGTGAGTGCTCGGTGGTCTTCCGCCGCCAGATCCGGATGAACCTGCGCAACCCGGCCTGGGTGCTGATCGGCATCATGCAGCCCGTCCTCTACCTGCTGCTGTTCGGCCCGCTGCTCGAGCCACTGGTCGCCCAGTTCGACACCGGGACCGACAACGCCTACACGTTCCTGGTGCCCGGGCTGCTCGTGCAGCTGGGCATGTTCGGAGCCTTCTTCGCCGGCTTCTCGCTGATCGGCGAGTGGCGCGAGGGCGTGATCGAGGCCGAGCGGGTGACCCCGGCCGCGCGCTCGGCGTTGCTGGTCGGCCGGCTCTGGCGCGACGTCCTGCAGCTGCTGGTGCAGGCACTGATCCTGGTCGCCCTGGCCTACGTGATGGGGATGCGTGGCTCCGTCGGCGGCGTCGTACTCGGAATCGTCATCACGCTGCTGGTCGGAGGCGCCTGCGCCGCGGCCTCCAACGCGCTGGCGATGGCGACCAAGAGCGAGGACGTGATGGCGCCGGTCATCAACGTCGTGATGATGCCGATCCTGCTGCTCAGCGGGATCCTGCTGCCGATGACGCTCGGCGCCGCCTGGCTGCAGCGCATCTCCGACTTCATGCCGTTCCGCTACATGGTCGACGCCGCGCGCGACGCCTTCACCGGCGACCTCGGCAGCAACGACGTCATGTGGGGGACCGGCTGGGCGGTGCTGCTCTTCGTCCTCGCGATGTGGTGGGGCGCCTCGGTCTTCCGCAAGGAGAATGCCTGACCCGCTGGGCGACCTGTTCAACGCAATTGCGCCCGTCTGGTCTTGTTTCACGCGTGAAACAAGACCGAATCAGCGCAATTGCGCCGAAAGGGTCGAAGAGGTGGGCGGCGGCGTCAGGGCTCCAGGACCCGAGCCGAGATCCAGGCGATGTCGTCGGCCGTGCGCGCGGGCGAGTCCGAGGGCTGCATGACATGGCTGAGTACGACGCGGACCACCATGTCGATGGCGGCGTCGAGCTGTTCGGCGCTCAGGTCGACGTCGTAGGGCGCGACCCGGTCGACCACCACCGCCTTGGCGGTCGAGAGCAGGGCGCCGGCGTGGGTGGTCAGCAGGGGCAGCAGCTCGGTGTCCGCGCCGTGGGTGGCCGAGACGATCGCCTTGAGCAGCAGGTTGTCCTGGGAGGCCTCGAGCACCGCGCATGAGGCGTCGCGGATCGCGGCGACCAGGTCGGTGGGATGCGCGTCGAAGGCGACGGTCACCACCTCCAGGAACCGCTCCAGCTCGCGCAGGATCATCGCTTCGGCGAGCAGCGGCTTCGGGCCGACCTCGTTGTAGACGGTCTGCCGGCTGACGCCGACCACGTCCGCGAGCCGGGCCATCGTCACCTGCGCCCAGCCGACCTCGGTGGTCAGGGTCACCGCCGCGTCGATGACGCGCTCCCGCATCGTTGCCGGTGCCATGGTCACGGTCATGAACGGTACGTCCCGGTGCTCAGTGGGCCGGCTCCCGGTCCAGGGGGACGAAGTCGACCTTGTCGCGGACGCCGCAGTCAGGACAGCACCAGCTGTCCGGCACGTCCCTCCAGGCGGTCCCGGCCGCGAAGCCCTCGTGCTCGTCGCCGGCCTGGACCTCGTAGATGTAGCCGCAGCCCGGGCACTGCGCGGCGAGCACCTCGACGGCGACCGGGGCCTCGCCGGGGTTTCGAGACGGTTGCAGCGCAACCTCCTCAACCACCGGCTTCGGTGGGTACGCCGCGAGGATCCGGTCGCGCTTGCGGGGCGAGAGGTTCGCCAGGCTCAGGTCGCCGTGGAAGTGGTTGAGCACCCGCGGGTCCATCACCCGCCGCCAGACAGCGGGCACGATCGAGAGGACGATCATCCCGGCGTATCCGGTCGGCAGCACCGGAGACTCTTCGTAGTCGCGCAGGGACTGGTAGCGCCGGGTCGGGTTGGCGTGGTGGTCGCTGTGCCGCTGCAGGTGGTAGAGCAGCACGTTGGTCGCGATGTTGTTGGAGTTCCAGGAGTGCGAGGGGTCGACCCGCTCGTAGCGCTGCCGTTCGCCGACGCCGACCTTCTGGCGCAGCATCCCGTAGTGCTCCATGTAGTTGACGACCTCGAGCAGCGAGAAGCCGACCACGGCCTGGATGACGAGGTAGGGCAGGATCCCGACGCCGAGCCAGGCGATGAGCCCACCCCACAGCACCAGCGACATCAGCCACGCGTTGAGCACGTCGTTGCCGATGCGGAACGGGTGCTGCTTCTTGCGGGCGTAGCGGCGCTTCTCGATCCTCCAGGCACTCTTGACGGAGCCGAGGACCGTGCGCGGCCAGAACTGGTAGAAGTTCTCGCCGACCCGACTGCTGGCCGGGTCCTCCGGGGTCGCGACGCGGACGTGGTGGCCGCGGTTGTGCTCGATGTAGAAGTGGCCGTAGAAGCTCTGCGCCAGGGCGATCTTGGACAGCCAGCGCTCGTTGCTCTCCTTCTTGTGGCCGAGCTCGTGCGCGGTGTTGATGCCGATGCCGCCGATGCAGCCGATCGAGACCGCGAGGCCGATCTTTGCGTAGAGCGGCAGCTCGCCGCCGATGCCCAGCGGGTCACCACGGGTGATGAGGTACATCGCGGCCACGAACCCGACGTACTGGATCGGCAGGAAAAGGTAGGTGATCCAGCGGTAGTAGCGGTCCTGCTCCAGCGCCTCGATCACGTCGTCGGGCGGGTTGGAGCGGTCGAGGCCGGTGAACAGGTCGATCGCAGGGACGATCACGAGGATCACCACCGGGCCGATCCAGAACAGCCCCGCGATGCCGGTGAGCAGCCATCCGCCGTAGCCGAGGAAGAACAGGCTGGGCACCACGAGTCCGATCAGCCACAGGTAGCGCTTCGGGTCCCGCCACTGCTCGGTCGAGCCGGCCGGAACGGTGGTGTTCGCGATGCTGTCCATCCGTCGTCATCCCCTTCTGCTTGACAGAAACCCGTCGTCTGTAAAGCGATTTACAGAACGATAGGGAATGTAAAGCGGGTTGGCAAGGGGTGAGTTACATCTGGCCGGCGGCCGACTCAGTCGAGCGGGGCGCCGTGCTCGGGCAGGTCGGTGACCTGCTCCGGGTCGACCAGGCAGGTCTGGCAGAAGTTGATGCCGAACGGCGTGAGGTGGATCGAGCGACGTACCAGCTTGGTGAAGCGCACCGAGTGCATCGCCTCCAGCACGTCCGGTTGCGCCTCGAGCACCTGGTAGTCCATGGGGTCCTCCACCTGCTCGCTGGAGAACCACACCAGGCCGAGCCGGAACAGGTTGTTGAGGTACGCCGGCACCTCGTCGCCGTACCGCACCCCCGCGCGGGCGCCGATCATGGTCAGCCCGGACGCGACCAGGCTGGAGCTGACCAGCCCCACCGGCCCACCGGTGCGGACGTCGACGGCGGGCTGCGGGCCGCCGCGGAGCATGTGCACCAGGATCCGGGCCTCGTCGGGGGCGAGGTCGTCGAGGATCCGGACGTACGCCGGGTGGTGCTCCTCGTCGCTCCACACGTCGCGGGAGCGCTCGAGCAGGTCCTCACCCCGTTCGCGCAGCGTCGGCTCGTGCTCGGGGAGCACCACCTCGACGGGGTCGGGGATGACCGCGGCCAGCGCGGCACCGCCGTCGATGAGTGCCCGGGACACCGGGACCCCCTCGGCGATGGCGCGCGCGACCTCGGAGATGGTGCGGGTGGCGAACGCGACGTCGTCGGCGACCTCGTGGATCAGCTCCTCGGCGGCCTTGCGATCCGTCAGCGCCCGGGCCAGCAGCCGGCCCGAGCGGACGTACGCGCCCGCGGTCCAGGCCATGGACCTCGCGCTGGTCGAGGCGACGATCCGGACCATGCCGGGCAGCTCCTCGCCGGTGACCTCGACCCAGCGGCTCAGCTCCCCGCGGCGGACGTCCCAGTCGCTCATGACCCACCCGTTCCGAACAGGACCAGATGGAGCAGGCCACCAGCGAATCCCATGACCGCACCGTGCGCGTAGAGCATCCACTCGTCCTCCCGGAACGCCGACCGCATCATCTCGACGAAGTCCTCCGCTGGTAGCTCCTTGGTGCGCTCGGCGACGAGCGTCCTGATCCGGTTGCCCTGCTGGCGGCCGAACTCGGGGTCGCGGAAGGCGATGTCGGTGCGCCCGACCGCCTCCACCGCCACCGCGTCGCGGATCCGGTCGTACTGGCCGGTGCCCACCGCCATCCGGATCGCCGGGCGCAGCGGGCCGGCCGCGTCGTCGATCGCGGGCCGGAGGGCTCGCGCGAGCATCTGCCGGGTCCGGTCGCCGCGCGGGCCGTTCATCAGGAAGTCCCCGATCCGCTCGAGGGTGATGACCTCGTCGGCGATGTTTCGCGCGTACACCTCGGCGGCCTCGTCCTGGCGGCGCAGGAACAGGCCGTGCACCTTGACGCCCAGGATCCGCCGCGGCTGCAGCGGCTCGAAGATCAGCCACATCCCGAGCTTGTTGGTGATCCAGCCGACCACGATCCCCATCAGCGGCAGCAGCCACCAGATGCCGAACCAGTGGTCGATGACCGCGACGGGGAGACCGAGCAGGAATCCGAACACGAAGCCGAAGGTCACCATGAGCTGCAGCTCGCGCCTGCCCACCTCACGGAAGATCGACACGACGAGGCCGGGGTGCTGCCGGAAGTGCTCGATCACCATGATCTTCGGGTCCAGCAGCTGGTCGATGTGCTGGCCGATCTCCTGGGTGATGTTGCGCACCACCTTGGGCAGCTGGGCGTCGACCCTCGCGACGACCGCCTGCCTGCCCCAGGCCGGGAGGTCCCGCCAGAGCCGCGGGTGCTCGCGGCGCATGATCTCGTCGATCAGCTGTGGGAGGTCCGGGCGGAACACGTCGACGATGTGCTCGGCGATCTTCTCGGGCTCGAGCTGCTCGTAGAAGTCCTTCGGCGTACCGACCTTGGCGATCACCTTGTCCACGGCGATGCTGCCCATCTTGGCGGCGCGCGCGGGCACGATGCCCTGCCAGCCGATGCCACCCTCGAGCAGTCCCGGGATCTCCTGCACCTTGCGCGGCATCACCCGGGCCACCTGCTTGAGCCCTCGCACCCGTACGCCGTGGAATCGCTCCGGCTCGAACAGCATCCACAGCCCGGACCAGTTGATCAGCCAGCCGATCACCCCGGTGAAGACGGGGATGGTGAGGATGTGCAGCCAGCCCGCCCCGTCGACGTGCGTGAAGAACCAGTCGATCTCGAGCGTCGTCACGCCGTACTCACCTCGTCCGGTCCCTGTCTGACAGGAGAACGTGCCAGCCGAGGCCGGGTCACGCCAGTCCGGACGGTCGAGCATGGAGGTGGGTTAGCGCAAACTCATCGCGCAGATTAGTTAGCGCTAACCCGCCGCGAAGATTGGTTAGTGCCGACCAACCTCGGTCTAGCGGTGCAGGTGCGGCAGGTGCGCGCGGTCGCGCGCCAGCTCCACGGCCTCGTGGAACGCGCGGGACACGTAGTCGGGAACCTTGAGTCCCCGGTCCCGCTCCCAGAGCAGTTCCTTCTCCACGCGCGCGACCTGCACCGCGAAGTCGTCCAGCTCGTTGGTGATGCCGAGGGCCGCCATCACGTCGCCGAAGTCGGCCTTCTGGCCGGCGTTGTTGGCACCGACCGGGGCGAACGAAGCCCGCCGCATGAACCGGACCATCCAGCGCTGCCAGGCGGCGAGCTCGGCCCACAGCGCTCGAGCCGACAGCTGGTAGAACACGAAGTGGCCGGGTTCCTGGCGCTTGATCTGGCCCACCACTGTCTGGGCGATGGCCTTCTCGCCGAGGTCGAGCGTCCCGCGGTGCAGCAGGTTGTAGGCCAGGACCGCTGAGCGCTCGGTGGCCATGCCGGTCAGGTAGTAGAGCATCCGGCAGACGTCCTGGAACGGGCCGACGTGGGCCAGCGCGCCGAGGATCTTGAGCTTGAGGCCGATCGACTCGAGGTCGGCGTCGGCGGACTCACGGCCGAGCTCGACCTGGAGCCGGTCGAGGATCAGCCCGTGCTGGATCTCCTGGGGCTGCCACACCGCGTAGAACTGCCGGTCGACCTCCGGCGGGTCGGGCAGCATCGTGGTGAGCTCGAGGATGTTGCGGTCGACCTCGAGCTCAACGCGGGCCATGTAGTCGAGGACGTGGCCGAACCGCGCTTCGAACTCGAGTGGGTTGCGCACGGTGAAGTCGACCGAGTCGAGGCGGATCGGCGGGTGCTCCTCGGCCAGCTTCGCGACGTGCTCGGTCAGCCGAAGGTCGGCAGACGGGGCATAAGCACGTGACACGGCAGAAGGCTACCTTTCTGGGTGTGGTGGATTCGGCGCCGGCGGGGGTACGGATGGGCACGGGCGCCGGTCGGGCCGTCATTGCTGCTGCAGCGCTCGGCTCGGGCATCGCATTCCTCGACGGGACCGTGGTCAACGTCGCGCTCCGGTCCATCGGCGAGGACCTTGACGCGAGCCTCGCCCAGCTGCAGTGGATCACCAACGGCTACCTGCTCTCGCTCGCGAGCCTGA
Source organism: uncultured Actinomycetota bacterium (assembly GCA_963800715.1). Taxonomy (GTDB): domain Bacteria; phylum Actinomycetota; class Actinomycetes; order Propionibacteriales; family Nocardioidaceae; genus Nocardioides. Next base: position 196,653 of record CAWDBZ010000014.1, on the reverse strand, counting down.
TCCTGCTCGGCGGGTCGCTGGGCGACCGGTTCGGCCGCCGGCGGGTCTTCGTCATCGGAACGGTCTGGTTCGCGGCGGCCTCGCTGCTGTGCGGCCTGGCTCCCAATGCCGAGGTGCTGATCGCGGCGCGGGTGCTCCAGGGCGTCGGCGGGGCCCTGCTCACTCCGGGCAGTCTCGCGATGATCGAGGGCGCCTTCGTGCAGGAGGACCGGGCGCCGGCGATCGGCGCCTGGTCGGGGCTGACCGGTATCGCTGGCGCGATCGGCCCGTTCCTGGGCGGCGGTCTCGTGCAGTACGCCGACTGGCGCTGGATCTTCCTCATCAACTTGCCGATCGCTGCGCTGACCGTGTTCATCGCCGTGCGGGCGGTACCCGAGACCCGCGACCCGAACGCCTCCGTGCACTTCGACATCCCGGGGGCAGTGCTGGCCACCGCGGCCCTGGCGGGGGCGACGTACGCGCTCATCGAATGGGGCGGGACCGCGGCGTGGATCGCGGCCGTCGTCGCGGTCCTCGCGGGAGTCGGGTTCGTGGTGGTCGAAGACAGGACGGCGGAGCCGATGCTGGTGCTCGGCATCTTCCGCGACCGGACCTTCAGCGCCTCCAACGTCATGACACTGCTCGTGTACGGCGCCCTCGGCGCGCAGGGCTTCTTCGTGACCATCCAGCTCCAGACGGTGAGCGGGTACGGCGCGCTCGCGGCCGGCGCGGCGTTCGTGCCGACGACCATCGTGATGCTGGCGCTCGCCTCTCCGGGGGGCCGGCTGGGGCAGCGGATCGGTCCCCGGATCCCGATGACCTTCGGACCGCTCGTGATCGCTGCGGGGGTGCTCCTGATGCTCATGATCGGCCCGGACGTGTCCTACGTGAGGGACGTCCTCCCCGGCGCGATCGTGTTCGGGCTCGGGCTCTCGCTGATGATCGCTCCGCTGACCGCGACCGTGCTGGCCGCTGCCCCCGACGAGCACGCCGGCATCGCGAGTGGCGTCAACAACGCGGTGGCCCGCGCCGGGGCGCTGCTGGCGGTCGCGGCGTTGCCGGTCGCGGTCGGCCTGCACGGTGCGGAGTACGCCGATCCGGCCGCCTTCGACGACGCCTTCCGGATGGCCATGATCATCTGCGCGGTGCTGCTCGCGGTCGGCGGCGTCCTGTCCTGGCTGACCATCCGGCCGACGGTGCTGGAACCGGACGACGAGTCGGCCCCCGAGGCTCTCGACGGGGGCTTCGGCGCGGACTAGGGTAGGCACGTCGGTGCGCATCACGAAACAGGATGCATAATGCGCAACAAATCTCACGCTACGGCCACCATGGTGCGGCTGCTCGAGAACGCGCGCTACGAAGTGCTCCCCACCGCCTCGATCGAGGCGACGATCCTCGAGCACGTCGACCCCGACACGACGCTCACCGTCACCGCCTCGCCCAGCAAGGGGCTCGAGGCGACGCTGGACCTGACCGAGCGGCTCACCCGGCAGGGATACACCGCCGTCCCACATCTGGCCGCGCGGATGATCCGCGACCGCGCCGAGCTGTCCGAGATCTGCGAGCGCCTGACGGGGGCCGGGATCGACCGGATCTTCGTGCCGGGCGGCGACGCCGACGAACCGGGCGCCTACCCGGACGCACTCGCGCTGCTGGAGGACCTTGCAGCGCTCGGGCGGCCGTTCCCGCACGTCGGCATCACGGGCTACCCCGAGTCGCACCCGACGATCAGCGACGACCTGACGATCCAGGCGATGTGGGACAAGCGCCGCTTCGCGACCCACGTCGTGAGCAACCTGACCTTCGACCCCGAGGTGCTCGCCACCTGGGTGGGTCGGATGCGCAAGCGCGGGATCACGATGCCACTACTGCTCGGGATCCCCGGGCCCGTCGACCGGACCAAGCTGCTGTCGATGGCCACGAAGATCGGCGTGGGGGAGTCGACCAGGTTCCTGGCCAAGCACAAGGGCACCTTCGCCCGGCTCGCCGCGCCCGGTGGGTTCACCGGCGAGCGGTTCCTCGAGAAGGTCGCCCCGGCCCTGTCCGCGCCGCAGACGTTGGTCGAGGGCCTGCACGTCTTCACCTTCAACCAGGTGCCGGCCACGGTCGAGTGGCGGCGCACGCTGCTCGAGCGGCTCACGGCCAAGGTGTGAGTCGCCGCCCCCGCCACTTGTAACTAACTGTTACGACCACTGCCATGCGGTTATAACCGCATGCCAGAGCACCGGACGGTTAGTTACAAGTGCCGGCCGGGCCTCACGGAGACGGCGCGAGCAGCTCCTCGAGCGCCTCTTCGAGCCGACCGTCTCCGGTCTCGACGACGGTGAGCGGCAGGCCGATCTTGCGGGCCGCCTCGTCCGCGAGCGCGCGCAGGGTCTCGTCGGGCTCCTGGGCCAGCCAGACCACCCGCGTGTAGTGCCGGAAGTAGTCGTCGCGCAGCTCGGGATGGCGGTCGAGGCCGAGCTCGCGGATCACCGTCCGGTCGAAGGAGCGCACCAGGAAGTCGGTGAGCAGGTAGGTCCCTGGCTGCTCGTCGAGGAACGCCGCCAACCGGGACTCGCCGGCGAACAGGTCGTAGCAGTGCAGCCCGGGGAGCCGCCGCAGCCCGAGATCGGAGCAGACCGCGTCGAGGGCGCCGTACGTGCCGCAGTCGGCGTACGCCACGGCGACGGTCTGGTGTTGCATCGACAGCGCGGTGGCCAGCCCGCGCACCTCGTCGGCGATCAGGTGCGGCTGGTTGTGCAGCAGCGGCGGCAGGGGGTGCACGGAGACCGACCAGCCGCGGCGCTCGACGATCTCGGCGGCCGGCTGGGCCAGCGCGCCGCAGGCGATCAGCGCGACGTCAGTGCCGCTAGAACGCGAGCTGGTCGACGAACCGGTCGTTGAACTCCGGGCGGTCGGAGAGCTCGACATAGTTCACCTCCTCCAGCAGCGCCAGCGCCCCGGCCCGCTCGCGGATCGAGAGCAGCGCCATCTTCGCGCCCTCGCCGGCCACGTTGCCCGCGGCGACGATGCGCAGCACCGGCAGCTTCGGCACCAAACCGATGCGGATCGCGGACGCGGCGGAGAGGTAGCTCCCGAACGAGCCCGCCAGCAGCACCTGCTGTACGTCGCGGTGCTCAAGCCCGAGCTCCTCCAGCAGCAGCGTCCAGCCGGTCGAGATCGCGGCCTTCGCGAACTGCAGCTCGCGGACGTCGCGCTGGGTCAGCACGACGCAGTCGGCGGGATCGGTGTCGACGGCCGGGCGGTGCAGCACGAAGACCCGCTCCTGGCCGCGCTTGTCCGAGTCCAGCGTGGTGAGCCGGTCGGAGAGCCCGGGAGCGAGCTCCTTTGCGACCTCCTCCGACACGAACCGCCCGCTCGCGTCGAGCAGCCCGACCTTGACCAGCTCGGCCACCGCGTCGACCAGCCCCGAGCCGCACAGTCCCTTGGGTTCCACGTCGCCGATGACGCCGAGGGTGACGCCGGCGTCGCTCTCCCCATCAGCGGGGGCGTCCGGGACCAGCGTCACGACTTCGATGGCCCCGTCGTCCGCGCGCATGCCGCACCTGATCGCACCGCCCTCGAACGCCGGCCCGGCCGGAGCCGCGGTCGACAGGATGCGGTCGCCGTTGCTGAGCACGATCTCGCAGTTGGTGCCGACGTCGATGAAGAGGCGGGTCCGCTTGTCGCGGTCCATGCCCGAGGCGAGCATGCCCGCGACGATGTCGCCGCCGACGTAGGCGCCGAGGGCCGGGAACAGCATGGCCCGCGCCCGCGGGTGCAGGGCCAGGCCGAGGTCGGCCGCGAGCACCGCGGGCGGCGTGGCCGTCGACATGATGAACGGCGCCACGCCGAGCGGCTCCGGGTCGATGCCCAACGCCAGCGCGGTCATGGTGGCGTTGCCGGCGATCGCGACCTCGTAGACGTGGGCGGGATCGATCCCACCCTCCCGGCAGACCTGCGCGGCCAGCTCGGCAAGGGTGTCGCAGGCGGCGACGCGCAGCCGCTCGGCCGCGGTCGGGTCCATCATGGTGGCGCTGATCCGGCTGATCACGTCGCCGCCGAACGGCTGCTGCTTGTTGAGCATCGACGCCACCGCGACCGGGGTGCCGGTGACGAGGTCGAGCAGCGTCGCCACCACCGTGGTGGTGCCGAGGTCGAAGGCGATCGCGTACCGCACGAGAGTGGTGTCGCCGGGCTCGATGTCGATCAGGTCTTCGTCGACGATGACCGCGGTGACCTTGAAGTCCGCCTCCCGCAGCACCCGGGACAGCCGCCGGAGCACGTAGAGGTCGGCGCGGGGCTCCAGGTCGTCGATGGCGGCGAGCAGCCGGTCGAGGTCGGTCGTCTGGTCCTGGAGCGTGGGCTCGGCCAGCTCGACGTACCGCTTCTGGACCGCCGGCCGCAGGATCACCTGCCGCCCGACGCCGACGGTGGCCGCCTTGGGCCGCGTGGTCAGCGGCGGGACGACCACCTCGAGGTCACGGGTGGCCCGGGCCAGGCAGGCCAGGCGCCACCCGTCGTCGAGCTGCTCTCGACTGAACGTCTTCGCGTCGTGGCGCGTCGCGGGGGTCGCCGGGGTGAGCCGCACCTTGCACTTGTGGCAGGTGCCGTGGCCGCCGCACGTCGAGTCGATGGCGATGCCGTTCCACGACGCGGAGTCGAAGACGGTCACGCCCGGGGGCACCCGCACCGCGCGCGCGGTCGGCGGAGCTTCCTTGTCCTCGACGGTGAAGGCGAGGTCGACCCGACCGGTGCCGTCATGGACCGGGACTTCGGCGCCGCGGACGGCGGTGAGTCCCTCGCGGCGTACGGCGTCGACGTCGAACGCGGGCAGCTCGTCCGCGGGCTCCTCGGGATCCGTTAAGGGGCCGGTCACGCCGTCGCTGCGGCCTTGGCGCGGTGCGCGGCGATCCAGGCCATGCCCCAGTCGTCGTGGTTGAGGAAGACGTCCGCGGCCTTCACGGCCTCGACGATCTGCGGCGTGCGGGTGTCCATGATGGCGCTGGTCAGCCCGGCGGTCATGGCCATCGGCAGCCAGGCGGCGCCCAGCGTGTGCCGGTCGGGCATGCCGAAGGAGACGTTGGACGCACCGCAGGTCATGTTGAGGCCGTGCTGGTCGCGGATCTGCCGCATCGCCTCCAGGGTCTGGAGCGAGTTGCCGGTGTCGGCGCCGATCGGCATCGCCAACGGGTCGATCACGATGTCGGCCTTGGAGATGCCGTACTCCTCGGTGGCGACCCTGACGATCTTGGCGACCAGGTCGAGCCGCTTCTCCCACTCCATCGGGATCTCGTCGTGGTCGTTGGGCAGCGCGATCACCGCGGCGTCGTACTTCTTGACCAGCGGGAGGATCGCGGCCATCCGGTCGTCCTCGGCGGTGATCGAGTTGACCAGCGCCCGACCCTGGTAGACCGACAGCCCGGCGTCGAGCGCCTCGACCACGGACGAGTCGATGCAGATCGGCAGGTCGGTGAGCGACTGCACCATCTGGATCGCCTTGGCCAGCAGCTCCGGCTCGTCGGTGAGCGGGACTCCCATGTTGATGTCGAGGACGTCGGCCCCGCCCTCGACCTGCGCCTTGACGTCGCGCTCGATGGCGGAGAAGTCGCCGGCCCGCAGCTGCTCCTGGAAGATCCTCCGTCCGGTGGGGTTGATCCGCTCGCCGATCAGGCAGAACCGCTGCCCGTGCCCGATCACGACCTGCTTGGAGGCCGACCGGAGGATGGTCTCGTGGGTCATGCTGGCACCTTGCTGCGCTTCTCGTGGAGCAGCGCCTTGGCGCGCTTGACGGTCTGTGAGGCGTCGGCCGCGTAGCCGTCGGCGCCTACCGCGTCGGCGTACTCCTGGGTGACCGGGGCGCCGCCGACCATCACGATGACCGTGTCGCGGATGCCGGCCTTCTCGAGCGCGTTCATGTTGGCCTTGAACATCGGCATCGTGGTGGTGAGGAACGCCGAGAAGCCGACGATGTCGGGCTGGTGCTCCTCAATGGCGGCGACGAACTTCTCCGGCGCGACCTGGACGCCGAGGTCGATCACCTCGAAGCCGGCGCCCTCGAGCATGATGTTGACGAGGTTCTTGCCGATGTCGTGCACGTCGCCCTTGACCGTGCCCATGAGGAACTTGCCGACCGTCTCGATCCCGCCCTCGACCAGCAGCGGGCGCAGTCGCTCCATCGCGCCGGCCATCGCCCGGCCGGCGATGAGCATCTCGGGCACGAAGAAGTCGCCGCGCTCGAACCTCGCACCGACCTCCTCGAGGGAGGGGATGAGGGCGTCGAAGAGCAGGGTCTGCGGCTCCATGCCGAGCGTGAGTCCCTCCTCGGTGAGCTCGAGCACGCGCGGGGCGTTGCCGACGAGCGTCTCGTCGTACAGCCCCTGCAGGACTTCGTCGGGGGTGGTCATGCTGCGCCCTCCTCATGGGTGTTGCCGTGGAGCAGGTCGGTCAGCTCCGTGGCGTGATCTCTCAACAGCGGTCCGAGCTCCTGGAGGCGTTGCTCCAGCCGGGTCGTCGGTCCCGAGACCCCGAGCGCCGCGACGATCCGGTCGCGCGGTCCGAACACGGGCACGGCGATGCCGGACAGGCCGACCTCCAGCTCGTCGACGGTGACCGCCCAGCCGCGCTTGCGGGCGCGGGCCGCGTCGGCCCGCACCGAGGTCATGTCCATGAGCGAGGCCGGGGTACGGCGCTCGAGCGGCTCGCGGGCCGACACGACGTCCCAGGCCAGGAACACCTTCCCGAGCGACGAGCAGTGGGCGGGCACGTCGATCTGGGTCCAGTCGCGGGTGCCGAGGATGAACTGCGAGTCGACCTGAGCCACCTGCACCACCCGGTCGCCGCGGGCCACGCTGAGGTTGACGGTCTCGTGGGTCTCCTCGCCGATCGCCGCCAGCGTCGGGCCGGCCAGCCGGACCAGGTCCTCGCCCGGGTCGTGCCGCGCGGCGTACAGCCAGAACAGGCTGCCGGCCACGTAGCTGCCGTCGTCGTCGCGCTCCAGCAGCTGCGACCGCTCGAGGGCGGTGAGCATCCGCGAGGTCGTGGACTTGGGCAGGTCGCAGGCCTCCTGGAGGTCCGCGAAGGTGAGCGGCTCGGCCGCCTGCACCACCGTGGCGACGAGCAGCGCGGCCCGGTCCACCGCCTGGGTGCCGCTCGCCGATCCGTTGCTCACTGCTGCTCCTCCATTGACCTGGCGGGAAAGGTTCCACATGATGGAACCACAGTTCCACATCATGAGGCTAGGATGCCGTCCGAGCCTGGTCAAGCGCATCCCGCTCGCAGAATTCCTCTCGTAGACAAGGGAGTCCCCATGTTCGTGAACCGCATGCCGCGCTACGAGATCCTCTCCGAGGACGCGATGGCGACCCTCGAGACGGGTTGGCGCCGGCTGATGACCGAGATCGGCGTCGAGTTCATGGACGAGCGGGCCCTCGACCTGTTCCGCAAGGCGGGGCAGAAGGTCGAGGGCAACGCCGTCTTCCTCGACCCCGACTTCGTGCTCGAGCAGGCGGCGAAGGCGCCACGAGAGTTCGACCTCCAGGCCCGCAACCCCGCGAACTCGGTGCACATCGGCGGCGACTCGATGGCGTTCGGTGCCGTCTACGGCCCGCCGTTCGTCCGCGAGGGCGACGTACGCCGGGACGGGACGATCGAGGACTTCCGCAACTTCAGCAAGCTGGCCCAGAGCTTCTCCGTGCTCGACTCGGCCGGCGGCGTGGTCAACGAGCCCAACGACACCCCGCTCGACAGCCGGCATCTCGACATGGTCTACGCGCTGCAGACGCTGACCGACAAGATCTACATGGGCAACGTCGTGTCGGGGGTCAACGCGGCGGACACGATCCGGATGACCGAGATCCTGTTCGGCTCGCGAGAGTCGATCGAGGAGACGCCGGCGATCATCTCGCTCATCAACTGCAACTCGCCGTTGCGCTGGGACGACCGGATGCTCGAGTCGCAGTTCGAGTACTCCGCGGCCAACCAGCCGGTGGTGCTGACACCGTTCATCCTGATGGGCGCGATGTCGCCGGTGACGATCCCGGCCGCGCTGGTCCAGCAGATCGTCGAGGCGATGTCGGGGATCGCGCTCTCGCAGCTGATCCGGCCCGGAGCTCCCGTCGTGTTCGGGTCGTTCCTCTCCAACATCGACATGCAGTCCGGCTCACCGACCTTCGGCACGCCGGAGTCCGGGATCGGTCTCCTGTGCACCGGCCAGATCGCCCGCCACTTCAACCTGCCGTTCCGGACCGGTGGCGGACTCACGTCATCGCAGGTGCCCGACGCCCAGGCCGGCTACGAGGCGCTGATGACGCTGATGCCGACGTTCCTCGCCGGCGCCAACTGGGTGATGCACTCGGCCGGCTGGCTCGAGGGCGGGCTCGTGGCCGGGTTCGAGAAGTTCGTCATCGATGCGCAGATCGTCGAGATGCTCCAGCACGAGTTCACGCCGCTGGAGATCGACGAGGAGTCGATGGCGTTCGGTGCGCACGAAGAGGTCGGCCACGGCGGCCACTTCCTGGGGGCGATGCACACGATGGAACGGTTCCGGGACTGCTTCTACCGGCCGTTCCTCAACTCCTCGGACAACTACGAGCGCTGGATGCGCAACGGCGCCAAGGACACCGCCACCCGCGCAGGCGAGATCTACAAGAAGAAGCTCGAGGAGTATGAGCCGCCGCCCCTCGACGAGGCGATCCGTCAGGAGCTCGAGGAGTACGTCGTCCGCCGGCGGGCCGAGCTCGGAGACTGATCGACGATGGAGACCATGGCTGCTCAGTCGCGCCCCAACGAGCCGGTCGGCGACTTCGTCCTGACCCTCGCCTGCCCCGACCGACCCGGCATCGTGCATGCGGTCACGTCGTTCCTCATGGAGCACGGCGGCAACATCATGGAGAGCCAGCAGTTCGGCGACCAGCAGGCCGGTCGGTTCTTCATGCGGATCGACTTCGAGGTCGACGCTCCGACGTCGGCCGACACCCTCCGGTCAGCCTTCGCGGCCACGGCGGCGGAGTTCGAGATGGACTTCGACCTGTGGTCGGCCTCGGCGCCGTACCGCACGCTGATCATGGTCTCCAAGCAGCTGCACTGCCTCAACGACCTGTTGTTCCGACACAGCACCGGCGACCTGCAGATCGAGGTCGTGGGAGTGGTCTCCAACCATCTCGACGCCGAGCCGCTGGTGAAGACCTACGGCCTCGACTTCCACCACCTGCCCGTCACGCCGGACACGAAGGCCGACGCCGAGCTGCAGCTGATGACACTGGTCGAGCAGCACGAGGTGCACCTGGTCGTGCTGGCCCGCTACATGCAGATCCTCTCCGACGGGCTGTGCCGGCGGCTGAGCGGACGCGCGATCAACATCCACCACTCGTTCCTGCCGAGCTTCAAGGGTGCGAAGCCCTACCACGCGGCGTTCGAGCGCGGCGTGAAACTGGTCGGCGCCACCGCCCACTACGTCACCGACGACCTCGACGAGGGACCGATCATCGAGCAGGACGTCACCCGCGTAGACCACACCCACTCCCCGGAGCAGCTGGTCGCCGCCGGGCGCGACGTCGAGGCGTCCGTGCTGTCGCGGGCGGTGCGCTGGCACTCGCAGACGCGGGTGCTGATGCACGGGAACCGGACCGTCGTCTTCAGGTAGTTGCGAACGAGTGGTGATGCGGTCCGACGACCTGACCGTCGTTCGGCCTACTCGCCCGTCCACCACTGCCGCGGGGCGAAGTCGTCCTCCTTCGGGCAGCGCTTGCACTTCAGGAACCGGGTGGTGCCGTCGCTGGCGTACGTCGTGACCCACTTGTGCCAGCCGAGCCGGCACCGTATCGGCTTCCTCATGATGTCCTCGTGCTCATCATGACCTCATTCATCACCCGGTCAAGGGCAGGCATCGACGGCCGCCAGGTTGCTCACTGACCGCAACCAAGCCGGATTCCCGGGGAGCGGTCAGCAGGCAACCTCAGCCAGGCCGAACCAGCCACCGCCAGGTTGCTCACTCACCGCCACCCAGCCTCGCCGCCGAGCGGCGGTCAGCAGGCAACCTCAGCCGGCAGCGGTCGCCGGCGTGGACGACTCGACCGGCACGGTCTCCTGCGAGGGCATCAGGATCCAGAGGACGGGGTAGATCAGGATCTGGCTGCCGGGGATGACCATGAGCAGCAGGACGAAGAGAAGTCGTGCGGTCCACGGCGCGATGCCGAAGCGCTGGCCGAGGCCCGCACACACGCCGCCGAGGACGCGCCCCTGCTGCGGTCGGACCAGGCCGTAGCCGGCGAAGCTCTGGTGGATGTCGTTCATGGAGGTGCACTTCCTTCGTGGGCGTGTGAAGGCGTCTCCCTCACACCTTCACTGTGCGGCCTGGAACAGCTCGGCACATCGGGCAGAGCCCTGCCTCGCCCCTGAGGCTCGGCACTCCTCGGCTCAGGGTCCTCGCGCCATAGGGTGCTCGGGTGAGGAAGCCACGGTGAGCGATGACGCCTTCGGCACGCTGATGGCCTCGGCCGATCCGCCGTTGATCGTGCTCACCACGGCAGCCGAGGGCGAACAGGCCGGATGCCTGGTCGGGTTCCATGCGCAGTCGAGCATCACACCGGAGCGCTACTGCGTGTGGCTGTCGAAGGCCAACCACACCTACCGCGTCGGCCTGCGCGCCGCACACTTCGCGGTCCACTTCCTGACCGAGGCGGACTTCGCTGTCGCAGAGCGGTTCGGCACCCTCTCAGGTGACGACACGGACAAGTTCGCAGGCATGGACGTCGATCTCGACGAGCACGACGTACCGCTGCTCAGAGCATGTCCGAACCGACTGTCGCTCGAGCGCATCGCCCTGCTCGACGACGGCGGCGACCACGTCTGCCTCACCGCGCGGGTGCGCTCGGCCAGCGCCAGTGGCTGCTTCGTGCCCCTGCGCGTCTCCAGTGCCACCCACCTGGACCCGGGCCACGAGAGTGATGAGCGGGCCATCCAGCCGTAACGGTCTTGGCAGGGGTACGGTGCGCGCATGCCGGCGGTCAGTGACACCGAGGTCGGCGCGTCAGCGTCCGTGCAGTCCGTCGACCGCGCGCTCACCATCCTCGAGATGCTGGCCCGCTCGGGCGAGGCCGGGGTCACCGAGATCGCTGCCGAGCTCGGGGTGCACAAGTCGACGGCGTTCCGGCTGCTGGCCACGCTGGAGTCGCATCGCCTGGTCGAGCAGGACGGCGACCGCGGGCGCTACCGACTCGGTGTGGGCAACCTCCGGTTGGCCGGCGCCACCACGGCCAGGCTCGACCTGGTCACCGAGGCTCGGCCGGTCTGCCGGCAGCTAGCGGCCGACACCGGCGAGACCGTCAACATCACGGTCCGCAGCGAGACCAGCGCCCTCTACCTCGACCAGGTCGCGGGCAGCAGCGCCCTGCAGAGCCACAACTGGGTCGGGCAGCACATCCCACTGCACGCGACCAGCAACGGCAAGGTGCTGCTGAGCGAGCTGTCCGAGGCCGACCGCAAGTCCGCGCTCCGGGAGCTCCCGCGGTTCACCGACAAGACCGTGACCAAGCGGTCGGAGCTCAAGGACGAGCTGGAGCAGGTCCGTGAGGCGGGGTACGCCGTGGCGGTGGACGAGCTCGAGACGGGACTCACCGCGGCCGCGGCGCCGATCCGCAACGCCCACGGCGATGTCATCGCCTCCATGAGCCTGTCCGGCCCCACGTTCCGGCTCACCGAGGAGCGGCTCGACGAGGTCATCCCGATGCTGATTGCGGCGGCCACGGAGGTCTCGCACCGGCTCGGTTGGGGGCAGCGCACCTGACCCGACGGGGTCATTGCGTATGGCACGGACGGGTCACGACCTCGGTGTGACCGTTGACACAGCGATCAGGAGTCCTATTCTGCGAGGCAAGCGAACGTTGCGAACTCCGCAACGCGTTGCGAAGGACGCAACAACCTAGGGGGACGACCGGGTGCCAGACCTCTACGTCGACGGATCGTGGGTGAGTGCGCTCGGGGGCGGTCGCCGCACCATCGTCTGCCCGGCCGACGGCCAGGTCGTCGGTGAGGTCGACGAGGCCGGGCCCGAGGACACCGCGTTCGCGATCGACGCTGCCCACCGCGCGTTCAACGAGGGACCCTGGCCGTCGACGTCTGCTCGCGAGCGCGGCGACCTCCTGCTCCGCACCGCCGACCTGCTCGAGCGAGACGTGGACGCCGTCGCAGAAGCCGAGTCCGCGGACACCGGCAAGCGCCTGGTCGAGAGCAAGTACGACGTCGCCGACGTGGTCTCCGTGTTCCGCCACTACGGGCGCACCGCCGCCGAGGACTCCGGCCGCATGGTCGACACCGGCAACCCCGACGTGGTCAGCCGGGTCGTCCACGAGCCGCTCGGCGTCTGCGGGCTGATCGCCCCCTGGAACTACCCGCTGCTCCAGGCCAGCTGGAAGGTCGCGCCCTGCCTGGCCGCCGGCAACACCTTCGTGCTCAAGCCGAGCGAGCTGACACCGCACACGAGCATCCACCTGATGCGGCTGCTCGAGGAGGCCGGGCTGCCGGCCGGCGTCGGCAACCTGGTGCTCGGTGCCGGACCCGAGGCGGGCGCGCTGCTGGCCGAGGACACCCGCGTCGACCTGGTCTCCTTCACCGGTGGGGTGCAGACCGGCCGCCACATCATGGCCGCGGCCGCGGCCACCGTGAAGAAGGTCGCGCTCGAGCTGGGCGGCAAGAATCCCAACATCGTCTTCGCGGATGCAGATCTCGAGGTCGCGCTCGACTACGCGCTGACCGCCGTGTTCCTCCACTCCGGCCAGGTCTGCTCCGCCGGCGCCCGGCTGCTGGTGCAGGACGAGATCCACGACGACTTCGTCGACGCGCTGGTCGATCGCGCCGGCACCATCCGGCTGGGCGGGCCGCACGACACGAAGGCCGAGACCGGCCCGCTGATCAGCGCCGCGCACCGCGACAAGGTGGCGGCGTACGTCGCCGCCGGAGTCGCCGAGGGCGCGGTGCTCCGCTGCGGTGGTGCGGCACCGGACGACCCCGAGCTCGAGAGCGGCTTCTACTACCTGCCGACCGTGCTCGACGGCTGCACCAGCGCGATGTCGGTGACCCGCGAGGAGTCGTTCGGGCCGGTGCTCACCGTCGAGACCTTTGCCGACGAGGACCAGGCCGTCGCGATCGCCAACGACAGCATCTACGGCCTGGCCGGCGCGGTCTGGACCCAGGACGCCGGCAGGGCCCAGCGGGTCGCCGCCAGGCTGCGCATGGGCACGGTCTGGATCAACGACTACCACCCCTACGTGCCGCAGGCCGAGTGGGGCGGCTACAAGCAGTCCGGCATCGGCCGCGAGCTCGGCCAGGCCGGCCTCGAGGAGTACCGCGAGACCAAGCACGTCTGGCACAACATCCGCCCCGAAGTACAGGGCTGGTTTCGAGACACCGAGCCCGATCCCAGCCCGGCGACTTCGTCGCCTGACTCGGACAGGTCCCGGCCCTCAACCCAAGGGTTCTCACGGTGAAGCGCTACGACGTCGTGATCGTGGGTGGCGGGTCGGCCGGGTGCGCGCTGGCCAACCGGCTGTCCGCCGACAGTGGCACCAGCGTCCTGGTCCTGGAGGCCGGCCACTCCGACTGGAAGATCGACCCGTTCATCCACATGCCCGCGGCGCTGCCGTTCCCCATCGGCAGCCGCTTCTACGACTGGCGTTACGAGACGGACCCCGAGCCGGACCTCGGAAACAGGCGGGTCGAGCACGCGCGCGGCCGGGTCCTCGGCGGGTCGTCGAGCATCAACGGCATGATCTTCCAGCGCGGCAACCCGATGGACTACGAGCGCTGGGCGGCCGACCCGGGGATGCAGGAGTGGGACTACGCCCACTGCCTGCCGTACTTCAAGCGGATGGAGACCCGCCTCCGCGAGGACGGCAGCGTCGGCGCAGACGAGTGGCGTGGCGGCGACGGGCCCCTCGTGCTGGAGCGCGGGCCGGCCGAGAACCCGCTCTTCGCGGCGTTCTTCGCGGCGGCGCAGGAGGCCGGCTACCCGCTCACCGATGACGTGAACGGCTACCGGCAGGAGGGGTTCGCCCGCTTCGACCGCAACCTGCACCGCGGTCGCCGGCTCTCCGCCGCCCGCGCGTACCTGCATCCCGTCCGGGACCGAAAGAACCTCCGCGTAGAGACGCTGGCGATGGTGACCAGGGTGCGGTTCGACGGGAAGCGCGCCGTGGGCGTCGACTACCGGCGGGCGGGGCTGCGCCGCACCGTGGACGCCGGCGAGGTGATCCTGTGCGGCGGCGCGATCAACACTCCGCAGCTGCTGCAGCTCTCCGGCGTCGGCGACGAGTCGCTGCTCAAGGACCACGGCATCGACGTCGTGCAGCACTCACCCGGCGTCGGCGAGAACCTCCAGGACCACCTCGAGGTCTACGTCCAGTACGCGTCGAAGCAGCCGGTCTCCATCGCCCCCGGCCTGCGCTGGCGGGCGCGTCCCGGCATCGCCTACAACTGGCTGTTCCACCGGCGCGGCCTTGGCGCGACCAACCACTTCGAGGGCGGCGGCTTCGTCCGCGGCAACACGGACGTCGCCTACCCGAACCTGATGTTCCACTTCCTCCCGGTCGCGATCCGCTACGACGGCAGCTCGCCGACCAAGGGCCACGGCTACCAGGTCCACGTCGGCCCGATGTACGCCGACACCCGCGGCTGGGTGCGGATCCGCTCGACGGACCCCAAGGTGCACCCGTCCATGCAGTTCAACTACCTGTCCACGGAGACCGACCGGCGCGAGTGGGTGGAGGCGATCCGGGTGTCCCGCGACATCCTCAACCAGCCCGCGTTCGCGCCGTACAACGACGGCGAGCTCTCGCCCGGCCGCGCGGTCGAGACCGACGAGCAGATCCTCGACTGGGTGCGCGCCGACGCCGAGACCGCGCTGCACCCGTCGTGCACGGCCGCCATGGGTGTGGGGGAGCTGTCGGTCGTCGACCCGGGGTCGATGCGGGTGCACGGACTCGACGGCCTGCGGGTCGTCGACGCCTCGGTCTTCCCGTACGTCACCAACGGCAACATCTACGCGCCGGTGATGATGGTGGCCGAGAAGGCCGCCGACCTGATCGCGGGCAGCGCACCCCTTGCACCGGCCGAAGTGCCTTGGTATCGACACGGCAAGAGCTCCCTCTACCCACCCCGCGACCCGCGCAACGACCAGACGCTCCACACGACCGAGGAGTCAGCATGACCGCGATCACCGATCCCGAACCCGCCACCCGGGTGCCACCCAGCGGTGACACGGCCCTGACGGTGCGAAATCTCTGGAAGATCTTCGGCAAGGGCTCCGACCGGGTCATCGGAACGGCGGACGCGGACCTGAGCCGCGCCGACCTCAAGGAGAAGACCGGCTGCGTGGTCGGCGTCAAGGACGTCTCCTTCGACGTGGCGCCGGGCGAGGTCTTCGTTGTGATGGGTCTGTCCGGCTCCGGGAAGTCCACGCTGATCCGGCTGCTGACCCGGCTCATCGAGCCGACCGCCGGCGAGGTCATCATGGACGGCCACGACATCCTCGAGGCCAGCGAGGGCGAGCTCCGCGAGCTGCGCCGCACCCACACCTCGATGGTCTTCCAGCACTTCGGCCTGCTGCCCCACCGCCAGGTGATCGACAACGTCGCCTACGGCCTCGAGGTGCGTGGCATCGGGAAGAAGGAGCGGCGCGCCAAGGCGTCCGAGGTCGTCGAGCTGGTCGGCCTCAAGGGCTACGAGAAGTCCTACCCCGACCAGCTGTCCGGCGGCATGCAGCAGCGCGTCGGCCTGGCCCGCGCGCTGGCCAACGACCCGTCGCTGCTGCTCTTCGACGAGCCGTTCTCCGCGCTTGACCCGCTGATCCGCCGGGACATGCAGAACGAGGTCATCCGGCTGCACCACGAGCTCGGCAAGACGATGGTCTTCATCACCCACGACCTCCAGGAGGCGCTCAAGCTCGGCGACCGCATCCTGATCCTGCGCGACGGCGCGATCGTGCAGATCGGTACGCCGGACGAAGTGGTCGGGGCGCCGGCCGACGACTACGTGCGCGACTTCGTCTCCGACATTCCCCGCTCACACGTCCTGACCCTGAAGTGGGTGATGCGCGACCCGCGGCCCGAGGACGACATGACCGGCCCGACGATGCCGTGCGACACCATCGTCCGCCAGGCGGCCAAGGCGGTGCTCGCCTCCGACCAGCCGGTGCGCTGCACGGACGGTGACAAGGTGGTCGGGATCGTCGACGACGAGGAGATCCTCCGCGTGGTCGTCGCCGAGGAGGACCACACCGAGAGCACGCCGGCGCCGTGACCACCATCGCCGCTCCGCCGGAGCCGGACGCCCGTTCCCCGCAGGAGGCACCGCCTGACGGCCCGCTCGGCGCGCTCGCCTCCAGCCGCTTGGCCTGGACGGCCGTCATCGTGGCCGCCTGGGTGGTGATCTGGAAGCTCACCGAGGGCACCCACACCCTCGCGCTGCCAGGGCGAGAGCACACCGACCTCCACCAGAACCTCACCGACTTCCGCGACTCGGTCCTGGCCAGCCGCGACACCAACCCGATCGTTCAGGCGACCTACCAGCTGGGCTCGTGGTTCTCCGAAGCAGTCGGGTGGCTGTCGCGGATGATCGCCATCCCCGACTTCCCGCGCCCGGTCCCGCAGATCGGCTGGCTCGGCGTCATCGCCGTCGCGACCTGGCTCGGGTACGCCGTGGCGAACCTCCGCATCGCTCTGCTGGTCGCCGCCTCCTTCGTCGCCTTCGGTGTCTTCGGGTTCTGGTCCCAGTCCATCGAGCTGCTCATCATCACCTTCGTCGCCGTGCTGCTCGCGGTGGTGATCGGCCTTCCGCTGGCCGTCTACTACGGCACCGGCGGCCGGGTCGGGGTCGGCGTCATCACCTCGATGCTGGACCTGCTGCAGACGATGCCGACCTTCGTCTATCTCGGCCCGGTCGTGCTGTTCTTCGGCATCGGCGCCTCGGGTGCCGTGGTGTGCACGCTGCTCTACGCTCTGCCGCCGATCATCCGGATCGCCGGCCACGGCATCCGAAACGTCTCGTCGACCACCATCGAGGCGACCGACTCCTCGGGGCAGACCTCGTGGCAGCGGCTGCTCAAGGTCCAGCTGCCCATGGCCCGCGCGACGATCGTGGTCGGGCTCAACCAGACGATCATGGCGGCTCTGTCGATGGCCACGATCGCGGCGTACATCAACGGCCCGGGGCTCGGGCTCCCGGTGCGTCGCGCTCTCGACACCAACGACGTGGGCGGCGGCTTCGTCCCCGGTGCGCTCATCGTGGTGATGGCGATCATGCTCGACCGCGCCGTGACCGCGGCCAGCCTGCGGGCCGACCTCGCCGCGCGGGGGGGCGCCGACCCGCGAGTGCGGCGCATCGTCCTCGCAGTGTCCGCCGTGGGAGTCGGCGTCGCGATCTACCTCTCCCGCTACTACACCTGGGCCGCCGAGTTCCCCACGTCCACCCTCGGCCCCCGCGCGGCCGACCAGGTCGACCGCTTCTTCGAGTGGTTCACGACGACGTTCGACGGGTTCACCGAGGGGATCAAGAACCTCGTCTCCAGCGCGCTGCTCAACCCGCTCCAGTCGCTGCTGGCCGAGTCGCCGTGGTTCGTCACCGGGCTGGCACTGGTCGCCCTGTCCTTCGTGCTCGGCCGCCGGCAGGGCCTGGTGGCCGCGGTGGTCTGCCTGGCCGGCGTCTGGTTCCTCGACCTGTGGCACGACGCGATGCTCACCCTGACGATGGTTCTCGTCGCCACCGCCCTGGTGATGGTCCTGGCGCTGATCTTCGGCGTCTGGATGGCCCGCAGCCGCGCCGTCGATGTGGGGCTGCGCCCGCTGCTCGACGCCGGCCAGACCATCCCGCCGTTCGTCTACCTGATCCCGGTGCTGGGCATGTTCGGCCCGTCCCGCTTCACCGCGATCATCGCCGCGGTCGTCTACGCCGCGCCCGTCGCGATCAAGCTGGTCGCCGACGGGGTGGCCGCGGTCTCGCCGACCACGCTGGAGGCCTCGCGCTCCACCGGTGCCACCACCTGGCAGGAGATCACCAAGGTGCAGCTGCCGATGGCCCGCTCCTCCATTGTCCTCGCCATCAACCAGGGGCTGCTCTACGTGCTGTCGATGGTCGTCATCGGCGGTCTGGTCGGCGCCCAGGCGCTGGGCTACGCCGTGGCCCTCGGTGTCTCCCGCTCCGAGGAGTGGGGCAAGGGCGCCGCCGCCGGTCTCACGATCGTGCTGCTCGGCGTGATGATCGACCGCGTCTGCCGCGCGGCCGCGAACACGAAGAAGGACGACATCGGCACCCGGAACCGCGCGCTGCTCCGCTCGAAGGTCCCGGCGCAGGCGCCGGCGGGCTCCATCTGACCCATCCCCTTCTCGGAAACCATAGAAATCCCAAGAGGCACGACCCAAGGAGAAGAATGAGAAACCACTGGAAGCGTGGAGCTCGCCTGGCCTCGGCCTCTGCGTGCGCCCTGCTCGTCCTCAGCGCCTGCGGCGACGGGGGATCGATCGACGAGGAGACCAAGGCCAACGAGTCGCAGGCCGCCGAGACCGGGGACTGCGGCGAGGTCAACATGGCGGTGAACCCGTGGGTCGGCTACCAGGCGGACGCCTACGTCTACGGCGCCGTGGCCCAGGAGGAGTACGGCTGCACGATGAACTACAAGGACCTCAAGGAGGACGTCTCGTGGCAGGGGTTCGGCACCGGCGAGGTCGACATCGTGATCGAGGACTGGGGTCACCCGGACCTGGAGAAGAAGTTCTTCGCCGAAGAGGGTGACGGCAGCGCGGTCAACATGGGTTCCCTCGGCGCCGTCGGCATCATCGGCTGGTACGTGCCGCCGTGGCTCGCCGAGGAGCACCCGGACATCCTCGACTACAACAACCTCAACACCTACGCCAAGGAGTTCGCGACCTCCGAGTCCGGGGGCAAGGGGCAGTTCCTTGGCGCCGACCCGTCCTACGTCCAGTTCGACGAGGCCATCGTCAGCAACCTCGGCCTCGACTTCAAGGTCATCTTCTCCGGCAGCGAGGCCGCCAGCATCACGGCGTTCCAGAAGGCCGAGGAGAACAAGGAGTTCCTGATCGGCTACTTCTACGAGCCGCAGTGGCTCTTCGCCGACATCCCACTCGAGCGGGTGGAGCTGCCGCCGTACACCGACGGCTGCCAGGACGACCCGGCCACGGTCGCCTGCGACTACCCGGAGACCGACCTGCAGAAGATCGCCTCCACCTCCTGGGTGGAGGAGGGCTCGCCGGCGGTGGCCCTGCTCGAGAACATGCAGTTCACCAACGACGACCAGAACGTGGTCGCCAAGTACATCTCCGAGGACGGCATGTCCCCGGAGGACGCCGCGGCCAAGTGGGTCGAGGAGAACCCCGACAAGGTCGAGGCCTGGCTCGGCTGAGCCGACCCGTTCGAGACCGGGCCGGGGCGGCACCACCAGCTGCCGCCCCGCCCCCGGAACAGAGATTCCCAACATTTCTCGGAGGCAGCGCCACATGACTGACATCCAGGACCGGCCCGGTGACGCCGCGGAGGTGCGCGACGACAGCGGGCTCCCTATCGACAAACTGGTCTTCGGCGTCGCCGCGGCCATCGCGGTGGCCTTCGTGGCAGCCGGTGCCGTGTGGCCGGACGGCTTCTCGGAGAACAGCACCAAGGCCCTGACCTGGGTCACCGACAACTTCGGCTGGCTGTTCGTGCTGACGAGCGCAGGCTTCGTGCTGTTCTCGGGCTACCTGGCGCTTACCCGTTACGGCAACATCAAGCTCGGCCCCGATGACGCCGAGCCGGAGTTCTCGACGTTCTCGTGGGTCTCGATGATGTTCGCCACGGGCATGGGCATCGGGCTGATGTTCTGGGGAGTGGCGGAGCCGCTGACCCACTTCAACGCCCCACCGCTGGGGGAGGGCGAGCCGGGCACGGCGGCCTCGGCCGAGATGGCGATGCAGTACACGTTCTTCCACTGGGGGTTCCACCCCTGGGCGATGTACGCCGTGATCGGCCTGTCCATCGGCTACTTCGCGTACCGCAAGGGCTACGGCAACCTGATTTCGACCACGTTCCGTCCGCTGCTCGGTGACCGGGTGTGCCGAGGACCGGGCAAGGCCATCGACGTGGTGGCGATCTTCGCGACGCTCTTCGGTTCGGCGACCTCTCTGGGCCTCGGCGCGCTGCAGATCACCGGCGGCATCGACGACGTGTTCGGAGAGGGCGGCGGCAACAAGACCCTGGCCGTGACGGTGATCGCGGTCCTGACCGGGTGCTTCGTGCTCTCGGCGGTCTCCGGCGTCGA
This sequence comes from uncultured Actinomycetota bacterium, assembly GCA_963800715.1. GTDB lineage: Bacteria > Actinomycetota > Actinomycetes > Propionibacteriales > Nocardioidaceae > Nocardioides. Next base: position 176,393 of record CAWDBZ010000014.1, on the reverse strand, counting down.
GAAGGGCATCAAGATCCTCTCCAACGCCAACGCGGTGGCCGCCGCGGTTCTGGTGTTCTTCCTGTTCGTGGTCGGGCCGACGGTCTTCATCATGGGCACCTTCACGACCACCGTCGGTGACTACCTCACCCAGCTTCCGGCGATGTCGTTCAACACCGGCGTCTACGACTCGGAGGCCAGCTCCTGGCTCGGCGGCTGGACGATCTTCTACTGGGCCTGGTGGATCTCGTGGACGCCGTTCGTCGGCATGTTCATCGCGCGCATTTCCAAGGGCCGCACGATCCGCCAGTTCGTGATCTACGTGATCCTGGTCCCGAGCCTGGTGTCGTTCGTGTGGTTCGCGATCCTCGGCGGCACCGCGCTCGACCTCCAGCTCAACCAGGGCTGGGACCCGCCCAAGACCGACACCGGCGGGATCGCACTCGAGGCCGCGCTCTTCGACACGCTGCGCGAGTTCCCCTGGGCCGGCGTCACCGTCGCGCTGGCGGTGTTCCTGGTGGCGATCTTCTTCGTGACGGGGGCCGACGCGGCTTCCATCGTGATGGGGATGCTCAGCCAGAACGGCGTCGAGGAGCCTCGGCGCTGGCTGGTGATCTTCTGGGGTGTCGCGACCGGCGCGGTGGCCGCGGTGCTGCTGTGGGCCGGAGGGCTCGCTGCGCTGCAGACGCTGGTGATCCTGGTCGCCGCGCCGTTCATGCTGATCCTGATCGGCATGTGCGTCTCGCTGATGAAGGCCCTGCGCCACGAGACCTTCGAGGCCACGCTGCCCCCGCGGGTGCGGCGTGCGGTCGAGCACGCCCAGCGCTACCCGGACGGTCCATAGCCGTACCCGTCCCTGGCTTGGTCGGCCCGGACTCGCTAGTAGTCGTCGTTCGGGCCGGCCATGCTGCCGGGATTGACCGGGACCTCCCAGCCGGTGTCTGCGTCGTTCATCGCCTGGAGCAGGTTCTTGGCGCTGAAGGTCTGCCGGTCGAGGTTGCCGGCGTCGACCGACCCCGACGCCGCGCCGGTGTTCATCGAGTCGAGGGCGTCGTCGTAGGCAGTGAAGTAGTCCTTGTAGAGCGCGTCGGTGAAGCCGGTGTAGATCTCCTCGGCGGTCTTCACCGGGATCTTCTTCGGCGCTGCCGGGATGTTGCCCGGGCCGAGGAACTTGTCGAGCAGGGCGTAGACCTGCTTGGCCCCGGACACCCCCTTCTGGACGCTTCCGGCTGCCGTGCCGACGACCGGCAGGAATGTCGCGAGGCCGAGCAGCTGCTCGGCGACGGCCGGGATGTCGGCGACCCACGGGGGTGTGCCGGCCGCGCTGCCGGGGTCGCCGTGGAAGGAGACCCACTGGGCCAGCTGCGCCTTGATGGCCTCCAGCAGCTCGTCGGCGAACTTCTGGACGCCGAGCTGGGTGGCGCCGGCCAGACCCGCGACCATCGCGAACCCGGTGGTGATCTCGCTCAGGTAGCGCCCGTAGCGGGCCTCGACGTCGTTGTAGTTGTCGTAGAAGTTCTGGAACGCCGTGGCGTGTGCGCCGGACCACTGGGTGTACATGCTGCCGAGGTTGGCCCAGTTGTCGTTGGACTCGTTGATCAGGATCTTGTCGACGACGCCGGCCTGCATCAGCCGCACCTCCTCCGACAGCTTGGGCACGTCGACCTGGGTGAACTGGTCGCACACGCTGCGGGCGTAGTCGGCGATGCCGGTCGCCCACGCCTGGCCGTTGGTCCAGGCCTGGTCGACGTTGGCCTGCACGGTCTTGACGATCTGGGCGAAGTCGTTCGGGTCCGTGCTCGAGATGTAGCCCAGCAGCACCGAGTCGGGGGTCACGGCGTACTGCCCGTCGGGGCACGGGAACTTGTAGTCCTTGTCGGTCCAGACCGGACCGGTGATCACCCCCTCGCCGCCGTCGGGCAGGTCGTCCTGGGAGCCGAGCTCGACCGGGTACTGCTGGAGGTACTGCCACGCGACGTCGTTGCCCCGCAGGTAGCCAAGGTGTGTCTCGATGTCGATCAGGGTGGTCTCGAAATGGACCGGGTCGAAGGCCATGGCGGTCTACACCTCCTCGGGCGCGTAGGGGTTGTCCTGCTCGCTCTGCTCCTGCTGTTCGTCGCGCTCCTCGGCGTCCTCGCCCGGTGCGACCGGGTCGGGCGTCGTCGTGGTGCCGCCCTGGGAGGGGTGCCCGCCGCTCGGCTCGTCGTCGGGGCGTGGCGCCCCGGGTGTCGAGGGGTCGTCGAGCTCCGGGGGAGCCGGTGTGGACGGGACCGGAGCGTCGGCGAGGCCGACCCCGCCCAGCGTCACGTCGATCTTCTTCATGTCCGCGCGAGCGTCGTCGTCGTTGCGCACGAAGTCCCTGGCGGTCGCGTCCACGGCCAGGGCCGCGTTGTTCAGGGAGGTCACGCCGATGCCCAGCGCGTCGTAGGTCTCGCCGCCCACCTTGAGCAGGTTGGTGAGCACTGCCGGGTCACCGGCGAGCGCGGCCTGCTCGTTGAGCGCCTGCAGGTGGTGGTAGAGCCGCTTGGCCACCTCGGCGAGGTGATCGGCCTTGTCCGGGATGTGCTTCTTGGCCGCGACGAACATGTACTCGAGGTCGAGGTCGATCTCACCATCCACTTGTGCCGTGTCCCCTGATGCGAGCGCTCCGAAACCCGCACCCCGGGGATTGACACTCCATCGAGACGCGCGCGACCATGGACCTGTTTCGTATCGTGCATTGTGTTGCTCAAGACGCAACAACTCGAAGTAGCTTGAGAGGACCCCATGGCCAGCGTCCCCGCCAAGGCTCAGTGCGTCGTCATCGGCGCCGGCATCGTCGGCAACAGTCTCGTCCATCACCTCGCCGAGCTGGGGTGGACCGACATCGTCCAGATCGACAAGGGCCCCCTGCCCAACCCGGGGGGCTCGACCGGCCACGCGTCGAACTTCATCTTCCTCACCGACCACTCCCGCGAGATCACGGACCTGACCCTCGACTCGGTGGTGCAGTACAAGGAGATGGGGGTCTTCACCGAGTCCGGCGGCTTCGAGGTGGCGCGGACCGAGGAGCGGATGGAGGAGCTGCGACGGCGCATGTCCTCGGCCAAGGCGTGGGGGATCGAGGCCGAGCTCGTCGATCCCGACTTCGTCCAGGAGAAGGTGCCGTTCCTCGACAAGGACCAGATCATCGGGGCGTTCTGGCAGCCGGGCGTCGGCGTCGTCGACTCGCTCCGCGCGGGCACGATCATGCGCGAGCGCGCGCTGGAGAAGGGCGTGCTCACCGTCGTACCGAACGTCGAGGTGACCGACCTCGAGGTGACCGACGGTCGGATCGCCAAGGTGTGCACGAGTGGCGGCGACATCGAGGCCGAGACCGTGGTCATCGCCTGCGGCGTCTGGAGTCCCAAGATCGGTGACATGGCCGGCGTGAGCATCCCGCTGACCCCCGCCGTGCACCAGATGATCAGCGTCGGCCCCTGCCCGCAGCTGTCCGGCCTCGAGGGGGAGATCTCCATCCCGATCGTCCGCGACATGGACACCTTCTGCTACGAGCGCCAGCACGGTGCCGACATGGAGGTCGGCTCCTACGCGCACCGCGCGATCCTGATGGAGCCCGAGGACATTCCCTCGATCGACCAGTCCAAGCTGTCGCCGACCGAGCTGCCGTTCACCAGCGACGACTTCGACCCGCAGCTCGAGCAGGCCTACGAGCTGATGCCGGAGCTGCTCGGGGCCGACGGCGCGGAGATGCGCTACGCGATCAACGGGCTGCTCTCGCTGACCTGCGACGGCCTGCCGATCCTGGGCGAGAGCCACGTGAAGGGGCTGTGGACCGCCTCCGCGGTCTGGATCAAGGAGGGCCCGGGCGTCGGCCGCGCGGTCGCCGAGTGGATGACGCACGGCTGGAGCGAGATCGACATCAGCCACAGCGACATCGCGCGGTTCCACGAGCACCAGAAGCGCCGCGAGCACACCAAGCTGCGCACCACCGAGTCGTTCATCAAGACCTACGGGATCATCCACCCGGCCGAGCAGTACGAGTCCGACCGCGGGCAGCGGAAGTCGCCGATGTACGACTCGCAGCAGAAGCTCGGCGCGTTCTTCTTCGAGACCGCCGGATGGGAGCGGCCGCACTGGTACGAGTCCAACGCCGCCCTCCTCGACGAGTACGGCGACCGGGTGCTGCCGCGCGAGCACGAGTGGGACTCGCGCTGGTGGAGCCCGATCATCAATGCCGAGCACCTGCGGATGCGTGAGGCGGCCGGCGTCATCGACCTCTCGGCGTTCCAGATCCTCGACATCGAGGGACCTCCTGGGTCAGGGAGTGCTCTCGCAAGCGTCCAGCAGACCTGCGTCGCGCAGTGCGACGTGGCCGTCGGCAAGGTCGTCTACACGCCGGTCCTCGACGCCAACGGCGGCTTCCGCTCCGACCTCACCGTCATGCGTCTGGGAGACGACCACTTCCGCGTCGTCACCGGCGGTGCCCACGGCATGGCCGACGCCCAGTGGTTCACCGACCACCTGGTCGACGAGGCGACGCTCACCGACCGCACCGACGAGATCTCGACCATCGGCCTCTGGGGCCCGCGGGCCCGCGACATCCTCGCCTCGCTCACCGACGCCGACGTGTCCGACGAGGGATTCGGCTTCCTCACCTGCCGTGAGCTGACCGTGGCCGGTGCGCCGGTGCTCGCGTCGCGCATCTCCTACGTCGGCGAGCTCGGCTGGGAGCTCTACGTGTCCATGGAGGACGCGGCCCAGGTCTGGGAGGCACTGCTCGACACCGGCGACACGCACGGCACGGTGCCGGTCGGCATCGGCGTCTACGGCACCACCGGCCGGATCGAGAAGGGCTACCGCGCCTACGGCTACGAGCTCGACGGCGAGCGCACCATCGTCGAGGCCGCGATGCAGCGGCCCAAGGTCAAGGCCGCGGACTTCGTCGGGCGGGAGGCCTACCTGGCCCAGCGGGAGGCTCTGTCGTCTTCCGGGCCGAAGACCGTGCTCTGCACGCTGACCGTCGAGGACCACACCTCGGCGTCGGGCACGAAGCGCTACATGCTCGGCGGCGAGCCGATCCTGACCCGCGACGGCGGCACCCTCACCGACGGCCACGGCCACCACCCCTACGTCACGACGGCCGGCTCGGCGCCGTCGCTGGGCAAGCACGTGCTCCTGGCCTACCTGCCGCCGGAGGAGGCGCGGATCGGCAACGAGCTCGCGGTCTCCTACATGGAGGAGCTCTACCCGGTCGTCGTCGGCTCGGTCGACGCGACGCCGCTGCTCGACCCCGCGAACGAGAGGCTGCGCTAGTGGTCACCACCCGACGACCTTCCGGTGGTGACCACTGATGGCGAACGTGCTCGTCTGCGTGAAGCGGGTCCCGGACTCGTCGAGCGAGGTGGTGCTGACCGAGGACGCGCAGGCCGTGGACGGCCGGTACGCCGGCTTCACGACCAGTCCGCACGAGGAGTGCGCCGTCGAGCTCGCCGTCCAGATCACCGGCGCGACCGACGGCCAGGCGACGGTGCTGACGCTGGGCGACGCCGACGCCGTGGAGCAGCTGCGCTCCGCGCTCGCGGTCGGCTGCCACGCGGCCACGCTGGTCGGTGCGGAGGCACCGACGTACGGTCCGGCCGACGTGGCGCGCGAGATCGCCGCCGTGGTCCGCGACCACGAGGCCGCGGGCCGCGGCCACGACCTGGTCCTGCTCGGCAACGATGCCGCCGACTCCGGCGACTTCCAGGTCGGGATCCGGCTCGGCTACGAGCTCGGCCGCCCGGTGGTCAACGGCGCCAAGGTGGTCTCGGTCGCGGACGGCGAGATCACTGCCCGGGTCGAGGGACCGGACGGCGTGGAGACATACCGGGTGCCGCTGCCGGCCGTCGTGACGATCCGGGAGGGCGGCGTCGAGCCGCGCTACCCGAGCGTGCCCGGCCGGATGAAGGCCAAGAAGGTGGAGATCGAGGAGCGCACGCCCAGCACCGAGCCGTCCGGGCCGAAGCGGGTGAAGCTGCTGCTGCCCCCGCCGGTGCCGTCCAACGTGCAGGTGCTCGGCAACGGCGCCGCGGCCGCGCCCGCCGTGGTCGACCTGTTCGAGGAGCTGGGGGTGCTGTCCCGATGATCCTCACCCTGGTCGAGAAGAACCTGGACGGCTCGGCCGTCGAGGTGTCGCTGGAGGCCCTCACGTTCGCCCGCAACCTCTCCGCCGTGGGCGGTGGGGTGCCGATCGACGCCGTGGTCGTCGCCAGTGACGGGCAGAGCGTGTCTGACGAGCTGCGCAAGGAGCTGGCGGCGTACGGCGTCCGCACGGTCTACGACGTCGGGGGCGACAGCCTCTCGGCGTACTCCGGTGCCGGCTGGGCCTCGGCGATCCTGTCGGTGCGCGGGCAGAGCAAGGCGGTGGTCGTCATGGCCGCCGGGACCGACCGCGGCAACGAGCTGATGGCCCACGTGGCCGCCCGCGCCGATGTGGCGATGGCCGCGAACGTGCTGTCGTTCCACGGGCTGGCACCGTTCGTGGTGACCCGGCAGGTCGTCGGAGGTGCGGCGCTGGAGGAGATGCTGCTCGACCAGCGGCCGGCGGTGTTCTCGGTGGCCGGCCACGCGGTCGAGGCCGCGCCGGCCGACGTACCCGGCGCCGCGGACGTCGTCGAGCTGACGCCGGAGATCGCCGCCGCCGACCTGGTGGCGCGGGTCGTGTCCACCGAGCAGATCGAAGCCGACGAGTCCGGCTCGCTGAAGTCGGCCCGCGTGGTCGTGGGCGCGGGTCGCGGTGCGGGCGGTCCGGACGGCTTCAAGGACCTGCTCGAGCTGACCGACCTGCTCGGGGCAACGCTGGGCGTCTCCCGGGTGGTCACGAGTGCGGGCTGGCGGCCGCACCACGAGCAGGTGGGGCAGACCGGGAGCCGGATCGCGCCGGAGCTCTACATCCCGTGCGGGATCAGCGGTGCCATCCAGCACTGGGCCGGCTGCTCGTCGGCCAAGCACATCCTCGCGATCAACACCGACGCCGAGGCGCCGATGGTGACCCGCGCGACGTACGCCGTCATCGGCGACCTGCACGAGGTCGTGCCCGCGATCAACGAGGAGATCCGGCGCCGCAAGGGTTGAGCCCCACCTACCCTTGTCCTCGGGAGGGCAGATGACAGGGGCAGGACGCGCGCTGACGGGGGCCGCCGCGGTCGCGGTGCTCGTCCTGTGTGCCGCGTGCTCCGGCGACGCCCGCTCCGCGGACCCGAAGCCGTCTCCCAGCGCCTCGCCCGGCGCTTCGGGCACGACGGCGGGGCCGACCATCGAGGAGAGCCACTCCATCCCGCCGCCCGGCCCTCGGCAGCCGGGCATCCTCGCGCCGGCCGACATCCTGATCGTGGGCGCCGCCGCGCTCGACCCGGCCACGGTCGCGGCGGTCGAGAAGCTGAAGCACGTCACGGCGATGCAGTTCTCGATGTCCGAGCCGATCATCGAGAACGAGGCGCTGACCGTGGCGGCGGTCGACCCGGGCGCCTACCGAAGCTTCACCCCGCCGAAGTACGCCAACTTCCAGGACGCGTGGGACCGCGTCGCCGGCGGTGAGCTCGCGCTCAAGGAACGGCTCAAGGGCAGGCTGACGACGGACGAGAACGACTACCTGCGGCTCGGTGGCGCCGCCGACGCGCCGTCGGTGCACATCGGCGCCTACGTCCAGCAGCAGCCGCTGATCGACGCCGTCGTCAACCCGACCTGGGTGGAGACGCTCGGCATGGTGGCCGACAACGCCCTGCTCGTCCGCACCGGCAAGTCCGCGCCGCAGCAGGTCGCGAAGAAGCTCGAGAAGCTGTTCGGCGACTCCGCCTCGGTCACCCTCGTCGACAAGGCCACCCGCATCGGGCTCCAGCCGGGCGCCCAGCAGATCGCCGTGGTCACTGGCACGGTTGCCGACGCGGTGGGCGTCTACCGCTACACCGTCCTCGGCGGCGGCAGCATCGCACCCGACCCCGCCTGGGTGCAGGAGCACATCACCACCGAGGTCGTGCCGCTTCTCGGATCCGTCACCTGCAACAAGGTGGTCTTCCCGCAGCTGAAGGAGGTGCTGCGGGAGATCCACGACCGCGGCCTCGACGACAAGATCCACCCCGAGCAGTTCGCGGGGTGCTACAACGCACGCTTCATCGCCGGCTCCTCGACCCTCTCCAACCACGCGTTCGGGCTGGCGCTCGACATCAACGCGGTCGAGAACCAGCGCGGCACCGTCGGCCTCATCGACCGTGGCGTCGTGCAGATCTTCCAGAAGTGGGGCTTCACCTGGGGCGGCGACTGGGGCTACACCGACCCGATGCACTTCGAGCTCAACAGCATCGTCACGCCGACGCCCGAGTCCGCCCGAAAGTAGCTCGAGGTCAGGGCAGCCGGCAGGCGTTGGTGCCGCCGGGCAGGCGGTAGCGGTAGCGCGCGACGAGGCCATAGACCCACGCGGCCACGGGTCGGACCGGCGCCAGGTCGATCAACCGCCCCAGGAGTCGGTAGCCCACCCCCCGGCAGGACCGGAGCGCCGCCGCGATCGCCCGTGCCCCGCGCCTCGGCGTACGACCGTCCTCGAGCCAGTACGCCGCCGAGCTCACGTCCTGCTCGGTCAGGCCGGCAGCGGCCAGGTCGAGGGACTGCCACGGTCGCACCGCGCAGTCACTGCGCCGCCCCAGGAAGTCCGCCGAGCGCGTGCAGAAGCCGCAGTCGGCGTCGTAGACCATCGTGCCTGGCACGCTTCCAGCGTAGGTGGCCTATCCGGACAGGAGGGCGGCGCTCTCGCCGTCGACGAGCAGGTCGCCGACCATGGTGCGCCAGTAGAGCACCCGCTGACCGTCGCGCCGTGACTCCAGCAGACCGGAGGAGGCGAGCACCGACAGGTGCTCGCTCACGGTGCTGAGCGAGAGGCCCAGGGACCGGGCCAGGGTGGTCGTCGAGCGGGGCACGTCGAGGGACTCGAGGATCGCCGCCCGCGAGCGGCCGAGGAGGTCCGGCAGCCCGGTGGGCGACCCGCGGCCCGGCTGCTGCCAGACCCGCCCGGCTCCCCGCGCGCCGTACGACACGACGTGCGGGACCGTCTCGCGGGTGTCGAGCGCGACCCACGGCCAGCGGAACACCGACGGCATGAACCAGATGCCTTGGCCGCACGACTTCAGGGCCACCTGGCCGTCGCCGAGGTCGACGCGGAGTCGGCCGCCTCCGAAGCTGAGCCCGCGGTGCAGCTCGGGCATGGTCGCGGCCAGCCCGCCCGTGGCGAGCACCGACTGGTGGTGCGCGATGTCGGCGCGCTGGATGGCGTCGACCCGGTCCCAGAGCGGCTCGAGCACAGCCGCCCACCAGCCCTGGAGCGCGACGGCGGTGTGGTCGAGGTAGTCCTGTGGCTCCATGCGGGCCGCGGCCGAGTCCGGGGCCAGGATGCGCAGTTGCTCGAGATCGGCCTCGGCCACGGCGAGGTCGGTGTGCCGCAGCGCGTCGATCTGCTCGAGAGGGTGCCCCGGCCGCGCGGACGGCGCCGGCGCCCAGACGTCGGGCAGCCAGTCCGGGTCGCGAGCCAGCAGGAGCAGGTGGTCGAGGTCGAAGTCCGGCTGCTTCGGCACCAGCCGCCGGAGCCGCTGGTGCAGCAGGTGCTGGCGCAGGAAGACGAAAGCGTGGATGCTCGCGGTCGTCTCCCACACGGCGTCCGTCGTGAAGCGCACCTTGGCCAGGTCCGCGACGTCGACCTCGATCTCGAACACGAGGAACAGTCTGCGGCCGGAAGGGTGGTCGAGCATAAGGTTCGGCCCCCGCCGAAGGGTTCTTCCGACCTCGGTAGCCTCGGCGTCCATGCGTGCGATGCAGGTCGTCGAGCTCACCGGTCCCGAGCACCTCGAGGTGCGCGAGGTCCCCGAGCCCACGCCCGGGCCGGACGACGTCCTCGTGGAGGTGCACGCGGTCGGGATCTCCTTCCCCGACCTGCTGCTCACTCGCGGCCTCTACCAGATCAAGCCGGAGCCGCCGTTCACGATCGGTGTCGACTTCGCCGGGACCGTGGTCTCCGGGCCGGGCTTCGAGCCGGGCCAGCGGGTGGCCGGCGTCGGGGGCTACGGCAACGCCGCCGAGCTGACCGCTTGCCACAAGGACTCGGTGTTCCCGCTGCCCGGCGTGCTCTCCCTCGAGGAGGGCGCGGCGCTGCCGATGAACTACCTGACCGCGCAGTTCGCGCTCGCCGAGCGCGGCAACCTGCAGTCCGGCGAGACCGTGCTCGTGCACGGCGCCGCCGGCGGGGTCGGGACGGCGACGATCCAGGTCGCCAAGGGGTACGGCGCCCGGACCATCGCGGTCGTGAGCACCGACGAGAAGGGCGAGGTGGCCCGAGCGGCCGGTGCCGACGAGGTGGTCCTGCTCGACGGTTTCAAGGACGCCGTCTCGGCACTGACCGGCGGCCGCGGGGTCGACGTCGTCCTGGACGTCGTGGGCGGAGACCTGTTCACCGACTCGCTGCGGTCGCTCGGCACCCAGGGCCGGCTCCTCGTGGTCGGCTTCGCGTCCGGCCAGGGCATCCCCGAGGTGAAGGTGAACCGGCTCCTGCTCAACAACATCGACGTCCGCGGGGTTGGCTGGGGTGCCTACGCGATGGTGCGGCCCGGCTACATGCAGGAGCAGTGGCGGGCCCTGGTCCCGATGATCGACTCGGGCGTGGTCAAGCCGCCGATCGGGACGACGTACGCCTTCGAGGACTTCGGGCAGGCGCTGCTCGACATGGACCAGCGCAGGACCCTCGGCAAGTCCGTCGTGATGGTGCGATGAACCCTGCGCATCGCCAGCTCGACCACCAGGTGCGGTTCGACTGGGGCCCGACCGGCGCGGCGGCGATCGCCGAGGGCGCGGACGTCGCGGTGGTCGTCGACGTGCTCTCCTTCACGACCACGCTCTGCGTCGCCATCGAGCGCGGCATGACGGTGCTGCCATACCGCTGGAAGGACGAACGCGCCGCGGCGTACGCCGAAGAACGGTCGGCGACGCTCGCCGTGGGCCGGCTCGAGGCCAGGTCGCTTCCCGGTGGCGCCGGTGTGAGCCTCTCGCCGGCCGCGATGGCCCGGGTGTCCGGCGTCGACCGCGTTGTGTTGCCCTCCCCCAACGGCTCCTCGATCGCGTTCGGCCTCGCCGACAGCGGCTGCACCGTGGTCGGCGCCTGCCTGCGCAACCGCACCGCGGTCGCCCGCTGGCTGCTGGCGCACGGCGGCACGCTCGCCGTGGTCGCCGCCGGCGAGCGCTGGCCCGACGACTCGTTGCGGCCCGCCGCCGAGGACCTGTGGGGTGCCGGTGCCTTGCTGGCGCTCCTCGACGACGCCGACCTCTCTCCAGAGGCCCGCCTGGCCGCCGACGCGTACCGCGCCGTCGAAGCCGATCTCGGCGCACGGCTGCGCGACTGCGCCAGCGGTCGTGAGCTCGCCGAGGCCGGCTTCGCCGAGGACGTGGACGTCGGAGCCGAGCTCGACGTGAGCGCCGTCGTACCGGTGCTGGCCGACGGTGCGTTCCTCGATTCGTCTGCGACCTGACGTGCAGGCTGCCGCTGGGCGACACAGACGAATCGGCGCGTGCGCCCGCCGTATAGATTCGTCCGCGTGAGCATCCTGGACGACGCCCGCGAGGGCATGGACCCCGACGTCCGGCCGCAGGACGACCTGTTCGGCCACGTCAACGGTCGCTGGCTGGCCGAGGCCGACATCCCCGCTGACCGCTCGAGCTGGGGGCCGTTCATTCAGCTGGCCGACGTGGCCGAGGCGCAGGTCCACGCGATCATCGAGGACCTCGCCAAGGTGGCGACGGACAGCGACGAGGGCGAGCTGAACGCCGACGCGCAGAAGATCGGCGACCTGTTCGCTTCGTTCATGGACACCGAGCGGGTCGACCGGCTCGGCACCCGGCCGATCAAGCCGCTGGTCGACGCGGTCACGGCGCTGCGCGACGTCCGCGACATGGCGGCGTTCCTGGGCGAGTTCGAGCGGCTCGGCGGCCACGGCCTGTTCGGCTCCTACGTCAACACCGACGACCGCAACTCCGACCGCTACCTGTTCCACCTGGTGCAGGGCGGCCTCGGGCTGCCGGACGAGTCCTACTACCGCGACGAGAAGTTCGCCGCGATCCGCGAGGCGTACGTCGGCTACCTGACCACGATGCTCCGGCTGATCGACGCGAACGACGGACAGAGCGACCCGGAAGCCGGGGCGCGCACCGTGCTCGACATCGACACCAAGCTGGCCGCTGGTCACTGGGAGCGCGCCGAGACCCGCGACGTGCAGAAGACCTACAACCTCAAGACCGTCGCCGAGCTCCGCGAGCTCTGCCCCGGCTTCGACTGGGACGTCTACGTCACCAACCTGAGCGCCTCGGCGCACGAGGCCGACGAGCTGCTCGCCGAGATCTGCGTGCGGCAGCCGTCGTACTTCGAGCACCTCTCGACCGTGCTCGGCGAGGTCTCGATAGAGGACTGGCGGACCTGGCTGCTCACCCGGGTCCTGCGCTCCTCGGCGCCGTACCTCACCGACGACTTCGTCGAGGCCAACTTCGACTTCTACGGCCGCACCCTCAACGGCACGCCGGAGCTGCGGGCCCGGTGGAAGCGTGGCGTGAGCCTGGTCGAGGGCGCGGTCGGCGAGGCGGTCGGGAAGGAGTACGTCGCGCGCCACTTCCCGCCGTCCTCCAAGCAGCAGATGGACGAGCTCGTCGCCAACCTGCTCGCGGCCTACCGCGTGTCGATCGGCCAGCTCGACTGGATGACCGAGGAGACCAAGACACGGGCCTACGAGAAACTCGACACGTTCCGGCCCAAGATCGGCTACCCCGAGAAGTTCCGCGACTACTCCGCGCTGCGGATCCGCCCCGACGACCTCCTGGGCAACGTCGCGGCCGCCGCGGCGTTCGAGACCGACCGCCAGCTCGGCAAGATCGGGTCGCCGGTCGACCGCGACGAGTGGTTCATGCTGCCGCAGACCGTCAACGCCTACTACAACCCGGGCACCAACGAGATCTGCTTCCCGGCCGGGATCCTGCAGAAGCCGTTCTTCAGCCCCGAGGCCGAGCCGGCGGAGAACTACGGCGGCATCGGTGCCGTGATCGGCCACGAGATCGGCCACGGCTTCGACGACCAGGGTGCGCAGTACGACGGCGCCGGCAACCTCAACGACTGGTGGACGCCCGACGACAAGGCGGCGTTCGAGGTGAAGTCGAAGGCGCTGATCGAGCAGTACAACGGCTTCGCCCCGCGCGACCTCCCCGACGAGCACGTCAACGGCGCCCTCACCGTCGGTGAGAACATCGGCGACCTCGGCGGCCTGACCATCGGCCACCGGGCCTACCTGATCTCGAAGGGCGGCACCGCCGACACCGAGGAGCGGCAGCGACTGTTCCTCAACTGGGCCTACTGCTGGCGCACCAAGCGCCGGCTCGAGCAGTCCCAGCAGTACCTCACCATCGACCCGCACAGCCCGCCGGAGTTCCGGGCCAACATCGTGCGCAACCTCGACGAGTTCCACGAGGTGTTCGGCACCACCGAGGGCGACGGGCTGTGGGTCGCCCCCGGCGAGCGCGTGCGGATCTGGTAGCTGTCAGCTCACTTGCCGCTGGGACGACCCTGACCCCTGGCCGGCCCGGGGAGGGTCGCGCAGGTGTACTGAAGGACGACGTCGTCGACGGCCGGGACGCCGTCCGACCAGGCGACAGCCTGTCCGGTGTTGCCCGGGAGGAAGTTGACCGAGACCTGGAGCGCCTCGTTGTGGGCGTTCCAGAAGGCCCAGGCGCCGACAACCTGCTTGCCGGCTGGGCAGTCGCCCTCCGCGACGATGTCGTCGGTGTTGGCCGGGATCGTCTCGGTCACCTCAAGATACTCGAAGTCGTCGAAGCCGGGGCCCGTCGCACCGGTGGCGCCCTTGGCTCCGGCGGGACCAGCGGGACCGGCCAGCGAGGACTTGGCGGCCGGGCTGAAGTCGGCCGGCTGGAGCGTCTGGTCCTTGATGTCTTTCGAGGTCAGCGAGCTGTTCTTGACGTCGGCGCCGGTGATCTTCTTGGCCGCGACCGCGCCGCCGGAGGCGGCAACGACGAGGGCGATGACGAGCAGGGCGACACCGGGGATGGTTCTTGGAAGGATTTTCATAGGGAGAACTCTTAGTCCTCCGAGTTTCAATTGTCATCACCTGACGGCCGCAAGATCTCTGGTTGGACCCGGTCATTCGGGCCGGCAGGCACCAAACTCGGAGGCATGGAGTTCTTCTGCTACCACCGGGACCGGTCCGGATCCATGGCTCTGCGGGGTGAGCTGCTCGAGGAGCATCTGGCCTACATGGACAGGTTTGCGACGCAGATGATCGCGCGCGGTCCGACCATGGCCGCCGACCGGGACACCGCCACCGGCAGCGTGCACATGCTCGATCTGCCCGGTCCCGCCGCGGCCCGTGCGTTCGCCTTCGACGAGCCGGGCTATCAGGCGGGCGTCTACCGCGACGTGCTGTTGCGCCGGTGGCGCAACGTGCTGGGGCGCACCATGTGGGACTTCCCCGGTGGCCGGGAAGGTGGCAACGCGTACCTCGTCATCGGCCTCGGCACGGGCGAGGGCGCCGACCTCGCAGTGCCACCCGCGCAGGACGAGCTGATCGCCTTTGGGCCGCTGCTGTCCGACGACGGCGCCACCTGGTTGGGCACCGCGGCACTGGTCCGCGCACCCGACCCGGAGTCGGCACGGGCGATCCTGACCCCCGACGGGTATGCCGAGGTCGACGTGCACAGCTGGCAGTTCGGCGGGCGCCCGACCGAATCGCACTAGCCGGTGTACGGCGGCGCGATGCCCCAGCCCCAGCGCGGCACCGGCGCGTGCTCGGCCACGCCCTCTGCGTGCGGCTGAGAGTTGTGCATCGCGAGCCGGGTGCCCCACTGCTTCTCCGGGGTCCCCGCGGAATCGCGAGTGCAGCGAGCGATTCTGTGGGGTGGATCGACGTACCCGATGATCTCCGCCCGGAACTCCGCGTCCGCCGGCAGTCCGGCATCGTCCGCCGCCAGGCTCATGGTCGAGGCGAACCGGTGCCGCTGCTCCGGGGTGATCTGGAGGCCCCGGTGGTGGACCAGCATCCCTTCGTAGCCGCCGTGCTCGTCGGTGTAGGTCGTCGGCCCGCCGAGCACCTCGCTCCACCAGTCGGAGACGTGGGCGCGGTGCTCCTCGGAGACCCCACCCGGGAAGAACGCCGTCAGCAGCTCGTCGTGCTCGACGCGGTCGTAGAAGGCGTCGATGAAGCGGCGCAGTGCCTCGGCGCCCCCGGCCCAGTCGTACAGGGTCGGCAACCCAGGCTCGTCCACACCCACGACCTCATCATCTCCCTTGTCCAGCTGACTTGTCTCAGTGGTGCAACGGTGTAATGATGTAAGTATGATTACAGACGAGGCGCGAGAGCGCGTCGCCGGCTGGTTCGCCGGCCGGCTCCCCGCGGAGTGGCAGACCGCCCCCGCGGACATCATCATCGACCGCGAGGAGATCACGGTCCGGCTCACCATCCCGGACGTCGAGCTCGACGCCGACGCCAGCGACGTGACCCGGGCGGAGGCCCGCGCCGGCCGCGCCAAGGCGTTCCGCGAGGAGACCAGGGGCCAGCGGATGGAGATCGCCCGCGAGGCCGAGCACCGCTACGACGCCAAGGTGTCGTGGGGTCTCAACGTCGGCCAGGAAGAGGACCGGTACGCCGAGCTCTGGACCCACGTGGCCGCCCCCGTGATGACCCGGCTGCGCCAGCCACAGCGGCTGGTCCTGGACACCCTGGTCGACGCCGGGGTCGCCCGATCGCGCTCCGACGCGCTGGCCTGGTGCGTGCGGCTGGTCGGCCAGCACGAGGAGGACTGGCTCGGCGAGCTCCGCGAGGCGATGCAGTCGGTCTCCGACGTGCGCAGCAAGGGGCCGGCCGCCTGACCTGTGGAGGACCGCCTCGGCCGGTCGGTGCCCGCTGGTAGACAGTGAGCATGATCGCGACCACCGACGCCGGCGTACGCCGAGATGCCGAGCGGCACCTGCGTGCGCTCGTCGGCCGCGACGACGCGGAGCTGCGCGAGGACCAGTGGCGGGCGATCGAGGCGCTCGCGGTCGGCCACCAGCGGGCCCTGGTCGTGCAGCGCACCGGGTGGGGCAAGTCCGCGGTCTACTTCGTGGCGACGCTGCTGCTGCGCGCCGAGGGCGCCGGGCCGACGGTGATCGTGAGCCCGCTGCTGGCGCTGATGCGCAACCAGATCGCCGCCGCCGAGCGGGCCGGGATCCGCGCGGTGACGATCAACTCCACCAACACAGAGTCGTGGGAGCCGGTCCACGACGCGATCCGGGCCGGCGAGGTCGACGTGCTGCTGGTCAGCCCCGAGCGGCTCAACAACCCGGGGTTCCGCGACGAGGTGCTGCCCCGGCTGGCCGCGACCTGCGGCCTCCTCGTCGTCGACGAGGCGCACTGCATCTCCGACTGGGGCCACGACTTCCGGCCCGACTACCGCCGGATCCGCACCCTGCTGGCCGACCTTCCTGACGGCATCCCGGTGCTGGCGACCACCGCCACCGCCAACGCGCGGGTCACCGACGACGTCGCCGAGCAGCTGGGCGCCGACGTGCTCGTGCTGCGGGGCTCCCTCGACCGCGAGTCGCTGCGGCTGGGCGTGGTCCGGCTCAAGACCGCCGAGCAGCGGCTGGCCTGGCTCGCCGACCACCTCGCCGAGCAGCCGGGTGTCGGCATCGTCTACTGCCTCACCGTGGCGGCCACCCAGGAGATCGCCGGCTACCTCCGCTCCCGCGGCCACAACGTCGCGGCCTACTCAGGTCAGACCGAGACCACCGAGCGCACCGTCCTCGAGGAGGACCTCGCCGCCGGCCGGGTCAAGGCGCTGATCGCCACCAGCGCGCTCGGCATGGGGTTCGACTCCACTCTCGGCTTCGTGGTCAACATGGGCGCGCCGCAGTCGCCGGTCGCCTACTACCAGCAGGTCGGTCGGGCCGGCCGCGGCACCGACCAGGCCACCGTGGTGCTGCTGCCCGCGACCGAGGACCGCGACATCTGGGCCTACTTCGCCTCGCTGGCGTTCCCGCGCGAGGAGCTCGTGCGCCAGACGCTGGAGGCGCTGGAGACCGAGGGCAAGCTGGGCACGCCCGCGCTCGAGACTCGGGTCGAGCTCAGCCGCAACCGGCTCGAGACGATGCTCAAGGTGCTCGACGTCGACGGTGCCGTCCGCCGGGTGCGCGGCGGGTGGGAGGCCACCGGCCAGCCGTGGTCCTACGACGCCGAGCGCTACCAGCGCGTCCGCGAGGCTCGGGAGCGCGAACAGGCCGCCATGCTCGACTACCTCGACACCGGCGGCTGCCGGATGCGCTTCCTTCGCGAGCAGCTCGACGACCCCGAGGCGGCCGACTGCGGCCGCTGTGACAACTGCGGCGGCCTGAGCCTCGACTCGACCGTGTCGACCGCGGCGGTCGAGGAGGCCGGCGCCCGACTGGCCCGGCCCGGCGTACCCATCGAGCCGCGCAAGATGTGGCCGACCGCGCTGGCCACGCTCGGGATCGACCTCAAGGGCAAGATCGCCGAGCCGGCCGAGGAGGGCCGCGCCATCGCCCGGCTCACCGACCTCGGCCACGGGCAGGCACTGCGGGCGCTGTTCCGATCCGACACCCCGGACGGCGAGGTCCCGGTGCCGCTGGTGCAGGCGGTGCTCACGCTGCTCGACGACTGGAACCCCGAGGTCGACGCGATCGTGGTGGTGGAGTCGTCGACTAGACCGACGCTGACCGAGGACCTCGCGAGTGGGCTGTCCCGCCGGCTCCAGGTGCCGGTGGTCGGCCGCTGGGTGATCGTCGACCCCGACGTCGCCCCGGGCCGGGGTGCGGCCAACTCCGCACAGCGGGTCGCCGCCGTCGGGCGTCGCGCCACGCTTCAGGCCGAGATACCCGACGGCGCGCGCGTGCTCCTGGTCGACGACCAGGTCGTCACCGGCTGGACGCTCACTCTGGCTGCCCGCGCCATCCGCGCGGCAGGCGCCTCGGCGGTGCTCCCGCTGACGCTGGCGGTGCAGAGCTGATCTACCGTCGCGTCATGACGACCGTCGCAGTCCTAGGGACAGGGAAGATGGGCGCCGGCATGGCGCGACAGCTCATGCAGCACGGTCACGCGGTGACCGTCTGGAACCGCAATCGCGACCGGGCCGCACCACTCGCGGAAGACGGCGCGACGGTGGCCGACGATCCGGCGGAGGCGGTGCGTGGCGCCGACGTCGTGGTGGTGGTCCTCTTCGACGCCGACTCGGTCGTCGACGTGCTCCGCGCCGCCGGGCCCGGGATGACCGAGCAGACCGTCGTCGTCCAGGCCTCGACGGTCGGGCTCGACATCGACCGGGTGGGCGAGGAGGCCGACCGGCTCGGCGTCAGGCTGCTCGACGCGCCGGTGCTCGGCACCCGGCAGCCGGCAGAGCAGGGCACCCTGACCGTGCTCGCCTCGGGCGATCCGGCGCTGCGCGAGGTTGCCGATCCCGTGCTCGACGCAATCGGAGCCCGCACGGTGTGGGCCGGCGACGTGGTCGGCGCGGCCAGCAGGCTCAAGCTGGTCTGCAACGCGTTCACGGGCGCCCAGACCGTGGCGACGGCCCAGTCGATCGCTCTGGCCGAAGGGCTCGCGCTCGACCCGCGCCTGTTCCTCGAGGCCATCTCGGGTGGCGCGTCCGACTCGCCCCTGGCCCGCGCCAAGGGCGCGATGATGATCGACGGCGACTACCCACCGGCGTTCGACGTGGAGGGGATGCGCAAGGACCTCGCGCTGATCCTCGCCGCGGCCGAATCGGCCGGCATCGCGACCGAGCTGTCGCGCGCCGTGCTCACGATCGCGGAGCGCGCCGAGGAGCGCGGCCACGGTGCCGACGACATGGCCGCGGTGCGGGCGGGGTTTTAGTGCCCTGAGTCGAAAGTCCGTGTGCGCTACGCGCACACATAGCACGCACCTCGCGGCGTTGGCGTCGCTCGAAAGACGCCCAGTCTGCCTTCGCTCCGCCGCCTTGCGATGCACGCACTCTGAGCACGCCTAGTGCCCATGGACTTCCGACTCAGGGCACTAGCCCCGCTCGTACGCCGCGCGGTGCAGCGCCTGCAGCTCCTCCTCGAGCTCCGGCGCCGGGCCGTCGACCGGCAGGTCCGGCGCGACGGCAGTGATCGGTAGCACCGCTACCGGCCCGGGAGGCAGCCCCCACGATGCGCGCCACTGCGAGAGCTGCGTCGACGATCCGGCGTACACGATCCTGCCGAGCCCCATCCACGCGTGCGCGGCCGAGCACATCGGGCAGTGCTCGCCGGAGGTGTAGACGGTGCAGCCGGCCCGCTCCTCCGGTGAAAGCGCCGCAGACCACCGGGCCAGCTCGAACTCGGGGTGTTGCGTCTCGTCCCCCGAGCCGGCGCGGTTGCGGTCGGTGCGCAGCACCGCGCCGGACGCGTCGACCAGGATCGAGCCGAACGGATCATCGCCGGCCTCGAACGCCTCGCGTGCCAGCGCCACACAGGCGCGGAGGTGGAGCAGGTCCTGCGCGGAGATCGCCACGGAGCCAGCCTGCCACGAGGGCGTGTCAGACACGCCCTAGAACGTGTTCTAGTTGAGGGCTAGTCTGCCGCGCATGACACCGCTGCGGGTCATCCAGTGGACCACCGGCAACATCGGGCGCCGCTCGCTGCAAGCGATCATCGACCGTGCCGACATGGAGCTCGTCGGCGTCTACGCGCATGGTGCTGACAAGGTGGGCAAGGACGCTGCCGCGCTGTGCGGCTGGCCGGAGCCGACCGGCGTGCTGGCGACGAACGACGTCGAGGCACTGCTGGCGCTGGAGCCGGATGCCTGCTGCTACAACCCGTTGTGGCCGAGCATCGACGAGCTGGTGGCGCTGCTGGCGGCCGGCGTCAACGTCTGCACCAGCGCGGCGTGGATCACCGGCGCCCAGCAGAGCGACACCGACCGCGGCCGCATCGTCGAGGCCTGCGAGCAGGGGCAGTCGACGATCTTCGGCTCGGGCGCGCACCCGGGCATGACCAACCTGATCGCCATGGCGCTCAGTGGCTCGTGCGAGCGCGTCGACTCGGTGGTCATCACCGAGTCGGTGGACTGCTCGACGTACGAGTCGGCGGACACCCAGATCGCGATGGGCTTCTCACGGCCGCCGGACACACCGGGCCTGGCGGACAGCGTGCGCCGCGAGAGCGAGGTGTTCGCCGAGTCGGCCGCGATGATGGCCAACGCGATGGGTGCCGTCCTCGACAGGCTGACCTTCGACGTCACCTTCACCGCCGCCACCGGCGACAGCGACCTGGGCTTCATGACGATCCCGGAGGGGACCGTCGGCGGCGTGATGGGCTACCACCGCGGCTGGGTGCGGGACAAGAACGTCGTCAGCGTCGGCTTCAACTGGGTGATGGGCCAGCACACGGTGCCGCCGAAGCCGCTGGCCCACGGCCACGTGATCCAGGTCTTCGGGCTGCCGAACATGCGCACCGTGCTGCACTGCCTCCCGCCGGAGGACTGGACCGAGCCGGGCTTCATGGGGCTCGGGATGATCTACACGGCGATGCCGGTCACCAACGCGGTGCCGTACGTCGTCGCCGCGAAGCCCGGCATCGTCACCCTCGCCGAGCTGCCGCCCGTCACCGGCCGGATCCGTCGTCTGCCCGAGGCCGATCACGAGGCGCGCTCGCTCCGCTCGCGAAACACCCCTAAGAGATGGAGATCGCCTTGATCGCGTCGACGAGTCGGGGGTCGTCCGGGAGCACCTTGGGGCGGAACCGCGCCACCAGGGTGGCGTCCGCTGCGATGAGGAACTTCTCGAAGTTCCAGGTCACGTCGCCGGACTCGCCCTTCTCGTTGGGCGTCTGCACCAGCTGCTCGTAGATCTCGTGCCGCTCCTCGCCGTTCACGTCGATCTTCTCGGTCATCGGGAAGGTCACGCCGTACGTCGCCGAGCAGAACTCCGCGATGTCCTCGGCCGTGCCGGGCTCCTGGCCGTAGAACTGGTTGCACGGCAGCCCGACCACCGTGAACTTGTGGTCGCCGTAGGTCTCCTGGAGCTCCTCGAGCCCGGCGTACTGCGGGGTGAGGCCGCACTTGCTGGCCACGTTGACCAGCAACGCGGGCCGGCCTGCAGTGATCTCTCCGAGAGTCGTGGGCGTGCCGTCGAGCCGGGCGATCTTTGCGTCGAGAATGCTCACCCATCGATCCTAGGCACGCCACCGAGGGAGTCGGTGCCCCCAGCTACGTTCAGGAGCGTGAGCTTCGTCCCCGTCACCGGCACGGCGACGTTCCGCGCCGCCCAGCCGCCTCGCGACGGGGTCGTCGAGTTCACCGACGAACGGCGGACGGTGGCGCTGCCGATCCGGGCCGCGTTGCCGGTGCTGACCAAGGCGCACAGCCGTGACGACCTGCACCCCAGCGTCGGGCTGCTGTCCGGGGCCGCACTGCTCGGGCTGCGGCTGGTCGCGGCGGGCCAGATCGAGCCGGCAGGCAGCGAGCCGAGCTGGCGGATGGGGCCGCTGGCGGCCGACGACGAAGACCGGGTCCTGCGCCTGGCCGCGGCGCGGGCGCACGACGGGCTCGCGGCCGACGAGGCCGAGGACGTCGTCCGCGCCGTACTCGACGCGGTCGCCGACGCCATGCCGCGAGCCGCACCGACGCCCCAGCGGCGCCCACCGGTGCCGCGACCGCACTTCGAGGACCGGCTGCGCGAACGGCTCAGGCGCTACACCGAGCCGAGGCCCGAGCTGCCCCAGCTGGTGCGGATCTCGCTTCGCGTGGAGGCCGACGAGGAGGAGCTGGTCGCCGGGTCGGTGCGGCTGGTGCTCCAGGTCCACGACGAGCAGAACCCCCTGCACCTCTGCGACGCCGGGGTGCTGTGGACCGCCGACGAGCGCGAGCACGGCTTCGGCGACCGGGCGCGGACCCATGCCGCGATCGCGCTTCGCGGGGCGGCCGAGGCCTGGCCCGCGCTCGACCGGCTGCTGGAGCTGCGGGTCCCCGACCAGATCACGCTGGACGGCGACGAGCTCGAGAGCCTGCTCGAGCACGGCGTCGCCGCCCTGGCCACCCGGGGGGTCGACGTGCTCTGGCCGCGGGGCTTGGGCCGCGAGCTGACCGCGAGCGCGGTGCTGGACCGGTCCCGGCCGATGTCGCAGCGCGAGGGCCAGCTCCGCACCGGCATCTTCGGCGAGGGCGAGCTGTTCAGCTTCCGCTGGCAGCTCGCGGTGCACGGCGACCCGCTCACCGACGAGGAGATGGACCAGCTGGCCTCCAGTGCAGCTCCACTCCTGCGGCTGCGCGGCAACTGGACCGTCATCGACCCGGCGATCGCCCGCAAGGCCCGCAAGCGGGTGGTCCGCACGGCCACACCGGCCGAGGCGATCGCGGCGGCGCTGACCGGCACGGTCCAGCTCGGCACCGCGGAGCAGCCGGTCGAGGAGCAGGTCATCATTGGTGCCTCGCTGCTGCGGGTCCGCGAGCGGCTGCTCCACGCCGCGGAGCAGGAGCCCGTCGAGGTGCCGACCGGACTGCACGGCACGCTCCGCGACTACCAGCGGCAGGGGCTCACCTGGCTGGCCGAGCTCACCGCCCACGGCCTCGGCGCGTGCCTGGCCGACGACATGGGGCTGGGCAAGACGATCACGCTGATCGCCCTGCACCTGCACCGGGTCGACAAGGGCCACGCAGGTCCGACGCTCGTCGTCTGCCCGGCCAGCCTTCTCGGCAACTGGGAGCAGGAGCTCGCCCGGTTCGCCCCAGGTGTCGAGGTCCGCCGGTTCCACGGAGGCAGCCGGTCGCTCGAGGGGCTGACCCGCGGGTTCGTGCTCACGACGTACGGCACCATGCGGGTCAGCCACGACGAGCTCGCCGAGGTCGGCTGGGACCTCGTGGTCGCCGACGAGGCGCAGCACGTCAAGAACGCCCGCTCTTCCACGGCCAAGGCGCTCCGCAAGATCCCGAGCACGGTCAGGGTGGCCCTCACCGGCACCCCGATGGAGAACAACCTCACCGAGCTCTGGGCGATCCTCGACTGGGTGATCCCCGGGCTGCTCGGCAGCCGGCAGGCGTTCCGCCGGGTCTGGGCCTCGCCGATCGAGGCGGGCGTGCACGAGTCGAAGACCCGGCAGTTCGCCGACCTGATCGGGCCGTTCCTGCTGCGCCGACGCAAGTCCGACCCCGGTATCGCCCCCGAGCTGCCGGCGAAGACGGAGACCGACCACCCGCTCAGCCTCACCCGTGAGCAGGTGGTCCTCTACGAGTCGTTCGTCCGCGACACCATGGCCCGCATCGAGCGCGCCGGCCACGACGACCAGGTCACCCGCCGCGGCCTGGTGCTCGCGCTGCTGACCGGGCTCAAGCAGATCTGCAACCATCCGGCGCACTTCCTCAAGGAGTCCGGTGTCGTCCGGCTGACCGGCCGCTCGCAGAAGCTCGACCTGGTCGACGAGCTGCTCGGCACCGTGCTGGCCGAGGACGGCGCCGCCCTGGTGTTCACCCAGTACGTCGCCATGGGGAGGCTGCTCGAAGCGCACCTGGCGAAGGCCGGCATCCCACACCAGTTCCTCCACGGCGGGACGCCGATCCGCGAGCGCGAGGCGATGGTGCAGCGGTTCCAGGCGGGCGAGTCACCGGTGTTCCTGCTCTCCCTCAAGGCCGGCGGCACCGGGCTCAACCTGACGGCGGCCGACCACGTCATCCACTTCGACCGCTGGTGGAACCCCGCGGTGGAGGAGCAGGCCACCGACCGTGCCTACCGCATCGGGCAGACCAGGCCGGTCCAGGTGCACCGGCTAATCACCCAGGGCACCATCGAGGAGCGGGTGGCGCTCTTGCTGCAGCGCAAGCGCGCGCTGGCCGACGCGGTGCTCGGCGGCGGGGAGGCCGCGCTGACCGAGCTCGACAACGACGAGCTGCGTGACCTGGTCGCGCTGCGACGTGACGACGTACGCCGCGACGGCCGCGACCGGTGACCGCTCCATGACCACCGTCGTCCACCCCCGCACCCCGGCCCGACGCGGCGCCGCCCGGGCGACCCGCTGGTGGGCCAAGGCGTGGGTCCGCGCGGTCGAGGAGGCGTCGTACTCATCGGCCGACCTGACCGCCGCCCGGGCCATCTCTCGCTCGGGCCGGATCGGGCAGATCCGGGTCGAGCCCGGCAGGTTCGTGGCCGCGGTCGAGGACGAGCGTGGCCTGTGGGCGGTGCAGGGGACGGTGCCGGTGCTCGACCCGCGTGCCGGTGACGCGCTGGTGGAGACGGTGGCCGCTGAGGCGGGCCGGGTCGCGGCCCTGCTGGCCGGCGACCTGCCGCACACGCTGGTCGAGCACGCCGAGGAGGCCGGCGTCGAGCTGCTCCCCTTCGGCAGCGAGCTCGGCTCCACCTGCACCTGTCAGGCCTGGACCGACCCGTGCCCTCACGCGCTGGCGGTGATGTACCAGCTCGCCTGGCTGGTCGAGGCCGACCCGTTCGTGCTGCTGCACCTGCGCGGCCTGGCCCGTGACGACCTGCTTGCGCGGCTGCACGAGCGGGCCGAGTCGCCGCCCAGGGACGAGCTGGAGGACCCGGACGTCGACATCGCGGCCGACGCAGCGTTGCGCGCGGCGGCACTGCTCGCCGAGCTCGAGATGCAGGACGTCACGTCTCCCGGAAGCTGAGCTTGGGTCAGTGCTACGCCATCTCGAAGGCGACCGGTTCCGACAGCCCGGCGAGTCGGAACGCGTCCGTCAACCCCGTGAAACCGCACACCCGACGAAATGCTGGGCTGGCGGCGACGAACGTGACGGTCCCGCCGAGCTGGGCGGTGGCGTTGTGCAGGCGAACGAACGCGTCCAGCCCGGCGGCGTCGATGAACGTCAGGCCGGCCGCGTCGACGGTGAAGTGAGCGCAGCCCTGCGTCAGGGCGTGGTCGAGCTGCCATCGCACCTGCACTGTGGTGATGACGTCCAGTGCACCTGCGACAGTCAGGTGCGCTTGGTCTTGCTCAAGGGTGATGGATGCGGAGAAGTCCATGCGCGAACGGCCCCATTCACTGCGTGAAGTGACCGGGAATGGAGGCGCCTTGACTGGCGAGTCGCGAAGAACCCTCGGCGTTTTGACGCTACTCGCGTTGCGGCCGAGGCGTTCCACCCCTAGAGGTGTCGTCAGGGCAGGCCTGGCGCCAAACAGGTCCTCGACTGGAACCGGCCTAGACTGACGCCATCAAGGGACCACAGTGAACGCCCCCCTGCGGCTGGCCATCGTCGATGACTACGCCGTCGTGATCGCAGGAGTCGCTTCGTTCCTCGCGGGCGAACGCATCGAGGTCGTCGAGACCGGAGCCTCGAAGCCGGTCATCAGTGACGTCGACATCGTCCTCTACGACACCTTCGCCCAGGTGGACGGCGACGGCATCGACCTCGAGGACTTCGTTCGCAACAGCGGAGCCAAGGTGGTCATCTACAGCTGGAACCTCCAGCCCAGACTCATCGCGGAAGCGGTGGCTGGTGGCGCCAGGGGATACCTCTCGAAGGTGCTCACGGGGCCCGAGATCGTCGCCGCACTCGAGCGCGTCATGCGCGGCGAGATCGTCATCCTCCCCGGCGACAGCGAGACGAGTGTCGATGGTGCTGGGGACTGGCCCGGTCGCGCGGCCGGACTGACACCTCGCGAGGCCGAGATCCTGGCGTTGATCACCCAGGGTCTCAGCAACCAGGAGATCGCCAACCGCGCGTATCTCAGCATCAACTCGGTGAAGACCTACATCCGAACCGCCTACCGGAAGATCAACGTCTCGAGCCGCTCGCAAGCAGTGCTGTGGGGCGTGGAGAACGGTTTCAAGCCCGACACGCTGCGCACCGTCGACCCGGCGCTCCTTCGGCGGCGACACGCTCCGGCAGCCGAGCCCAGCGCGACTCAGTAGTCGTAGTTGCGGCACAGGCGGTCGGTGAGGATCCCCCAGGTGACCTCGTCGACCTCCCCAGGTTCGGTCACCTTGCCCGGCGCGCGGTCCTGGAACACCGCGACGCGGTCCGCCGTCGGCTCGTCGTACTTCCCGGTGATCGCTGAGTGGGGGAACTCGGTGGGGTCGTCGTCGTTGAACATCGCCTGCAACCCCCGGATCCAGAGGGCCGCCGACTGGTCAGGATCCATGCCGATGAACAGTCTCGGCGCCGCCCTGCTCGGGATCTCGCAGGGGCACTTGACCAGCTGCGTGTTGCCGGAGCGGAGCACCGTGACGAAGCTGCCGCTCTCGTCGCCGGACATCCGGATCTCGCAGGGCTCCCTGCGATTGTCGTAGGGCCCGCCGTATACGACGTACGTCGGCGCCCCCTTGTCCTCTGGCCCCAGCGTCGTGTCGCACGACCCTTCGCTGGTCAGGTACCGCAATCCCACCTGACTGCTGTTGGCGACCGCGCTGCTGAGTGGCGCAACGGTGTCGCCGTAGCCGATCACCAGAAGCGCCTCCCCGGTGCACTCCTGGTCGACCAGTGGAATCCCGAGGTGCAGCGGGTCGCTGACCGTCGGGGCCTTCTCCTCGCTGGCGTCGCCCGGCACCACGATCGCGGTCGCGACGCCGCCGCCGATCCCGAGGACCGCGGCAATGAGGGGAGCCACCACCCGAGCGCGCATCCGGGCAGCCTATTGAACTAGGCCGTGTCTGACGGTTCATGGCGGCGCCGGACGCCGCCCAGATCACGCGCTCCACCCCACGGAAGACGCTCGCTGCGCTCGCGCTTCCGCGGGGACCCCGGAAAAGCGTGCGGCGCCGCCGACACTTCGAAGACGCCCAGTCTGCGCGCGTGCCGGCGCCTGGCCAGCCCGCGCCTGGACGACGCCGGCATCCACCAGCAACCGTCTGACACGGCCTAGGCGATCCCCAGCGCGGCGACAGCCATCTGGGTGAGCAGCTCGCGCATCCGTGCGTCGGAGAGCAGCGCACTGTGCGGGGTGGAGTTGATCAGGCCGAACGCAGCATGCGCCATCGCCCGGCCGCGGTCCGGGCGCAGCCCGGCATGCACCTCGCGCAGCCGCCCGGCCCACAGGTCGACGTACTCCCGCTGCAGGCGGCGCACCTGCTCTCGCGCGTCCTCGGGCAGCGACTCCCAGTCCCGGTCCTGGACGACGATCAGCGGCCGGTCCCGCAGGGCGAAGTCGACGTGCCACTCGACCAACGCGACCAGGGCGGCCCGAGCGTCAGGGGCGGCCTCGGACCGCTCGCGACCGACCTCGAGGAGCCGCTGGCTGATCGAGACGAGCATCTCGGCGAGCACCGCGTCCTTGGACGCGAAGTGCTTGTAGAGAGCCGGCCCCGAGATCCCGCAGGCCGCGCCGATGTCGGCGACGCTGACCCCGTGGAAGCCGCGGGCCGCGAACAGCTCCGCCGCGGTCGAGAGGATCTCGTCGCGCCGGGCCATGCGCCCGAGGTTAGCGGTCGCTAACCCTCGTTGCCCTCCGCCGCCGCGACCTGGGCACGGACGTCATCCATGTCGAGCCCCTTGACTGCGGTGATCAGCTCCTCCAGCGCAGGCGCCGGGAGGGCTCCGGCCTGGCGGAAGACCATGATCCCGTCGCGGAAGGCCATCAGAGTCGGAATCGCGGTCACCGCGGCCGCCTGAGCCAGCGTCTGCTCGGCCTCGGTGTCGATGCTGCCGAACACGATGTCCTCGTGCCGCTCGGACGCCGCCTCGTAGACCGGGGCGAACTGCCGGCACGGGCCGCACCACGACGCCCAGAAGTCCACCAGGACGATGTCGCTGTTGGTCACGGTCTGCTCGAAGGACTCAGCGGTGAGTGGAACTGCGCTCATGGTCGTTGAACGCCGGACCGCCGGCGGATGTTCCTCAGCCGTCCGCGAACGAGGCCAGTTCCTCGGCGGTGAAGGCGCGAAGCACGCAGAACTCGTTGCCCTCGACGTCGGCCATCACGATCCACGACGCGTCGCCGCGCTCAGCCTGACCCACCTCGGCCCGGGTGGCGCCGAGCCCCTCCAGGCGGGCGACCTCGGCGGCCTGGTCGGTCGGGCGCAGGTCCAGGTGCAACCTGTTCTTGCCCGGTGTCGGGTCAGGCACGCGGATGAACAGCAGGTCCGGGCTGACGCCGTCCTCGGGGCTGCCCTCGGGCGGCTCGAGGACGATCTCGCCGCCGTCCGCGGAGACATGAGTACGTCGCCAGCCGAGCGCAGCCGCCCAAAAGGTGGCGACGGGCTCGGGGTCGGCGCAGTCGACGATCACGCACTGCCAGCGCAGGGAACTCATGCGAACGACCCTGCCACCTTGCGTACCGCTGGCTAAATACCCGCGAGCTTCGACCCCCACCCACGACGGACGCTCGCTTCGCTCGCGAGCTTCGCGGTCCATCGTGGCCGGAGGCCGAAGTCGCGGCGCTCTGGCCCCACAGGTTAATGATCGCTAACCTTGCGGGGTGGCAGAGGAGATGCGGGACCTCGTCGCCGACCTGCGTGAGCGGCTGGCTGTCGTGCGCCTGGGCGGGTCGGAGTCGGCGCGCGAGAGGCACACCGCGCGGGGCAAGCTGCTCGTGCGAGACCGGGTGGACCGGCTACTCGACCCCGGCAGCCCCTTCCTCGAGCTGAGTCCGCTCGCCGCGACCGGGATGTACGACGACGCCGTCCCGAGCGCCGGCATCGTGACGGGCATCGGCCGGGTCAGCGGCAGGGAGACCGTCGTGGTGGCGAACGACGCCACGGTCAAGGGCGGCACCTACTACCCGATCACGGTGAAGAAGCACCTGCGCGCGCAGGCCGTCGCCGCCGACAACCGGCTGCCGTGCGTCTACCTCGTCGACTCCGGCGGCGCCTTCCTGCCGATGCAGGACGACGTGTTCCCCGACAAGGAGCACTTCGGCCGGATCTTCTTCAACCAGGCCAACCTTTCTGCCCGGGGCATCCCGCAGATCGCCAGCGTGATGGGCTCCTGCACCGCCGGCGGCGCCTACGTCCCGGCGATGTCGGACGAGAGCATCATCGTCCGCAACCAGGGCACGATCTTCCTCGGCGGCCCGCCGCTGGTGAAGGCCGCTACGGGCGAGATCGTCACCGCGGAGGAGCTCGGCGGCGGCGACGTGCACGCCCGCACCAGCGGGGTGGTCGATCACCTCGCCGACGACGACGCGCACGCCCTGGCGATCGTGCGCTCCATCATCGCGACCCTGCCCGAGGAGGCTCCCAGTCTCACCGCGCACCCGGTCGAGGAGCCGCACGAGGATCCGCTCGGCCTCTACGACGTGGTCCCGACCGACACCCGGACGCCGTACGACGTCCGCGAGGTGATCCGCCGGGTCGTGGACGGCAGCCGGTTCCACGAGTTCAAGCAGCTGTACGCCGAGACGCTGGTCTGCGGCTTCGCCCGGATCTGGGGTCACGAGGTCGGCATCGTCGCCAACAACGGGATCCTGTTCAGCGAGTCGGCCCTCAAGGGCGCGCACTTCATCGAGCTGTGCAACCAGCGCCGGATCCCGCTGGTGTTCTTGCAGAACATCTCCGGGTTCATGGTCGGCAAGGAGTACGAGAACAAGGGCATCGCCCGCGACGGCGCCAAGCTCGTCACCGCGGTCGCGTGCAGCGTCGTACCCAAGTTCACCGTCGTCATCGGCGGCTCGTTCGGGGCCGGCAACTACGGCATGTGCGGCCGCGCCTACGACCCGCGGTTCCTCTGGATGTGGCCCAATGCCCGGATCTCGGTGATGGGCGGGGAGCAGGCCGCCGCCGTGCTCGCCGAGGTACGACGACCCGACGACCCGGAGCCCGTGGAGGACTTCAAGGCGCGCATCCGCGGGCAGTACGACGCCCAGGGCTCGCCGTACTACTCGACCGCCCGGCTGTGGGACGACGGCGTCATCGACCCCGTCGACACCCGCCGGGTCCTCGGCATGGGGCTGGCCGCGGCCGCCCACGCCCCGATCCCAGCGCCGTCCTACGGCGTCTTCCGGATGTGATGGGGGTGCTGACTTCTGTCTTCATCGCCAACCGTGGCGAGATCGCGGCACGGATCGCCCGCACCTGCGACCGCCTCGGCATCCGGGCCACCGTGAGCAGCGGCGACTTCCTCGACCCGAAGGCCCAGATCGCCCAGGCGATCGCGGCTGGCGCCGACTCCGTGCACCCGGGCTATGGCTTCCTCTCGGAGAACCCCGGCTTCGCTCGCGCCGTGACGGCCGCCGGTCTGGTGTGGATCGGCCCGCCGCCCGAGGCGATGGAGGCGATGGCGCGCAAGGACCACGCGCGCGAGATCGCCGTGGCCGCCGGCGTGCCCGTCGTACCGCGGGGTGAGGAAGCCGGGCTGCCCGTCCTGGTCAAGGCTGCCGCCGGTGGTGGCGGCAAGGGCATGCGGGTCGTCCGCGAGGAGTCCGAGCTCGAGGAGGCGAAGGCGGCAGCGGCCCGGGAAGCGCGCAGCGCGTTCGGTGACGACACCCTGCTCGTCGAGAAGTACGTCGAGCACGGCCGGCACATCGAGGTGCAGGTGCTGGCCGACGCGCACGGTCACGTCATCCACCTCTGGGAGCGCGACTGCTCCACCCAGCGCCGCCACCAGAAGGTGCTCGAGGAGGCGCCCGCGCCGACCATCAGCCCGGCGGTCCGCGAGCTGGTGACGTCCAGCGCCGTCGCACTGGCCCGCGAGGTCGGCTACACCAACGCCGGCACGGTCGAGTTCCTCCTGGACGCCGACACCGATGAGGCGTTCTTCCTGGAGATGAACACCCGGCTCCAGGTCGAGCACCCTGTCACCGAGGCCGTGACCGGGCTCGACCTCGTGGAGCTCCAGCTGATTGTCGCCGCCGGGGCGCCGCTGCCGATCGCCCAGGCCGACGTGACCGTCAGCGGCCACGCGATCGAGGCACGGATCTACGCCGAGGACTCGTTCGGCGGCTTCCTGCCGCAGGCCGGCACGGCGACGTACGTGGAGTGGCCGGACGCCGTTCGCGTGGACCAGGCGCTCGCGTCCGGACAGGTCGTGTCGACCGCGTACGACCCGATGTTGGGGAAGGTAATCGCCCACGGCGCGACCCGCGAGGACGCGCGGCGAGCGCTGGTCGCCGCCCTCGACGACACCGCGATCCTCGGCCTGACCACCAACACCGGCTTCCTGCGCACGCTGGTCGCGAGCGATGAGTTCCGCGACGCCACCATCGACACCGCGTGGCTCGACGACAACGACCTCGCACCGCCCGACCCGGCGCCCGCGCGCGACCTCGCCGCGTGGGAGGTCTTCATCCGCGACCGCGAGGACGCCGGGCCGTTCGCGTCCGACGGGTTCCGGATCGCATCCGAGCCGGCGCCCGTCGTGGTCGAGCTCGACGAGGCGGTGACCCTGGGCGTCCAGCCGGCGACGCGGCCGGTGGCCGCGGTCCGGCACGACCGGGTCGAGGTGGTCCACCACGGGCAGCGGTTCGTCTTCGACCGACCTGACGTCATGGGCGACCACGCAGCCGCGGTCGCCGACGGTGCGCTGACCGCGCCGATGCCGGGCACCGTCCTGGACGTCCGGGTCGCTGAAGGCGACCCGGTCGAGGAGGGCCAGGTGCTCGGCGTACTCGAAGCGATGAAGATGGAGCTGAGCCTCAAGGCGCCGTTCGCCGGCACCGTCACCACGGTCGGTGCAGTGACGGGGGAACAGGTGGCCCTGGGCGACACGCTCTTCGTGGTGGAGGGTCCGCATGAAGCTGCCTGACCGCGTCACGATCTACGAGGTCGGCCCGCGCGACGGCCTGCAGAACGAGAAGTCGATGGTCCCCGTCGACGTCAAGGAGCAGTTCGTACGCCGGCTCCTCGCCGCCGGGCTGCCGATCGTCGAGGCCACGTCGTTCGTGCACCCGAAGTGGGTGCCGCAGCTCGCGGACGCAGAGGAGCTGATGACCCGCCTCGGCGCGGACGGCAAGGAACTGCCCGTCCTCGTGCCCAACGAGCGCGGCCTCGACCGCGCGCTCGAGCTCGGGCTGAGGCACGTCGCCATCTTCGGATCCGCGACCGAGACGTTCGCGCAGAAGAACCTCAACCGCGGCCTCGACGAGCAGTTCGCGATGTTCGAGCCCACCGTCAAGCGCGCCCGCGACGCCGGGCTCGACGTCCGCGCGTACGTCTCCATGTGCTTCGGCGACCCGTGGGAGGGCGCGGTCCCCGTCGAGCAGGTGGTGTCGGTAGGGAAGCGGCTCTTCGACCTCGGCGCCGGCCAGCTCAGCCTCGGTGACACCATCGGCGTCGGCACCGCCGGCCAGGTGACCGCCCTGATCGACGCGTTCGTGGCGGCGGGGATGGCCAAGGACGACCTCGCGATGCACTTCCACGACACCTACGGGCAGGCGCTGGCCAACACCTACTCGGCGTTGCAGTCCGGCATCACGACGTACGACGCCAGCGCCGGCGGGCTCGGCGGCTGCCCCTACGCGAAGAGCGCCACCGGCAACCTCGCCACCGAGGACCTGGTCTGGATGCTCACCGGGCTCGGCATCGAGCACGGCGTCGACCTCGACTCCCTCGTGGCCACCAGCGCGTGGATGGCCGGCGAGCTGGGCCGCCCGTCTCCCTCGGCAGTGGTCCGGGCGCTGTCACAATCGGACGCGTGAGCAAAAAGCGCGTCTACCTCCACGTGGGCGCGCCCAAGACCGGCACGACGTACCTGCAGGACCGGCTGGCGCTCAACGCCACGTCGCTGCGCAGGCACGGCTACCGCTACCCGACCGGGCCGCACAGCGACATGTTCCTGGCGGCGCTGGACCTCCTCGACCGGCCCTGGGGCGGGATGCGACCGCAGGCCGAAGGCGAGTGGGAGGCGCTCGTACGCCGCGCGCGCCGGTCCCGCGGGACCGTCGTGCTGAGCCACGAGATCCTCGCCGGCGCCAAGCCCGCCGAGGCGGAGCGCGCGCTGAGCGACCTGTCGTTCGCCGAGGTGCACGTCATCTACAGCGCCCGGGACGTGGCCCGCCAGGTCGCGGCGGAGTGGCAGGAGCAGCTCAAGCACCAGCGGAAGGTGACGTTCAAGTCCTTCCTCAAGCAGATCCAGGAGACGGACCACGGCAAGCAGACCCGGTGGTTCTGGCGGGTGCAGGGGCTGCCCGGCGTCTTGGAGCGGTGGGGCAACGGGCTGGCTCCGGCACAGCTGCACGTGGTGACGGTGCCGCGGCCGGGCGGTCCGCCCGAGGAGCTGTGGCAGCGGTTCTGCACGGTGCTGGGCATCGACCCGGCGTGGGCGCCTCGCGAGGGCGCCCGGCGCAACCCCTCGATCGGTGCGGCCGAGAGCACGCTGCTGCGCCGGGTGAACGCGCGGCTGAAGGCGGCCGGGCTGCCCTCAGATCAGTACCGCGCGCTGGTCCGCCAGCTCGTCGTCCACGAGACCCTGGCCGCGCGGCCGCGGATGCAGCCGGTGACGCTGCCGCCGGACGCCTACGACTGGGCCGAGGAGGTCGCCCAGGGCTGGATCGACTGGGTCAAGGGAGCGAACGTCGACGTGGTCGGCGACCTCGAGGAGCTGCGGCCCGTGCGGCCGCCTGCCGGCGCCGAGTGGCGCGACCCGGACCGGCCGAGGTCGCGCGACGTCACCTCCGCCGCCATCGACGCGATCGTCGCCCTCGCCCTCGAGGCCGCGCGCCGGCCCGACGCCGACGACACGCTGACCTCGCGGGCCGCGAAGCTGGCCCGGCACCTGCGGCGATGACGACTTCAGTCGACGCCGGCCGGGCCCGGGCCTGGTCCTGGATCGCGCAGCTGCGCGCGGGCGGTACGGCGCCCTGGCGGTCCTGGACCGCGACCGACGCGTCCGACGCCGCTCCACCCCCGCGAGCTTCGGCCCGGGCCCACGACGGACGCTCGCTCCGCTCGCGCGCTTCGCCGTCCATCGCGGGCACCGAGCCGATCGCGGGGAGCGCTCGCTCCGCTCGCCGGGGCCGGTACCTGCCCGGCGCCCAGCAGCTCGAGCTGCTGCGCCGCCTGAACCTGGCCGGCCGACCCTCGCCGGCGCTGGTGGAGCGGGTCCTGGCCGCATCGGCGCCCGGTCGCGGCCGGCCCGACCTCGAGCTGGTGGGGGTCGACGAGGCGCGCCGGTTCGGGCCGCCGGCGGTCGATCCAGCCGAGCTGTCGGACGACGAGCTGCTGCGCGTCGCCACCGGCCTGCTCGCCCGGGAGATGACCGAATCAGCGCAATCGCACCGAACTGGTCGCGGGGGAACGACCGATTCAGCGCAATTGCGCCGAAAACGCACATTTCGCACCCGCTACGAGCTCGCCGGCGACCCATGGCTGGCCTCGGGGTACACCACCCAGCTCGTCGCTGACGGCCGCCCGCCCGGCGGCGGAGGCCGCTCGGTGCACGTGCTCGGTGCAGAGCTGTCCACGATGCTCGCGCACACCTGGGCGGCCGGGGCCTTCGGCACGGGTGTCCCGACCTGGCCGGACTTCCTGGCCAGGCTGCGGGCCCGCCGACGTCTGCCCCGCCGGGTCGACCTGCCCGGCGTTGTCGAGCGGTTCCGCGCCCGGCCGCACACCGGCCGGGTCGGTGTGGTGCTCGACGTCGGCGAGCTGCCCGGGCTGGTCGGCGTACGCAGCCTCCAGCCTGTGTCCGACGTGCCCGCCCACGCCACCGAGCTGGCCCGACAGGTCGGGTCCGCCCTGAGCCTGCTGGTCCCGCCCGCCGAACAGGCGGCGCTGCTGTCCTCGGTGCTGCGGCCGCGGCTGGCCGGCGTGGCCGGTGCGCTGCCCGACGTCCCGGCGGAGCACCGGGACTGGGTCGAGGACGCCGCCTTCGGCCTGCGGCAGCGGCTGCTGCGCGCTCGTTACCCTGTGGTGGGGGATCCGGACGGGCTGCTGCCCAGCTGGTCGGAGCGTTCGCCCGACTCGGTCCTGGGTCTCGCGATCGAGCTGCTGCTGGAGGAGGCAACATGAGCCGCAAGGTCCTCCTCCACGTCGGTACGCCGAAGACCGGTACGTCGTACTTCCAGGACGTGCTGTTCCGCAACCGCGAGGTGCTCGCGGCCGCCGGCATCGCCTACCCGGCCACCCGTCACGACAGCCACTTCCTCGCCGCGCTCGACCTGATGCAGCTGCCGTGGGGCGGGCTGCAGTCGGACGCGATCGGCGCCTGGGACGATCTCGCCCGCCAGGTGCGCGAGCACGAAGGCACCGCGATCATCAGCCACGAGATCCTCGCGACCGCCTCGCGGGCGCAGATCGGCCGGGCGCTCGAGTCGCTGGGTCATGGAGGCGAGCACGGCGACGGCACCGAGGTCCATCTCGTGCTCAGCGTGCGCGACCTGGTGCGCCAGATCCCCGCGGAGTGGCAGGAGAACGTCAAGCATCGCGCCCAGCTGAGCTACGGCGCGTTCCTCGACCAGATCCGCGACCCCGAGCGGGCCACCCGGATCGGGGCCTGGTTCTGGGGCGTGCAGGAGATCCCCGAGATCCTCGACCGGTGGGGCCAGGAGCTGCCGCCGCAGCAGGTGCACCTGGTCACCGTGCCGCCGCCCGGTGGCGCTCCCGAGCTGCTCTGGAAGCGGTTCAGCCAGGCCTTCGGTCTCGACGGGATCGACCTCGACCTCGAGGGCGAGCGGCACAACCCGTCGCTCGGCGTACCCGAGACCACGCTGCTGCGCCGTATCAACCGGAAGGCGAACGCCGAGCTGGCCCCGGGCGACTACCGACCCCTGGTCCGCGAGCTGCTGGCCCACCAGACCCTGTCCCGGCGGACGAGCTCGCCGCGGCTCGCGCTGCCGCCGGAGCTGCACCCGTGGGTCCAGGAGCTGTCGGCGTCGTGGACCGCCGAGATCGAGGCCCGGCGCTACGACGTGGTCGGCGACCTGGGCGACCTCGTCGGCGCGCCGCCGGTGTCGGAGTATGCCGACCCGGACCGACCGCGGGAGCGGCAGGTCGCCGCGGCGGGCGTCGACGCGATCACCGCGCTGCTCCTCGACAACGCGCGGCTGCGCCGCGACGAGGAGCGGTTGCACACCGAGCTCGCCGACGTGCGGGGTGCACTCGAGCGGGCGCACGCGACGCCGTCGTACCGCGTCCGCCGAGCGATCGTGCTGCGGCTCGAGAACAGCGGCGTCGGACGCGCGCTGCTCGGGGTCTACCGGCGGGCGCGCGGCAGGAGCTCGCGGTCGGCGTAGCGGCCGATCTTCCAGGTGGCGTAGGCGTCCGCGCCCAGCCCGATGAAGCCGCCCGCGATAGGGATCCTTCTTCCGACCGTGGTCGCGATCCGCTTGCCGGCGACCTTGGTGATCAGCTCGGCGGCGACCTCGGCGGAGATGATCTTGTCCAGGTCGGGGTCGTGCAGGGGCGCCGTGGCCAGGGCCATCGGCGGCGCGGGGAGCTTGCGCTTCTTGATCAGCGCGTTGACGGCGTCCTCGCCGATCATCGTGGTCAGGATCGCGTTGCGGACCCGCGGGTCGTCGAGGTCGTAGCCCCGCAGGTGCGCGATGCCGGCGACCATCCGGCACTGGATCAGGGCCAGCCCCGTGATGTTGGTCGGGATCGTCAGCGCGACCGTCACCAGGCCGCCGACGTTGGTGAGGAAGCCCTGGGCGGCGGCGTAGCGGACGTGGTTCTCGATCACCTCGTGGACGGCCTTGTCGACGTTGCCCTTCTGCTCCTTGAGCTGGGCCTCGGCGGCCTTGCTCGCCGCCGGGAGCGGGCCGACGCCGGCGATCGCGCGGTGCAGCGCCTCACGCACGAACGACGTGGTGAGCCCGGGCGCGAGCTCGCCGATCCGCGGCGCGAGCTGCTTGCTCGCCATGCCTGCCGCCTTGCTGGTCACGCCCATGTCATTGATCCTACGGACGTGCAGGTCGAACCGCCCCCGTCCCCGTGGGTCTTCCCGGACCCGCTGGACGCCGAGGACGACCTGGTCGGCGTCGGCGCCGACCTCGCGCCGGGGACCCTGCTGGCGGCGTACCGCCGCGGGGTCTTCCCCATGCCCGAGCACGGAACCCGGCCGCCGATGCACTGGTTCTCACCCGTGCGCCGGGGGATCGTGCCGCTGGACGGGCTGGTGGTGTCCCGGTCGCTGCGCCGCTCCTGCCGGGACTTCGAGATCCGGGTCGACACCGCCTTCGACGAGGTGGTGGCCCGCTGCGGCGACCCGGCGCGGGATGCCGGGTGGATCACCCGCGACATCGCCGCGGCGTACGGCGAGCTGCACCGGCTGGGCTGGGCGCACTCGGTCGAGTCGTGGCGGGACGGCGAGCTGGCCGGAGGGCTGTACGGCGTGGGCATCGGCGGGCTGTTCGCGGGAGAGTCGATGTACCACCGGGTGCGCGACGCGTCGAAGGTGGCGCTGGTCGGGCTGGTCTCGCTGATGACCGCCGACGGCGTGGACGGACGGCTGCTGGACGTGCAGTGGGTGACCCCGCACCTGGCGACCCTCGGCGCGGTCGAGGTGCCCCGGCCGGCGTACCTCGGCCTGCTGGAGCGAGCGCTGCGACTGCCGGCACCGGCGTGGCAGGGTGAGGCCCCATGAAGCTGGGACTGCTCTTGGGCGGCGTCCTCCTCGCGGTTCCCGGGCTGGTGTCGTGCGGCGGGGATGACGGGGACGGGTCAGGCGGCGACAAGGACGGCGGCACGGACGAGGTCTCCGTCGAGGAGTTCTGCGTAGCGGCGGAGAAGTTCGAGAACATCTTCACCGAGACGGACACCACCAACCTTCCTGAGGGTGTGAAGGCGCTCAGGGATGCTGCCGGGGAGCTCAAGGACGTCGGGACGCCGGAGGCCATCCCGGACGACGCCCGCGAGGGCCTCGAGCTGACCCTCGACAAGCTGATCGCGCTGCCCGACGACGCGGACGAGACGGACCTCCTGGAGCTGCTCGACTTCGACGAGGACGAGAGAGCCAAGTCGATGGCGTTCGAGGACTACCTCGACGACACCTGCCCCTACCGCGC
This sequence comes from uncultured Actinomycetota bacterium, assembly GCA_963800715.1. GTDB lineage: Bacteria > Actinomycetota > Actinomycetes > Propionibacteriales > Nocardioidaceae > Nocardioides. Next base: position 138,551 of record CAWDBZ010000014.1, on the reverse strand, counting down.
CGGGACCGGGGGCTGACCCCTACGTCGGCGCCTCCGGCCCGGTCGTGCGAGGGTGGGGAACTGACGGAACCGATGTGGGGAGAAGACATGAAGCTCGGACTGCTCGCGGCAAGCCTCGTACTCGTCGCAGGTGGGGCGGTCGGATGCGGGGACGACGGCGGCGACGGCGGTGGCAGTGCCAAGAAGGATGAGGGCACGTCGACCGAAGACTTCTGCGGGGCGTTCCAGGCCTTCTCCGACGACCTCGTGGAAGTGACCGGCGAGGAGGAGAACCTCGGCGAGATCCTGAAGAAGGCGGCCGAGCGGATCGAGGACGTCGGCACGCCCGACGACATCCCGGACGACGCCAAGGAGGGCCTCCAGCTGACGCTCGACGCCATCGCGGAGCTGCCGGACGACGCGTCGGCCGAGGACATGTCGACGCTCGAGGACGACTTCTCCGAGGCGGACAAGGCCAAGACCGACGCGTTCAGCACCTACCTCGAGGAGACCTGCCCGGACCTCGGTGACAGCGGCGAGTCCGAGACCGACAGCGGTTCCGAGTCCAGCGACCCCAGTGAGGGCAGCTGATGCGGCTCGGCCTGCTTGCAGCAGGCCTCGTACTCGTCGCTGGTGGGGCGGTCGCCTGCGGTGACGACGGTGGTGGCGGCGATGGCGGCGATGCGCCGTCGGCCAAGGACTTCTGTGGCGCGCTGACGGACTTCCGGGACGACTTCGCCGACGCCGACCCGACCAAGGACCTGAAGGCCTACATCCAGACGCTCAAGGACGCCGCCGACACGCTCGAGGACGTCGGCACGCCGGAGGACATGCCGGCCGACGCCCAGGACGGCTTCGACTTCTACGTGGAGAAGATCAAGGGCCTCGACGACAACGCGACCCTCGACGACCTCGCCGGCATCGGTGACGTCAGTGACGAGGACCAGAAGAAGCTCGACGCGCTCGACGACTACGTCTCCAAGACCTGCCCGGAGCTCGACGGCGACCCGGACGGCTCGGAGAGTCCCTGACGCCGCTAGACGACGATCGGCGGCTGGCCGGTCTCGCTCACCAGGGCGCGGCCGGCCGCCTCCCAGTCGAGCAGCCCGCCGTCGAGGTTGACCGCGTCGCGACCCTGCTGGACGAGGTAGCCGGCCACCCGTGCGGAGCGGGCACCAACCTTGCAGACCACGAGGACCTGGCCGTCCGGCACGTCCTCGAGCCGGGTCGGGACCTCGGCCATGGGGATGTGGATCGAGCCCTCGATGTGGCCGTACTGCCACTCGACGGGCTCGCGGACGTCGACCACTGCGAGCCCGTCGGGCAGCGGGTCGGGCACGCCAGAGATCGCGACTGTCGGGACGCCGTACATCGTGCTCCTTGGGCTACTTGAGCAGCTTGCTCATGCGGCGGTCGGCGAGCGGCTTGCCGCCGGTCTGGCAGGTCGGGCAGTACTGCAGGCTCGAGTCGGCGAACGACACCTCACGGACGATGTCGCCACAGACCGGGCAGGGTTTCCCGGTCTGGGCGTGCACCGCGAGGTTGGACTTCTTCTCGCTCTTGAGCTCGCTGGCCGCCAGCCCGCGCGACCGCTCGACGGCGTCGCCGAGGGTGATCCGGATGGCGTCGTAGAGGATCACGAGGTCGGTGTCGTCGTCGGTCTCGAGCAGGCTCGATGCCGCCTTGAACGGCGACATCCGCGCGGCGTGCAGGATCTCGTCGGAGTAGGCGTTGCCGATGCCGGCGATCGTGCCCTGGTGCCGGAGCACACCCTTGAGCTGCTTGCGGCCCTCGGCCTTGAGGATCTCGCGGAACTTCTCCAGGGTGAAGTCGTCGGTGAGCGGGTCCGGGCCGAGGCTGGCGATCCCGGGGACGTCCTGCGGGTCGCGGACCAGGTAGATCGCGAGGCTCTTCTTGGTGCCCGCCTCGGTGATGTCGAGACCGGACTGGTCATCGAGCACCACGCGAGCCGCGAGCGGGTTCTTGCCCCCCGGACGCGGCGGCAGCGCCGGGACCTCGTCCTTCCAGCGGATCCAGCCCGCGCGCGCCAGGTGCATGACCAGGTGCAGCCCGCCCACGCTGATGTCGAGGAACTTGCCGTGCCGCGTGACGTCGTCGACCATCAGCCCTTCGAGCGCCCGCAGCGGCGGGTCGAAGGTCTTGAGGGCGCTGAACGCCGCGATGTGCACCGTCGCGATGGCGTGGTCGGCCAGCCGGCCCCTGAGGTCGAGGGCCAGGGCTTCCACCTCGGGCAGCTCGGGCACCTCTGAAGTCTAGGCGCGGGCTCCGACCCCGATCTGGGTGACAGGGCTGGGATGGCAGGCGCATGATTGTCAGATGAGCGCCGCCCGGCCGCTGCCCGAGCTGGGGTCGATCTTCCTCGACGCCCGCGGCAGTGATCGCGCGCTCCGCGTCAGCTGGCACTCCGAGGCCGACCTCGTCGTGCTCTCGCTGTGGCGCGACAACGTCTGCGCGGCGTCGTTCCGTCTCTCGGTCGAGGAAGTCCCGCAGCTCATCGAGATGCTGCGCTCGGGTCTCGACCGCGCGTACGACGGCGCCCGCTCCCAGCTCGCCTGAGTGCCACCCGCCGAGTCGGCTCTCGTGCCGTCCGGTAACCCGCCGAGTCGGCGTTACTGAGCGGCAGTAACGCCGACTCGCCTTGTTACCCGTGAGCGGAAACGCCGACTCGGCGAAATCTACGGAATCCGCTAGACGGGCCGATACGGTCGTATTCATGGACCCGGTCCGGAATCCTTACGCGCCCGGTGCCGGGCAGCGGCCGCCCGAGCTGGCCGGCCGCGACGACCAGGTGCGGGCGTTCGACGTGGTGCTCGAGCGGGTGGCGCGGCGTCGTTCCGAACGGTCACTCGTGCTGACCGGGCTGCGCGGGGTCGGCAAGACCGTGCTGCTCAACGCGTTGCGGGGCCAGGCCGTGCGCAAGGGCTGGGGGACCGGCAAGCTCGAGGCGCGGCCCGACCAGTCGCTGCGACGGCCCCTGTCCAGCGCACTGCACCAGGCGGTCCGCGAGCTCGGGCACAGTCCACACGACAGCGGAGACGCCGACCACGTGCTCGGCGTGATCCGGTCCTTCGCCGAGCGGCAGTCCGGGCCGGACGCCAAGTTGAGGGACCGGTGGAGTCCCGGCATCGGCGTGCCTGCCGTGCGCGGCCGCGCCGACTCCGGTGACATCGAGATCGACCTGGTCGAGCTGATGAACGACGTCGGCGGGCTGGCGGCCGACCTCGGCAAGGGCGTGGCCGTCTTCGTCGACGAGATGCAGGACCTCGGCCCCGACGACGTGTCCGCGCTGTGCGCCGCCTGCCACGAGGTCAGCCAGTCCGGGCTGCCGGTGATAGTGGTCGGCGCCGGGCTCCCGCACCTGCCCGCCGTGCTCAGCGCAAGCAAGTCCTACTCCGAGCGGCTGTTCTCCTACCAACGCATCGACCGCCTCTCCCGCGAGGAGGCCGACCGCGCACTGGGCGCGCCCGCCGCCGAGGAGGACGCGGCGTACGACGACGACGCGCTGGCCGCGATGTACGTTGCCACCGGCGGCTACCCCTACTTCATCCAGGCCTACGGCAAGACGGTCTGGGACCTCGCTCCGACCTCCCCGATCACCGCGGCCGATGTCGCCGTCGCCGCCCCGGAGGCGGAGCGCGAGCTGGCGGTCGGCTTCTTCGGCAGCCGCTACGAGCGCGCCACGCCTGGCGAGCGCGACTACCTGCGGGCGATGGCGGACGCCGCCGGCCCGGAGGACCCCGACGACCCAGACGACCCGGTGGGCTCGGTCGCCACCTCCGAAGTGGCCGGGGTGCTGGGCAAGAAGCCGCAGTCCCTCTCGCCGGCGCGCGACTCGCTGCTCAAGAAGGGGTTGATCTACTCCGGGGAGCGTGGCCGGATCGCGTTCACGGTGCCGCACTTCGGCCGCTACCTGCGTCAGCACGCCTGAGGCGCCGCGTCCGCATGGCAGGCAACCTGGCAGGGAAGACGCGTTCGTGGTGGGGCTGGGGCAATGTCGAGGACGCGGTCGCCGGGCAGGAGCTCCGGCAGCTGACCGGACGCGTCTCGGCGATGCTCCCGAACGCCGACCTCGAGGGACACGACGCACCGCCGGTCGGGTCGTTCGAGGTAGCGGCGAGCCGAGTGCGGCCACCGGAGGCGCTCGCCGGGCTGACGTCCGACGATCCGGAGGATCGACTCGCGCACAGCCACGGCCGGGCCTTCCGCGATGTCGTGCGGGCGTTGCTAGGACGACTCGACTCGGTCCCTGACCTGGTCGTCCGCCCGACGAGCGACGCCGAGGTCGCCCAGGTCCTCGACTGGTGCAGCGACGCCGGGATCGCCGTGATCCCCTACGGCGGCGGCTCGTCGGTGGTCGGCGGGGTCGAGCCTCGGGTCGGCGACGGGTATGCCGCGGCCGTCAGCCTCGACCTCGGCTCGATGAGCCGGGTGCTGGAGGTCGACCCGACCAGCCGGGCGGCGCTCGTGCAGGCAGGCGCGCTCGGGCCCCACCTGGAGGAGCAGCTCAAGCCCAGCGGCTACACCCTGCGGTTCTTCCCGCAGTCCTTCGAGTTCTCCACGCTCGGAGGCTGGCTCGCGACCAGGGCCGGCGGCCACTTCGCCACCGGGCCCACCCACATCGAGGACCTCACGGAGTCGCTTCGAGTCGTCAGCCCCGCCGGTCTCGTCGAGTCCCGGCGCCTGCCGGGTTCCGGGGCCGGACCATCACCGGACCGGATGTTCCTCGGCTCCGAGGGGACGCTCGGCGTGATCACGCAGGCGTGGATGCGCCTGCAGGACCGGCCGCGCTGGCGGGCCGCTGCTTCCGTGGCGTTCGCGGACTACGACGACGGCGTACGCGCGGTGCGGGCCATCTCCCAGTCAGGGCTCCACCCGGCGAACTGCCGGCTGCTCGATCCGGTCGAGGCACTGATCAACGCCGGGTCGGACACCGCCGTCCTCGTCCTCGGCTTCGAGTCCGCCGACCATCCGCTCACCGCGTGGATGGAACGCACCCTGGAGCTGTGTCGCGACCACGGCGGCGTGCTGCCCGAGCCCGCGCGCTACACCGACGCGGCCGACGAGTCCGCCAGCAGCGGCGCGGGCGACCGATGGCGCTCGGCCTTCCTGCGGATGCCCTACCAGCGCGACGCGCTCGCCGCGCGCGGCATGATCGTCGAGACCTTCGAGACCGCCTGCACCTGGGACCGCTTCTCCGCACTCCGGGCTGCGGTTGCGGCGGCCGCGTCGGACGCGATGCGCCAGGTGGGAGCCGAAGGCGTGCTGACCTGCCGGTTCACCCACGTCTACCCCGATGGTCCGGCGCCGTACTTCGGGATCTACGCCGCCGGGCGGTGGGGCCAGACCGTCGAGCAGTGGGACGAGATCAAGGTCGCCGTCTCCGAGGCCATCCTGAGTTCGGGAGGCTCCATCACGCACCATCACGCCGTCGGTCGCGACCACCGGCCCTTTTACGACCGTCAGCGGCCGGACCTGTTCGCCGCGGCCCTGCGCTCGGGCAAGGCGGTGCTCGACCCGGCCGGAATCCTCAACCCCGGCGCCCTGATCGACCCACTCACTCCTCCTCGCTGAAGACCACCTCGCGCTTGCGTCGGACGGCGGGCAGTGCCGCCACGACGAGGACGGCCACCGCGAGGAGCAGCAGGCACGCCGAGATGGGGCGGGTCACGAACACCGTCGGGTCGCCACGGGAGATGATCATCGCGCGCCGGAGGTTCTCCTCCAGCAGCGGCCCGAGGATGAACCCGAGCAGGAGCGGCACCGGCTCGCAGCCCCAGCGGATCAGCGCGTAGCCGACCACGCCAGCGACCGCAATCGCGAACACGTCCCACGAGTTCAGGCCCAGCGAGTAGCAGCCGATCGAGGCGAACGCGATGATCGCCGGGAACAGCACCTCGTACGGCACGGAGAGCAGCCGCACCCACAGCCCGATCAGTGGCAGGTTGAGCATCACCAGCAGCAGGTTGCCCACCCACATCGAGGCGATCAGCCCCCAGAACAGGGCGGGCTCGTCCTCGATGACGCTGGGTCCCGGCGGGATCCCCTGGATGATGAACGCCCCGAGCAGCAACGCCATCACCGGGTGGGTCGGCAGGCCCAGGGTGAGCATGGGGATGAACGACGTCTGGGCGGCGGCGTTGTTGGCGGACTCGGGCGCGGCCACGCCCTCGATGGCCCCCCGGCCGAACCGCTCGGGCGTCCGGGAGATGCGCTTCTCAAGCGAGTACGACGTGAAGGCGGCCAGCACGTGACCGGCACCGGGGAGCACCCCGAGCACGGAGCCCATGGTGGTGCCGCGCAGCACCGGCTTGACGATGGCGCGCGCGTCCTGGCGGGTCAGCCACAAGCCTTCCACCTTCCCGGTGACCAGGTTCGCGGTTCGCCGCTGCTCGAGGTTGCGGATGATCTCGGCCAGGCCGAACATGCCGACCGCGAGTGACACGAAGTCGAGGCCGCCGTACAGCTCGCGGATCCCGAAGGTGAACCTCGGAACTCCGGTGAACTGGTCCTGCCCGATCGTCCCCAGCAGCAGTCCCAGCACGACCATCGCCAGGGCCTTCAGGGTGGACCCGCTGGCCAGCGCGATCGAGGCGATCAGGCCGAGTACGACGAGCGCGAAGTACTCCGCCGACCCGAACTGCAACGCCGCCCTCGCGAGGGGCGGGGCGAACAGGGCCACCACCACCGTGGCGACCGTGCCCGCGAAGAACGACCCGAGCGCCGCCGCCGCGAGCGCCGGTCCGGCCCGGCCCTGGCGGGCCATCTGGTGCCCGTCCAGCGTCGTGACCGCGGACGACGTCTCACCGGGGAGGTTGAGCAGGATCGCGGTCGTGGAGCCGCCGTACTGGGCGCCGTAGTAGATGCCCGCCAGCATGATCAGCGACGCGATCGGGTCGAAGTTGAAGGTGATCGGCAGCAGCAGGGCCACCGTCGCCGTGGGCCCGATCCCGGGCAGCACGCCGACCATCGTGCCCAGCGTGACCCCGAGGAGGCAGATCAGGATGTTGTTGGGCTGGAGCGCGGTCTCGAGACCCAGCGCCAGGCCGGAGAGGTCCACGGGTCACCCCTCGAACCAGGTGCCGAGCAGCGGCAGCCTCAGCTGGAGGAGGGACACGAAGACGACCAGGCAGAGCGCGGTGAGCCCCGCCGCGGTGACCAGTGCCCGCACCGCGCTGGTGCGGTGGCCCGCCAGCGCGGCGAGGAAGGTCGTCACGAAGAGTGCGGGGGCCAGTCCGAGCCCGCGGACGGTCGCACCGAAGAACACCACGCCGGCCACGAGCAGGGCCGCTCGCCACCAGGGGACCGGTCCGCGCTCCTCGTCGGCCACCTTCCGGGCGTGCTCGTCACCGCCCAGGAACGCCTGGGCGGCGATGAGCAGCCCGAGGAACGTGAGGATCCCGCCGAGGAGGAGCGGCACGTAGCCGGACCCCATCCGCAGCGCCGACCCCACGTCGTAGGTCGAGCCGCCGATCGCGAACGCCAGCCCGAGCAGCGTGAACACGCCGCCGGCCAGCAGGTCGGGGACGTAGGGACGGGTCACGCCGGCCTGGCCCACGCGGTCGCTCATGCGGTCACCCCCCGGTGACGCCGGCGTCCTCGATGATCGGGGTCCACAGGTCGATCTGCTCCTCGAGCTTCGAGGTGTGCGCCTCGGGCGTGACCTCCTCGGCCGGCACGGGGGCAGTGCCCAGCTCGGCGAAGCTGTCGATGACGCTCTGTTCCTCCAGGGCCGCTGCGAGTGCGTCCGTCAGCTGCTCGACGACCTCGTCCGGCGTGTCCGCCGGCACGTAGAGGCCGTGCCACACGCCGACCTCGACCTCGGGCAGGCCCGCCTCGGCCGTGGTCGGGAGGTCGGGCAGCGCCTCGACCGGCTCGGGCGTCGTGACGGCGTACCCCTTGATCTCGCCGGACTGGATCTGGCTGGTGGTGTTGGTCGTCTGGTCGCACATGAAGTCGACCTGCCCGCCGAGCAGGTCGTCCATCGCGGGGCCGGTGCCGTCGTAGGGCACCTCGGTGAGGTCCACGCCGATGGCCTGCTCGATCAGCAGGCCGCACAGCTGGGATGCGGCGCCGATGCCCGCGTTGGCCAGGGTCACGGTGTCGGCGTTCTCCTCGACGTAGGCGACCAGCTCCTCGAGCGTGGTGGGCTCGAAGTCGCTGCGCGCGACGATCGTCATCGGCACGTCGGTGACCAGGCCGACCGTCTTGAAGTCCTCCAGCGGGTCGTACGGCAGGTCGGAATAGAGCGCCGGCGCGGTGGACATGCCGATGTGGTGGACCAGCACGTTGTAGCCGTCGGGCTCGTCATTGGCGACCTGGCCGGCGGCGACGGTGCCGCCGGCGCCCTCGACGTTCTGGACCACGATCTGTTGGCCGAGCTCCTCGCCCATGGGCTCGGCGATGAGCCGGGTGACGGTGTCGGTGGGACCGCCCGCCGAGAAAGGCACCACGAAGGTGATCTCCTGGTCCGGGTAGTCCGCGGCGTCGTCCGAGCCTCCTCCGCAGGCGGCCAGGGAGAGCACGACGATGCCGGCCACGCCGGCGACCGTGCAGCGGCGAGCCGCACGCCTGGCGCGGACCCGATGGTTGGCAGGGTGGATCGAGGTCTTGTCCATGGCTGCTCCTTCGCCGAGCCGAGGGTGCAGGTATGACCGGGGTCACACCCTTGCATGGGCATTACCCGCTACGGCCGGACGGATTCATCGGTTTCGGGCGGGCCCGGACGTGGGTACCCAAAATGGCATGAGCCAGGAGCGTGCCTTCGTCCTGTCCATCGGTTCGTTCGTCCTCTGCGGGGCGTTCATCCTGATCCTGTTCGCGATGGTCGACATCGAGCTCTCCTTGAGCATCGGACCGCTCATCGCGGTGGCCATCGCGTCGGTCTGGGTCTACAAGGGCGCGCGCGGCGACGACGCGTAGCGACGGTCGCCCCGTCGCGCCTCCCCACCCGAACGGGCGGACCGCGCCCACAATGGGCGTCATGCCCCGCTCGGCGCAGCTGCCCCAGGTGGTCGCGCACCGTGGCGCGAGCTTCGAGAACGCCGAGCACACCTTGGGCGCCTACGTGAAGGCGCTGGACGCCGGCGCGGAGGGGCTGGAGTGCGACGTCCGGCTCACCGCCGACGGGCACCTGGTCTGTGTCCACGACCGCGACCTGCGGCGGACCGCCTCGCGTCGTGGCCTGGTCTCGACGTCGAGCCTCGAGGACCTCGAGGCGCTCGACTTCGCGTCGTGGAAGAGCCCCTGGGCCGACCTCGATGACGAAGCCCCCGATCGGGATCGGAGCCTGGACAGCGTCCTGACGCTGCGCAAGCTGCTCGAGATGGTGGCCGACTACGACCGCCGGGTCGAGGTCGCGATCGAGACCAAGCACCCGACGCGGTACGGCGGCCTCGTCGAGAAGCGGGTCAGCGAGCTGCTCCACGACTTCGGCTGGGACGGGCCCAACCTCCCCGAGCCGAACCCGGTCCGGGTGATGAGCTTCAGCCACACGGCGCTGCGACGAATGCAGAGGCTGGCGCCGCACGTGCAGCTGGTGCAGCTGATCGACAAGCCGGCGTACTGGCGGCTGCTGCGCCGGCTGATGGGTTCGGACTGGCTGGTCGGGCCCGGGATCTCCCTGCTCAAGGACCACCCGCGGCTGGCGGAGCGGATCGCCGACTCCGGGCACGGCGTGCACGTGTGGACGGTCAACACCGAGCCAGACCTGCGGCGCTGCCAGGAGCTCGGGGTGCAGGCGGTCATCACCGACCGCCCGGCGTACTTGCTGGAGCTGCTCGGCAAGTAGCGTCTTCCGCATGGCAAAGAAGTCGCGGACCAAGGCCCGAGAGACCCAGTCGTCCACACCGGGTGAGGTCGGCCCTCGGCAGCCCTGCCCGTGTGGCTCCGGCAAGCGGTACAAGGCCTGCCACGGGGCCGAGGGAGGCGGCGGGGTGTACGTCGGACGCCCCTTCGAGGGACTTCCGTCGGAGTGCGACATCGTCGCGATGCGCGAGCTGGTGCCGAGCGCGACCGCGCCGCTGAGCGTCAAGGGCACCGACAAGCCGGTCACCCTCTGCTCGCTGCTGCCGATGGCGGCCCCGGCGATGGTCCGCGACAGCGGTCAGCTGTGGCTGGGCCTGCAGGTCCAGCACAACTTCGGTGACCCGTCCCGCGACCTCGGTGCGGTGCTGCAGCTCGCGATCGAGGCCGATGAGTCCGGCGTCCTCGGCCTCACCGACCCGCCGGGCGCGGGACCCCGGCTCCAGGACCTGGTCACCGACAAGCAGCTGAAGGTCACCGTCCACGAGGGGTTCGAGTTCTGGGCCTCCGACATCGAGGACAAGGACGACAAGGACGAGCTCACGGCCGCGCTCGAGCAGGCGAACGCCTCGGCCAACCCGACCGCGCGGCTGACCCAGGTCGAGGCGGCGTACTGGACCGACGTCGGCACCAAGGAGCACCTGCGCTGGGTGATGCCCGAGCCCGAGGACCAGCTGCTCGATGCACTGTCCCGGCTGCACGTCGCCGGCAAGGACGTCATCGTCGAGGGCGCCCGGCTGGTCGGCATGTTCCGCGCGCACGGCCTGCTGGCGCCGGTCTGGGACCTGCCCCTCGGCACCGGCCCGGAGGCGCTGGAGGACCCCGCCACGACGTTCGCCGCCGACCTCGCCGCGGCGCTGGCCGACGACTCCGACCTGGACTCCGACCAGCGGGCCGCCCGCTCCGGCCTCGCGAACCGGCAGGTCACCATCCGCTGACCGGCCGAGGGGGCCCGCCGATGCTGCGCGCGAGTGACCTGAAGACTTCCGGGAACCGACCCCGCGGCCGGCCCGGCTGGGCGATCCTTGGGCGATGGGCCTCTTCACCCGGCGTCGTCGTGACGACCAGCCGGTCGACCCGGACGAGCGGTCGCCCCAGCTGGGCATCAAGTACAAGGACCTGATGGTGCTGGGCCAGCTCCAGCAGCACGGGGCCGACCTGACCCAGCCCCGCCATGTCATCTACTTCTGCTACGCACCGACCAGGGAGGTCGCACGTGCGATGGGTGACGAGGCGGGTGCCCGCGGGTTCGACGTCGAGCTCGGCGAGCCGCTTCCGGCGTATCCAGACGACTGGCCGGTGCGCTGCGAGACCACGACCGTGCTGCGGCCTGAGGTGGTCCGCGACAACACCGACTTCTTCGAGGACCTCGCCGCCAGGCACGGGGCGGAGTACGACGGCTGGGAGGCCGCGGCCGGCTGACTAGCCCGACCGTCGCAGCACCCACGACTGGAGCCGCGAGTAGCCCTTCACCGACGTACGCCGCATCCGACGGAACGAGAAGCCGGCGTGGTCGCGTTCTTCCTGCGCAGTGTCGTCGTCGGAGTCTTCGGTGTCTCCGGTGAGCGCGTCGTGCGCGCCCTGGTCGATGAGCACCGAGCCGGGGCGGGCGATCGAGGTGAGCCGGGAGGCGACGTTGACGGTCGGGCCGAAGACGTCGCCGAGGCGGGAGACCACGTCGCCGTACGCCACGCCCGCGCGGACCTCCGGGAACTTGTCGTCGGGGTCCGAGCCGCGCGCGGTCATGACGAGCGCCGCGTCGGCCGCCTGCGCGACGTCCTCGGCGACGAAGAGCACCTCGTCGCCGATGTTCTTGATCACCCGGCCGCCGTGGTCGATGACCAGCCCGGAGCACTCGGCCTCGAAGTACTCCAGCCACCCCACCAGCTCGGTCTCGTCGAGCTCCTTGCTGCGCGAGGTGAAGCCGACGATGTCGACGAACGCCACCGCCAGCATCGACGTGTCGGAGCCGGCCGAGTCGCTGGCCATCAGCCGCACGCCGGCGCTGGCCAGGTGGCGGCGCCAGACGTAGTCCTGCAGCGCCTCGACCCGCGGCAGCACCTCGGCGGCGAGGTCGGTGACCTGTTGGACGGGGTCCGGGCTCTCGAGGGCGATGTCGGTCAGCAGCCGGGTCTGCCACTCGGCCAGCCGGGCGAAGCTGCGCCCCCAAGTGCGGACCAGGGCGGCCTGCCGGTCGGGGCTGAGGATGCCGAGCTTCACCAGGTCGTGGGTGTACTCGAGGGCCTGAACGTCGGCCTGCGTGAAGGCGACCGCGTCGTCCGGCTGGTGGGCGAAGCCGAGCAGCCGCCACAGCTCCTGCGCCACCTCGAGCGGCACGCCGGCCTGCTCGCAGACCTGGATCCGGGTCAGCGACGGGGCTTCGCCGAGGAGGTATCGCTCGACGGTGTCGAGCGCCTCCGAGAGGTCGACGTCGTTCTCGTCGGTCACCTCAGGACTTCTGCGGGAACCGTTCGGCCGCCGTCTTCTCGAGGGCCTCGTGGAACGACGGCATGTCGACGTTCATCCCGGCCAGCTGCTCCTTGGTGAAGTGGATCAGCTCCAGCGGGGTGAGGGCGACGATGGTCGCCGTCCGCAGCGAATGGTTGAGGATCGCCGTCTCTCCGACGATGTCGCCCGGGCCGAGCTGGGCGACCTCGTTGCCGTGAGAGCGCACCGAGACCTTGCCGTTCAGGATGATGTAGGCCTTGTCGGCACCGGTTGACTCCGAGATCGGCGCCCAGCCCTCGGGCAGGGTCACGCGGGTGCCGGAGGAACTGATGAAGGCGATCTCCTCGGGTGTGAACATCGAGAAGAAGGTGTCTGCCATGGCCAGCCTTTCGGAGTTTGGGTCCTAGCAGGGCAACGAGCCAGCGGCCGTGAAGGCACGGTCGGCGTTCCGCCGCCCCCGAGTGAGCACTTTCCACGCAATTGCGCTGATCCGGACTTGTTTCACGCGTGAAACAAGACCAATCCAGCGCAATTGCGCTGATCTGGCCTAAGCGGGCTACCCCAGCGGATCGCGTGAGATCGGACAGCTCATGCAGCGCGGGCCGCCGCGGCCTGAGCCCAGCTCGGAGCCGGCGATCCGGACCACCTCGATGCCGGCTTCCTCGAGCCGCTCGTTGGTTTCGTCGTTGCGCTCATAGGCAACGGCGACCCGGGGTGAGAGCGCCAGGGTGTTGTTGCCGTCGTCCCACTGCTCGCGCTCGGCGGTCACCGGGTCGAGGCCGGTGTCGATCCGGTGCATCGTGTCGATGCCCATGGCCGCGGCAGCGGCGACCAGGAACGGCTCGGCCTTGCCGACCTCGAGGACGAGGTCCCCGTCGGGCTCGGCGTCGCCGGTCGGCTTGACGGAGTAGGCCATCAGCGAGTCGGCCATGTTGGGGTAGACGACCATCTTGTCGACGTCGACCAGCGTGCAGATCGTGTCGAGGTGCATGGTGGCGCGTTCCTGGGCGATCGGTACGGCGAGCACCGTGTGCGCGAGGTCGGCCTGGAAGCACTGCCGGGCCAGCCGCTCGACGCCGGCCGGCGTGGTCCGCTCGCCGACCCCGACCGCGATCACGCCGGGCGCCAACAGCAGCACGTCGCCGCCCTCGACGTGTTCGAGGTGCGCGCCGTGCATCCGGGGGGTGCCCGCGAACCGTGGGTGCCGGCTGTAGATCAGCTCGGTCAGCTCGGTTTCACGCTTGCGGGCCGGCATCGCCAGCGACGTGATCGCCACCCGGTCGCGCACCCACACCGACGAGTCGCGCGTGAACAGCAGGTTGGGCAGCGGGTCGATGAGGAAGTCGTCGTACGCCAGGATCGAGGTGACCAGCCCGAAGCCGCCGCGCACCTCGTCGTTCCGGATGCCCGCGGTGAGGTACGCCGTCAGCTCGGCGGGGCTCGAGTCGCCCAGCAGTCCCTCGAGGTAGCCGCGCATGGTGTCGCCGAGGTCGAGGTCGCGCAGCGCCTCCTCGATCGCGGACGCGCGGCAGTCCTCCTGCTCGAGCGTCTCGGTGAGCAGGTCGGTCAGGTAGAGCACCTCGACGCCGCGGCCGACCAGCTCGGCCGCGAAGGCGTCGTGCTCGTCCTGCGCCCGGGCCACCCACGGGATGCCGTCGAAGAGCAGCTTGTCGTTGTTGCGCGGGGTCAGGCGCTTGAGCTCGGGGCCGGGGCGGTGCAGCATCACGGTCCGCAGTCGGCCGACCTCGCTGTCCGCGCCGTGGGGGACCTGCTCTGTCATGGCGGCCACCCTAGTCAGCGGACAAGTTCGGCCAGCGTGAGCGCCGCCAGGAGCAGGCAGACGCCGGCGCCGACGTAGTGCAGGACGTGCAGAGACACGAAGCGCAGCAGGGTCCGGCCGACAAGGACCGCGAGCCCGCTCACCAGCAGCAGCGCACCCAGCGCCCCCACGAAGACACTGAGCGGCGCCTCGTAGCGCGCCACGAGGGAGATGGTCAGCAGCTGGGACAGGTCGCCCCACTCGGCCGCGAACAGCACGAGGAACGACGCCAGGACGGCCCGGAAGCCGGTGACGTTCTTGGCACTCTCGGCGAACTCCTCACCGGAGTCCTGCTGGTGGCTGCGTCCTTCGCGGACCAGGATCACCGCGCCGGCGAGGAACATCACCAGCGCCACCGAGTGCACCACGTTCTCGGGCAGGAACGACGCCGCATGGCCGAGCAGCACCGCCACCGTCGTCTGCACGGCGAACGCCGCCCCGACCCCCAGCCAGACCAGGATCGGGCGGTACTTGGTCGCCAGCACCAGCGTCGCGAGGAAGGTCTTGTCGGGCAGCTCCACCACGAAAATGGCGCCGAAGGTCAGCGCCAGGGCGGTGAAATCCATCAGGCCCCTACCTGCGCGCGGGCGGCGGCCGAGGCCTCCGCCAGCACCTCACGGGTCGGTCGGTCGAGGGCTTGCGCGGCGCGCACGACGTCGTCGTACTCCGGCTGCGCGTTCACCACGAAGCCGTCCAGCAGGGCGACCTTCACCGCGATCTCAAAGCCGTCGACGGTGACGTGCGTGGTCTCGCGGGGGAGGGCGTGGCGGGCGACGGGGTACTCGCGGATCCCGATCGTCGTCGTCTCCCGAAACACGGTCGCCCGGACCTCGGCCGCGCGTTCGGGGCTGACAAGCGCGCGGAAGGTGTGCGCCGGGCGTCCCTTCTTCATCAGGATCGGCGTCAGCCAGGCGTCGAGCGCGCCGGCCGCGAGGACCGCCGTGATGACCTCGGGCCAGAGTCGCGGGTCGAGGTCGTCGACGTTGGTCTCGAGGACCAGCAGGTCTTCCTGGCCGTCGTTGGCGGCTGCCGGGCTGCCGACCAGCAGCCGCAGCACGTTGGTGTGGCCCTCGGGGTCCCGGCCGCCGGCGCCGACCCCGACGGAGGCCGTGGTCATGGCGGGCTGCGGGCCGTACGCCGTGGCGAACGTGGTCAGCAGCGCGGCCCCGGTCGGCGTGCACAGCTCGGTCGCCGGCGCGCCCTCCGGGCCGGCGTACGACGGGACACCGGTGAGCAGCGCGGCGACAGCGGGTGGCGGGACCGGCAGGGTGCCGTGCGCGCCGCGGACGGTGCCCGAGCCGACCGCGATCGGGGTGACCACGACCTCGGTCGGGGCAAGGTGGGCGATGCCCGCACAGACCCCGACCACGTCCGCGATCGCGTCGAGCGCGCCGACCTCGTGGAAGTGGACGTCCAGCGGGTCGTGGCCGTGCACCGCACCCTCGGCGACCGCGAGCCGCTCGAAGACGCGCAACGCAAGGTCGCGCACCTCGTCGGCGAGCGAGGACTCGAGGAGAAGGGTCCGGATGTCGCGCCAGGACCGGTGCTCCGCCGAGTCGGCGACCTCGACGTGCACGCGGGTGGCGGCGAAGCCGTTGCGGGTGACCGCCTCGACCCGCAGCGCGACCGGCTCGGGGGAGACCGCGTCGACCGCGGCCTGGATCGTGTCGATCGGGACGCCCGCGCCGACCAGTGCGCCGAGCAGCATGTCGCCGCTGGCGCCAGACGACGCGTCGACCCACAGGGTGGTCATCGGGCCGCTCTCGCCACCCGCGCCGCGAAGACGCCCGCGCCGTACCCGTTGTCGATGTTGACCACCGTCACGCCGGGCGCGCAGGAGTTGAGCATCGCCAGCAGTGCGGCCAGACCGCCGAACGAGGCGCCGTACCCGACGCTGGTCGGGACCGCCACGATCGGTACGCCGGTCAGCCCGCCGACCACGGACGGCAGCGCGCCCTCCATGCCGGCCACGACGACCAGGCAGTCGGCTGCCTCCAGCCGGTCCTGGACCGCCAGTAGCCGGTGCAGCCCCGCCACGCCGACGTCCTCGATCAGCTCGACCGCCGAGCCGTGCACCCGGATCGAGAGGGCGGCCTCGGCCGCGACCGGGGCGTCGCTGGTACCGGCCGACACCACCGCGACCCTGCCAGACGGCTCCGGGAACGGACCCAGCGTCACCGCCCGCGCCACCGCGTCGATGTCGGCCTCGGGCAGCGACGTCGCCACCTGGGCGAGCGCCTCCTCGGAGAGCCGGGTCGCGAGCACCGCCCGCTCGGGGTGCTTCTCGTGGAGGGTGCGCAGGATCGTGATCACCTGGCCGGGGGTCTTGCCGTCGCCGTACACGACCTCGGCGTCGCCGGTGCGTCGCGCGCGGTCGAGGTCGACGCGGGCGAAGCCCAGGTCCTCGATGCGAGGGTCGTTCTCCACCCGAGCAGGCTAGTCGCGTCGCCCACCCGGGGTGTTGGCTGGGCTACGTGAGCACCGTCGACCAGTACGCGCAGGGCACGCCGAGCTACGTGGAGCTGACGACGCCGGACCAGCAGGCGGCCAAGGGGTTCTACGGGCCGCTGCTGGGGTGGGACTTCGAGGACGTCGACATGGGCGAGGCCGGGGTGTACGTCGCGGTGTCGGTAGGTGGTGACTCGATCGCCGGCATCGCGGGCCAGATGCCGCAGCTGGCGGGCCACCCGGCGTTCTGGGGCGTCTACCTGGCCGTCGACGACGTCGACGCGACCGCGGCGAAGGTGGTACCGGCCGGCGGCAAGGTCGAGGGCGGGCCGTTCGACGTCATGCAGCTGGGCCGGATGGCGAGCATCCAGGACCCCACCGGCGTCCGCGTGAATCTCTGGCAGGCCGGCCAGAGCATCGGCTCGGTGCGGGTCAACGAGCCCGGCTGCCCGATCTGGCACGAGCTGTCGAGCCCGGACCTCCCGGTAGCCACGAAGTTCTACAGCGACGTGCTCGGCGTCGAGTGGGAGTCGATGCCGATGGAGACCGGCGACGACTACACCTGCCTCATGGTCGACGGCCGGCCGGTCGCCGGCGCGTTCCCGCCCCAGCTGGACGGCATCCCGCCGCACTGGGACGTCTACTTCAACGTCGAGGACTGCGACGCGACCGTCGCCAAGGCGCTGGAGCTCGGCGCCAGCGAGCTGGTCCCGCCGTACGACGTGCCGGGCGTCGGCCGGACCGCGGTGGTCCGTGACCCGCAGGGCGCGCGGGCGGCATTCCTCCAGAACCCCCCGGAGGACGGCTAGCCAACCGGAAAGACCGCCGCGCGGGATGCGGTCGGCCCAGCGGTCAGCCAGCAACGTGGTGCGGGGCTGGTGGGGTCGGCGGGGTTGCCTGCTGACCGCCGCCTGGGGCGTGGCCGGTCGGGCGGTCAGCCAGCAACGTGGGGCGGGGCTGGTGGGGTCGGCGGGGTTGCCTGCTGACCGCCGCCTGGGGCGTGGCCGGTCGGGCGGTCAGCCAGCAACGTGGGGCGGGGCTGGTGGGGTCGGCCGGGTTGCCTGCTGACCGCCGCCTGGGGCGTGGCCGGTCGGGCGGTCAGCCAGCAACGTCGCCAGTAGCGACCACCTTCTGATGCTCCGGTCAGGCGTGGTCCTCGCGGAACGAGTCCGCGGGGTAGACGCCGAGGATCTTCACGTCGGTGGTGAAGAAGCGCAGCTCCTCGAGGGCCCGCGCGACGCCGGCGTCGGACGGATGGCCGTCGACCTCGGCGAGGAACTGGGTGGCGGTGAACCAGCCGCCGACCATGTAGCTCTCCAGCTTGGTCATGTTGACGCCGTTGGTCGCGAAGCCGCCGAGCGCCTTGTAGAGCGCGGCCGGCAGGTTGCGGACGTTGAAGATGAACGACGTCACCACCGGACCGTTTCCGGCCGACGCCTCGACCAGGTCGCGGGAGAGCACGACGAACCGCGTGGTGTTGTGGTCCTCGTCCTCGATGTCCTCGGCGAGCACCTGGAGGCCGTAGATCTCGGCGGCGAGCGGCGGGGAGATCGAGGCCTGGGTCGGGTCGCCGGCCTCGACGATCTCGCGGGCCGCGCCTGCGGTGTCGCCGGAGATCACGGGATGCAGGTTGTGCTCGCGGATGATCTTGCGGCACTGGCCGAGCGCGTGGACGTGGCTGTGCACGGTGCGGATCTGGTCGAGCCGCGCGCCGGGGATCGCGAGCAGGTGGAACCGGATCCGCAGGAAGTGCTCGGCCACGATGTGCAGCCCGGAGTCGGGCAGGAAGTGGTGGATGTCGGCCACCCGGCCGGCGATCGAGTTGTCGATCGGGATCATCGCCAGGTCGGCCTCGCCGCCCTCGACCGCCGCGAAGACGTCCTCGAACGACGCGCACGCCAGCGCCTCCAGCTCCGGGTAGTGCTCGCGGCACACCTGGTGGGAGTTGGCCCCCGGCTCGCCCTGGTAGGCGATGCGTCGCGGTTCGGTCACCGCTGCATCGTAGTTTGGGAGACGTGCTGTTCCTCGTCGTGCCCACGGCGCTGCTCGCCGTCGCGGCGCTCCTGGTGGGCCTGGCCGCGCTGCGCCGTACGCCCACCCGGACCGGTGACCGCGACGCGCTGCCCGAGGACGTCGTCGGGCTGCGGCAGGAGGTGGCCGCGCTGCGGGCGGAGGCCAGCGGCGCGCTGCGCCACCTCGGCCTGGTCCGCTACGACGCGTTCGCCGACGTCGGTGGCCGCCTGTCCTGGTCGCTGGCGCTGGTGGACGACGGCGGCAACGGCGTGGTGCTGACCGCGATCCACGGCCGCAGCGAGGCGCGCAGCTACGCCAAGAGCCTCACCGGCTGGACCAGCGAGCAACCGATGTCACCGGAGGAGGAGGACGCCGTGGCGTCCGCGAAGCCATGAACCGAGAGTGGGACGACCTCGCCGACGAGCTCGGCATCAAGGCGGTCGCCGAGGGGGAGCCGACCCGCTGGTACGACGAGCTCTGGTCGGCCGCCGAGCGCGGCGAGGTGGCGCTGCCGTGGGACCACACCGACCCGCATCCCGTGCTCGCCGACTGGGTGGCCGGGCACGGCGTCGGCGGCGGACGGAGGGCCGTGGTCGTCGGGTGCGGCCTCGGCGCCGACTCCGAGCACCTGGCCCGGCACGGCTGGCGCACGACGGCCTTCGACATCTCACCCGCCGCGGTGACAGCGGTCCGCGACCGCTACCCCGACTCACCGGTCGACTACCGAGCTGGCGACCTGCTCGACCTCACGGGGGAGTCGGCCGACCTGCGCGGCGCGTTCGACCTGGTGGTCGAGATCTACACGCTGCAGGCGCTGCACCCGTCCCTGCGCGAGCGCGCGGTCGCCGGTGTCCACGGCCTCATGGCGCCGGGCGCCACAGCCCTCGTCGTCCAGGTGGTCCGTCGCGACGACGAGCCCGCAACCGCGGAGCCGCCCTGGACGCTGACCCGGGCCGAGATCGAGGCGGTCGCGGGCGGCGGCGTCGAGCTCCAGTCACTCGACGAGGTGCTGCCGCCGGGCCGGGTCAACCCGCTGTGGCGGCTGCTGATCACTCGCCGGTGACGAACCGCTGCAGCAGCAGCACCAGCCGCTTGATGTCTCCCACCCCGAGGCCGCCCAGCCGCTCGGCCATCGCCTCCTCGCCTCGGGCCCGGGCCTTCTTGAGCGCCTCGGCAGCGCCGGGGCGCAGGTGCAGGACCTGGGTACGCCGGTCCCACTCCAGCCGCCGTCGCTCGACCAGCCCGCGATCCTCCAGCTGGTCGACGAGCTGCACCACGCTCGCCCCGCTGATGCCCAGCCGCCTGCCGACCTCGGCCTGGGGGACCGGTCCGAGCGTGGCCAGCGCGCTGAGCAGGCCGAACTGCGCGGGCACGATGCCGAATGGAGCGAGCACCTCCGAGAACGCGCGGTGCATCCTGAGGTGCACGCGCGTGATCAGGAATCCCAGGCTCTCCAGCAACGGTTCTGGCGTGTCGGACGCGAGCTCGCCGGCGAGGATCTCGAGCAGCAGCCGGCGCAGCTCCTCACGCTCGCTGAGCAGGAATCCCGGGGTGAGCGCATCCTCGAGGTCCTCGGCGTGGCGTCGCCAGCGCCGGGCCGCGGCGGCGCCTTCGGGAGTCCGGGTCAGCAGGTAGGACCTCCGGTCGTCGGGGTTGCGCACGCGTTCGACCAGTCCCTGGTCGGCTAGCTCGGCCGCCACCTTGACCATCGTCGTGCGGCTGACGTCGATGGTGTTGGCGATGGACTGCTGCGACCGGGTCGCCCCGCCGGCCAGCGTGAGCAGCGCGGCGTACGAGTGGATGTCGACGCCCGGTGGGAGCACCTTGTCCAGGGCCACCGTGACCCGCGCCGCGGCCCGCCACATCAGGTGGCCCGGCTGGTCCTCGAGCCCCGGGAGCAGCTCGCGGCTGTCGGTGGCGTCGGACAGGCCCACTCGTCCACCTCCTGATCATTAGGCACTTGACGAATCCCCTGACGCGAGTATCGTACACAAGGTAATCGTTAGGCCATTGATGATTTGGTCAGTGATGATTCGGCCAATGGCGAATCAGCCAGTGACAAACCGACCGGGAGAGGTGCTCATGTCCGAGCAGACCGCCACCGCTGCGACACCCGACACCACGATCGGCCGAGACCCCAAGTGGTGGACCCTCGTCGCCGTCTGCCTCGGCATCTTCATCCTGCTGCTCGACATCACGATCGTGAACGTCGCGCTCGCCGACATCCAGGACGACCTCGGCGCCAGCCTGTCCGACCTGCAGTGGGTGATCGACGCCTACGCGCTCAGCCTCGCCGCGCTGCTCCTCACCGCGGGCTCGCTGGCCGACCTGTTCGGTCGGCGGCTCGTCTTCGTGATCGGGGCTGCGCTGTTCATGGTCGGGTCGGTGGCCTGCGGCGCGGCGCAGGACATCTTGTTCCTGCAGCTGGCCCGGGCCTTCCAGGGCATCGGCGGCGCGGCCATGTTCGCCACCGCGCTGGCGCTCATCGCCTCCGCGTTCCAGGGTCGCGACCGCGGCGTCGCGTTCGGCGCGTTCGGGGCGACCACCGGTGTCGCCGTCGCCGTCGGCCCGGTCCTGGGCGGTGTACTCACCAGCGGCATCTCCTGGCGGTGGATCTTCTTCGTCAACGTCCCGATCTGCCTGCTCGCGATCGCGATCGCGGCCACCCGGGTCCGTGAGTCCCACGACCCGCGCGCGGGCCGGCCGGACTGGTTCGGCTTCGGCACCTTCAGCCTCGCGCTGGGCGGGCTGGTCTACGGCCTGATCCGCGCCGGGCAGACCGCGTGGGACGACGGCCGCGTGGTCGCCTGCCTCGTCGCCGCGGCCGTGCTGCTCGCGGTGTTCGTGGTCAGCCAGCTGGTCCAGGACGACCCGATGTTCGACCTCGGGCTGCTCCGCAAGCCCACCTTCACCGGCGGGTTGATCGCGGCGTTCGGCGTCTCCGCCTCGGTGTTCTCGCTGCTGACCTACCTGGTGATCTACGTCCAGAACGTCCTCGGCTACTCCGCGGTCGGTGCCGGCGTCCGGTTCCTCTTCCTCTCCGGCGCCGCGTTCGTGGCGGCGGCGGTCGCGGGGCGTCTCACCGAGAACGTCCCGGCCAAGTGGCTGATCGCGCCGGGCTTCGTCGTGCTCGGTGCGGGGATGCTGCTCATCCACGGCATCGAGGTCGACTCCTCGTGGACCCACCTGATCCCCGGTCTGATCGTCAGCGGGCTCGGCGTCGGCATGATCAACACGCCGCTCGCCTCGACGGCGGTCGGTGTGGTCAATGTGGAGCGCTCGGGCATGGCCTCGGGCATCAACTCGACGTTCCGGCAGGTGGGCATCGCCACCGGCATCGCCGTGCTCGGCACGATTTTCGCCCACCAGGTGGCCGACGGTGTTCGCACCGGCCTGGCCGGCACGCCAGCGGCCGACCAGTCCGACCGGATCGCCACAGGGGTCACCGGCGGCCAGACCGAGGCCATCATCCAGGCCGCACCGGCCGGCGTACGAGACCAGCTCGCCGCCGTCGCCACCTCGAGCTTCGTCGACGCCCTCAACCACATCACCCTGATCGGCGTGTACGTCGCCTTCGCGTCCGCTGCCCTGTGCTTCGTGCTGATCCGGCAGCGGGACTTCGTCCAGCAGGGCCACGACGAGCCCGCCGGTCCCTGAGCTACGCCTTGGGCTGCAACATGTAGTACTCGGTGAACTCCCGGCACCGGCCGTCGTCGTCGAACCGCATGACGAAGCAGTTGTGGAAGACCTTCACCACCGGTCCACTCGCTTCGTCGCGGTACGACGACGTCCCGGTCGCCACGACCACGTCGCCGTCGACGGCGACCGGCGCGTAGCTCGCATCGAAGGTGCCCATGGCGTCGCGGGTGGACGCGGCCGGGTCGGACGAGTCGCCCAGCCATGACGCCACGACGGCCCCGCGGCCGGTGAGCGGCTCGTCGTACGGGTGGTAGCGGTAGGCGACGTCCTCGCTGAACAGGTCGCCGGTCAGGTCGGCTTCGTAGGTCAGCCAGGCGGTGACATAACGGTCGAGCCAGTCCTGGGCAGCGGCATGGTCCATGCCCGCAAGGATGGCTCAGCGGGGGACGCGCACCAGCACGCGGCCGTGGATGCACTCCATCTGCAGCTCACGGCCGGGGCCGATCGAGTCACCGTCCAGCTGGCGGGGCGTGTCCGCACTCGCGCGTACGACGACCGTGCGGCCGGTCATCCGGTCGACCAGCTCGTCGGTCCGCGGCCGCTTGGCCAGCACCCGGAACGCCAGCGGGATCCAGGACAGGAACCGGCGTGGGTGCAGCAGGACGACGTCGAGCAGGCCGTCGTCGATCGACGCGTCGGGGAGCAGCGGCATCCCGGCCTGCAGGTAGCCGACGTTGCCGACCACGATGGTCCGGGCCCGGTGGGTGGTGAACTCGCCGCCGTCGATCGAGACCTCGACCCGCACGGCGGGGAACATCAGCGACTTCAGCGCCGAGAGGACGTAGGCGATCCACCCGACCTTGGCCTTGATCTCCTCGTTGACGCCTTCCATGATCGCGGCGTCGAACCCCATGCCGGCCATCACCATGAAGTGGGTGCCGTCCTCGACGCCGTCGCCGCTCACCTTCACCATGTCGATGGCCCGGTCCTGGCCGGTCAGCGCGATGTCGATGGCCGCGCGCAGGAACAGCGGGATGTCGAGGTTGCGCGCCAGCAGGTTGCCGGTGCCGGCCGGGATGATCCCGACCGGGATGCCGGTGCCGGCCAGCTCGGCGCAGACCTCGCGCACCGTGCCGTCGCCGCCACAGACGAGGGCCAGGTCGGCGCCGGCGACGGCGGCCGCCTCGGCCATGCCGGTCCCCGGGTCCTCGATGGTCGTGTAGTGCCACGCCGGCAGCCCCCAGCCCGCTTCCGCGGCCATCGAGTTCACGATCTTTCGGAACTCCTCGATGTCCTCCACCTTCGACGGGTTGAGGATGACGGCCAGGTTGCGGTCGGAGGGGTACGCCGACGGCAGGTCCGGCAGCAGCTGGGCGTGGCTGCGCGGCAGCGGGCTGTAGACCGCCAGACCCAGGGCCACCATTCCCATCCCGAGCAGGAAGCCGCCGACCACGTCCGAGGGGAAGTGCCTGCCGAGCAGCACCCGGTCCAGGCAGACGACCACGATCATGAGCCCGATCAGCGCGTACAGCAGTCGCCGCATGTTGCCGCGCCGGATCAACATGACGACGAGCACGATCAGGATCCCGCCGAACGCCGTGACCGAGGCCGCGTGACCCGACGGGAACGACTTGGACGAGAGCAGTGACTGCTCGACCTGCCACTCCGGGCGGGCGCGGGCGACAAGCAGCTTGATGAGGGTGTACGCCACCGTGGTCGTCACCATGACCCCGACGGTGTAGAGCGCGGCCCGCCGGTGACCACGGAGCAGCATGAGCAGCGTGACGGCGGTCGTCATGATTGCCATGCCGATGGTCGCGAAGATGACCTCGACGACCCTCAGCGGCCCGACCAGCCAGCCCGAGTCGACGGCGTACTCCACCGCCGGTGAGCCGCGCTCATCGAACTGCTTGACCGGGCCCCAGCCCTGTACGACGGCGATCGCCACCACGCCGAACAGCAAGCACGACAGGACAGCCCAGCCCAGGAGCACGAGGCGGGGGCGGTCCAGCACGGGCAGAAGTATGACGGGGCCGGACCTCGAAGCAGGCACCGGCGAACGACGACCGCGCTCGACCTGTGCAATCTCGCGTGAGCCGCGGCGGTAGCGCCCACTAGCCTTGAGCCCGTGATTGACCCCCGCATTCTCCGTGACCAGCCCGACCGCGTGCGTGCCGCCCAGGCCAAGCGCGGGCTGTCCGACGCGGTGGTCGACGAGGCGCTGGCGGCAGACGAGAAGCGCCGCCGGGCGATCGGCGACTTCGAGGTCAAGCGGGCCGAGCAGAAGACGCTCGGCAAGCAGATTCCGCAGGCCCAGGGCGACGAGAAGCAGGCGCTGCTGGCCCGCACCAAGGCGCTCGCGGCCGAGGTGAAGGCCGCCGAGACGGCCCAGACCGAGGCCGAGGAGGCCTGGCAGGCGGCGATCCTGTCGATCCCCAACCTGGCCCACGAGCAGGCACCGGCCGGCGGCGAGGACGACTACAACGTGCTCGAGACGGTCGGCACGCCGCGCGACTTCGCCGCCGACGGGTTCGAGCCGCGCGACCACGTCGAGCTCGGCCGGATGCTCGGCGCCATCGACATCGAGCGCGGCGCCAAGGTGTCGGGCTCGCGCTTCTACTTCCTCACCGGCGTCGGCGCCCAGCTCGAGCTGGCGTTGGTCAACCTTGCGATGGAGCAGGCCCGCGACGCCGGCTTCACGCAGGTGATCGCGCCCTCGCTGGTCCGGCCTCGCGCGATGGAGGGCACCGGCTACCTCGGCCAGGCCGACGACGTCTACCGGATCGAGGGCGAGGACCTCTACCTCGTCGGCACGTCGGAGGTGCCCATGGCGGCCTACCACTCCGACGAGATCCTCGACGTCGCGTCGCTGCCGCTGCGCTACGCGGCGTTCAGCCCGTGCTTCCGCAAGGAGGCCGGGTCGCACGGCAAGGACACCAAGGGCATCATCCGGGTGCACTGGTTCGACAAGGTCGAGATGTTCGTCTTCACGACCGTCGAGGAGTCCGACGCCGAGCACCAGAGGCTGCTGGCGTGGGAGAAGGAGTTCCTCGACAAGCTCGAGCTCTCCTACCGCGTCATCGACACGGCCGCCGGTGACCTCGGGCTGTCGGCGGTGCGCAAGTTCGACTGCGAGGCCTGGATCCCGACCCAGGGGCGTTACCGCGAGCTCACCTCGACCTCCAGCTGCACCGAGTTCCAGACCCGGCGACTCGACATCCGCGGCCGCTTCCCCGACGGCACCCGTCCGCTCGCGACCCTCAACGGCACCCTCTGCGCGATGACGCGCACCATCGTGGCGATCCTCGAGACGCACCAGAACGCCGACGGCTCGGTCACCGTGCCGCAGGCCCTGCGCCCGCACATGGGCGGCCTCGAGGTGCTGAAGCCCGTTGGCTGACTGGACGCCCAGGCTCGTCGCCCTCGACATCGACGGGACCCTGCTGAAGTGGGTCGAGGGCGTGGGCATGACCTACGAGGAGATCGCGCCCGCGGTCGGCGACGCCGTACGCCGGGCCCGTGACGCCGGGGCCCACGTGGTGCTGGCCAGCGGCCGGTCGCCGCACGGCATGACCCCGGTCGCCGACCTGCTGAAGCTGGCTCTCGACGATGGCGAGCCGCTGTGGATCGTGGCCAGCAACGGCGCCGTCGTCTTCCGCTACCCCCCGCTCGAGGTGGTGATGGAGGAGACCTTCGACGCGGCGCCTGCGGTCCGGGCGATCCTCGAGCGGCACCCCACCGCGCTGGTCGCCGTCGAGGAGCGCGGTGTCGGCTACCGGGTGAGCAGCGAGTTCCCGGTCGGCGAGCTGTCCGGCGAGATGATCCGCACCAACGTTGAGGACCTCGTGTCCGCGCCGGTCAGCCGGGTGATCATCCGCGACCCCTCCGCCACTGCGGAGGACTTCGTCACCCTGGCCCAGGAGCTCGGCCTGCACGGCACCGACTACGTCGTCGGCTGGACCGCCTGGCTCGACCTCGCTCCGGTCGGGGTCTCCAAGGCCTCCGGACTCGCCCACGTCGCCGACCAGCTCGGGGTCGACGCCGCTGACGTCCTGGCCATCGGCGACGGGCGCAACGACATCGAGATGCTCGAGTGGGCCGGCCGTGGTGTGGCCATGGGACAGGCGGTCCAGCAGGTGCTCGACGCTGCTGACGACGTCACCGCCCCCGTTGCCGACGACGGCGTCGCCCGCGAGCTGGAGAGGTACTTCTGATGGCGCTCCCCGAGGTGGTCGCGACCGACCGGCTCCGGCTGCCGCTCTGGACCGCCGGCGACGTCGCCGCGATCCGCGGTGGCACCCGGTCGGCCCGGTGGCACCCGGAGTTCCCGCGCGAGGACGACGTCGACGCGTCCTCCCTCTGGCGGGATGGGGACCCGTGGGCCAGCCGGTCGATAACCGTCGAGGGCGTGGCCGTGGGATCGATCGGCTTCTTCGGGTCCCCGCAGCCGGCTGCGGACGGGACGCCCGAAGTGGAGGTCGGCTACGGCCTGGTGGAGGCTGCACGGGGCGCGGGTTACGCCACCGAGGCGCTCACCGCGCTGCTCGCCGAGGCCGACCGGGCCGGCGTACGCGTCCGCGCCAGCGTGCTCCCCGACAACGCGCCCAGCATCCGGGTGCTCGCCAAGTGTGGCTTCACCGAGCTGCGCGGGAGCAGCGAGGACGGCGAGCTGGTCATGGTCCGCCCGCTGCAGTGAGCCTGCCCAAGCTCGTCGCCACCGACATCGACGGCACCCTGGTCGACTCCAGCGGCCACCTGTCCGAGCGAACGCGCGAGGTCCTCCACCTGCTGGAGGAGCGCGACGTCCCCGTCGTGTTCGTGACCGCCCGGCCGCTGCGTTGGATGACCGAGCTGTGGCCACTGGTCGGCCGGCACGGCATCGGCATCGTCTCCAACGGCGCGATCGTCTACGACGTCGCCGAGGACCGGATCCACGAGCTCGAGGGAATCGAGGTCGAGGCCGGGCTGGCGCTGGTCGCAGCCATCCGCGCGGCCCTCCCCACGGCAGTGTTCGCCTTCGAGCTGGTGTCCGGGTTCGCCCACGAGCCGGCATACACCGAGCCCCACCACGTCCCGGAGGGCAGCCCGTCCGGGCCGGCGGAGGAGGTGCTGACCGGCGTCGCCGTCAAGGTGCTGGTCAGGGCCCCCGGCAGCGACCCGGCGACACTGCGCGACGTGGTCACGACGGCGGTGGGTGACACCGCCACACCGACCTGGTCGGTCGACGGGCTGGTCGAGATCAGTGCCGCCGGGGTGACCAAGGCGGCCGCGCTGGCCCGGGTCTGCGATCGGCTCGGCGTCGCTGCGGAGGACGTGGTCGCCTTCGGGGACATGCCCAACGACCTGCCGATGCTCGCCTGGGTCGGCACGTCGTACGCCGTCGCCAACGCGCACCAGTCGGTGCTCGAGATGGTCGACCACGTCGCCCCGAGCAACGACGAGGACGGCGTCGCTCAGGTGCTGGCTGGCATCTTCGACCTGTGATCTGTTGTGATGATCCGGTGCCGCGCCGCCTTCTTACGACCCTGCTCGGGGCTGTCCTTGTGGCTCTCCTGGTCCTCAGCGCCGACGGACCGGCGCAGGCGGCCGAGCCGCACAAGAAGGCGCCGGTCTGTCCGCCGATGACCGTGAGCGACAGCACCAAGGCCGCGATGGCGGTGTTCAGCGGCGTCGTCACCGACGTCGAGCGCACCGCCCGGCCGGACGGGCAGCCGGGCGCGATCTACACCCAGACGGTCACCGTCGACCTGGTCTACCAGGGCAAGGTCACCACGGAGACGGTCACCGTGCAGACCGACCGCAACCGGGTCGAGTGCAGCCTCGGAGCCCTCACGAAGGACGTCGAGTACATGTTCTTCGTCGTCGGAACCGGCCAGCCCTGGGTCGCCGGCGGCTCCAGCGGCACGCGGATCACCGACGCGACCGTGGACGCCGAGGTGGTCGACCTGCTCGGCCCTGGGGCGCCACCGGTCCAGCCGCCCCCCGAGACAGCAGTCTTCACGCCGGTCGACACCAGCGCGCCGGAGTCCTTCACCCGGTCGGCCGCGCCCGGCGCGGCCCTCGTGCTGGTCGGGCTGCTGGGCCTCGTGGTCGTGCGCGGCGTGAGCCGGCGCTCGCGCTAGGCCGCAACGCCCTAGAGGTACATCCCTCCGGAGTCGCCCGGCTGCTGCGGCTGCTGGTCGTCCTGCTGCTGGGGCGCCCCGCCCGATCCCATCGGTAGCCCGCGACGCATCTGCTCGAACTGCGCACGCGCCGCCATCTGCTGGGCGTAGATGGCCGTCTGGATGCCGTGGAAGAGCCCCTCGAGCCAGCCCACGAGCTGGGCCTGGGCGATGCGCAGCTCGCCCTCCGAGGGGGTCTGATCGTCGGAGAAGGGCAGCGCCAGCCGATCCAGCTCCTCGACCAGCTCAGGGGCCAGTCCGGCCTCGAGCTCCTGGATCGAGGCCTTGTGGATCTCCTTGAGCCGGTTGCGGCTGGCCTCGTCGAGCGGCGCGGACTTCACCTCCTCGAGCAGCTGCCGGATCATGCTGCCGATCCGCATCACCTTGGCGGGCTGCTCGACCTGGTCGGTGAGCAGCCGCTCGTCCGAGGCGTCGCCCCCGGCCTGGGCCGCCGCGAGGGCGGACTCCGGGACGGAACCGACCGGCTGGCCGTCCGGGCCGACGATCAGGACCTGCCGCTCGCCCTCCTGGCCGCCGTCGTGGCCACCGTTCTGCGGCTGCCCGGACCCCGTCGGCTGCTCGTCATTCATGGGCCCACGTTATCCAGCGGGCCTCAGCGCACGACGAGCAGGATCTTCCCGGAGTGCGTGCCGGACTCCATCAGCTCGTGCGCGCGGCGTACGTCGTCGAGCGGCAGGGTGGTGTCCACGATCTCGCGCACCTTGCCGTCGGCGACCAGCGGCCAGACGTGTTCGACCACCGACGCGCAGATGGCGGCCTTCTCCTCGCCCGGCCGGGCCCGCAGCGTGGCGGCGACGATGGCGCCGCGCTTGCGCATCAGCGCACCGAGGTCGAGCTCGCCTCTGGTGCCGCCCTGCATGCCGATGACGACGAGCCGCCCCTCCGTCGCCAGGGCGGCGACGTTCCGCTCGAGGTACGACGCGCCCATGTTGTCGAGGATGACGTCCGCGCCGGCGCCGTCGGTGTGCTCCTTGACCACCTCGACGAAGTCCTCGCCGCGGTAGTCGATGGCCACCTCGGCGCCGAGGCCGAGGCAGAAGGCACGCTTCTCGGCGGTGCCGGCGGTCGTGAACACCCGCGCCCCGAGCTGGGCCGCCAGCTGGATCGCGAAGCTGCCGATGCCACCGGCGCCGCCGTGCACGAGCAGCACGTCGTGCGGCTGGAGCGCCGCGACCATGAACACGTTCGACCACACCGTGCAGGCGACCTCGGGCAGCGCCGCCGCCGCGACCAGGTCGACGCCGTCGGGCACGGGCATCAGCTGGCCGGCCGGTACCGCGACGTGGGTGGCGTAGGCACCCGCCGAGAGCAGCGCGCACGCCTGGTCGCCGACCGCCCAGCCCTCGACGCCGTCCCCGAGCTCGACGACGGTGCCGCTGCACTCCATGCCGAGTACGTCGGACGCCCCCGGAGGAGGTGGGTAGAAACCCTGTCGCTGCAACAGGTCGGCGCGGTTGAGCCCGGCCGCCGCGACCGCGAGCACCACCTCACCGGGACCGGGCTCCGGGTCCGGGAGGTCGCGCACGACGAGGACCTCGGGACCGCCGGCTCCGTCCGCGAGGACTGCGCGCATCAGGTGGGCGTCAGACTTCTTCGTCGACCAGCTCGTCGGCCCGGTCGTCGACGTAGACCTCACCCGTGTGATCGACGGACCGGTCGTCGGGGATCGGGTCGTTCACGTCGTCGGGGTCGGGGGCGTCGGCCGGACGATCCCAGCCCTCGGCGAGCACCTGGGCTCGCGCCGCCAGCGCCTCGATCTTCTCGGGGTCGGCTTCGTGGGCCGCGGCCGCGAAGCCGAGGAGATAGGCAGTCACGGGCGCCGCGAGCCGCTCGACGCTGTGAGCGGCGATCTTGGTGAGGTCTCCAAGCAGCCCCTCATCGACCTCCACGTCCTCGAGATCGAGCACGTCGCTCAGCTCGTCGATCCAGTCGTGGAGGTTCACGACCTCAGACTTACGCGCCGACTCGCGTCCCGCAAGTGACATCTCCTGAAAAGAAACGTGATCACGACGTGAGGTCCCTGACGTCGGACCAGGTGTCGACATCACGGTGCTCGCGTCCTTCGGCGGCCACCTCGGCGAGGTCGAGGGCCTCCAGCAACCGGTGCAGCGCCAGGTTGTGCTGCTCCTCGATGCTCGGTCGTACGGCGTCCAGCCGGGCCACGTCGAGCATCATGGCGAGCTGACGCCGGCCGTCCGGGCCGACAAGGACCGCACCGTCGTGCCCGTCGGCCGCGTCCCGCAGCCGGTGGAAGCTCTGCGCGGTGAGGAACGGCATGTCGCACGCGAGCACCGCAACCGACCCGCGCGGGTCGAGCAACGCATCGCGCCCGGTGAGCAGCGCCGCCACCGGCCCGCCGTGCCGCGGGTCCTCACGGGTGAACGTCACCGGGCGATGGGTCGGCACCGGGTCGCCGACGACGACGACCTCGGCCGCGTCGATCACGGCATCCAGCGCCCAGGTGAGCAGGGTGCGGCCATCCAGCTCGATCGACGCCTTGTCGGCACCGTCGAGCCGGGCGGCAACCCCGCCGGCGAGCACCACTGCGCTGAAGGCTGCCCCGATCGACATGACCCCAGTCTCCCCGCACCTCCCGGTGCCCGCACCCTGCTGGCAGGCTGGACACCGTGAACATGCTGTCGGTCACAGTCGTCCAGGCGGCGTCCGGGCTCGACCCGGCCGACAACCGCGCGCAGCTGCACGACCTGGTCCCGTCCGACAGTGACCTCGTGGTGCTGCCGGAGGCCTTCGCCAGGGACTTCGGGGAGGCCGGCTCCGACGTCAGTCCGTACGCCGAGGCGATCGACGGCGCGTTCGCGACCGAGCTGGCCGCGGTCGCCGCAGAGCGCAACACCACGGTGATCGCCGGGATGTTCGAGGTTTCCGAGGACCCGGCGCGGCCCTACAACACGCTGCTCGCGCGCGGCGCCATCACCGCGTCGTACCGGAAGATCCATCTCTACGACTCGTTCGGCTACAAGGAGTCGGACGCGCTGCACGCCGGCCAGCTCTCGCCCGTGGTCGTCGACCTGTCCGGCTTCCGAGTCGGGCTGATGACCTGCTACGACCTCCGGTTCCCGGAGCTGGCCCGGTTGCTCGTCGACCACGGCGCCGAGGTGCTCGTCATCCCCGCGGCCTGGGTGGCCGGCCCGCGGAAGGTCGAGCACTGGCGCACGCTCGTGCGGGCGCGGGCGATCGAGAACACCGTCTTCGTGGTCGCGGCCGCCCAGCCCGGGCCTCGCTACACCGGCCACTCGCTGGTCGTGGACCCGCTCGGCGACATCCTCGCGGAGGCCGGCGAGGGCGCCGAGGTGCTGCGGGCCACGCTCGACCTCAGCGTCTTGGAGGAGGCCCGGCGGACCAACCCCTCCCTCGCCAACCGCAGGCTTCCTTCGTCTGCTCTGTAATCTGTTCTGTCGTGCCACGGACCGCTCCTCGACGACGCGCCACGCGTCACGGGTGGGTCAAGGACCGGGCCGTCGAGGCGGCGCCGGTCGCAACCGCTGCCCCCGCACCGGTGGCCGCGAAGCCGGACCGCGAGACGGTCGTCCCGAGCACCCCAGCGGAGCCGACCAAGGCCGTCACCCGCGACGACCACCCGGTCCAGAACCGGCTGCTCGTGGCCCTGTGGCTGCTGGTGGTCGCAGGCGGAGCGGCGGCGCTGGTGGCGGCGCTGGTCCCGACCGGCCCGCCGTGGCTGGACGGCGTCGGAGCGGTGGCCGTCATCACGGCGTACTCCTGGGGGCTGGCGGCACGCACCGGCGGCCGTCCGGTGATCTTCGGCGCCCTGACGCTGGTGCTGGGCGCCGCGGTGCTGCTGCTCGACCAGGACTACCTGCGCACCGGCGCCGCGGTGATGACCTGTGTCGTCTCCGCCGTGCTCGCGGTGATGGCGACCACGCCCGCCGTGCGGTTCGTGCGCGCGGCCCGCGAGTGCGTGATCGCCGTGCTGATCGCCGCCATCGGTGCGATGGCCACGATCGGCTTCGACCCGGTGGTCTCGGTGGTGCGGTTCGAGTACGCCACCCTGGGCCTGGCGATCGCCGGCGCCTTCGGCGTCGTCCACCGGCTCGGCGCCGGCCTGCACGGCCTCGGTCGCCGGGGCCTGCTCGTCGTCGCGATCGGGGGCGTGCTGCTCGCGGTCACCCTGCTGTACGCCGAGATGCTGCGCCGCTACGGCTCGCAGGACCTCGTCGACAACCTGCTCGGTGGCGTCCGCTGGAGCCGCGACCATCTCGGCGCCTTCCCACGCCCGATCGAGACGGTGCTCGGAGTCCCGGCGCTGGCCTGGGGCTGTCACATGCGCGCCCGTCGCCGGCAGGGCTGGTGGCTGTGTGCCTTCGGTGTCGCCGCGACCGCGCCGGTCGCCAACGCGCTGGTGAACCCGGCGATCTCGCTGCTCGAGTGCGGGCTCTCGGTGCTGTACGGCCTGGTCATCGGGCTGATGATCGGCTACGTCATCATCCGCGCCGACCTCGCGCTCACCGGCTCCCGCGGGCAGGGCGGTCGGCGGCTCGAAGAGGCGAGCGCCGTCCGGCCCGAGCCGCCACGCACGGCTGCTCTGCTCTAGGTTCTTGGTATGGCCAGGGAGCGCGTGTCCGAGATCGTGGCGGAGATGGTGGCCAACGTGATGAGCGTGGCCGTCGAGCCCGGCGACAAGGTCGCGGCCGGAGACGTGGTGATCCTCCTCGAGTCGATGAAGATGGAGATCCCGGTCATCGCCGAGGACGACGGCACCGTGCGGGCGGTGAAGATCGCGCCGGCCGACGTCGTCCAGGAGGGCGACGTACTGCTCGAGCTGGTCCTCAGCGACTGACAACCTCGCTGACGGGTCAGCGCTCCAGCAGAGGGGGCGGGATTCGAACCCGCGGCTGACATCTCTGCCAGCGACCGCTTTCAAGGCGGTTCCGATCGGCCACTCCGGCACCCCTCCGTGCCCGCCGGCGAACCGACGGCACCCGCACAGCCTAGGAGGCTCGCCCTCTGGCTACTCCGAGCCGCCCAGCTCGAGCTCGACCTCGTCGTAGGCCAGGTCGTTGACGCGCTGCACGTGGCGCTGGATGTCCATGACCAGGCGCTTGAGCTCGACCCGGGTCGTCTCGACGTCGTGAGCCTCCAGGATCTGCCGGCCGAGGGTGCTGAGCCGGGACAGCAGCGCGTTGCGCTCGCGGAACGCGGAGCCGCCCCGCGCGGCCAGCCAGCCGTCGTCGGACCCGGCGGCCTCGCCGACCAGCGCGTCGCGGACGCCGGCCATCCGCTGCCGGACCAGCCAGCGCCAGTTGCCCAGCGGGATCCCGGGGCGTCGAGGGGCGTCGAGGGACTGGTCGAGCGCCTGGAGCGCAGCCGGTAGGCCAGGGGGGACGGTCGGCATCGGGCGGCCTCCTCAGGCCGGGGATACCGAGTGTGACCCAGGTCACTGGCACTCACAACCCCGCGTTTGGGTGATGAGACCGTCCGCTGTTCAATCACCCTGTGATCGTGAGCGAGCCCGTGGACTACCGGCTGGCGCCGGCCTTCGTCGCGCGGCTGCTCGGGCTGGCCCTGGTCGGGCTCGCTCTGCTGCTCTTCGTCGGTACGGCGTTGGTCGCGCTCGCGGGGCTCCCGCCGGACCTCCTGGTCGGGGTGGTGCTCGTCTGTGTCCTGGCCGCCGCCGGGCTCGCCTGGTGGCTGCGGAGCCGGGCCTGGGTGCTCCGCTGCACCGACGACGGCTACCGGGTGCGGCTGGTCCGCGGCGCGGGCGTCAGGGAGGGGCGGTGGAGCCAGGTCGAGGACGCGGTCACGGCGTACCGCCACGACGTCGCCTGCCTCGAGCTGCGGCTGCGGGACGGGCGGACCACCACGATCCCGGTCGGCGTGCTCGCCGTCGACAACGACCAGTTCGTGCGCGAGGTCCAGGGCCGGTTGCAGCGCGGCCACGGGCTGCGGTCGCTGTGAGCCGCGGTTTCGACCTGCCCGCGACGTCCTTGTAGCCTGCTCCGCGGAGGCGTCGCCTAGTCCGGTCTATGGCGCCCGCCTGCTAAGCGGGTTTGGGTCAACAGCCCATCGCGGGTTCAAATCCCGCCGCCTCCGCTGCGCGTCGCCACGGCGACGGACGGCTCCCACCCGGGCGG
Organism: uncultured Actinomycetota bacterium; assembly: GCA_963800715.1. GTDB lineage: Bacteria > Actinomycetota > Actinomycetes > Propionibacteriales > Nocardioidaceae > Nocardioides. The sequence goes on along the minus strand of CAWDBZ010000014.1, from coordinate 104,091 downwards.
GGTGGGAGCCGTCAAAGATTTCCGACATTTTTTCGCATTCGGCGTGTCGCGACCCGGGTTTGTGGCCTGTGGGGTCGTTGACAGCGCCGGTGCGCCGGCTCCACACTCGATTCGAGCTGTCAGGCGGAGCCTGTCGACTTGATGCAACTGAGACCCGGCGCACGCCCGCACGAGCGTGCAACGCCCGTCTCAGGCGCCTCACAAGGCGTCAATACCCAATTGCGGGCATGCCCGGCGTCAGCGCGGTCAAGGACCATCCAATTGCATGTTTTTGCAATGCAACTTTGTGAGGCATCGGTGGGCTCACCTCTTGCATGACCCTGCCGACAGACTACCGGAGGTGGGCCATTCCGTGGGCTCCCATAATCAGCAAGGTGGGGTTACACAATGAAGAACTTCGTGCGCAGGATCGCAGTAGTGATCGGTGCCGCGGCACTGTCCGCCGGCCTGATCGGCGCCACCGCCGTACCCGCCCAAGCTGGCGACGACGACTCGTCGTTCTCTATGCGCGACTCCCAGTGGCCCGGCTGATCGAATCCCAGACTTGAGACGAGGACCCGACTTCCCCCCAATTTGTCTGGTTCTAGTGCCTACCCCCCAGGCCCGTCTCAACAGCACGAGGGCAGTGACCGCCAGGTCGCTGCCCTCGTGACATTTCCTCGGGCGCACACGGAACGCCCAAGGGAGGCGACGGCGGGGTGAGCCGGTCTCCGGCCGAACTCACTCCGCCGGGTCGTCCTCGATGTCCTCCTGGCCCGAGACGCCCATCCGGCCCATCGTGTAGCCCAGCTGGAAACGGGTCTGCGCGTCGTAGTCGGTCTTGAGGTCGGCCACGTAGCCGGCGTAGGTGCGCGGGCTGACGCCGAGTCGCTTGGCGCTCACTGGGTCGCTGTGGCCCTCGATCAGCATCCGCATGGTCATGGCCCGCTGCTCGGCGGCGATGTCCTTCATCAGGGACGTCTCGCGGTTGGTGAAGAGGCGGCCGCGCTCCCAGGAACGTTCGAAGACGTCGACCAGGAACGCCAACACCGCCGGCTCGCGGATCGCGACAGCGACGCCGAACTCATCCCTGTTCGGGATCAGCGCGACCCGGCGGTCGACCACGATCATCCGGTTGAAGAACTCGTCGAGGGTCCGCACCTCGGCCCCCCTTGCGGTGACGGCTGCGACGTACTTGTGGGTGACCGAGCTGCGCCGGGAGCTGTGCTGGTAGAGCGTGCGCATCGTCGCACCTCGCTCGAGGAGCTCGATGTCGCGCAGCGCCGCCTTGGCGAGGAACCGCGGGTCGCGGCCGGCCTCGGGCTGCGCGGTGAGCAGCTCCTCCTCACACTCGGCCAGCAGCTGGTCCAGGACGTTGTTGATGGTGGCGCCGCCACGCAGGTAGGTGAACGGACCGCGGGCGGAGGACTGTGGTGCCCGTCGCCAGCTCTGCGCGAGGTTGCTGAACGCCGAGGACCACTGCGAGGACTCCGAGAGGAGCTTGGCGGCCTCCTGGCTCAGCGGGGAGACGACGCGAGACTGGACGCTGGTCGGATCCTCGGGCGCCCAGCCGTCCTGCTCGCTGTCGAAGATGAGCAGGCCCATCTCCACGAGCAGGTCGAAGGCGACGCGCAGCTCGCCGTCCTCCGCGATGCGGTAGTCGGAAGCGGCGATCTGGCCCTTCTGGCAGACCTCTTCGTAGAGCTTGGTGGCGTCATCCTCGAAGAGAGCGCGCTCATCGGCTCCGTAGCCCGGCATGACTACCCACCTCTCGACGGCCGCAGTTCACGCAACGTCGATGATCCCACACCGAAGCATGGTGCGGAGAGGCTCGGGGCGCTCAGACCAGGCTGCTGGGTGACTGCGACGGCGTGGTGCGAGGGGAGGATGCGGGCGGGGTGTTGATGACCGGAACCCGGCCGGCCGGCGCGTGCGCCGGTGTGGTCCGCGGCGAGGACGCGGGAGGGGTGTTGATGACCGGGAGGCGCGAGGTGAGGCCGGCGGAGACCGCGGCCCGCTGGAACGCGTCGGCGGACTCGGCCACCAACCCGGCCTGAGAGGCCAGGGTGCCGATCTCGAACCAGACCTGCGCGGCCTCACGATCGGCGCCGACGCCGGTGAGTGTCGCGATGGCCCGGCGGTACCACTGCTGGGCGTCTTCCTGCTCTCCGCTCGTCCAGGCGATCTGCCCGAGCAGGATCATGGCGTCCACAGCGATCAGTGGCAGGTGCTCGACGTACGCCTCGACAACTGCGAGGGCGCGGTCGCGCGCTCCGTCCGCATCTCCGTCCAGCAACAGCGCCTGGGCGTTCACAAGCTGGTTGCGGGCGCGCTCGCCGGGGTTTGCCTGGCTCCACTCCAGCTCCAGGTCGGCGAGACGCAGCTGCTCGCGGGCCTCCTCGAGCCGGGGCGGGTCGGTGCGAAGCATGATCGAGCTCAGCTGGGTGCGCAGGCTCCCGACATCGCGCATCCGCTCGGTGTTCTCGAGGAGGTGGAGTGCTCGCCTCGCGAGCGGGAGCGCCCCCGAAACGTCACCGGACTCGGAGCGGAACACACTGGCGTTCCAGTACGCCGACGCGCGAGCCACGGGCGAGCTCAGCCGCTCGGACTCGGTGATGGCGCGGTCGCACAGCTCCGCGGCCTCGTCGGTCCGCCCGCTGAAGAACAGTGCGGCGGCAAGGGTCACGGCGAGGCGGATGCCTTCCTCCGTGCCGAGAGCGTCATCGGCGAGCTGGTCGAGCTGGGCCTGGGCGACGGCGATCGCGCGCTCGAACTGGCCGGCTTCACGCCAGATGCTGGACAGAGCAGTGGCGGACCTGATCCGGATTCTCGAGTCTGTCGGGTTGTTCAGCAGGGCCTGGAAAGCAGGTACCGCGGCCGGGTCGCCCACTCGGCTGAGCGCCTCCGCCTCGATGAAGCGTGCGCGAACCTGACCCCCCGGCACGGTCTGGAGACCGGGCGAGCCGAGTGCCTCGCGCGCGAGGGCCAGTGCGTTGTCGCCTTCTCCGCCGGCCAGTGACAGCTCGGCGTGGTCGAGCTGCAGCTCCAGCCGGCCGGCGTCCTGCCAGCCCTCGCCGTGGGCGAGGTACTCCAGGGTCACGCCCAGCTTCGCGGCTAGGGCCCGGAGCAGCTCGGTGCCGGGCCGCCGCTGGCCGCTCTCGATGCGCGAGACGTAGGCGACCGAGGCTTCCTTGCCTGCCAGCTCGGGCTGGGTCAGCCCCGCCGCGACACGCGCTGCCTTGATCCGCGCCCCCAGGACCGCGGGGTCGAGTGCGGTCAGCTGGTGCGCGAGTTCGGGAGACATGTGGCACATCTTGCCTCGAATTGCCCTGAAAAGCGTCAAGTCCCCGAATTTGGGGACGCGTGTGACGGGTGTTACCGGTTGTCTGCTTTGTGACTCACGGCGGGATCGTCCCGCACCCTGACGCAAGGAGTCACCCGAATGTCGAAGAAGTCCCTCCGCCTCGCCCTGGTCAGCGTCGTCGCTGTCCTGAGCGTGATCGGTCTGAACCCGTCTCCCGCGGACGCTCGCACTCCGGCTCACCGCACCGTCTGCTGCGGCAGCTGACCACTACCTGAATTGCGGTTCCTCAAGGGGCCGGGTGAACAGCCCGGCCCCCCTTTGGCACGCCCCGGTGGTATGGACAGGCGGGACAATTGCCAGAACTTGCCCTATCGTTGTCAACGCAGCCTCAGCGCACACCTGTCTCAGACAGGCCCCCACCGCGTCTGAGGCTTTGTCAGGAAATGTCCTGGCGCCGGGAGCCCCCCACATGCACTCCCGGCGCTGGGCATCCTGACTCATCACCCCGGTCGGCACCCCACGCCATTGCCCCGTTCAGGGGCCCGGAACTGACGAGACCCGGACCGAGCTTCTCGGTCCGGGTCTCGGCGCGTTCGGCTGGATGATCGGTGGGTTGTCTAGACCCCGAGCCGGGCCTTGAGGCCGTCGAGCTCGGTCCACAGCACGGTCGGCAGCTGGTCGCCGAACTTCTCGAACCACTCCTGGATCTGCGGGATCTCGGCCTTCCACTCCTCGGGGTCGACGGCGAGGGCGGCGGCGAGCGCCTCCTCGGTCATGTCGAGGCCGTCCACGTCGAGCGAGCCGGGTGCAGGAACGTGGCCGATCGGCGTCTCGACCGCGGCGGCCTGGCCGTCCATCCGCTCGACGACCCACTTGAGGACCCGGCTGTTCTCACCGAAGCCGGGCCACAGGAAGCCGCCCTCGTCGTCGCGGCGGAACCAGTTGACGTAGAAGATCCGGGGCAGCTTGGCCTCGTCGTTCTCCTTGCCCATGTTGATCCAGTGACCGAAGTAGTCGCCGGCGTGGTAGCCGATGAACGGCAGCATCGCCATCGGGTCGCGGCGCACGACGCCGACCTGGCCGACCGCCGCCGCGGTGGTCTCGCTGGACAGCGTCGCGCCGAGGAAGGTGCCGTGGGTCCAGTCGCGGGCCTCGAAGACGAGCGGGACCGTCGTCTTGCGCCGGCCGCCGAAGAGGATGGCGTCGATCGGCACGCCGCGCGGGTCGTCGTACTCCGCTGCGAGGATGTCGCACTGCTTGATCGGCGTGCAGTAGCGGCTGTTGGGGTGGCTGGACAGCTCCTCACCGTCCGGCGTCCAGTCCTCGCCCTTCCACGACGTGGCGTGGGCGGGCTCGTTCTCGAGGCCCTCCCACCAGATGTCGCCGTTGTCGGTGAGCGCGACGTTGGTGAAGACCGAGTTGCCCTTGTTGATGGTCTTCATCGCGTTGGGGTTGGTGTGCTCATTGGTGCCCGGCGCGACACCGAAGAAGCCGTACTCCGGGTTGACCGCCCACAGCCGGCCGTCCTCGCCGATCTTCATCCAGGCGATGTCGTCACCGAGGGTCTCGACCTTCCAGCCGGGCACGGTCGGCGCGAGCATGGCGAGGTTGGTCTTGCCGCAGGCGCTCGGGAACGCCGCCGCGATGTACTTCACGACGCCGTCGGGGCTGGTGAGCTTGAGGATGAGCATGTGCTCGGCGAGCCAGCCCTCGTCACGGGCCATGACGCTGGCGATGCGGAGCGCGTAGCACTTCTTGCCGAGCAGCGCGTTGCCGCCGTAGCCGGAGCCGTAGGACCAGATCGCGCGCTCCTCGGGGAACTGCACGATGTACTTGGTGTCGTTGCACGGCCAGGCGACGTCCGCCTGACCCTCGGCCAGCGGGTGGCCGACGGAGTGGAGGGCCGGCACGAACGGGGCGTCGAGCTCGGTCATCCGCTCGAGGACGTGGGACCCCATGCGCGACATGACTCGCATCGAGACGGTGACGTAGGCGGAGTCGGTGATCTCGACGCCGAACATCGGCTTCTCGGCCTCGAGGTGGCCCATCACGAACGGGATGACGTACATCGTGCGCCCGGCCATGCAGCCGTCGTACAGCTTGCGCATGATGGCCTTCATCTCGTCCGGCGCCATCCAGTTGTTGGTGGGGCCGCAGTCCTTCTCGTCGACCGAGCAGATGAAGGTCCGGTCCTCCACGCGCGCGACGTCGGTCGGGTCGCTGGCGGCGTGGAAGGAGTTGGGCTTGATCGCAGGATCGAGCTTCGTGAAGGTGCCCGTCGAGACGAGGGCGTCGGTGAGCTCGGTCCACTCCTCGTCGGAGCCGGTGCACCAGTGGATGCGCGCTGGCTTGGTCATCGCGGCGACCTCGTTGACGAAGTCGAGGATGCCCTGGTGAGTGGTCGGAGCGGTGCCCGAGTCGGAGCTGGACTCCTGGGCCGAGGTCGTTTCGCTGGCGTCCTGCGTTGCGGTCATCCGGTGTGTTCCCTCTGGCAGCGTCGCGGTTACTGGGGATCGCACGGCATCGTTGTCGGCGACTCTCTGTGGGTCCCATGACCACGACGTGCACCCGGTGGCCTCGGGGCCCGAACGGTACCGCCGTCCGGAGCCCGTACATATTGGATCGGTCCAAGCACTATGGCCCGGATCACACCCGGTCCGCACGTACTGTCGACGGCATGAGAGCGGCGGCCCTCGTGGTGCTCGTGACGGCCCTGGCTGGATGTGGAGCCGATCCGCCGTCGTCCGTGCCCTCCCGGGAACCACCCGCCTCGTCGGCTGCCCCCGAGACCGCGCAGACGGCCCCCGATCCCGTCGTTGACCCGGCGGTGGAGGAGACGCCGGCCCAGCCCGTCGTGACCACGGGGCGGCCCAGGTCGGCAGTGCTCTCGATCCCCGCCCTGGACCTCCGAGACCTGCGCGTGGTGCCGTACGGCGGCACGCCCGACGACCGCCCCGGTACTGCCATCCAGGACGCCGGCGACCTCGCCGCCCCGCACGGCGCCGGTGGCCTCGTCGGCCCCGGCGGCTTGGGCAACTTCCTGGTCACCGGCCACCGCACGTCCTCGACCCGACCGTTCGCCGCGCTGCCAACGCTGCGTCCCGGTGCCCGCGTCGTGGTCGAGACGCGTACCCACCGGCTCGTCTATGAGATCACCCGCACGCGCTGGACGTCGTTCCGCCGTCCGGCGTCGCTCCTCGCCCAGTCGGCCGCAGTCCCTGGCCACCCCGGCCGCGCTCCCACCCGCGCGATGATCACGCTGTCGACCTGCGCAACCCAGGAGGACCATGCGGCTGGGAACTACTGGGCCGACAAGTTCCACAACCCCGAGCACCGCATCGACAAGATCGGCGTGCTCCGCTCGATGCGTCGTCTTTGAGGGGGCTGTTTCGGATTCGGACCCGTCGACGCGTTCCGGCTATCCTCGTCCAGTCCTGCGGCCCGCCGCAGGACCCCGGCGCCCGTAGCTCAACGGATAGAGCATCTGACTACGGATCAGAAGGTTGGGGGTTCGAATCCCTCCGGGCGCGCTTCGTGTCTCAGGACCTCGCGGGCGAAGCAACTGGGCGGGCAACTCGCGGGCACACTCTTGACCCAGCGTGTGTCAAAATCGGTTGATGCCTGACAAGGAGCTCGCCGATCTGCTGGCCGGTGCCGACATGACCGAGGTCGGTCGCCGGATCCGTCAGGCGCGGGTCACCAAGGGCCTCACCCAGACGGACCTCGCCGGCGGCGAGGTCAGCATCGGGTACGTCTCCCGCATCGAGTCGGGCAAGCGCCGCCCGGACGCCGGTCTGCTGGAGCGGCTTGCGGGGCGGCTACGCATGTCTCCCCTGGTGCTGCTCTCCGGCGTCCCCGACCCCGTGGTCACCGGGCTGCAGGTGGCCCTTGACCATGCCGAGCTGTCGCTGCGCGGGGGGTCGCCTGAAGAGGCCAAGCAGCAGCTGGATGCGATCTGGTCCGACGTGCTCGCCTGCGAAGTGCCAGACCTAGTGCGCCGGGTCAGGCTCACCCGCGCGCTGACGCTGGAGGCGCTCGGACAGCTCGACGACGCCATCATCGAGCTGGAGGATCACCTGGCCGACGGGTCCCAGGTCGGCGGCGACTCAGTCCGTGCGGCCGTGGCCCTGAGCCGCTGCTATCGCGAGAGCGGCGATCTGGCTCGCGCCATCGAGATCGGGGAGCGGCACCTCGACGCGCTGCGCCACCTCCACCTGGACGGGTCGGACGAAGCGGTGCAGCTCGTGGTCACCGTAGCGGCCGCGTACTTCGAGCAGGGTGACGTCGCCCACGCCGCCCGGATGTGCCGCCGGGCGATCGAGCAGGCCGAAGACCTGGGCAGTCCCGTGGCCAAGGCATCGGCGTACTGGAACGCGAGCGCGATGGAGTCCAACCGCGGGGCCATCGACACCGCGGTGCCACTCGCGGCCAAGGCGCTGAAGCTCCTGGAGTCGGTCGAGGACAACCGCAACCTCGGCCGGCTGCGTTCGGCGCTGGGTCGCATGCAGCTGTGCCTCGATCCCCCGCAGATCGATGACGCGCGCGCGAACCTCGAGGCGGCCAGGACGCAGTTGCTCTGGTCGAGCGCGAGCCCCATCGACGTCGGCCGCAACGATGTGGCCATCGCCCGAGCGGAGCTCCTGTCCGGAGACATCGGGGCGGCAGAGACTGGGGCCGCCAACGTGCTCGAACAGATCCACGGCTCGGCCCCGCTCCTGAGCGCCGAGGCCCTGATGCTGCTCGGCGAGGCTGCCGCTGTGCGGGGCGACGGCGATGACGCCGCCCGGCACTACCGGGAAGTGGTCATGGAGCTGAGCAGCATCGGATCGGACCGCGGCGCGGCCGCGGCCTGGTTCGAGCTCGGGGGGCTCCTCGACGAGCTGGGACTCGAGCGGGAGGCGCATGACGCCTACCGCAGTGCCGCCGCCTCGACCGGGCTGGTGTCGTTCTACAGCGCCCAGCGCGACCGACTGCTGCGCGAATGACCCGAGATGTCTCGGGACATCGCTGACTGCGGGTAACGCGATGCACGGGCAGAGGCGTCTACAGGGTGTGACCATCCAGCCGTTGGCCAAGGACTCGCCCGTGCGAAGGCCCGGGCCCGACGACACGTTCGACCGCGACGGATTCGAGGAGTTCGTGCACGCGGTGGGGGATCGGATCCACCGGGCCGCCCTGCTGCTGTGCGGCGACCATCATCTTGCCGAGGACCTGACCCAGACGACCTTCACGAAGGTCTACGCCGCCTGGCCGACAGCCTCGAGCGCAGACAGCCCGATCGCCTACACGCGCAAGGTGCTGCTGCGCACCTTCCTGTCGCACCGGCGCCTTCGCCGGTCGGCGGAGTGGCCGGTGCAGGCGGTCCCGGACACGAGGACCGACGAGCCCGATCCCGGTGTGCGGCTGGACCTGCTCACCGCGCTACGCCGACTGCCGCCACCGGACCGGGCGGTCCTGGTGCTGCGCTACTGGGAGGACCTGTCCGTCGCCCGCACTGCCGAGCTGCTCGGGATCCGCGAGACCACGTGCCGGGCCCGCAGCGCGCGAGCCCTGGCCAGGCTTCGCGCCCTGCTGCCCGACCTCACCGACTCCACCGACTCCACCGACTCCGACATCGAGGAACGATCATGACCGATCTGCGCGAACGCATGCACGACACCGTCGGCCATCACCACGCCGACCTGGACACCCTCGCGGCGCGGGCGCGCAGCCAGGGCACGTCCCTACGCCGCAGGCGCCGCCTGGCCGTTGTCGGCTCGGCCGTTGCCGTAGTGGCTCTGGTCGCCACGACGGGTGTCGTCGGGGCTGGGTTGCTGGCGAACGGCCATGCCGAGCAGTCGGTGTCCCCGGCCGCGACCGACGAGAGCCCCCCTCCTCCTGCCGCAGCCGATACCACTCCGGCGACCGGGCGCACCACCGTCGCGGCCCTGTACGCCGCTGTCACCGACCTCGTTCCGGGGACGGGCACGGACTTCCGCGGCCAGAGTCCGGACCCGCGCCTTCCGGGCCCCCATACCTATGGCGTGCTGGCGTTCAGCCCGACCGACGGGTCCGGCGACGGTGAGATCGGGCTCAACCTGCAGCCCGCGAGCATCCTCGACGACGACGAGCGTGGGCTGACCGCCCGCGAGGGCTTCGTCTGCACGCAGTGGATGGAGACCTGTCAGGTCACCACGCTGGCGGACGGTTCGCTGCTCCGCACCTACGCGGAGCACACGCCGGCGGTGGGGGGCGGCACCGGTGAGCGGCTGGTCGCGGAGCGCCTCACCGACCGGCTACGGGTGGTCGTCTCGGCCAGCAACGGATTCGAGGCCGGGGGCAACCACTGGGAGATCACCCGACCGCAGGCGGTGCTGTCGATCGATCAGCTGGCAGCCGTGGTCACGCAGGAGTGGTGGGGCTTCGACCTGCCGGCGGAGTTCGCCGGGGAGCGCGACGTCCCCTCGTACGAGGAGCTCGCGTGCTGCATGACTGCCACGCCGGTTCCTCAGGACTGACCGGCGACGACGGCTGCAGGCCTCTGGAACGACAAACCTCCCAGGTGCCGTGGGGACACCTGGGAGGTCGTTGTCCCTGCTCAGACGTGCTGAGCCACTCGCGCCGGGACGGTGTGCCCGACAGTGTGCTCGACCCGACGTGCGTGGTAGAGCCCGAGCAGGACCAGCACCAGGAGCAGGCCGGCCGCACCGAACGAAACGAAGGCAGCGATACCGGCGATGGTGCCGATCGTGGCGAACGCGTAGCCGTAGAGCAGCAGGCCGCGCAGGGTGCTGCCGTCAAGCAGTGACTGCTTCAGGGCACCCCACTCAGCGGCCTCGTCGATCTCGGCCTGGGTCGCGTTCGGGTTCTCGGCTACCGCTCCACCCAGCTCGCGCGCCTTGGCGCTGACCTGTGCGTAGGGCAGGACCTCTCCCGCCAGCTCCTCAGACGAAGCGTTCATGTGGGCGAGGATGTAGTGGTCGGAGAAGGCCTTGGCTTCGGGGCCGGTGTCGAGCGCGCTGCCGGCGAAGGGCTTGAGGGCGTCCTGGTCGGCCTGGGACAGGGAAGCGACTGCGTCGCCCTCCGGCATGGTGATCCCCTGCATGGTGAGCTGGTCGTGGACCTGGTCGCCGATGAACATGTTGGCCCAGGTGAGCAGGCCGCCGGCCGCGATGAGCACGGCAACGAGAGCCAGTCCCGTGAACGAAATCAGTTTGTCGAATGCCGAACGCATGATGTTTCTCCTCAATCGGCGGAGACTGTCGCTCCGCGATGTCTTCGACGCTAGAAGCGCCAGCGCCCCGCGATCAGAGGCGGAAGGCAGCCGTTGACCCCTCCAAGGTCCCGCGTCGGTCGGGACCTTCGGCACAAGACGGGCGGGCGCGCGGGGCCGAGGCTGGAGGCATGTCACTAGTCAGCGCCCTCGAAGTCCCCGCCCCCGCCGACGTGCTGCTGGCCGACGGGTCCATCGCGGTGATCCGGCCGCTGCGGCCCGAGGACGCCGTGGCGCTGCACGAGCTGCACGAGCAGGTCTCCGACGAGGCGATCCGGATGCGGTTCTTCAGTGTCGCCCGGCCCGCCGCCCACGCGTACGTCGACCACGTGCTCGAGGACTCGGAGACGCTGGCACTGGTCGCCGTGAGCCACGGTCGGCTGATCGGGCTCGCGACGGCCGAGCCCATGACCCCGACCCGTTCCGAGGTGGCCTTCCTCGTTGCCGACGACGCCCGCGGCCACGGCGTCGCGACCCTGTTGCTCGAACACATCGCCGCGCGGGCGCTGACCCTGGGGATCACCTCGCTCGAGGCCGACGTGCTCACCGAGAACCACGGGATGCTGACGGCGTTCTCGAGGGCCGGCTACACCGTCAAGCGCAGCTTCGACATCGGCACCGTGGTGCTGACCCTGGGCACCGGCACGACGCAGGAGTCGACCGAGCGCTCGGACTCCCGGGAGTTCCGCGCCGAGGCCCGGTCGCTGCAGCCGATGCTGCGGCCCTCCTCGGTCGCCGTGGTCGGCGCCAAGTCCGACGGGACAGGGATCGGCGCGACCGTGCTCCGCTCGATCGTCGCGGCCGGATTCCAGGGCCGGGTGGTGGCCATCCACCCGCGGGCCCATGAGCTGGCCGGCGTGCCGACGTACGCGTCGCTGCGCGACCTGACCGGTGACCTCGACCTGGTCGTCATCTGCGTCCCTGCCGGGCGGGTCCTGGACGTGTTCCGGGACGCGGTCGCCGCGGGGGTCCGGGCCGCGGTCATCGTGTCGTCGGGGTTCGGCGAGCTCGGCGCCGAAGGCGCCCGGATCCAGCACGACCTGGCCACGCTCGCGAGAGCCCACGACGTGCGGGTGGTCGGGCCGAACTGCCTCGGGCTGCTGTGCAACCACCCGGACCTGCGCCTCAACGCGACCTTCCACAGCTCCGTTCCGCCCGTCGGCGGCCTCGCGGTCGCCAGCCAGTCCGGCGGCGTCGGCATCGTCCTCATGGACCTCGCTCGCGAGCTGGACCTCGGCGTGCACACCTTCGTCTCGCTGGGCAACAAGGCCGACGTGTCGAGCAACGACCTCCTCGCGGCCTGGTACGACGACCCCGACGTGACGGCCGCGGCCCTCTACCTGGAGTCGTTCGGCAACTCGGCGAAGTTCGCACGGTTCGCGCGACGCTTCGCTAGGCGCAAGCCGCTGATGGCGGTCGTCGGCGGCCGGTCGGCAGGTGGCAGCCGGGCGGGTGCCTCACACACCGCCGCGGCAGCCACCCCGGGTGTCGGGGTGGACGCACTCTTCGCGCAGGCCGGCGTGATTGGCTGCCGCGACGCCGAGGACCTGGCCCGTACCGCGGTGCTCCTGACCGAGCAGCCCCGGCCGGCAGGGCGCCGGCTCGCGATCCTGTCCAACGCCGGCGGCATCGGCGTGCTCGCGGCCGACGCGGCCGCCGACGAAGGATTCGACGTCGTCGAGTTCTCGAGCGACCTGCAGCGACGGCTGGGCGAGCTCGTGCACGGCACCACCGGCACCTCCAACCCGGTCGATGCCGGTGCCGGGGTGTCGCCGAGGGAGCTGGCCGACCTGTTCGCCACCATCCTCGGCTCGGGCGAGGTGGACGCGGTGCTGGTGGTCCCTGTCGCGACCGGGGTCACCGACGGGAGCGCGACGATGACCGAGCTGGTGCGGGCCCGGGCGGAACACCCCGAGATCCCGGTGGTCGGCGTACCGCTCGGCGGACTCCCGCCGGCAGCACCGGCCACGCCCCCGATCACCACCTACCGGACCACCGCCTCGGCGCTGCGGGCCCTCGGCCGCTCCGTCCGCTACGCCGAGTGGCTCGCCGACGAGTCCGAGGCCCCGCGACTCAGCGACCCCGCTCAGCTGGTGGCAGCGCGCGAACGAGTCCGTGCCACGTTGGCGGGAGTGGACAGCCGATGGCTCGACGCAGCGCAGAGTGCGGAGCTCCTCGACGCCTGGGGCATTCCCTTGCTGGGGTCCGCGGCCCACTCGGCCGCCGAGGCCGTGGAGTGCGCCACGCGGGTCGGGTTCCCGGTGGCGGTGAAGGTGACCGATGCGGGTGTCGTCCACAAGACGGAGCTCGGGCTGGTGCGCACGGGGCTCCGGACCCGCGAGCAGGTGCGACAGGCCTACCGCGACTTCCGGACCGTCGTCGGCCACGCCCCCCAGGTCCTTGTGCAGCCGATGGTCTCGGGCACGGAGATCGCACTCGGGCTGGTGCGCGACCCGTCCATGGGGCCCTTGGTCATGGTCGCCAGCGGTGGCGTGGCCACCGACGTGTGGGACGACCGCGCCTTCCTGGTGCCCCCGGTCTCGCAGGCCGAGGCGACGCGAGCCATCGGCTCGCTGCGGATCTCGCGGCTGCTGGCGGGCTTCCGGGGCGCGCCCGCCGGTGACCTCGCCGGGTTGACCGACCTCGTGACCGCGCTCGGCCGCCTGGCCGTCGACGTCCCTGAGCTGGCGGAGCTCGACCTGAACCCCGTGATGGTCAACGCGGACGGCTGCGCCGTCGTGGATGCGAAGGTGCGGCTCGCGACGCCGATCGGGCCGGACAGCCGGGCCCCCCGGCAGCTGCGCCCGGTGCCCTGAGGCGGGTCAGGTCAGCTCGAGGACCTGGGACACCGGACGACGTGGGGTGCGGGCCAGCTGGTGGCGGCTGATCGCCTGCCACCCGACCCGGATCACGGCGAGCGGTCGCGCCAGACCGCCGAGAACCTCCAGCTCGAAGGCCGCCCGAGTCTCGGCGACTTCGATCACCTGGCTGATCGGCACGACCGAAAGGCCCTCCAAGGTGGCTGCCAGCCACATGGAGCCCAGCCCCTCGCCCGCGATGAGCCAGGCCGTTGGGCCGTCGGTCGGCGCGCAGAGGACGACCAGCCCGTCGGGCGCCTCGACCTCGCCGCCGCCCATGTCGTCGACCAAGCCGGTCGCGAACCGGCCGGGCCGGCGGGACCTGACGTCGCGGGGGAGGGGCAGTACGCCGCTCGGGACTCCGTCGACGGTGCCGCGGTCGATCCACGAATGCTGCTCGTCCATCACCAGCCCGTCGGCGTACTGGACGTCGATGGCGCGGTTGATGAGCAGCTCGGCGTGGAACCGCTCTGAGACATCGCTGAGGGGGAGCGCATGGGCACCTCGGGACGACGCCTCGGCGGCGAGGTGGGTGAGCTGCTCCTCGGGGACCGGCCACGAGGTGAACCGGCGACGGTCGGTGCACCGCCTTTCGATGGCCTCGAGCAGCTTCGGCGCGTGGCGGGAAGGCGTGCTCGGCACGAGGGAGAGGCGGGCCAGCAGGTCCGGCTGCTCGGGGTCGGGGAGCCGAGCCACGACCGCGGACCAGCCCAGCGCGTCGGCGGCCACCTGTGCGTGGTGCAGCGCGATGCCGCAGCTGATCACCAGGTTGCGGCCGTCCGGGTCGCTCACGGGCAGCTGGCGGGACCGATCGGCGTACAGCTCGAGCGAGTGGGGAGCGCCGCGCCAGCGCCAGGGCTGGGTGTTGTGCACGCTTGGGGCTCGGGTGGCGTGCTCGACGATCCGGCGCAGGGTTCGCTGCGGAACTCGTAGCCGGGGAACCTGGGTGGCAATCACTGGAACAGCGTCAGGCGACAGCCGGGCTCGGGCATAGGGCCGATGGTCCCTACCGGTGGGGTACGGCGTCGCCTCCGTCAGGAGCAGGGACCAAGGTCCCGCACATCCGGGCCCATACGCCCGCTCCGTGACGTCGGAAACCGTCTACCGTGAAAAGGTGACAGACGCTTCCTCGGCCATTCGCGTGTTCCTGCTCGACGACCACGAGCTCGTGCGCCGCGGCATCAGGGAGCTCCTCGAGAGCGAGGGGGACATCGTCGTGGTGGGCGAGTCCGGCTCTGCCCAGGAGGCCATCCGCCGCATCCCGGCGCTGCGCCCGGATGTCGCGATCCTCGACGGTCGGCTGCCCGACGGCTCCGGCATAGACGTGTGCCGCGACGTCCGCTCCGTCGACCCCTCGATCAAGGCGCTCATCCTCACGTCCTACGACGATGACGACGCGTTGTTCGCCGCGATCATGGCCGGCGCCGCGGGCTACATCCTCAAGCAGGTGCGGGGCAACGACTTCGTGGACACGGTCCGGCGGGTCGCCGCCGGACAGTCGACCCTCGACCCCGCCATGACGGCGCAGGTGCTGGAGCGGGTGCGGAACGGTCCTCCGAGGAACAAGGAGCTGGAGGGGCTGACCGCCCAGGAGCAGCGCATCCTCGAGCTGATCGGTGAGGGGTTGACCAACCGTCAGGTCGCCGAGCGGATGCATCTCGCCGAGAAGACCGTGAAGAACTACGTCTCGTCCCTGCTGGCGAAGCTAGGGCTCACCAGCCGGACCCAGGCGGCGATCTTCGCCACCAAGAACCCGCAAGGCTGAGCCCGGGCTAGGTTGAGGCAACTCCTTGGAAGGAGTTTGTGGAAGACGACAGCACCGTGGACCGCGGCGGCGATGGTCACGCCGAGTCCGACGCGCGCGCTCTCGACGACGTGGAGTTCGACGACCTCCTGCGCGAGGTGCTGAACCGCGTCCAGGGTGTGCTCGACGAGCAGGAGCGGCTGCGGCTGCTTCTCGATGCCGTGGTCACCATGGCCGCGGACCTCAGCCTGGACGGGGTGCTCTCGCGGATCGTGGCGATCGCCAGCACCCTGGTCGACGCACAGTACGCCGCGCTGGGCGTCCTCGACACCGGGCCCGAACGGCGACTACGCACCTTCGTCCACCACGGCATGGACTCCGAGATCGTGACCGGGATCGGGGATCTGCCCACCGGTCATGGGCTGCTGGGCCTGCTCATCGATGAGCCACGACCGATCCGGCTGCACGACATCGCTGCCCACCCCGCGTCGTACGGCTTCCCGGACCACCATCCTCCGATGAGCTCCTTCCTCGGGGTGCCGGTCCGGATCCGCGACAAGGTCTTCGGCAACCTCTACCTGACCGAGAAGGCCGGTGGCGGCGACTTCACCGACGAGGACGAGGCGATCGTGATCGCCCTCGCGGCCGCGGCTGGCGTCGCGATCGAGAACGCCCGTCTCTACGAGGAGGCCGAGCGGCGCCAGCTCTGGCTGCGTGCCACGGTTGAGATCGCCGCACTCCTCACCGACGCCACCCAGAGCCGGGACGCCCTGCAGCTGGTGGCCGACCGGGCTCGCGAGGTCTCCGGGGCGGACGTCGCGTGGGTCGTCGCCGGGGCCGACAGCGAAAGCCTGGAGCTGCGGGTGGTCTCCGGCGTCTCCCCGGACGTAGCGGCCATGCGCGAGCTGTCGATGCACCATTCGCTGGCGGCGCAGGTGGTTCGCACGGGCGAGGCTGTTGCGGTCCGCGACCTGGCCTCCGACCCGCGAGCCGTTGATCCGTCATCAAGCCTCGGGTGGCCGAGCCTGGGCCCGGCGATCGTGGTGCCGCTCGGATCGGGCAGCGGGCTGGAAGGCGTGCTCGCCCTTGCCTGGACGCCCGAGCACGCAGCAGGCTTCGACTCCGTGGACGCGGCCCTGCCCACCAGCTTCGCCGAGCAGGCGGCGCTCGCGCTCCAGATCACGCGGTCCCGCGAGGCTCAGCAACGGCTGGAGCTGCTGGAGGACCGCGATCGCATCGGACGCGACCTGCACGACCTGGTCATCCAGCGGTTGTTTGCGGTCGGGCTCAGCCTCGAGAGCGCGGCCCGAGTGGCGGAGGTCCCTGACGTCTCGGCCCGGCTCGAGGCGGCGGTCGACGAGCTCGACGGGACCATCAAGGACATCCGCCGCACCATCTTCGCGCTGGGGACCATGGACGCCAGCACGGACGTGCAGAGCGAGATCGAGCGGATCGTGGACCGCGCCGCCGCCACCCTGAAGTTCCAGCCGACGCTACGGTTCGAAGGTCCGGTCCGGTCCGTGGTCGACGCGCTCGTTGCGCCGGATCTCCTCGCGGTCCTCGGCGAGGCGCTGAGCAACACCAGCCGGCACGCCCAGGCCTCGGCGGTCGAGGTCTTCGTCTCAGCCGGCGACGAGGTCGTGGTCCGGGTGACCGACGACGGCAAGGGCATGGATGACGGCGTGCTCGAGAGCGGGCTGGACAACATGCGCCAGCGCGCCGTCAAGCACGGGGGCACCTTCGTGGTGCACTCCGGATCGGGCGCAGGCACCACCGTCACGTGGGCGGTGCCGGCGAAACCGGACGTCAATCGCGACCAGGAGTCCTGACCGGGCCGGTCGCGGCGGCGCCGTCAGCGAATGCCACTGCGAGGCGCCTGCCCCACTCGACCGCGCGCTCGAGCTCGCGCTCGACCAGCGGGCCGCGGATGTCGTCGACCAGGAACCCGGTGGGCTTGGCGACCGTCTCGAGCCCGCGCCGCCGGCCCGCCCGGGCCGCGGAGGGTCCGGCGGCCTGCGGCAGCCAGCGCACCTTGGTCACCCGGGTGTCGAACGTCGCGAGCCCCGGAGCGTGCTCCGCATCGAGCTCGACGGACTCCAGCCACTCGCGGAGCCCGGTCGTCGCGCGCTGCGCGGGCGCGCCCTGACGAACGGCGTCGGATCGGGTGCTGGCCCAGCTCATGCCGAACGCGTGCGTCGGGCCGCCGACCACCAGCAGGTCCAGGTCGCTCGCCAGGCGGTGCGGCGCGGAGTGCACCTCGACCAGGCCGGCATCGACGCCCTCGAGCTGCAGCCCGCGCGCCACCGCACCCGCGACTTTTTCGGTGTTGCCGAACATCGACTCGAACACGACCAGAGCTTTCATGACTCCACCCTTGCCGGGCTGCTGTTGCCGCAGGCAGGGGCCGAGGTCTTCGCGCTTGAGGCCCTTGGTCCCGCGTGTGTCGTCCCGGAGCCTCCCGACGCGGCTGGTCCCGTGAGGTAGGGACCAAGGGCCCTGACCTCCGCGGCAGCACAGTCCTAGCGTCAGATGCATCCCGGCAGCTCGGAGCTTCCGGACATCACTCCACGGGGAGCACGCCATGCACGCATTCATCGGAGACCGGATCGTCGTCCGCAGCACCCTCCTCGGTGGTCCCGGCCGGCACGGCGAGATCATCGAGGTCGAGCGCGCGAACGGCCGTCCGCCGTACCGCGTCCGCTGGTCCGACACCGGGCGCGTGAGCCTGTTCTTCCCCGGCCACGACGCGTACGTCGACCCGCGGGGCCGGTCCTACGAGCCGGAATGCGCCGTGCGGGTCCAGAACCGCTGATCGTCAGGCACACATCGTCAGCCGAGCCTGCCCTTCGCGGCTTCGTACTCGGCGTCGGACAGCGCGCCAGACCTGTGCAGGTCTGTCAGCTGCTGAATCTTGGCCAGTCGGGCCAGCTCCTGCTCCGGGGTGTTGGTGTTCAGCGTCGCGGAGGAGGCCGGCCCGTAGGGGACCGTCGCCGAAGCCGCCTTGGGCCGGGACGACGAACCGCCTGCCTGGCTGGCTGCCGCGGCCACGGCGACCAGCAGCAGGCCGAGTGCGACCACGAACACTAGGGCGAACACCGCCGCCGGCCAGGCCGGCATCCAGGACTTTCGCCCGAAGGTGAGCTGCGGGTCGATGTAGCCGCCGACCTGGCCCTCGGTCGTGACCGAGTAGTCGCCGGCATCGGTGACCTGCAGCTTCCAGACCCGGACGTGGGCGGCGGTGTTGACGACCACCGTGCCACTGCCGTCCTGGGTGACCACCGGGTCGCGGGCGCCTTCGGGGGCCTCCATGCTGAACTGCAGGCTGGGCACGGTGAGTGCGCCGCCGCTGCCGTTGGTGGCGAGCCGGGTCGCAAAGTGGATCTCGACCTCACCCTCGGGCAGGGTCACCGTTCCGGAGCCGGGCACGGCCATCCGTCCGTACTTGTCGTAGTCGCCACCGAAGCTGTGCCACACCAAGGTGCCGACGAAGCCGACGATGCAGAGCACCATCAGCGCGATCGACGCCCCCAGGACCCGCTTCCACATGCGGTGATCGTAGGGGTCCCAGGCGCCCTCAGAGGGTCAGTCGCCCTCCCAGTAGGGCCCGAGGTTGTCCGGGTCGTAGACGAGGTCCGGGTCGACCGTGACGTGCTTGCGGGTCACGGTCTTGTAGGTCACGACCTTCTCGCCGTCCGGGCCCATCTGGATGACCGGAACCCGGAAGTGGAGGTACGACGTCGTGTAGGCGTTTCGGGAGTTGCCCTTCCGCCACTCGAAGTTGAAGTTGCGGAGGTACTGACGCGCGACCCTCTTGCCCAGCACGCCGACCAGGATCTCGTCGTTCACGGCACCGAGGGCACCCCAGTTGGAGGAGCCGGTGAAGACCAGCTGCGCGTTGGGGTTGCCGGCGTAGTTGCCCTGGATGATCAGGTACTTCTGGTGCGAGTAGTAGTCCAGGGTGAGGTCGAGCTTGCCGTCCGGGTTGTTCTTCGGGTCCTCGTTGTTGTCGGGGTTGTAGTCGAACCCGGTGGAGCGCAGCGGGAGCCGGCCGCGTGGCGTCTTGGCGCCGAGGTGGCCCTTGGTCTTGGCGCCGACCAGGCCGAAGCTGAAGCGGGCCTGGCAGCCCTCGGCGAACTTCCGGCGGTAGGCGTCCGCCAGGTAGTTGCCACGGTGGCCGCGGATCGTGTGCATGTTGACCGCCAGCCGGGTCCGGACCCGCGTCCCGTCGGCCGCCGTGGTGATGCACTGGACCCGGTTGAGGATCGCGACAATCGGGTCGTTCTTCGGCCCGAGCAGCCGGGGGAAGGTGACGGTGGTGCCGTCGTCGATCGCGTCGTCGCAGGAGACGCCGTTGGCGGGGATACCGCAGAACGTCGGGATCGGCGGCTGCTGGTTCTCGTAGTCCCTCTTCATGTCCTCGAAGAGGGCGACGTACTGCTTGAACAGCTCCTTGTCGCCGTCCATCAGATAGAGGTCGTTCCACTGGTGCCGGGCGGCGTTCATGGTGAGGTTCGCCGAGCCGAAGAAGAGCCCCCACTTCGAGCGGCCGGTCTTGCTGAACGTGTAGAACTTCGTGTGCAGCAGCCGCTTGCGGCCGTCGGTGCGGCAGCCCGAGTGGCACTTGTAGATGAAGCTCTTCTTCTTGACGTTGGTGCCGAAATAGCCGCGCATCAGCTTCATCGCCTTGGTGTCCTGATGGTCGTTCAGGAGCAGCTGGACGTGCACGCCGCGCTTCTTGGCGCGAATCAGCGCCTTGGCCACCGGGACCCGGTCGAAGGAGTAGAGCGCGATCCGGATGACGGAGCCCTTCTTGGTGTTGTTGATCGCGTGCATGACCTGGCGCTCGATCTTCAGCCGGGCGTTCCAGCTGCCGCGCGGGTTGTTGAAGTAGGCGCCGGTCGGCACGTGGTAGCGGCGGCCGCCCTTCCCCTTGCCGTTCGCGCGTTCGGGGTTCGCCGCGCGCACCGTGGTGAAGCGGCCGTCGGTCGTGCCCGTGGCGCCCGGCGTACCGCTCGGGCTGAACGACGAGTCGTCGGCACCGGCGGTCACCTCGGCGGCGGAGGTGGTCTGGACACCCACACTTGTCATGAGCACCGCCGAAAGTGCTGTGGCCACTAGGGCCGGGATCTTCTTCAACGTGCACCCTTTCCGACCGGAGACTCCCTCCGCACACACCATTGACGCGCGAAAGGCTCCGGAGGTTCGCTCTCCCTGGACGCATTCTGCGGGACGCCGCAAGGAATAGCGCATTGCCACGCGATGACTTGCAGGAAGCCGACAGGTCTACATGAGTTGCATGCGGTTCGGGGACCGGTCAGGGAGGGCTCGGGGGAATCCCGGGTGACGAGAAGTGCTTGCTCTGTATAGAACTACGGGCAAGGAGGAAGACGATGGCACTGCTGAACCCGAGTCAGGCGCCGGCGCGGGTGCGCCGGACAGTCAGCAGCGTCGCGCCCACCGTGCTTCGCGCCCTCCTCGAGCTCGCCCTTGTGCTCGCCGTCTTCGAGCTCTACCGCCTCGGCCGCTTGCTGGCGCGCGGCGAGAGCGCCTCGGCCTACGAACACGCCCTGCAGGTGCACAACCTGGAGCGCCTGCTGCACCTGCCCTCCGAGGCGTGGGTGCAGAGCCTGGTGCCGTGGGACTCGGCGCTGCACGCGGCAAACATCTACTACTTCTCGGTGCACTTCCCGACGATGATCGCGTTCCTGGTGTGGGGCTATCTCTTCCGGCCGCGTGCGGAGTACCACTGGGCCCGCAACCTCGTCATCGCCCTGACCTGCAGCGCGCTGATCGTGCACATCATCTACCCGCTGGCGCCGCCGCGGATGTTCCCCCAGTGGGGCTTCATCGACACGATGACGACCTTCGGCCCCAACGCGTACGCCGGCACGAGCGGTGCGATGGCCAACCAGTTCGCTGCGATGCCGAGCCTGCACATCGGCTGGGCCGCGCTCATCGCCTACGTCATCCACCGCACCGGGCCGCGCTGGCTGGCGTGGATCGCGACCGGCCATTTTGCCGTCACCATCCTGGTGGTCGTGGTGACGGCCAACCATTTCTGGCTCGACGGAGTGGTCGCGCTGATGCTGCTTACCGGCGCGGCCCTGGTGATCCGCCACCCCGGACCGGACCGAAACACCCCGTCCGAGAGGGACTCTGTGTTACATCTGCCCCATGGGGACCGCTGACGGAGTGGAGCCCGGTGCGGTCGACCGGGCGGCGCTGCAGCTCATCGCGGAGGGCGTGACCGAGCTCGCCGGCTTCGAGCTCGCCGCGATCAGCATCGTCCACGACGGCCGCCTGCACACGATCGCGATCGCCGGCGCCGAGCACGCCCGGCCCGAGCTGTCGACGCTGAACCCGCCGGTGGCGACCGTGCTGGCGGAGCTCGAGAACGCCGAGGACTGGGGAATGCTCAGGTTCGTCCCCCACGAGCGCGGGTCCCGGCGGCTGGCCGACTTCTCCTTCGTCCCCGACGTCGCACCGCTCGGGGCGCCGGACGCGTGGCACCCGCGCGACCTGCTCGTGGCGCTGCTCGAGGACGACGCCGGCGAGCTGCGCGGCGTCCTGTCGGTGGACACCCCCCGCAACGGGCGGCGTCCCAACGCGGAGCAGCGCCGGGTCATCGAGCAGCATGCTCGGCAGGCCGGCCGTGCGGTGATCACCCTGCTCGAGCGACACGAGTTCGAGTACGGCATGCGCCGGGAGCGCGCCACCTCCGACTACCGCGGCCAGCTGATCGATGCGCTGTCCCACCAGCTCCAGAACCCCGTCGCCGCGATCACCGGCAACCTCGAGCTGATCTTCGACGACCTCGAGCCCGGCGACCGCTCCGAGCGGCCGCTGCGCGCCATCGAGCGCGCCACCGGACGGATCCAGGCGATGATCCAGGACCTGCTGGCGCTCGCGAAGGTCAACAACCCGGACCGCCCGCTGCACGAGGTCGAGGTCGACCTCGCTGCCCTGGTCCGCATCGTCGGTGACTCGATGCGTGCGGAGGCCGCGGCGGGTGACGTGAAGGTGAAGCTCGACCTTCCGGCCGACCCGATCCTCGTGCGGGGCGACCCGGGCGAGCTCGAGGACCTGGTCGGCAACCTGCTCTCCAACGCGATCAAGTACTCCGACCCCGGCGACTCCCTGACCGCCCACGTCCAGCGCGTGGTGCAGGGCGGGACGGCGTACGTCGAGCTGGCCGTCATCGACCAGGGCATCGGGATCGCGGAGGAGGAGCTGGGCCGGCTCTTCGAGGAGTTCTTCCGCTCCGAGAACCTCCAGGCACGGGCTCGTCCCGGCACCGGCTTGGGGCTGGCGGTCGTCGACCGGGTGGTGCGTCGGCATCGCGGCCGGATCGAGGTGGAGTCGGAGCTGGGTGAGGGCACCACGTTCCGGGTGCTGTTGCCTGCCCTGTCGTGAAACCTGATTGCCTCGCCCGGAGTTCTGGTTAGCCTCGGACAGATGTCCGACCTGGTCGTCGCCGGCGGGCGGCTGATGGAGGCCGCCGACCCCTGCGACGTGGTGATCACCGGCGGGCAGGTCGAGGCCGTCGTACCCGCGGGTGCCGCGGGACCGGCGACCGACACGCTCGACGCGACCAGATGCCTGGTGCTCCCGGGGCTCGTCGAGGCGCACTGCCATCTCGACAAGACCCTGTTCGGCCGGCCCTGGGTCTCGCACCTGGCCGAGGACACCCTGCCCGCCCGGATCGAGCACGACCGCGGTCGGCGCAGGGAGCTCGGGCTGCCCGACGCCGAGGCGATGCGCGCTCTCGCCGCCGCGATGTCGGCGTTCGGCACCACGAGCCTGCGCACCCACACCGACGTGGACCCGGATGTCGGGCTGCGCGGTGTCTCGGCCGTGGCCGAGCTCGCGGTCGAGCTGCGGGACCGGGTCGACGTCCAGCAGGTCGCGTTCCCCCAGCACGGTCTGCTGTCGCTGCCGGGGACCGCGGAGCTGCTGGACGAGGCGCTGCAGGCCGGTGCCAGCGTCGTGGGCGGGCTGGACCCGGCTGCCGAGGGCGACGCGGAGGCCTACCTCGACGTGGTGCTCGGCCTGGCCGCCCACCACGGAGCCGGGGCCGACCTGCACTTCCACGGCCATGGGGCCGAGGGACTCCGCGAGCTCGAGCTGTTGGTCGAGATGACGATCGCGCTGGGGCTCCAGGGCAGGGTGGTGGCGAGCCACTGCTACGTCTTCGGTGACCTCGACCAGCTCGAGGCGGGGCGGCTGGCGGAGCGGCTCGCCGAGGCCGGGATCGGTGTCGTGACCGCGGCGCCGTACAGCTTCCCGGTGCCGCCGCTGCGGCTGCTCGCCGCGGCCGGTGTGGTGATCGGGATCGGCCACGACGGCATCCGGGACCTGTGGGGTCCCTACGGCACCGGCGATCAGCTGGAGCGGGCCCGGCACGTGGCCTACCGCAGCGCCTTCCGGCGCGACGACGACATCGAGCTGGTGCTCCGCGCGGCCACCATCGGCGGTCGCGAGCTGCTGACCGGCGACCGCCGCGGCGTCGAGCCGGGCGCCGTCGCCGACCTGGTCGTCGTACCGGCCACCAACGCCGCGGAGGCGGTGGTGCTGGTGCCTCCCCGGCACGCGGTCGTCAAGCGGGGCGTGGTCAGTCGGGCAGCCGGTCCGCCCGCGCCTCCACCAGCTCCGCCGGAGCGGTGAGCCGCCACGCCTCGAAGGTCAGCTCGGCGAGCTCGTCGCGCTCGATGCCGTCGAGGTAGACCACCACCCAACCGAAGCCGTAGGCCGTGTACTGGACTTCGAACACCTCCGGCCGCTCGGCGACCAGCGCGAGCTGCTCGGAGATGGTCTGCTTGAGCCCGACCGTGCGGGTGCGCGGCCAGAGGTAGCCGAACGTCTTGCGACCCACGTCGAAGGCCGACCACCGCTCGCGGTCGTGCTGGGTGACCTCGTCGAGCTGGTGGACCAGCTCGACGAAGTCCGCGATCTCGCAACCCACGACCGGACCCTAGTCATCGACCCCGACACCTCGCGAGGTGGCGCCCATCTGCCGTCGAGAGTCCCAATCGGCAGGTTCTCCACAGTGGACAACCGGCGGATCGGGTTTCTCGACGGATCCCGTGCAACCCACCTGCCGGGGTGTCACAAATCGCCGGATTACCCCACCGGGTATCGGGGCACTGCTCTACCGTGCGGCGAGTGGAATCGTTGACCCGACGGTCCTTCGTGCGTGCTGCTGCGCTCTTCGCGCCGGCCGCCATGCTGGCCGTGCCCTACCGTGCTGACGGCCTGGATCTCGACGAGGAGCTGCTGCGCGGCCGCGACTGCGCGCCCCGGGACAAGCTGCCCAAGCTCCTCAAGCGCGACATGATCGGCAAGCACCAGGGCCGGATGCACGGCGTCCCGTCGTCGTACAACTGGGCGAAGCGCCCGCGCATCGGCGTCGGCAACAAGCCCGAACGGCACGGCTTCCAAGCGATCAGTGCGTGGGGCCAGATCTACGAGGACGTCCAGGGCAGCCCGGCGCGCAATGTCCGGGTCGCCTGCCGCGACATCTCGATCTTCATCCTGTCCAAGCGGACCGGGAAGTGGCGCCGCTGCAACGCCTCAAAGCGCATCAACGGCGCCAACTATGTCGAGGACTTCAACGGCAACGCCAGCAAGCCGGCCAGCCTCCGCGACGAACCGCACGGAGCCGTCTCGGCGACCCTCGGCGGCGGCTACAACTTCCACCTGTACTCGATCCGCGGCCGCGCGAAGATCGACCCCCGCGACGTCGCCGGCGTGGTCGCTGTCTACTCGGCGCGGGTGATCATGGACGACCCCAACGGCGTCGACGAGCGGCACCTCGCGCGCTACCTCGCGAGCGCGGGTGCGGACTACTGGCTGGACCGCTACGTCGGCGCCTACCCCGGCACCGTCCGCGACGTCGGCATCGGCAAGGCGCGCTACCTCACCTCCGACTGGACGACGCTCACCATGTCGACGCTGCCGCTGCGCAAGCTCGAGAGGCACCCGCCGCCGATCTGCGTGCGCGGCCGCGGCCGAGGCTGACGGGGTCACCCCTGCGGGTGAGGGTGGCTGTCTCCTGAGCGGGCACCGGACCGGGACACCGACCCTGGAGGTCCCATGGGCGCCGTGCTCGTCCTTGTCGTCATCGTCCTCGCCCTGCTGGCGGTCGGGCTGGTCATGGTCAGGCGCCTCGGTCGCGAGGGCGACCGGCGCCGCGACGACGTGATGACGGCCGCGCACACGCTGCGCTACGACGTACCCGAGGGCCAGGATCCGGCCGCCGTGCTGGTCGCGCTGTCCCGTCACGGCTTCGAGGCGGTCGCCGACCCCGACGACGTGCACGCCGTGGTGATCAGGTGCCCGCTGGGGAGCGCCCAGCGCGAGGAGGTGCGCATCGTCCTCGAGAACGAGGCCCAACAGACCCTCGACCCCCAGGACGAGCACGTGCCCGGCGGTCCGGTGCGCTTCCTCGACGAGCGTTAGGAGGAGCCGACCAGCTCCTTCTCCGGTTTGTCCGGCTGCTTCTCGTCGCCGTGCCCGGGCCACCAGGCCGCGTGGCCGATCAGCGAGGTGATCGCCGGCACGAAGAACATCGCCATCACGAACGCCGACACGAGGATGCCGAACGCCAGGGCGAAGCCCATCGACAGGAAGAACGCGTTGCCGGCCAGCATCAGGGACGCGAAAGTGCCCGCCAGGATGATGCCGGCGGCCGCGATGGTCGGGCCGGCGTGCTTGATCGCCTCGGCGGCCGCCTCCCTCGGTTCGAGCCCGTCGCGCGCCTCTTCACGGAGGCGGGCGATCATCAGGATGTTGTAGTCGGTGCCGAGCGCCACGACGAACAGGTAGACGTAGATCGGGAGCAGGAACAGGATCCCGGCGTCGCCCTTGATGTTCTGGAAGACCAGGGCGGTGGCGCCGAGCGTCGCCCCGAAGCCGAGCGCGACCGCACCCATCAGGTACCACGGTGCCACCAGGCTCCGGAGCAGCAGGGCGAGGATCAGCATGATCACGATCGCGGCGACGGGAAACACCACCGAGTAGTCCCGGTTCATCGCTGCCTGGAAGTCCACGTAGACCGACGTGGTCCCGCCGACGAGGGCCTCGGTCCCCTCAGGGGCGGCGCTGTGGGCGGCGTCGCGGATCGGACCCTTGACCGCGGCGATGGCAGCGTCGGAGGCGGGGTCGTCCTCGAGGAAGACGCTGAACTGCGCGACCGTCCCGTCCTCGCTGGTCTCGCCGGGCGCCGTCTGCGCGACACCGTCCGCCTCGTCGAGGGCCGCCTGGAACGACGTGAGCTCGTCGGAACCCAGCTGGCGGTCGTCGGTCGAGCGCAGGAACACCTCGGTCGGGTCTGTCGCGCCGGCCGGGAACCCCTTCTCGAGCGTCTTCAGCGCCACCGCCGACTCCTCGGTGCCAGCTGTGCTGCTGCCGCCGAGGTCGAAGGAGGGGTTGAACGAGAACGCCGCGATGGCGAGCAGCGACAGGACTCCGCCGGAGGCGAGCGCGAAACGGCCCGGGTGGCGCGACAGGGAGCTGCCGACGGCGGCGAACCGGGCCGACTCCGGCTCGACGAGGTACTTCTTCGAGGGCCAGAACAAGGCCCGGCCCAGGACCGTCACCACGGCCGGCACCAGGGTCAGGGCGGCCACCAGCGTGACGGCCACCGCGATGGCCAGGGCCGGTCCGATCGAGCGGAAGATACCAAGGGAGCTGAGCACCAGCGCCATGAACGCCACGATCACGGCACCGCCGGCCGAGGCGATCGCCTCGCCCGCACGCTCGATCGCGTGCGCGACCGCGGGTCGCTTCTCCTCGCCCTCGCGCAGCCGCTCGCGGTAGCGGAACAGGAAGAAGAGGATGTAGTCGGTGCCGATGCCGTAGAGGACGACGACGAGGATCGTCTGGATGTCGCTGCTCGCCTTGAGGTCGAAGATCTCGTTGGCCGTGGCGATCAGGCCGGTGGCGATCTGGGAGACGATCGCGACGACGATGATCGGCATCAGACAGATCAGCACGCTGCGGAAGATCAGCGCGAGCAGCACGATGATGAGCAGGATCGTGGCCAGGCCGACGATGAGCAGAGCCCTGTTGCCGGACTCCTGCTGGTCGTAGCCCTGGGCGACGGCGCCCGTGACGCCGTACTGGATGTCGCCGGTCACCGCCTCCTTCAGTTCGGCACGCAGTGCCTTCACCGCGTCGAAGGAGGCCGTGTCGTAGCCGGTCACGTCGTCGGAGAGGCCGATCACCGCGAGCTGGACCAGGCCGTTCTCGGAGGTTGGCTGCACCTCGATGCCGGTGAAGGCCTTCGCCAGGTCGCCGCTGTCCATCTTGCTGCTCACGCCGTCGACCACTTGCTGGACCTGAGCCTGGTCGTCGGCCGTCAGCTGGCCGCCGTCCTTGCGGTCGAACACGACGATCGCGGCCACCTGGCTGTTGGACGGGAACGCCTCGTCCTGCAGGTTGAAGGCCTTGATCGACTCGTAGTGGTCGGGCAGGAACTCCGCCTGGTCTTGAGTCGCCTTGAACGCCGGAGCCAGGCCGACGACGGCCACGGCGAAGATGATCCAGGCCGCGATGACGTACCAAGGGCGGCGGGAGGCAAGGCGACCGAGAGCACCGAACATGAGTGAGACGGTATCGGCCTGACGTTGCGTCAAGGTCAACGGTGTTTGACAGTGGCTCGGCTCACAGGGTGACCCGCAGGATCCGGTCGTCACCTGCGCGCGGGTCGGTGCGGCCGTCCCGGTTGGAGGTGGTCACCCACAGCGACCCGTCGGGGGCGAGGGCTACCGAACGGATCCGGCCGTATTGGCCGGCGAAGTGCTGCGCGGTCTTCCCCCTGTCGGCGCCGTCCAGCACGACGGACCACACGCACTCGCCCTGCAGCGCCCCGAGCCACGCCCGCCCGGCGGCGATCGCGATGCCGCTCGGAGAGCACTGGTCGACCGGCCACTCTGCGAGCGGGTCGGCGTACCCGCCCTTGCCGTCGGAGCCCTCGACGTCGGGCCAGCCGTAGTTCTTGCCCGGCCGGATCAGGTTGAGCTCGTCGGCGCCCTTGTCTCCGAACTCCGCGATCCACAGCCGGCCGGTGTCGTCGAATTGAATCCCTTCGACGTTGCGGTGGCCGAAGCTCCAGGTCAGGTTGTCGAACGGGTTCCCGTCGGGGACGCCCCCCGCGTCGGTCATGCGGAGCACCTTGCCGTCGACCGAGTCGGTGTCCTGCGCGCTGGCCGCGTCCTCGGCATCGCCGGTGGCGGCGTACAGCAGTCCGTCCGTCCCGAACGCGAGGCCGCCACCGTTGTGGTGGGTCGAGGTCCCGATGCCGGTGAGGATCGGCTCCGGCTCGCCGAGCCCGCCGTCGTAGGTCATCCGGACGATCCTGTTGTCGTCGTCGGTCGAGAGGTAGGCGTAGAGGAGCCGGTTCGTGTCGAAGGCGGGATGCAGCGCAAGCCCGAGCAGCCCGGTCTCGCCGCCCTCGTCGACGCGACTGCGCACCTCGAGGGTCCCGACGACGTCGGCGCTGCCGCCGGAGACGCGGAGCAGCCGGCCGGTGTCGCGCTCGCCGACCAGCGCCGAGCCGTCGGGGAGGAACGCGATGCCCCACGGGACCGCGAGCCCGGTGATCACCTCGCCGGCGACCTGCGGGTCGGGCGCGGCCGACTCGGTCGGAGTTGGGGTCGGGGTCTCCGTGGGGGTCGGAGTGGGTGTTGCGCTGGCCGTCGTACTCGTCGTCGTGCTGGGCTCGGCCGAGGGCTCCGGTGAGCCGCGTGACTGCTCGTCGCCGCCGCACGCCGCGAGGGCGGCCAGCGAGGCCCCCGCGCCGCCGCGCAGCACCGTCCGCCTCGTCGCCCGCACGCCCATGTGACCACCGTAGGCAGGGTTCAGTTGCCTAGGTAGGTTGCCGGTCATGGGCATCGGGAAGGGCGGAGAGGAGCTCGACCCCATCGAGACCGCCTCGCTCGATGAGCTGCGGTCCCTGCAGACCGAGCGGCTGAGGGCGACGCTCCAGCACACGTACGCGAACGTCGCGCACTACCGCGAGGCGTGGGACGCGGCCGGCGTGCACCCCGACGACGTGCGCGAGCTCTCCGACCTGGCGAAGCTGCCGTTCACGGCCAAGGCCGACCTGCGGGCCAACTACCCGTTCGGCATGTTCGCGGTGCCGCGCGAGCAGGTGGTCCGGGTGCACGCGTCCAGCGGTACGACGGGCCAGCCGACCGTCGTCGGCTACACCGCCGAGGACGTCGACATGTGGGCGGACGTGATGGCGCGGAGCATCCGCGCGGCCGGCGGCCGCCCGGGCGACGTGCTGCACAACGCCTACGGCTACGGCCTGTTCACCGGCGGCCTCGGCGCCCACTACGGCGCCGAGAAGCTCGGCTGCACCGTGGTCCCCGTCTCGGGCGGCATGACCGAACGCCAGGTCCGGCTGATCACCGACTTCGGCCCCCGGATCATCATGGTCACCCCGTCGTACATGCTCGCGATCGTCGACGAGATGCGCCGCCAGGGACTCGATCCGAAGGAGTCGTCGCTGCAGATCGGCATCTTCGGCGCCGAGCCCTGGACCGACCAGATGCGCACCGAGATCGAGGACATCCTCGGCATCGACGCGGTCGACATCTACGGCCTCTCGGAGGTGATCGGTCCCGGCGTCGCCCAGGAGTGCGTCGAGACCAAGGACGGCCTGCACATCTGGGAGGACCACTTCTACCCGGAGGTCGTCGACCCGGTCACCGGCGAGGTGCTGCCCGACGGCGAGAGGGGCGAGCTGGTCTTCACCTCGCTGACCAAGCAGGCGATGCCCGTGATCCGCTACCGCACCCGCGACCTGACCCGGCTGTTGCCCGGGACCGCGCGGACCATGCGCCGGATGGAGAAGGTCACCGGTCGCACCGACGACATGATCATCCTGCGCGGCGTGAACCTGTTTCCGACCCAGATCGAGGAGCTGCTGCTCAAGGTGCCCGCGCTGTCGCCGCACTTCCAGTGCGTGCTGAGCCGCTCCGGCACCCTCGACGAGATGACCGTGCGTGTCGAACGCCGCAACGACGTGTCGCAGTACGACGCGGGCCGGGCCGGCCAGGACCTCGAGCGGCTGGTCAAGGCGACGATCGGCGTCTCGGTGGCCGTGGAGGTCGTCTCCCCGGAGGGCATCGAGAGGTCGGTCGGCAAGATGCGCCGGATCGTGGACGAGCGGCGCCCGCGCTGATCCCTCCTGGCTTTGCTGATCGATCAGTCACCCTCGGCGTCGGGTGGCTCCCCAGAGGCCGACGCCGGTGCCGACCCTCAAGCGGTCCAGCGAAACGTCGCCAGCACCGACGCGATCAGGTCCGGGTTGGTCGCGGCGTTCTTCTTCACCAGGATGAAGTCCAGGCCGACGTTGCGGCCGTTGCGCTCCGTGGTGATGACGTCGTACTCCTGGGGGTCCTTCGGGATCGTGTAGTGGACATGGAACGCCGGTACGCCGCCCAGGTCGACATCCGGGAGCCGCTCCACGTCGGCGTCCTTGGGGAGCGTCGCCATGGCGCCCTGGGCAAGCGCGTCGAGGTCGGCGCCGCCGCTGATGCTCCCGCTGTCGGCCAGCTGCATCGTGTTGAGCTTGCCGGGCTCGGTCGCCGCAGAGGCGTAGTCGAGCAGAGCCTCCTGCTGCTCCCAGCCGGCCGGCGCCCGGACGGCGGACGACGCCTGCACGAGCTCGATCCCCGTGGCAGGTGTGACGGAGGGGGTCGCCGACTCGCTGGCCGACTCGCTGGGGGACTCGCTGGAGCCACTTTCAGTGCTGGGCGCCGACGAGGACGGGTCGTCCAGGGACTGCTTCGAGTCGTCGTCGCCGCAGGCCGCGACGCCCGCCAGCAGGGCTGCGGTCAGGGCCGCAACGGCGGCGTGCCGGCGTGTCCGAGTCACGGCGCCACGGTAGCGCGGTGCCCTCGACGGGCCCGCCCGAAGAGTCGGCCCTTTGTCGCCTCTGTTGGTTTGCCTTGACGACCTCGGGGTAGCAGTCTCGTACCCGGCCAACGAACACATCTCGGGAGCGAAAACGACATGCTTGCAGCAGAAGCTGGCGCAGCGGTGGCAGCCCTGTCATCACTGGGCATTTCCGAAGACCTCGCCAACGACTTGCGCACCTTCCTCACCACCAGCGCCGGCGAGCTGACCGAAACGACCCCCGACCAGGTCGGCGTCAATGCCTTCGGAAGCTCGCCCGCCAGCCAGCAGTGCTCGAGCGACGCCCACAAGGCGCGCACCCACGTGGCCAACGCGCTGAAGGACATGGCGGCCGGGCTCGAGGGCTACGGCGTGATCGTGACCGACCTCTACAAGAACGTCACCCACGTCGACGACACCGCGCAGACCGACCTCGCCAGGAAGGCCACGCAGGCCGATGCGTGCGTCGCGCCGAAGTTCTCGGCCCCCAGCACGTGCGCGCTGCCCGGCAGCAGCTCGGAGGATGACTGACCCATGCTCGGACCCAATCAGCGTCGGCTCGCCACCTATGTCGCGAGCGCGAACGACGGATCCCTGGACAGCGCCGGCAAGCAGTGGACGACGGGCGAGGGGCTGCTCCGCCGGTTGGCCGGCCAGCTCGAGACCCGTGCCGGCCAGATCGGCAAGGACGACCGGTTCAGCGGTGAGAGCGCCCACGCGACCAGCGCGGCGTTCAGCCACTCCGCCAAGAAGATGGGCGACCGCGCAGACGAGATGCGCGATGGAGCCGGGGCCTTCCGGGACGCTGCGCACGCGGTGCGCCAGGCGCAGAAAGCCAGCGACGGCTTCGCGAAGCACGCGGGCGACCAGCCGCCGCAGCAGCCGCCGGACCTCACCGACGCCGGCGCCCAGCGCGACTGGAAGACCAAGAACAACCAGTTCTGGAACCAGTACGGCGACAGCGAGACCCAAGCCCACGAGGCGATGACGGCGCTGACGGACAACCACACGACTCAGGCCGCGGTCTTCGCGAGGATCCACGGCGAGACGCCGCCCCCGCCGCCTCCGCCCGGGCCGGCCGGGAACAACCCGATCCAGTCGGGCACGCCGTCGACGCCCACCCACGTCCCCTCGGGGACGCCGCACACGCCGACCGACCCGCACAACCCCCCGAACAACCCCGACGACCCGCCGGGTGGCAAGCCGCCCCCCGGGATCCCGCACCCGCCGAGCGACCCGGGGATCCCGATCCCCAACCCGCCGAGCGACCCGGGGGTCCCGCAGGGCCCCGGCGGCCCGCCCCAGACGCCGCTCCCCGGCGGTCCGGGGCTGCCCGGGACATCTCCCGGCGCTGGCGTCGGCGGCGGCGTCGGCGCCGTCGGTGGAATCGGTGCGGTCGCCGGTGGCGCGCTCGGTGGCGTGGCGGGGCTGGCCGGTCTCAACGGCATGACGCCGGTGGGCGGCGGTGGCATCCGCGGCGGCCTCGCGGCCAGTGGCGTGCGCGGCATCGGATCGACCTCGCGCACGGGTGTCGGTTCGGTCCTCGGCCGTGGCACGGGTGCCGCGGGTCGAGGGGGTGCCGCGGGCCGAGCAGGTGCAGCCGGCCGGGCAGGTGCCGGCGGCATGGCCGGTCGCAGCGCCGGCCGCGCGGGTGCGGGCGGCGTGGCCGGTCGCAGCGGTGGCCGCGGCGCCGGCAAGAGCGCGGGCAAGGGCGCGGGCAGCCGCGGGGCCAACGGCCGGGCGGGCGCCCGCGGTGCCGGAGTCGGTGCCGGAGCAGGTGCCGGAGCAGGTGCCGGAGCAGTGCCGGCCGCAACGGCAAGGACAAGAAGCGCAAGGGCGAGGAGCGCGACCTCTTCGACGACGGCGCCGACTGGATCGACGACGAGGACGCCGCACCCGGGCTGCTCGACTGAGCTACGCGGGCCACTCCTTGGCGACGAGCGTCAGCACGTCGTACGTCGCCACCGGCTCGCCCTCGGCGTTCGTGACCAGGGCGTCCCAGCGCACCTCGCCGTAGTCGGCGTTGGTGCGCGGGGTGATCTGCTTGACCGTGAGCGTCACCGCGATGGTGTCGTCCGCCTTGACCGGGGTGAGGAAGCGCAGGCTGTCGACGCCGAAGTTCGCGAGCACCGGCCCCGGGTCTGGATCGACGAACAGACCCGCAGCCAGGGACACCACCAGGTAGCCGTGGGCGACGATCCCGCCGAACAGCGGGTTCTTCGCCGCGGCCTCGGGGTCGGTGTGCGCGTAGAACGTGTCACCGGTGAACTCGGCGAAGTGGTCGATGTCGGCGAGCGTGACCCGGCGGGGCGCGGACTCGATCGTGTCTCCGATGCGGAGCTCGGCCAGGCTCTTGCGGAACGGGTGGACGCTGTCTTCGTTGCGCGCCGAGCCCTTGGTCCAGCGGCCGGTGATCGCGGTGAGCATGTCGGGCGAGCCCTGGAGCGCGGTGCGCTGCATCAGGTGCAGGACCCCGCGGAGCCCGCCCATCTCCTCGCCGCCGCCGGCCCGGCCGGGGCCGCCGTGGACGAGCGTCGGCAGGGGTACGCCGTGGCCGGTGGACTCGCCGGCGTCGTCGCGATCGAGGACCAGGATCCGGCCGTGCCATGGCGCCACGCCCAGAGTGACGGTCCGCGCGACCTCGGGGTCGTGGGTGACCAGCGACCCGGCCAGGCTGCCCTTGCCGCGGGCGGCCAGCGTGATCGCGTCGTCGATGGTGTCGTAGCCGATCACGGTGCTGACCGGCCCGAACGCCTCGACGTCGTGCGGCTCGACCGCGCTCGCGTCGGCCCGCAGCAGCACCGGGCCGAGGAAGGCCCCGCGCTCGCCGTCGGCGTCGATCAGGTCGGGGTTGCCGGCGCGCTCGGGGTCGCCGTACACGACGTCGGCGGAGGCGCGCAGTGACTGGATCGCCTTCCGCACCTCGTCGCGCTGGTCGAGGCTGACCAGCGCACCCATCCGCACGCCTTCGGCGGCGGGGTGGCCGACCGTCGTCCTCGCCAGCCGGGCGGTGAGCGCCTCGATGACGGTGTCGACCATCGGTGCCGGGACCAGTGCGCGGCGGATCGAGGTGCACTTCTGGCCGGCCTTGTAGGTCATCTCCGTGACCACGCCCTTGACGAACAGGTCGAGCTCCGGGTCGTCGGCGGTCACGTCCGGCCCGAGGATCGAGCAGTTCAGCGAGTCCGCCTCGACGCCGAGGGTGACGCCGCCGTGCAGCACGTTGGCGTGGGTCCGCAGCAACCCGGCCGTGTGCGCCGAGCCGGTGAAGGCCACGTGGTCCTGGACCTGCAGCTCGTCGAGCAGGCCGGCCGGGCTGCCCATCAGGAGCTGGATCGAGCCCTCCGGCACGATGCCGGACGCCACGATGCGCCGCACCACCGCCTCGGTGACGTACGACGTCTGCGCGGCCGGCTTCACGATGCTCGGCATCCCGGCCAGGAACGCCGGCCCGAGCTTCTCGAGCATCCCCCAGACCGGGAAGTTGAACGCGTTGATCTGCACCATCGCGCCCGGCCGGCTGGTGAAGACGTGCTGGCCGACGAACGTCCCGCCCTTGCCCAACGGGATCGGATCGCCGTCGAGATAGACCGTGTCGTTGGGCAGCTGACGGGTCCCGACGCTGCCCGACGCGAACAGCGTCCCGATGCCGCCCTCGATGTCGCCCATCCCGTCGCCCTTGGTGGCGCCGGTCCGCAGCGAGAGCTCGTGGAACTCCCCGACGTGCTCCATCAGGTGCTTCCCGAGCTCCTTGAGCATCACGGCCCGCTCGTGGAAGGTCAGCGCCCGCAGCGCCGGCCCGCCCACGTTCCGCGCGTACGACGTCATCTCGCCCAGGTCGAGGCCCGTGGCCGAGATCCGGAAGACCTCCTCCCCGGTGCTCGCGTCGAGCAGCGGCCGCCCCTCGTCCTCGGCGGCGAACCAGCGTCCGGCGGCGTAGCTCTCGAGCAGGGGAACGGATTCGGCCATGGATGGCAGGCTAATACCAGACCGATCGGTCAGTAAACCGGAGGTCAGCCCCCCGCGACCGGCATGGAGTGGTCGCTGACGGGCGTGATCTGCGCCGTACAGGTCTTCATGCCCGGCGCCAGGAACAGGTGCAAGGCGTCGATGTCGTCGGCCTCGACGAGCAGGAAGACGACGTGCTCGGTGAAGGCGCCATAGACACCCTTGACCTCGACGCCGTCGACCGAGCCGTCGTGGAGCGATCGCGAGCCGCCCTGGCCGTAGGGGCAGTTCTCGGGACTGTGGGTCTGCTCGACGTGGAACAGCATGGGTCCTCCGCTCGGCCGGGTCGTCTTGGGGTTCAGCATGGCGGCCGGCGCCGCCCGGGTCACTCCTGCCGGAGGATGAACTCACCCATTCCGGGGACGGTGAAGGCGATGTAGCCCCGCTCCGGCGGGTAGACCAGGCCCTTCTTGATCAGCTCGTTGCGGGCCACCGACAGGTCCGTGGTGCGCTTGCGGCCGGTGGCCGTGGCCAGCGCGGCCATCGTGACGGGCTCGTCGCCGCCCTCGGTCGCCAGGGCCCGCAGCAGCGATCGCTGGGCGGGCGTCGCGCGCTCCCAGCGGGTGCGGTAGAGGCCGTCGTCGAGCTCCTCGCGGGCGAAACGGAGGCCGACCTCGACGTCCTCGAGGGTGATCGGCGACCTGCGGGCCGAGTCCCACACGTGCTTGCCGATGGCCTGCAGGAAGTAGGGGTAGCCGCCGGCCCGGGTCAGCGCCGCCTGGACGGCGTTCTCGCGCCACTCGAGCCCCAGCTCGGACGTCGGACCGACCAGGGCCAGCCGGGCGGAGGTCGGGTCGAGCAGGCCGATCGCCCGGTAGTCGTAGAGCCGCTCGGCGTAGCTCGTCGCCTCGCCCAGCTGGGTCGGGAGAGAAGGAAGGCCGGCGCCGACGAGCATGACGGGCAGCGGCGCCGGGCCCTGACCGAGCTGGTGGATGGCCATGTTGATCGCGGTGAGCTCGTCGGGCTTGGCCTCCTGCAGCTCGTCGACGAGCAGGAGGGTGCCGATGCCGAGGTCGGCCGAGGTCTCGCCGAGGACCTGCAGCAGGGCGGTCAGGTCGTCGCCCAGCCGGCCGGAGTCGGCCACCCCCTTCACGAGGTCCACTTCGGCGCCCAGCGACACGAGGCCGAGCGCCGGGTCGACCTTGAGCGAGAACGCCTGGAAGACGCCGAGCAGCCGGCGCAGCTTCGAGACCGGATGGCGTCCGGTGGCGGTCCGCATCGCCTGCACCAGCGCCTTGGCGAGCACCACCGGGAACGGCACGTGCCAGCTGGCCTCGACCTTGGCCGAGATCCAGCCGCGGCCGGACACCTGGGTCCAGAGCTCGTTGAGGAGCACCGTCTTGCCCACCCCGCGGCGGCCGTTGAGGATCCAGCTCCGGTCGCCCTCGCCGTAGGTCTCGGCCCGCTGGCGGACCACCTCGAAGGCGTCGAGCAGCGGCTGGCGGCCGGCGAGCACCGGCGGCCGCCGGCCGGCACCGGGGCGGTACGGGTTGGCGATCGGGTCCACGATCACAAACTATCAGGGCGTATAAGAGATTTTGTTATGAGCGTTGATGAGTCGTGATGGAGGCCGTCAAGACGCTCGGTCGTCAGGCGTCCTCGAGCACCGGTACGCCGGCCATCGCCTCGCGCAGCTCGTCCTCGGGGAAGTCCAGGTCCTTCATGGTGCCGGCGAGGTAGGACTCGTAGGCCGCCATGTCGAGGTGCCCATGGCCGCACAGCGCGGTGAGGATCGTCTTCGACTCGCCACTCTCCTTGCAGCGGTTGGCCTCCCGGATCGCGGCCGCGATGGCGTGGGTCGGCTCCGGGGCCGGGACGATGCCCTGGGTGCGCGCGAACATCAGCGCGGCCTGGAAGCACTCCACCTGCGGGATCGCCTCCGCCTCCGCGAGCCCGAGCTCGTAGATGTGGGACACCAGCGGTGCCATGCCGTGGTAGCGCAGCCCACCGGCGTGGATGGGGTCGGGGATGAAGCCGTGACCGAGGGTGTGCATCTTGAGCAGCGGTGTCATGCCGATGGTGTCGCCGAAGTCGTAGCGGTACTCGCCCCTGGTCAGCGACGGGCAGGCCGCGGGCTCGACGCAGCGGATCACCGGGTTCATCCGGCCGGCCAGCTTCTCGCGGAGGAACGGGAAGGCGAGGCCGCCGAAGTTCGACCCGCCACCGGTGCAGCCGACGAGCACGTCCGGCACCGCCTCGGCCTCCTCCATCTGGATCAGCGCCTCCTGGCCGATGACGGTCTGGTGCAGCAGCACGTGGTTGAGCACCGAGCCGAGCGCGTAGCGGGTGTCCTCGCGCTGCAGGGCCGCCTCGACCGCCTCGGAGATCGCGATGCCGAGCGAGCCGGTGGAGTCGGGGTGCTCCGCGAGCACCGAACGGCCGGCCTCGGTGAGGTCGGACGGGCTCGGGTGCAGCGTCGCGCCGTAGATCTCCATCATCGTGCGCCGGGCCGGCTTCTGGTCGTACGACGAGCGCACCTGCCAGACCTCGCACTCCATGCCGTACTGCGCGGTCGCGAAGGCCAGCGCGGTGCCCCACTGCCCGGCGCCGGTCTCGGTGGTCAGCCGGGTGACGCCCTCCTGGTGGTTGTAGAACGCCTGCGGCACCGCGGTGTTCGGCTTGTGCGAGCCGGCCGGGCTGACGCCTTCGTACTTGAAGAAGATCTTGGCCGGGGTGTCGAGCAGCTTCTCCAGCCGGCGGGCCCGGATCAGGGGAGAGGGCCGCCAGATCCGGTAGACGTCGAGGACGCCGCCGGGGATGTCGATGTACTGCTCGGCGCTGACCTCCTGCCCGATCAGCGCCATCGGAAAGAGCGGTGCCAGGTCGTCCGGGCCGACCGGCTGGCGCGTCCCCGGGTGCAGCGGGGGCGGCGGCGGGGCCGGCAGGTCGGGCACGACGTTGTACCACTGCGTCGGGATCTGGGTCTCGTCGAGGAGGAAGGTGGAGCGCTCGGTCGCCATCCATGCATCTTGGCCAGAGTCGGGCGGCTTGCGCCACTGGCTGCCCACTGGCAGTATTTACAGACCGATAGGTCAGTAATTATTGATTCCGGGCACGGAGGGCCAGTGACCACCACCGAGAGCGATGCCCAGCTGACGGCCGAGCTCCAGGCCGCCTTCGACGGCACCATCGCGCACAACGACCGGATCGAGCCGCGCGACTGGATGCCCGACGGCTACCGCAAGACCCTGGTGCGTCAGATCGCCCAGCACGCCCACTCCGAGATCATCGGCATGCAGCCGGAGGGCAACTGGATCACCCGGGCGCCGTCCCTGCGCCGCAAGGCGATCCTGCTCGCGAAGGTGCAGGACGAGGCCGGCCACGGGCTCTACCTCTACTCCGCCACCGAGACCCTCGGCATCTCCCGCCGTGAGCTGACCGAGATGCTCATCGAGGGCCGGCAGAAGTACTCCTCGATCTTCAACTACCCGACGCTGTCGTACGCCGACGTCGGGACCATCGGCTGGCTCGTGGACGGTGCCGCGATCTGCAACCAGGTGCCGCTGTGCCGGACGTCGTACGGCCCCTACGGGCGGGCCATGATCCGGATCTGCAAGGAGGAGTCCTTCCACCAGCGGCAGGGCTACGAGCTGTTGATGACGATGATGCGCGGCACCGACGAGCAGCGCGCGATGGTGCAGGAGTCGGTGAACCGGTTCTGGTGGCCGTCGCTGATGATGTTCGGCCCGCCCGACGAGGACTCGCCCAACACCGCGCAGTCGATGGAGTGGGGGATCAAGCGCAACACCAACGACGACCTGCGGCAGCGGTTCGTCGACATGTCGGTCCCGCAGGCCGAGGCGCTCGGCGTCACGCTGCCCGACCCGGAGCTGCGCTGGAACGACGAGCGCGGCCACCACGACTTCGGCGAGCCCGACTGGGACGAGTTCATGCAGGTGGTCAAGGGCGCCGGGCCGTGCAACGCCCAGCGGATCGCGCACCGCCGCCGCGCCCACGAGGACGGCGCGTGGGTGCGCGACGCGGCCACGGCGTTCGCAGCGCGGCCGGTGGTTGAGGAGGGCGTTCTGCGCCCGTCTCGAAACCCCGGAAAGGACGACTCATGAGCGACGAGAAGGAGTGGCCGCTCTACGAGGTCTTCGTGCGCGGCAAGCGCGGCCTCAACCACGTGCACGTCGGCTCGCTGCACGCCGCGGACGACGAGATGGCGGTGCGGCACGCGCGCGACGTCTACACCCGCCGCAACGAGGGGGTCTCGATCTGGGTGGTGAAGGCGGACGACATCACCGCCTCCAGCCCGGACGAGAAGGACCCGCTCTTCGCGCCCGCCGGCGACAAGGTCTACCGGCACCCGACCTTCTACACGATCCCCGACGACGTCCCCCACATGTGAACGCCATGAGCCATTCGACACCTGACCCGAACGACGAGCACGGCAGCGTCTACGACGGCCTGCTCGGCACCGACGCGTCCCAGTGGGCCTTCGGCACCGACTTCGAGGATCCGCTCGCCGGCGTCGACACGACGGTCCCGGACGACCTCGACCCGGCCGAGCTCGCGGCGTACTGCCTCGCACTCGGGGACGACGCACTGGTGCTCTCGAACCGGTTGAGCGAGTGGTGCAGCAACGCACCCGACCTCGAGGACGACATCGCGCTGGCCAACATCGCGCTCGACCTGTTGGGCCAGGCCCGGCTGCTGCTGGCGCGCGCGGCGGCCGCGGACCCGAGCATCGTGCCGGCCATGCCCGAGGGGTCGCCGGTGCCGGTCGAGGACGCGCTCGCGTTCTTCCGCGAGGCGATCGACTTCCGCAACGTCCGGCTGGTCGAGGTCGCGAACGGCGACTTCGGGCAGACGATCGCGCGGCTGCTGCTGTTCTCGACCGTGCGGCTCGCGGCGTTCGAGCGGCTGGTCCAGCACTCGGATCCTGTGCTCGCCGCCATCGCGGCCAAGGGGGTCAAGGAGCTGACCTACCACCGCGACTACGCGGGCCGCTGGTTCCTCACGTTGGCCCAAGGGACCGACGAGTCGCGACGCCGCCTGACGGACGGGCTGACCGCGCTCTGGCCGCTCTACGACGAGTTCCGCACGGCCTACGACGCGGGGCCGGACGTCGACGTCGTGCTCGACCAGGTCTTCGCCATCTCGGGAGTCGAACGCCCCGAGGTGGCGCCGATGGCCGGTCACGGCCACACCGAGGCGCTCTCGCGGATGCTCGCCGAGATGCAGGTCGTGGCCCGCGCGCACCCCATGGGGCTCTGGTGAACACCGCCTACGCCGTCGCGGCGTCGGTCACCGACCCCGAGATGCCGATGCTCACGCTCGAGGACCTCGGCGTGCTCCGCGACGTCCGTCAGGCCGGTCGCCAGGTGGTCGTCACCATCACGCCGACCTACTCCGGCTGCCCGGCGATGGCCACCATGCGCGACGACCTGGTCCACCGGCTCACCGATGCCGGCTATGCCGCTCGCGTGGAGGTCGCGCTCAGCCCCGCCTGGTCGAGCGACTGGATCACCGAGCGCGGCAAGCAGGCGCTGCGTGACCACGGGCTCTCGGCACCCGGCCCTGCGCCGAGGTCCGGCGGGCCCATCCCGCTGACTCTGATGCCGACGGCCCGGGCGGTGACCTGCCCGCAGTGCGGCTCGGCGCGGACGGAGCTGACGTCCGAGTACGGCGCGACCGCGTGCAAGGCGCTCTACCGCTGCTCGGACTGCCTCGAGCCGTTCGAGCACGTGAAGGAAATCTGATGCCTCCGCCGGTTGAGGAGGTCGTGCAGCGACCGTCTCGAAACCTCGCGAGCCGAGGCTGGGACGTAGCCAGTGTCCGTCGTCTCGCGGGTGCCTTCGCTGCGGGGGTTTCGAGACAGGCGCTAGCGCGCCTTCCTCAACCACCGGTGGTTGAGGAGGTCGTGCAGCGACCGTCTCGAAACCTCGCGAGCCGAGGCTGGGACGCAATCGGCGCGGTGATGGGCCGGTGAGCACGACGTTCCACACGCTCACGGTTGCGAACGTCGAGGAGCTCACCGACGACGCGGTGGCGGTCACCTTCGAGGTGCCCGACGACCTGGCTGACGAGTTCGAGTTCGTGCCGGGCCAGTCGCTGACCCTGCGCCGGATGGTCGATGGCGTCGAGCAGCGCCGTCAGTACTCGATCAGCGCACCGGCCGGCGCCCGCCCGCGGGTGGGCGTCCGGGAGATCCCGGATGGCTTGTTCTCGCGCTGGCTGGTGCACGACGTACGCGCCGGCGACGAGATCGAGGTGCAGACGCCGAGCGGTCGGTTCTGTCCCGACCCGGTGCTGCTCGAGGGTGGGCGGCACCTTTGCATCGCCGCCGGGTCCGGCATCACGCCGATGCTGTCGGTCGCCTCCAGCGTGCTGGGGAACGACGGCGACGTGACCCTGCTCTACGGCAACCGCACCACCGGCTCGGTGATGTTCGCGGAAGAGCTCGCCGACCTCAAGAACCGCTACGGCTCGCAGCTCCAGCTCGTCCACGTGCTCAGCCGTGAGCCGCGCGACGTCGAGCTGTTCTCCGGCCGGCTGGACGCCGACCGGCTGCGCCGGCTGCTGACGTCACTCGTGCCGGCGGCCCGCTTCGACCACGTCTGGATCTGTGGCCCGCACGAGATGCTGCTCGACGCGCAGGAGGTGCTCGCCGAGCTCGGCGTGCCGCGCGACCGCGTGCACTTCGAGCTCTTCTACGTCGACGAGCCGCCGCCCGAGCTGCATCGCTCCGAGGCCGAGGTCTCTGGCGAGACCACGGAGGTGACCGTCGTACTCGACGGCCTCACCACCACCACCGCCCTGCCGCGCGAGCAGAGCATCCTCGACGGCGCCCAGTCGATGCGGTCCGACCTCCCGTTCGCGTGCAAGGGCGGCGTCTGCGGCACCTGCCGGGCCAAGGTCACCGCCGGCGAGGTCGACATGCGCCGCAACTACGCGCTCGAGCCGGCCGAGGTCGAGGAGGGCTTCGTGCTCACCTGCCAGAGCCACCCCTTGGGCGACGCCGTCACCGTGGACTACGACGCATGAGCGATCCCCTGGACACGGCCCGGCAGATGTGGGCCGACGACCCGGCCAGCCGCGCCCTGGGCATGGA
This sequence comes from uncultured Actinomycetota bacterium, assembly GCA_963800715.1. GTDB lineage: Bacteria > Actinomycetota > Actinomycetes > Propionibacteriales > Nocardioidaceae > Nocardioides. The sequence goes on along the minus strand of CAWDBZ010000014.1, from coordinate 61,983 downwards.
GCTGCGCGACCTCGGCCCCGGCCGGGCGGTGGTCGCGATGACGGTCCGGCCCGACATGGTCAACGGGCACGCGGTGGCTCACGGCGGCCTCGTCGCAGCCCTGGCGGACAGCGCCTTCGCCCTGGCCTGCAATTCGCGTGGCGCACCCACCGTGGCAGCCGGCTTCGACGTCGCGTTCCTCGAGCCGGCCCACGACGGCGACGTCCTGGTGGCCACGGCCGAGGAGCGCGCCCTCCGCGGCCGCTCGGGGATCTACGACGTCACGGTCCGCCGCGACGAGACGGTGATCGCGGAGTTCCGGGGCCGCAGCCGCGCGTTGCGATAGTCCGTGACGGAATGGTTGTGGAACCGGTGGTTCCACAGACACAGATGTCACGGACTATCCCCCGGCGGCGGAGTGGCAGGATCGATGCCATGCCTTCCTCGGGTGTGGTCGTCGAGTTCTCGGGGCTGACCAAGCGGTTCGGCTCGCTGACGGCCGTCGACGACCTGAGCTTCACGGTGGCGCCGGGCCAGGTCACCGGCTTCCTGGGGCCGAACGGCGCCGGCAAGACCACGACGCTGCGGATGCTGCTCGGCCTGGTCCGGCCGACCTCGGGAACGGCGACCATCGACGGGCGCTCGTACGCCGACCTCGACCGGCCGCTCGCGGTCGTCGGCGCCGCGCTCGAGGCGACCGACGTACACCCCGGGCGGTCCGGCCGCGACCATCTGCGCACCATCGCGGCCGCCACTGGCATCCCGGACAGCCGGGTCGACGAGCTGCTCGAGATGACGGGCATCCCGGCGTTCGCGCGGAAGCGGGCCGGCGGCTACTCGACAGGGATGCGGCAGCGGCTCGCGCTCGCCCAGGCGTTGCTCGGGGACCCGCGGCTGCTCGTCCTCGACGAGCCCGCCAACGGCCTCGACCCCGAGGGCATCCGCTGGCTGCGCGGCTTCCTTCGCCACCTGTGCGACGACCAGGGCAAGACGGTGCTGGTCTCCAGCCACCTGTTGCAGGAGGTCGAGCAGACCGTCGACAACGTCGTCATCATCTCCAACGGAACCCTGGTCAAGCAGGGCGCGATGGCCGACCTCGGCGGAGCAGCAGGCGCCGTCGTGCGTACGTCGGATCCGGCTGCGCTGGCCCGCGCGCTGGGTGAGGTGGGCTCCGAGCCGGGCGAGGACGGCACGCTGTTCGTGCACTCGACCGACCTGCAGGCGATCGGCGACGCCGCGCTCGCCGCCGGGCTGCCGGTCTGGGAGCTCCGACGGCGCGAGGCCGACCTCGAGGCGCTGTTCTTCGAGCTCACCGAGGGCCGCAACCGCAACCTCGGGGAGGCGGTGTGACTTCGTCGACAGCGGCAGCGGTCAGGTCGGAGCTGCTGAAGTACTTCACCACCCGGCTCTGGTGGGGGATGGCGATCGGCATCTTCGTCAGCGGCGCCGTGTTTGCGCTGCTGTTCGGGCTGCTCTACACGTCCGAGAGCTATCTCGACCAGTCGGGTGACAACCCGTTCGGGGGCGCCCCGACGGGCGATGCCACCCAGATCGCGAACAGCGTCTACACCGCCGGGCTGAGCGTCGGCTACCTGCTGATGCTGGTGATCGGCGTGATCCAGATCGGCGCCGAGTACCGGCACCGCACCATCACCAGCACGTTCCTGACCCAGCCGCGCCGGCCCCGGGTGATGCTCGGCAAGGTGCTCGCGCTGGTGCTGGTCGCCGCGGCGTACGGCCTGCTGAGCCTGGTCGGTTCGGTGCTGGTCGGTGCGATCACGCTGCAGGCACGCGGGGCCGAGGCGTTCCCGTCGGCGCAGGTGCTCCGCACCCTCGTGCTCAGCCTGCTCGTCCTGGGGCTGTGGGCCCTGATCGGGCTGGGCGTCGGGATCCTGATCCCCAACCAGGTGGCCGCGCTGCTCATCGCGGTCGGTGTCGCGTGGATCGTGGAGCCGATCGCCGGCCTGGCCATCAAGGAGTGGAACTTCGGGAGGGAGCACATCGCGCCGTACCTCCCCAGCGAGGCGAGCCAGGCGGTCATCAACACCGCCCTGGCCTCGGCCGACGACGTCCGGCTGTCGTGGTGGGGCGGCGCGATCGCGCTGGTGGTGTGGGCCGCGGCCTTCGCCGGCGTCGGCATCGTGCGGGTGGTCCGCCAGGACATCAGCTGACGACACGTCGGTTCAGCCCGGGGTGCCTGATCCGTTGGGCGAGGCGCCGGCCGGTACCGCGAGCCCGCCGATGGGGGCGGCGTTCTCCTCGGGTCCGTCGGGGGTGGCCGTGGCGACTTCGACGCGATTGCGACCTGACCGCTTGGCGACGTACAGCGATGCGTCGGCGAGCCGTTCGAGCCGCTCCGGGCCCACCGCGTGCTCCGGGTACGCCGCCACACCCATGCTCACCGTCAGCTCGAGGTCGAGCCCTGGGATGGTGATCGCAGAGATCGCCAGTCGGAGCTTGTCGGCCGATTCCCGAGCGCCCGCCGAGTCAGTGTTGGGCAGGATGACGGCGAACTCCTCGCCGCCGTTGCGGCCGGCGAAGTCACTGTCCCGCAGGGTCGAGCGCATGACGGCCCCGACGCTGGCCAGCACCTGGTCGCCCACTGGATGCCCGAAGCGGTCGTTCAAGGCCTTGAAGTGGTCCAGGTCCAGAAGGATCAGCGACAGCGGACTGGCGGTGCGCGACGACTGGGCGAACATCCGCTTGAGGCTGTCGCCCACGGCCCGCTTGTTGGGCAGCCCGGTCAGCGCGTCCGTGGCGGCGCGGAGCTGGGCGATGGAGAGGTTGCGAAGGTTCGCCAGGACCGGGGCCGCCTGCGAGACAGCCTCACGGACCTGGCGCTGCTCCGACGACTGGTAGCGCCCGGGGCGGTTCATCAGCACCGAACCGATCACTTCGCCACCCACAGTCAACGGAGCACAGGTCGAGAACCCGCCGCACGGCTGGCACACCTCGCACCCCAGCAGCGCCGGGCGGCCCGGGTTTTCATCGTGAGCGCGCGCCGACCGGATGGCCAGACAGGACCGCGGCACCGCCTGATCCAGGCGGGCCGCCAGCTCCGACTCGTGAGGGACGTCGGTCTTGGGCTCGAGGCGGTCCGCGCTGTTGTTGCGGTTGAGGATGGTGACGAAGCTGTCCGGCACGATCCGCAACAGCCGGCGCTGCAGCAGCAGGTGAGCCTCCTCCTCGCTGTCGGCGAGCTGGAGAGTGTCGGCGAACTCGACCTGGTCCTTCGCCGGCTCCAACTCTCGGCGGACCCGGCGGTTCGTGAGCAGGCCGAGACCGATGAAGAGAGCGATGGCGGTCACTGCGATCGCGACCAGGGTGGTGGTCATCTGGTCGACTTCGGAGGACGACGCGGCGCTGCGGGCGCCCGCGTCCGTCGCCTCGCCGTCCAGCATTTCCTCGAGTGTCTCGGTGAGCGGGATGTAGAGCGTGCGCAGGCGCGCGTCCAGCTGCTGCCCTTCGGACGAGACGACGCGAACGTCGTTCAGCGCGCTCCGCAGCGCCGCCCACTGCTCCGTCAGCCGTTCGACGTCCTCCAGCTCCCGTGCCTTCTCGTCCGCGTGGATCTGCTGCAGCTCCACGAGCCGTGCCTCCACCAGGGGGATCTGCTCGTCATAGAGGGCGGTGGCCAGTCCCGGCTGCGAGGAGCCGAGGGCCATCGAGAGTCCTGATGCGTAGGCCTGGTCGACCGCATGAGCGAACCGCGCGTTGATTGCGGTGTCCGCGATTTCATCGCTCGTGACGATCTCGGTCTGGTCGGCAGCGATGTGCATACCGGCGATGCCGACTCCGCACAGAGCGACGACCCCGAGCACCGCCGCGAGGCACAGCTGCCCGACCATGGTTGAGCTGCGGTCGAACAGAGCGTTCATCGGCGCTCCGTCCCATCCATGTCCCGTGAGGCCCTCCAGACGGAGGCAGCCAACTCACGCTATGCCGCGGCGCGGGTGGTCCGTGGGGTTATCGCAGAACCCGCGCGCGCCTCAGGGCTTCCACCCGGGGTCGCGCCCGAGCAGCAGCAGGCCCTGCTCCCAGTCACTGCCGTCGGGCACGAGCCGCACGGAGAACGCGTGCCCCTCGCCGTACGCCCGGTCCGGGATCGCCTGCGCCATCCGCTGGAAGTCCGCCGCGAGGTGGTCGGGCGGCGTGAAGTCGTGGCCGAGCCCCTTGGCCAGGTCCCAGGTGTGCGCCACCACGTCGAGCAGCTGCGCGTCGACGACGACAGGCATCGGCAAGGGCACCGGGACCAGCTCGCTCACCGTGACGGAGGTGTCCGGGTCGGCGACGGCGAAGGCGCTCAGGATCGCCTCGACCGAGTCGCGCCAGGTCTCAGGGCTGAAGGGCACCGGCACGTACGCCGACTCCGGGGCCTCGCCGGCGCGCACCGCCGCGGCGAAGCCCAGGTGCTGTCCGACCTCGTGGGCCAGCAGGTCCGCGACCGTCCAGCCCGCGCACGGGGTCGGGCGCCCCAGGTCGTCGTCGGTCACGTGCTGGACCACCGCGTCCAGCAGCCCCATCGCCTCGGCGTGCAGCCCGAGCCGCTCCTCCATCAGTCCTCCTTCATCGATCCAGACCCTCGAATGCGATCGCGGTCACCGCGTCGGCGAGCTGCTCGACGTCGACGGGACCGGAGGGGCGGTACCACTCGACGAGGGAGTTCACCATGCCGAACAGCAGCCGGCTGACCAGGTCGGGGTCGACGTCGGCACGCAGCGCGCCCTCCTCGGCGGCCCGGCCGACCAGGCTCGCCAGCCGGGTGTCGATCCGGCGGCGGCGCTTCAGCGCGGCCTTCTCGATCTCGCTGTTGCCGTGCACCCGCAGCAGCAGCGTCACCGCGGGCTGGTGGTCGACCAGCACCTCGACGCTGCGGCGGACCACCCCGCGCAGCCGTTCGTACGCCGACCCGTCGGCCGCCGCCGCCCGCGACACCGCGGCCTCGAGCTCGCCGAGCGCCTCGTCGAGCGCCTCGGAGAGCAGGTGCTCCTTGCTGGGCACGTGGTGGTAGACCGCGGACTTGGTGACGCCGAGCTCGTCGGCGACGTCGCCGATGCTGGTGGCGTCGTACCCCTTGCGGTTGAAGAGGTCGATCGCGGCCCGCAGCACCGCGGCCTGGTCGTGGCCCGGCCGCCCACGGCGGGGGACGGCCGGTTCGCTCACCTCGAAAGCCTAAGCCCAGGCCAGGTCCACGGCCGCGACGTAGTGGTCTCCGGCCAGCCCCTTGAGCTGCACCTCGCGCGGCTCGGCCAGCGCTATGTCCTCGCACGCTTCGAGCGCGGTGGCCACGGGGTCGCTGACCAGGATCTCGCCGCCCGTGGCCAGCGCGGCGACGCGTGCGGCGTGGGCCACGTTGCGTCCGAAGATGTCGTTGTCGCGGTGCACCACGTCGCCGTAGTGGATGCCGATCCGGACCAGGACCGCGGCCGGGTCCTTGCGGCGGCCGCGGTCAAAGGCCTGCTGGATCGAGATGGCGCTGCGGACCGCGTGTTCGGGCGAGGCGAACGCCGCCATGAACCCGTCGCCCTGGGTCTTGACCACCTGCCCCTCGTGCCGGTCGATGGCGGAGCGCACCACCGCGTCGTGGCGAGCCAGCAGCCGCACCCAGCCCTTGTCGCCCAGCCGTTCGTTGAGCTCGGTCGAACCCTCGATGTCGGAGAAGAAGATCGCCACCCTGCCGTCCGCCCCGGCCAGCCGCACCAGCGCCGGTCGTTCCACCTGCGCCCAGCCGGCGAGGTCGTCGATCGAGCTCCGGATCGCACCGCCCAGACCCTTCTCGCGGACCCGGTCGACGGTCTCCCAGACCGCCTTGACCGCCTTGTCCGGCGTGGGGACCAGGCGGCGCGGCGGTCGTCGCGCCGGGTGCGGGGAGCGGGCTTCCTCCAGCTCGAACCGCAGGCGGCGCTGGGTCCGGCGGCCGACCAGCCAGAGGGTGACGGCGGTGATCAGCAGGCCCGTCTCCACTGCGAGTGCGATGACGAACAGCACCAGCGCAGTCGTGCCCACGGGTCACATGGTGGCAGCAACCACTGGGTGTGGACTTTGGTCCAGCGGGTGAGCCAAACCCCACACCCGGGCATTCGGATCAGCGGTGGTCGCTCGATCAGCCGACCGCGTAGGTGAGCAGCACGTTGTCCGAGCCGTCCCACTGGCGTACGCCGAGCAGTCGCAGCCCGGTCGCCGGCACTCCGGCAAAGGCGTGGTGGTCACCGGCGACCAGCGACGGACCGACCATCAGGTGCAGCTCGTCGACCAGGCCGTGGGCGAGCAGGTCGCCCCAGAGCGTGCGGCTGCCGTACATCAGTGCGTCGCCGCCGTCCTGCTCGCGGAGCCGGGCGATCGCCTCGTGTGCATCGGCGCGGCGCACGATCGTCGTCTGGTCGCGCCATGGGCCGGTCTCGTCCTCGGTCAGGGTGTCCGAGACCACGGTGATCGGGATGCCGTCGGCGTACCGCTGGGCGATGTACGCGCTGCCTGGGGTCAGGTCCGCGTTGCCGAGCACGGTGGGCCAGAAGCCGACCATGCCGCGGTAGGTGGTGCCGCCGAACAGGATCGAGCCCGCGGACCGCATCCGCTCGGCGTTGTAGTCGTCGAACGCGTGGTCCATCGGCATCACCATCACGTTGCCCTCGGGGCCTTCGGTGTAGCCGTCGACGCTGATGATGTTGGTGACAACAACCTTGCTCATGACTTCTCCTTGGTCTGCGGGATTTGGACCCTTCACAAGTGCAGAGGCCGGGAGGGGTCACGAACTCATCGGTCCGCGGCGAACTTCTTCACGACGGACGGATCGACGAAGCCCGCGATCTGGGTGATCAGCCCGCCGCGGAACGCCAGCACGTTGACCGCGCCGGGCTGCCACTCGCCGTCCACCAGCTGAAGGCAGAAGAAGCCGGGCTGGCCGTTGATGGTCCGCGGCTCCAGCCGCCACGGGGTCTCGAAGACTCGTTCGGTGACGAAGCGGACCACCATCTCGCGCCCGTCGAACCACGCCGGCAGCGGCGGCATCGTGAACCGAGCGTCCTCGGCGAGCATGTTCGCCAGCCGGTCGACGTCCGCGGCCTCCCAGGCCGTCATGAACTCCTCGACCAACCGGCGTACGCCGTCCTCACCGAGGGCGGCGAGCTCGGACTGCTGCGAGCGGCCGTGGGTGCGCTCCTCCATCGAGGCCCGGGCGCGCTGCAGGGCGCTGTTCACGCTCGGCACCGACGTGTCGAGCAGCTCGGCCACCTCGGCCGCGGGGAACTGCAGCACCTCGCGCAGCAGCAGCACCGCCCGCTGAGTGGCGGGGAGGTGCTGGAGTGCGGCGACGTACGCCACCTCGACCTGCTCGCGCCGGGCGTACGCCGCCTCCGGGTCGCCGGCGTCGTCGGGCTCGTCGGCCCAGGGCTCCAGGAAGAGGTGCTCGGTGTCCAGCTGGCCGAGGTCGGCGGTCTGCGTGAAGCCCGGGCCGAGGTCCGTGCTCAGCACCCGGGCCGGCCGGCGCTGCGCCTGCCTGACGCAGGCGTTGGTGGCGATCCGGAACAGCCAGGTGCGCACTGAGCTGCGCCCCTCGAAGCCGTCCCAGCCCTTCCAGGCGCCGACCAGGGCCTCCTGTAGGGCATCCTCGGCGTCGTGCGGCGAGCCCAGCATCCGGTAGCAGTGCGCCAGCAGCTCGCGCCGATGTGTGGCGACCGCCTCATCGAACTGGCTTGAGCTCAACCGCACTTCAACTCCTACTCTGCACAGGTGACCTTGATCGACCGCCCCGGCACCGTCGCGACACCGCTGACGACGTCACTGCTTGCGCCGCGGTACCGCTGGGCGACGATCGGCATGGTCAGCCTGGTCTTCCTGGCCGCGTTCGAGGCACTCGCGGTGACCACGATCATGCCGTCGGTGAGCGCTGACCTCGACGGGCGGGCCTGGTTCTCGGCGGCATTCTCCGCGACCCTGGCGGCCAGCGTCGTCGGCATGGTCGCCGGCGGGCTGTGGTCCGACCGGAGCGGCCCCCGGATGCCGCTGCTCGTCTCGGTGGCCGTGTTCGCCGGTGGCCTGCTGCTGGCCGGGCTGGCGCCCGGGATCGAGCTGTTCGTGGCCGCGCGGTTCCTGCAGGGCTTCGGCGCGGGCGCGATGACCGTGGCCCTGTACGTCGTGGTGGCGAGGATCTACGACCCGGTCGACCATCCCCAGATCTTCGGGGCCTTCGCCGCGGCGTGGGTGATCCCGTCGCTGATCGGGCCGAGCATCGCCGGCGTCGTGGGCGAGGCGGTCGGCTGGCGCTGGGTCTTCCTCGGGGTCGTCGCGCTCGCGGTGGCCGCGACCGGGATGCTGCTGCCGGGGCTGCGGGAGCTCATCGACAACCCCGAACCGTCCGTGGTCGCATCCCGTGGTCGCCTCGCACTGGCCGCCGTCGTCGCTGCCGCCGTGGTGACGCTCGACGTGGCCGGCCGTGCGGCCGGGGTGGTCGGCCTCCTGGCCGTGGCGACCGCCCTCGTGGTGGTGCTGGTCGCGGTCCGGCCGCTGCTGCCGGCCGGCACCCTCGTCGTACGCCGCGGCCTGCCCGCGGTGATCGCGCTGCGCGGCGCGATCGCGGCGACGTTCTTCGCGACCGAGATCTACCTGCCCTACCTGCTCCAGGAGCAGTACGGCCTGTCCGCCTGGCTGTCCGGGGTCGCGCTGACCGTCGGGGCGCTCGGCTGGTCCGGAGCCTCCCAGGTCCAGGCCTCGCTCGGCGCGCGGCTCGACCACCTCACGGCAGTGAGGATCGGCGCCGTGCTGCTGCTCGGTGGCGTGGCGGGCGAGCTGGTCGCGACCGTGCTGCAGCTCTCACCATGGTTGATCGGTGCGGCCTGGGTGCTGGCCGGGGCCGGGATGGGGCTGATGTACCCGCGCGTGTCCTCCCTGGTGCTGGCCGCCTCGACCGAGCACGACCAGGGCGGCAACAGCGCTGCGATGTCGATCTCCGACGCGGTCGGCGCGGCGACGGCGATCTCGTTGGCCGGGCTGGTCTTCACGGCCGTCGGCACCGCCGCCGACCTCGCGCCGTTCGTCGCCGTGCTCGCCCTGACCACCGTGCTTGCGGTCGGTGCGCTGCTGGTCTCCCGTCGTACGACGTGACGGTCAGACGCCCAGCGCGGCCAAGAACACCAGCACGAGCGTGGTCGGCGCCATTAGGGCGTGCGCCGTGGCCAGCGGGCGCCGGCCGCTGAGCACGTCGCGCGCTGCTGCGAGGTAGGTCCGCCTGCCCGCCGGCCGTCCGCCGACCATCAGGAGGTCGCCGAGCCCGTTGACGACGAACAGCCACGCGAAGACCGACCAGCCGAGCCAGTGCGGGCGGTCGGCCGCGAGGTACGCCGCCCAACCGACCAGGCCGGACGTGGCAGTGGCCAGGTGGAGCCACGCCGTCCGCGGCCGGCGGCGCCAGCGCCACAGCAGGACGAGCCCGACCGCGACGCTGGAGGTCCACGCGACGAGAGCGAGGACGGCGACCATCCGGGCAAGGTACTACGTTCGTAGTGAGAATGCACTACGTCTATAGTGACACGTGTGCCTTCCAACCGCGAACAGGCGCTGGCCGCCGCGGTGGAGCTCCTCGGCACCGAGGGGCTCCGGTCGCTGACGCATGTGCGGGTCGACGAGCGGGCCGGGCTGCCGAAAGGATCGACGTCCAACCACTTCCGGACCCGCGCGGCACTGCTGGAGGGCGTGCTCGAGTGGATGCTGGACACGGAGCTGCCCGAGGTCGGTGCCGCCACCGCTCCCGAGACCGTGGACGAGCTGGTAGAGGCCCTGGTCAGCCTCTATGGCTTCATGATGGGCCCGAACCGCACCGTGACCACGGCCCGGATGGTGCTGTTCATGGAGGCCGCGCATGACCCGGCACTGCGTGAACGGTTGGCTCGGGGGCGGGCGGCGATGGAGGCCACGCTCCTGCCGGCCTTGGCCCGGCTGGGCGCCCCCGACCCGCAGCTCGCCACCGACGTGCTGGCGGCCTGCTTCGAAGGACTGTTCCTCCACGACATCGGCCGGCACGCGCAGGTCGACGCCCGGCGCGTGCTCGACCTGGTCGTCCGCGCCGCCGTGGGTGACTAGAACACGTTCTCGTTCGCTGCTTGGATGTCGGCATGAGCGAGGGCCGGTTCAGCGCCGACGAGATCGCCGAGGCGTACGCCGCGGTGCACGCGCGGGTGCAGGGCTACGTCGACGCCGGCAACTGGGACGGGTTCGCCGACAACTTCACCGAGGACGCCGTCTACGTCGAGCACGCGTTCGGCACCTTCCGCGGTCGCGACGAGATCCGCAACTGGTCGGTGAAGACGATGACGACGTTCCCTGGCGGCATCATGACCGGCTTCCCGCTGGCCTGGCAGGTCGTCGACGCGCCGTCCTCGCGGCTGATCTGCGAGGTGCGCAACCTGATGCCCGACCCGGGTGACGGGACGCACCTCGAGGAGCCCAACATCACGATCATGACCTACGCCGGCGACGGCCTGTTCTCGCGCGAGGAAGACGTCTACAACCCCCTGCGCTTCGCGCGGATGTCGGTGAAGTGGGCGAAGATCGCCGAGGCGCACGGCAATCTGAGCGACGAGGGGCGTGCCTATCTGCAGACCTACGGTGGTTGAGGAGGGCGCTCTGCGCCCGTCTGGAAACCCCGCAAGAGCTGGCTGGGTCCCAGCCCCGGGTTGCGTGGTTTCGAGACGCGTCGCTCAGTCCCGAGCAAGCTCGGCCCTGAGCCGACGCTCCTCAACCTCCTCGGCTGACGCCCGAACCCGAGCAAGCTCGGGGTCGGGCTACCTCGGATCTGGCAGGCTCAACCCATGAAGGCGGCGGCCAAGCGGATCGGCCTGGAGATCGTCGGCTGGACGCTGCTCGTCGTCGGCATCGCGGCGCTGGTCCTCCCCGGTCCGGGACTGCTGATGATGGCCGGCGGCATCGTCCTGCTCTCCCAGCAGTACGAGTGGGCCGAGCGTCGGGTCGAGCCGATCAAGCGCGAGGCGCTCAAGGGCGCCGCCAACTCGGTCGAGACCTGGCCGCGAATCATCATGAGCTCAACGGTGATCGTGGTCATCGCCGCGGCGGGTGTGCTGTGGTTCGTCGGCCCGGACGTGCCCGAGTGGTGGCCGGTCGCGGACCGCTGGTGGCTGCCGGGCGGCAAGGCCACGAGCTTCTCGCAGTTCGGCTCCGCCGCCCTCGCGATCGGGCTGCTGGTGTGGAGCTACCGGAAGTTCCACGGCAACCCGGACGCGATCGCCGCGGTCGAGGAGTCCGCGAAGGCCGACGACGACCGCGAGGGGTTCTGGGGGCGCTAGGAGCGCCTCTGCGCCGGCCTGGGAGCAGATGGTGCTGCCGCACCTCGCCACCGGCTGAGCGTCGCGGGGCCTCATCGGCGCTGTCAGCGCCCGGCCCTAAGGTCGGGATGTGGTGCTCCACCTCCACCGCGCCCCGCGGACCGACCTGCTCGCCGATGCCCTCGGCGAGCTGTTGTCGACGCCGCTGGACGACCCGTTCGCGACCGAGCTGGTGCTCGTGCCCGCGCGCGGCGTGGAGCGCTGGCTCAGCCAGCGGCTGTCCCACCGGCTCGGCACGTCGGGCGAGGGCACCGGTGACGGCGTCTGTGCCGGCGTCGAGTTCCGGTTTCCGCGCTCGCTGATCGCCGAGCTGACCGGCACCCGCGACGACGACCCGTGGGCGCCCGACGCGCTTGCCTGGCCGCTGCTGTCGGTGCTCGACTGCTGCCTCGACGAGCCGTGGGCAGACACCTTGGCGTTGCACCTGGGGCACCGAGACACCGGAGACGAGGCGGAGTTCCGTCGGGGCCGCCGCTACGCCGTGGCGCGGCGGCTCGCGGGCCTGTTCGCGTCGTACGCCGCACAGCGGCCGCAGCTGCTGGTCGACTGGTCAGCAGGCGACGCCACCGACGGGCTGGGTGACCCCCTCGACGGCGACCTGGCCTGGCAGCCCCCGTTGTGGCGTGCCCTCGCGGAGACGGTGGCCGCGCCGCACCCGCACCAGCGGCACACCGCGACGCTGGAGCGTCTGCGCGCGGGCCCCAGCGACCTGCCGCCACGCATCTCGCTGTTCGGGCACACCCGGATGCCGGCCACCGAGATCGAGCTGCTCCGCGACCTGGCCACCCATCACGACCTGCACCTGTGGCTGCCCCACCCCAGTGCTGACCTCTGGCAGCGGCTGGCCGACCTCGCCGGCCCGGTGCCCCGCAAGGACGACGTCAGCCACCGCCGGGTCCGGCACCCGCTGCTCGCCTCGCTCGGCCGCGACCAGCGCGAGCTGCAGCGCAGCCTCGGCCCGACCGCCGACGACCACGAGGTCGTGCCGGCGACCGCGCCGCCCGACACGCTGCTCGGCTGGCTCCAGGCCGACCTGCGCGACGACGCGCCACGACCGGAGGGCCGCACCTTCGACCCGGCCGACCGGTCGGTGCAGGTGCACCGGTGCCACGGCCCGGCCCGGCAGGTGCAGGTCCTCCGCGAGGTGCTGCTCGGGCTGCTCGAGGACAGCGCGCGCAATCACGCTTCCGGCGAGCGCCCGCTCGAGCCGCGCGACATCCTGGTGATGTGTCCTGACATCGAGAACTACGCGCCGCTGATCACCGCGGCGTTCGGTCTCGGTGACGTCGTCGAGGGCGGCCACCCAGCGCACCGGCTCCGGGTCCAGCTCGCCGACCGCTCGCTGTCGCGCACCAACCCGCTGCTGGGAGTCGCGGCCCAGCTCCTCGACGTGGCCGGCAGTCGCGCCACCGCCAGCGCGGTGCTCGACCTCGCGCAGACCGAGCCGGTCCGGCGCCGCTTCGGCTTCGTCGACGACGACCTCGACACGATGGCCGGCTGGGTGCGCGAGTCGGGCGTCCGGTGGGGGTTCGACGCCGACCACCGCGAGCCGTTCGGTGTCCGCTACCTCCAGAACACCTGGCGGTTCGGGCTCGACCGGGTGCTGACCGGCGTGGCCATGTCCGACGACTCGCAGGCCTGGCTCGGCACCGCCCTCCCGCTCGACGACGTCGGTAGCAACCGGGTCGAGCTGGCCGGCCGGTTCTCCGAGTACGTCGACCGGCTCGTGGCCGCGACCGACCTGCTCACCGGCACTCGGCCGCTGGCCGACTGGCTCGCCGCGCTGACGGGCGGGGTGGCCGCGCTGACGAAGGTGGACCGCGCCGACCAGTGGCAGGTCGGGCAGATGCAGCGCGAGCTGGCCCGGGTCGAGGTCGACGCGGGGGAGCTCGCCGCCAGCGCGCTGAGACTCACCGACGTCCGGTCACTCCTCGACGACCACCTCGCCGCTCGCCCCACCCGCGCAAACTTCCGGGCGGGCAGCCTCACCGTCTGCACGATGGTGCCGATGCGCTCGGTGCCGCACCGGGTGGTCTGCCTGCTCGGCCTCGACGACGGCATCTTTCCGCGGCAGCGCACCGTCGACGGCGACGACGTCCTCGCGCGCACGCCGGTCACCGGCGAGCGTGACGTGCGTTCCGAGGACCGCCAGCTGCTGCTCGACGCGATCGGCGCGGCCACCGAGCGGCTGGTCGTCACCTACACCGGCGCCGACGCCCACAGCGGCCAGCCGCGGCCGCCCGCCGTACCCCTCGGCGAGCTGCTCGACGCACTCGACCGCACCACGACCGCACCGGTCAAGGAGCAGATCGTCGTGCACCACCCGCTCCAGGGCTACGACCGCCGCAACGTGGAACCGGGCCGGCTCGGCGTCCCGACGCCGTTCACCTTCGACCAGCAGATGCTGGCCGCTGCGAAGGTCGCCCTCGGGCCGCGGCCGGCCCCGCCGCCGTTCCTCCTCGAGCCGCTCAACACGCCGGCGACCCGCGCAGTCGGCGACGACCTGGCACTGAGTGACCTGGTCCAGTTCTTCCGCGACCCGGTCAAGGGGTTCTTCCGGGCCCTCGACCTGACGCTCCCGTGGGACGTCGACGGCGTCAGCGACGCGATGCCCGTCGAGATCGACCAGCTGGAGTCGTGGGGCGTTGGCGACCGGATGCTCGCCGACATGCTCCGCGGCATCCACCCCGACATGGCGCGTGAGATCGAGTGGCGCCGCGGTGCCCTGCCACCGGGCATGCTCGGCTGGCGCAAGGCCACCGAGGTCCGCGAGACCGCGATGAACCTCGCGGTCGCCGCGCTCACGCACCGTCAGGTGGAGCCGCGCTCGCTCGACGTCGACATCGAGCTGCCGGGCGGCCGCCGGCTCACCGGCACCATCACGCCCGTCTACGGCGACCGGCTGGTCGCGGTCGGCTACTCCAAGCTCGACGGCAAGCAGCTGCTCGAGTCGTGGGTCCGGCTGCTGGCGCTCGCGGCCGGTCACCCCGACCACAACTGGACGGCCCTCACCATCGGGCGTTCTCCGCGAGGAACCCAGGCCGCACAGCGGCTGCTCGGGCCGACCGGAGACGAGCCGCTGACCTTGCTCAGCGACCTCGTCGACCTCTTCGACGAGGGTCGGCGGGCGCCGCTCGAGCTGCCGATCAAGACGTCGTTCGCCTGGGCCTCGGCGGTCCTCATCGGCCAGGAGCCCAGGCCGGAGGCGCTCAAGAAGTGGAAGAGCAACCGCTATCCAGGCGAGGACGCCGGCCCCGCGCACGTCCGGGTCTGGGGCGAGCATGCCGACCTCGATCGCCTCACCCGGCTGGGCGAGCTGGCCGAGCGGCTGTGGCTGCCGCTGCTGCGCAGCGAGCGGGGACCGGTGTGATCACGGGCGCGTTCGACCTGCTCGCGCCCTTGCCCGAGGGCGAGAGCACCACCGTGCTCGAGGCCAGCGCCGGCACCGGCAAGACCTACGCCCTCGCCGCGCTGGTCACCCGCTACCTCGCCGAGGGCAAGGCCGTCCTCGACGACATGCTGCTCATCACGTTCAGCCGGGCCGCCAGCCAGGAGCTGCGCGAGCGGGTCCGCGACCAGCTGGTCGCGGCCGCCGAGGCGCTCGACAACCCGTCGTCGGTGGACCCCGACGACACGCTGCTCTGCCACCTGGTCGACGGCACCGACGAGCAGCGTGAGGAGAAGCGGCTTCGGCTGCGCGACGCCCTGGCCGGCTTCGACGCCGCGACGATCGCCACCACCCATCAGTTCTGCCAGCTGGTGCTGCGGTCCCTGGGGGTGGCCGGAGACACCGACGCCGGGGTCACCCTGGTCGAGAACCTCGACCAGCTGGTCGGCGAGATCGTCGACGACCTCTACCTCCAGCGGTTCGGCGACGTGAAGGACACCCCTGCCCTCACCCGCGCCCAGGCCCTCGAGCTCGCCCACGAAGTCGTGCGCAACCCGCGCACCCGGCTGACCCCCCTCGAGCCGCCGGCCGAAACGACTGCCGGCGTACGCCGCGCCTTCGCCGACGACGTGCTCCGCGAGCTCGAGCGACGCAAGCGGCTGCTCGGCATCCTCGGGTTCGACGACCTGCTCGGACGGCTCGCGGTCGCGCTCGAGGCCGAGGATGCCCCCGCCCGCGACCGGATGCGCCGCCGCTGGCGGATCGTGATGGTCGACGAGTTCCAGGACACCGACCCCGTGCAGTGGGAGGTGATCGAGCGCGCCTTCGTCGGCCAGGTCACCCTGGTGCTGATCGGCGATCCCAAGCAGGCGATCTACGCCTTTCGCGGTGGCGACGTCGTCACCTACCTCCGGGCCCGCGAGCAGGCGGACGCGCTGCTCGCCCTCGACACCAACTACCGCAGCGATGCGCCCCTGGTGCGGCGGCTCCTCCGGGTGCTAGAGGGTGCCGCCCTCGGTCACGACGACATCGTGGTGCGAGACGTGGCCGCCCACCGCACCACTCATCGGCTCGCGGGCGCGCCCCGCAACGACCCGTTCCGGCTGCGGGTGGTCACCCGGGACTCCTTCGGGATCGGCGGCACCCGCACCATCCCGATGGACGACCTGCGGCCGTTCATCGCGGCCGACCTCGCGGGCGACGTCAAGCAGCTGCTCGCCTCCGGCGCGACCTACGACGACGGCACCGAGGTCCGGCCGGTCCGCGCGCGAGACGTCGCCGTCATCGTCGAGAGTCACCGCGACGCTCGCGCCTGCCGACACGCGCTCGCGGCGGCCGGGGTGCCCGCCGTCTACACCGGCGACACCGACGTCTTCGCCTCCCAGGCAGCAGCCGACTGGCAGTGCCTGCTCGAGGCGTTCGAGCAGCCCGGCCGCAGCGGCCTGGTCCGCGCCGCGGCCGCCAGCATGTTCTTCGGTCGCACCGCCGCCGAGCTCGCCACCGAGCCCGAGCTGACCGACGAGGTGGCCGAGACCCTTCGGCGCTGGGCCGACCACGCCCGGGCCCGCGGCATCGCGGCGGTGCTCGAGGCGGCGTACGTCGCGGGGATGGCGCAGCGCGTGCTCGCTTGGCGCGGCGGCGAACGACACCTGACCGACGTCGAGCACCTCA
Source organism: uncultured Actinomycetota bacterium (assembly GCA_963800715.1). Classification (GTDB taxonomy): domain Bacteria; phylum Actinomycetota; class Actinomycetes; order Propionibacteriales; family Nocardioidaceae; genus Nocardioides. The sequence continues at coordinate 45,612 of CAWDBZ010000014.1, read as the reverse complement.
CCCAGCTGCTGCACGAGGTCGCCCACCGCGAGGGTCACGGCCTGCCCGCGCTTCTGCAGTGGCTGCGCAAGCAGCGCGAGGAGCGGGCTGGCGCTTCCGAGCGCAACCGGCGCCTCGACAGCGACGCGGCCGCCGTCCAGATCATGACGGTCTGGGTGAGCAAGGGGCTCCAATACCCGCTGGTCTACCTGCCGTTCGCGTTCAACCGCAACGTCCGGATCGGTGAGGCGGTGCTCTACCACGAGCCCGACGGCACCCGCTGCCTCGACATCGGTGGCTCCGGCCAGCCGGGCTACCAGCAGGTGGCGGCCAAGGGTCGGGCGGAGATGGCCGGTGACGACATCCGGCTCACCTACGTCGCGCTGACCCGCGCACAGTCACAGGTCGTCGCCTGGTGGGCCCCGTCATGGGACGAGGTCAACGGCGGGCTCTCGCGGCTGCTGCGTGGCCGGGTGCTCGGCCAGCTGGAGGTGCCGGACTCGCTGCCGGCCAAGGTCGACGATGCGGCGGTCATGGATCACCTGCGCAAGTGGGAGGCGGCGGGCGGGCCGAGCCTCGAGCGTGCCGAGCTGGCCGCAGACTCCCCGGAGCCCGTCGCGCCGCCCGCGCCGACCGACCTGGCCGCGCGCCGCTTCGACCGCGACATCGACGTCGACTGGCGACGCACCTCCTACTCCGCGCTGATCCGCGCCGCCGAGGAGACCGGGGGAGTCACGTCCGAGCCGGAGCTCTCCGTGCGCGACGACGAGCTCGCCGACGAGCTGGCGGACGAGCCCGACGACGCCGAGCCGCTCGCGGCCGCCGACGAGCCGGATGCGCTGGCCTCACCCATGGCCGACCTCCCGTCCGGAGCCGCGTTCGGCTCCCTGGTGCACGGAGTGCTCGAGGTGACCGACCCGGACGCGCCCAACCTCGAGGCCGAGCTGCGTGGTCACGTCGAGGAGCAGCGGCCGTGGTGGCCGGTCGACGTACCCGTGGCGGAGCTGGCCGCCGCACTGGTGCCGCTGCACCACAGCTCGCTGGGTCCGCTGGCCGACGGGCTGACCCTCGGTGAGATCGTGCTGGCCGACCGCCTCTGCGAGCTCGACTTCGAGATCCCGCTGGCCGGTGGCGACATCGCGCCCGGCGACGAGGTGAGCCTGGCCGACGTCGGCGCCCTGCTCGACCGCCACCTGGCTGACGACGATCCGCTCCGCCCGTATGCCGCTCGGCTGCAGACACCCGGGCTCGGCGGTCAGTCGCTGCGCGGCTACCTGTCCGGCTCCATCGACGTCGTGTTCCGGGTGCCCGGGCCGGACGGTCCGCGCTACCTCGTCGCCGACTACAAGACCAACTGGCTCGGCCCGGCCGACCAGCCGCTCACCGCGGCTGCCTACGCCCGGCCGCGGCTGGTGGAGGCGATGCTGCACTCCGACTACCCCCTGCAGGCGCTGCTCTACGTCGTCGTGGTGCACCGCTACCTGCGCTGGCGTCAGCCCGGCTACGACCCGGCGCGACACCTCGGCGGCGTCCTCTACCTCTACGTCCGTGGCATGTGTGGCCCCGAGACGCCCGAGGACGACGGGCACCCGGCCGGGGTCTTCTCGTGGCAGCCGCCGGCCGGGCTCGTGACCGAGCTGTCCGACCTCCTGGACGGCCGCTCATGACACTGCTGACACCGGAGCTCGAGGACCCGCACGACCTGCGGCTGGCGAAGGGCGCCGACGGGCTGCTCCGCACGTTCAACGAGGCGGGCGTGCTCGATGCGGCAGACGTACACGTCGCCCGGGCGCTGACCGCGCTCGCGGCCGACGACACACACCTGGTCGCCCTGGCCGTCGCCTTCGTGGTCCGCGCCGTGCGCGGAGGCTCGGTGTGTGTCGACCTGGCCGAGGTCGCCGACTCCGACCTCGGCGACGAGCTGCCCTGGCCCGACCCCGTGGAGTGGTACGCCGCCGTCGGGGCCAGCGCGCTGCTCACCGGCAGCAGTCCGGTCCTGCGGCTGCTCGACCAGGACGGCGTGCGGCTGCTTTACCTCGACCGCTACTGGCGCGAGGAGGAGCAGGTGCACGCCGACCTGGTCGGCCGCCCGGCCTCCTCGTCCGCGCCCGACGAGTCGTGGCTGTCGGGGGCACTCGACCGGGTCTTCCCGAGCGAGGGCTACGCCGAGCAGCGGACCGCGGCCCGGGTCGCGCTCACCCACGCAACGACCGTGCTCACGGGAGGTCCGGGCACCGGCAAGACCACCACGGTGGCCGCCCTGCTCGCGCTCTGCGCCGAACAGGCCGAGCTCGACGGCCGACCCGCGCTCCGCATCGCCCTGTCCGCGCCCACGGGCAAGGCGGCCGCCCGGCTTCAGCAGGCGGTCGAGGAGGAGGTGGCCAAGCTGCCGCCCGCCGACGGAGCCCGGCTGGCGGGCGTGCGGGCGGTGACCCTGCACCGCTTGCTCGGTTCGCGGCCGGACACCTCGTCCAGGTTCCGGCACCACCGCGACAACCGACTGCCACACGACGTCGTGGTGGTCGACGAGACGTCGATGGTGTCGCTCACGATGATGGCCCGACTGCTCGAGGCGGTCCGGCCGGGCAGCCGGCTGATCCTGGTCGGCGACCCGTTCCAGCTCGCGTCCGTGGAGGCCGGCGCGGTGCTGGCCGACCTGGTGGACGCCGTACAGGAGAAGACCCAGGTCGGCGTCGCGGCGCTGCTGACCTCGCACCGCTACGGCGAGTCGATCGGCCGGCTCGCCGAGGCCGTGCGCCGCGGCGACGCCGACACTGCGGTCGCGCTGCTGGAAGCCGGTGGCGACCATGTCGAGCTGGTCGACGTAGACGATCCCGCGCCCAGGGTCCGGGCGCTGGTCGCGCCGCACGCCGCGGACATCCTCCGAGCGGCCGAGGCCGGCGACGCCGACCGCGCCCTCGAGCTGCTGGACGAGAAGCGGCTGCTGTGCGCGCACCGCGAGGGCCCCTACGGCGTCCGGCAGTGGAACGCCCAGGTCGAGCGCTGGCTGGGCGAGGAGACGGGCGAACCCATCTGGTCCGCGTGGTACGCCGGCCGGCCGCTCCTCGTCACCTCCAACGACTACGGCCTCGGCATCTACAACGGCGACACCGGCGTCGCCGTACGTCCTTCCGTCCGCTCGGCCGGCCGCGCCCTCCGCGCCGCCATAGCCGGCAGCTCCGGCCGGCTCGATCTCGCCACCAGCCGGCTGGCCCAGGTCGAGACCATGCACGCGATGACGATCCACAAGAGCCAGGGCAGCCAGGCCAAGGAGGTCGTGGTGATCCTGCCGCCGCCGGAGTCCCGGCTGCTCACTCGTGAGCTCTTCTACACCGCGATCACCCGCGCCCGCGAGCGTGTGGTCGTGGTCGGCTCACCCGACGACGTGCGCGCCGCCATCGACCGCCGAGCCCTCCGCGCTACCGGACTGCGCCAGCGCCTCGCCGGTCCCTGAGCCGGTTCGGATGCGACCATGAGCCATGGCGCTCCTGGTCCGCGGCATCGACCTGCTGGCCGTCGGTGCCGCGGTCGTCGCGGCCGCGATGACGGTCGTCTACCGCGGCGTGATCGAGAGCCAACAGCCCGGCGACGACCCCGCGCTCTGGGTGCAGGTCGTACTCATCGTCGGCGCCCTTCTTGCGCTCGCCGGCGCGCCGACCGGGCTACCGCACCGGAAGCTCGTGCTGCTGGCCGCGGCCGGGCTGCTCGGCGCGCTCGGGCTGCTGGCCATCCTCACCATCGGCCTGCCGATCCTCGCTGCGGCGTTCCTTGTCTTCGTCGCTGCGCTGCGCGACGTCGCCGCGCCGCGGGCGGCGTCCGCACCCTGATCAGCCGGAAACCTTCGCGTTACAGGGATCGCCTAGGCTCGTCAGAGTGCCGTTCCTCCTCCGAGTCGAGCTGCCCGACGTCCCCGGATCCTTGGGCCGGGTCGCGACCGCGATCGGTGAGGCGGGCGGCGACATCGAGGCGATCGAGATCGTCGAGAAGCGCGACGGCACCGCGGTCGACGACGTGCTCCTCGAGATGCACGACGGCGCGATGCCCGACTCCGTGGTGTCGGCCTGCAACGCGCTCGACGGCGTCCGGGTCATGTGGATCAGCCGCTACGCGGCGGGCGGCAACATCTTCCTCGACCTCGAGGTCGTCGAGGAGCTGACCGCCGACCCGGGCAAGGCGCTGGACCGGGTGGTCGACCTGCTGCCGGTCGCGTTCCGCTCCGACTGGGCGATGTGCATCCACCGCAGCAAGGGCGTGGTTCGAAGCACCGACGCGGCACCGGACGACCTGCCGTTCGTCGAGATCGAGAAGGCGGCCCGCATCGATGTCGACGGCGACGAGGTGAACCTCTACGCCGGTGCCCGCATCGACGGCAACCACGTGGTCGTCATCGGCCGACGCGGTGGCCCCGAGTTCGTCGACTCCGAGCTGGCCCGCCTCGGCCACCTGGTCAGCCTGGCCGCCTCGCTGGCAGCCTCCTAGGCAACCCGCTCCAACAGGAAGACCGGAATCTCGCGGTCGGTCCGCTTCTGGTAGTCGGCGTACGGCGCGTACTGCGCCACGCAGCGCTCCCACCACTCGGCGCGCTCGGCGCCCTCGGCGATGCGGGCGACGTACTCGTGCGGCTCGGGGCCGTCCTGGAGGTCGACCTGCGGGTGCGCCACGAAGTTGTGGTACCAGGTCGGGTGCTTCGGGGCACCGCCGTAGGAGGCGACGGCGGCGTAGACGCCGTCCTTCTCGACCCGCATCACCGGGTTCTTGCGGAGCTTGCCGCTGTCGGCGCCGATCGACGTGATCACCACGATCGGCCACTCGGGGTGGCCGCGGAGCGTGTTCGCCTCGGCGCCGCCGGACGCTTCGTACTTCTCCACCTGGTCGCGGACCCACTCGGCCGCGCTGGGCTCGTACTCACCTTGAAGTGTCACGTCCATCCAGAACCCGGCCCGGCGCTCCGGCATTCCTCAGCGGTCAGGCGACGCCTCGGATCCGGGTGACGAACACCGAGCCCAGCACGCTGGAGAGGAACGCGAGCAGGTAGAGGGCGAAGTAGCCGGTCGAGAACCCTTGCCCGTCCGACTCGACCACGCCGCCAGCCGCCTCGACCAGCCACAGGAGCAGGCCGGCGAGCACCGGCGCGAACACCTGGGGCAGGGCGTTGGCGACGTTGATCACGCCGAGGTCCTTGGCCCGGTCGATGGCGGTCGGAAGCACCTCGGTGATCAGTGCGAAGTCGACGGCTGTGTAGATGCCGTAGGCGCAGCCCATCACTACCGCCGCGGCCAGCGCGGCCGGCCAGCTCTGGCCGACACCGAGCAGGACCGCCGCCGAGCCGGACACCAGCCCCGACCAGATCACGAACACCTTCCGGCGTCCCAGCCTGTCGCTCCACGCGCCGAAGACGACCGTGGTCAGCACCAGCGTGAGCGCGTAGACCGCAGTGAGCACGAAGACCCGGTTCTCGGCCTCTTCAGAGCTGTAGCCGATCACGTCCTGCAGGAAGTAGAGGAGGTAGAGAAGGCCCAGGGCGTTGCCGAGGTTGACCAGGAACCGGGTAATCCACGCCCAGCCGAAGTCCGGGTGGAGCCGCGGCGAGATCCAGAAGGCACGGAGGAACCGGCGTACGTCGAACGGCGGGCGCGCCTCGGGCGGCAGGGCCAGGTCGCGCGACGACAGCGAGAACGGGACCGCGAGCACGAGGAGGAACGCCGCGATGGCGAGGTAGCCGGCCGCGATGCTGCCGGTCGCCGCCGCGATGCCGGTGCCGGCGACGACCCCGATCGTCTGCGCCACGGCGATGACCCCGCCGATCCGGCCGCGCCGGTTGCTGGGCACCTGGTCGGGGATCATCGCGGTGACCGCGGCCAGCATCGCGTTGAGCCCGGCCTGCACGCCGCACCAGCCGAGCAGCATCACCGGGACGTTCGGGGCGACCGACAGCACCGCGAGCGAGGTCGCCCCGCCGAGGGCACCACCGACGAGCCAGGGCAGCCGACGGCCGGCGCGCAGCGTCGTCCGGTCGGAGAAGGCGCCGGCCAGCGGGTTGCAGATGACCGAGACCAGCGCGCCGGCCCCGGTGACCAGGGCGAGCACCTGCTCCTTGTTCGCCGCGTCCAGCGCCTCGGCCTGCTGGGCCAGCAGCACCGAGATCGGGCCGAAGAACCCGGCCCACAGTCCCACGCTGGCAAGCGCCAGCAGCCCCACCCAGCGGGTCGGCGGTGCCTTGGTCGGCTCGGCGAGCGCTGCGGGAGATACGGCCGTCAGCGGAAGACGACCAGGTCGTAGGTGGTGTCGAACCAGTCACCGGTGGTGAGGGCGGGTGACCCGATGTCCCAGCTCGCTCGCGAGAACTTGCGCGCCGAGGCCCAGGTGTCGACGTACCCACGGGCCAGGTCGAACCGGACGCAGCGGTTGGGCAGCTTGTACTTCAGGGTGTCCCGCTTGTAGTTCGCCTTGACCTTGACCCCCGCGCACTTCTCGACGACGTAGCCGCCGCTGGTCGGGAGGGTCACCCAGTTCACGACCTTCTGCTTGCGCTTCTGGTTGAGCCGGAACTCGATGAGGTGGCCGAACTCCGGTGAGTTCGGGTCCGCGTCGTCGACCCGGGTCACCATCCCCACGAAGATGCGGAGCCGGCTCTTCTTCTTGAGGTTCTTCATGGTGACCGTGGCGCGGACACCCTTGCCGTCGTAGGTCACCTTGAGCTTGTGCATGTCGATGTCGCGGTGCAGGACGTCGAAGTCGTCGTTGTCGACCTGCACAAGGGTTCCGGCGCGCGCCGGCGACGACGCCAGCGGCACGGCAAGCAGCGACCCGAGCAGCACCCCGGCCAGCAGCGCCGGAATCCGTCGGCTGAGCATGAGGCACAGTAGCGCCATGGCTGCGCTCGAGGGAGTGTCGGAGATCTTCGACCAGGGAGCCTGGGACGACGTCCCAGGCTTCGAGGACCTCACCGACCTCACCTACCACCGCGCGAAGGCGCACGGCACGGTCCGGGTCGCCTTCGACCGGCCCGATGTGCTGAACGCGTTCCGCCCGCACACGGTCGACGAGCTGCTCCGCGTCCTCGAGCACGCGCGCACCTCCAGCGACGTGGGCTGCGTGCTGCTCACCGGCAACGGGCCGAGTGAGAAGAGCGGCAAGTGGGCGTTCTGCAGCGGCGGCGACCAGCGGATCCGTGGGAAGACGGGGTATCAGTACGCCGAGGGCGAGACGGCGGAGACCGTCGACAAGGCCCAGCTCGGTCGCCTGCACATCCTCGAGTGCCAGCGGCTGATCCGGTTCATGCCCAAGATCGTCATCTGCGTCGTCCCCGGCTGGACCGCCGGTGGTGGCCACAGCCTGCACGTGGTCTGCGACCTCACCATCGCCAGCGCGGAGGAGGCGCGGTTCAAGCAGACCGACGCCGACGTCGGCTCGTTCGACGGAGGCTTCGGGTCGGCGTACCTCGCCCGGCAGGTCGGCCAGAAGTTCGCCCGCGAGATCTTCTTCCTCGGCCAGGAGTACTCCGCCGAGGACGGCGTCCGGATGGGCGCCGTCAACCGCGCGGTCCCGCATGCTGAGCTCGAGGCGACCGCGCTCGAGTGGGGCCGGCTGATCAACGGCAAGTCGCCGACCGCGCAGCGGATGCTCAAGTACTCCTTCAACCTCATCGACGACGGCCTGGTCGGCCAGCAGCTGTTCGCAGGCGAGACCACCCGGCTCGCCTACATGACCGACGAGGCCCAGGAGGGCCGCGACCAGTTCCTGGAGAAGCGCGAGCCGGACTGGTCGCCGTACCCCTGGTACTACTGATCTGGCGCGTTTCCGCAGGTCAGATGAGGTGTCGACCCCTCCAGCCCGCATACAGTCCGCAAAATTTCCAGCAGCTATCCGGCCGACGTCCCGTGAACTTGTGCTAGTGCGTACACACGGATTACACAACGCGAGGAGGAACTGTGACCGCGACCAAGGTCGGCATCCGCGAGTTCCGAGCCGGTCTCGCGGACTACGTCGACGCCGATGCACGCGTTGCCGTAAGCCGGCACGGTCAGACCGTGGGCTACCTCATCCCGGTCAAGAGAGACCGGTCCGCAGACGTGGCCACGCTCAAGGCTGCGGGCGAGAAGCTCGATGCTCTCCTTCGGCTCGAGGAATCTGAGGTCGACGCCGCCGTTGAGGACTTCAAGCAGGTGCGGCGCGAGGCGAAGAAGAAGGCGTAGTGGTCGACGAGCGACATCTGGTCCTCGACGTAAACATCCTGATCCGCGCGCGGATCGCCGGCATGAGAGTGCGGTTTGCACCAAGTCGGGTAAAGAATCGCCCGAAAGCCTTCCAACCACCGGAAAAGTGAACTGTTTTCGGACGCGTAGAGACTCCGGAGACCCGAGACTCCGGGGCACTACTTCTTCGCCGCGTGTCTCTTGCTGGCGGGGCTTGGGGCCGCCGCCCGGTTTGGCTACGCCATCCCGGCGTGGGTGCATATCGCATTGAGAGGACCGTTCGCGGGTACCGGCCGGGTTCCTCGTCAGGCTTACAGTCATCGTCCTGCAACGTGGCCAGACGCCGACGCCGACAACCGTGCAGAGTTGAGGGCGAGATGAAGATCTTGGTGACAGGTGCGACGGGTTACGTCGGGGGCCGGTTGGTGCCACTGCTGCTCGAGCGCGGCCACGATGTGCGCACGACCACGACCAACCCTGACCGCGAGCAGCCGTGGTGGGGGGACCAGGTGGAGACCGTCGTCATGGACGTGCTTGACGCCGACCAGGTCGCGGCCGCCTGCGCGGGCGTGGATGCGGTGTATTACCTGATCCACGGGATGGGCGGGGACAACTTCGCGCAGACCGACCGCCAGGCAGCCACCAATCTCGCAAGCGGCGTGGGTGCCCACAGTGTCGGCCGGATCGTGTACCTCTCCGGGATCGTGGCGGATGTCGCCGACGACGACCTCTCCGAGCACATCAAGTCCCGCCGCGAGGTCGAGCAGATCCTGAGCGCATTCCCCGCGACCGTGGTCGTGCTGCGCGCCGCCGTACTCCTCGGCAGCGGGTCCACGTCGTTCGAGATCATCCGGCAGGTCAGCGAACGCATGCCCGTGCACACCATCCCGACCTGGATGGACTCCCTAGTTCAGCCGATCGCTCTGGTGGACGCGCTTGAGGCGCTGGTCGGCGCGCTCGAGTACACCGGCCCCTCGCGCCACTTCGACGTGGGTGGCCCTGACCGGCTGCGCTACGGCGCGCTGCTCGACGCCTACACCTCGTACGCGGGACTTGAGCGCCCACAGGTCGTCGTGCCCTTGCTGCCGACTGCGCTCGTGGGGACGCTGGTCGGCAGTCTCACTGACGTGCCCCGGCCAACGGTCGAGGCGCTGGTCGAGAGCCTCCGCCACGACATGGTCGCGGCGAACGACGACTTCCGGGAGATGCTGCTTCCGGGGGGACACCGTCTGGTCGGGCTGGACGAGGCGTTCCGCCGCTCGCTCGCTCCGCCGGCGACGGGACCCGAGGATGCGGACCCGATGGGACCCCTGCCGCAGGACCCGGCCTGGGCCAGCGGCGGCGACGACCGGCCCGCAATGGCCAAGGTGGTCGACGCGGTCAAGGATGTCCTGTCGAGCTCTTGAACGCACCGGATGAAGTTGGTCCAGGAAATGAAGGGCACGCTCATCGGCTGTCCGGGCGGTTACGGCCGAGCCGGAATGACGCAGGGCGCGCGTGCCCGGGATCCCAGCCACTGCGATCGGGGTGGGCGTCGAGTGCGGTCGTGTGTACCAGGCCGGGGTTGAGCTCAAAGACAAGCACTCCGGTCCCGGACAGCGACATGGTGAGCGAGTCGGTGGGCCGCATCACCGCTGCTTTCGACACTGCGTAGGAGGTGAACGTGGCGTTCGGGTCGGCTCCGGTGAGGCTGCCGATCGTCACGATGCGCCCTCGGCCACGAGCCAGCATCCCTGGGAGCACGACGTGGCAACCCAGCGCGGGACCGAGCAGGTTCACCCGCAGAACGTCCCACCAGTCCTGCATGTCCGCCTCCCACAGGGGGCAGACCTCTGTGGCCCGCGGCCGGCGTTGTTCACCAGAAGGTCGACGGGCCCGAGCTCCTCGACGGCCCGTCGCACCACGCGCTGAGCGTCAGCATGGTCGGCCACATCGCCGACCACAGCGATCGCCCGGCCTCCTTCGGACTCGATGAATGAACGAAGTCAGTCCGGTGCTCATTGCCCACGCTCAGGGCTGACGCCGGCCCGGACTTCTCTCATTCGTTCGGCAGGCAGCTCCCGGTGTGGGGGGTGTTTGCGCCACGTAGCCAAACGTAGTGATGGATGTCGTACCCAGGCGCTGTGAGCGTGCGCAGGTGTTCGCCCGTTCCGATCACTACGTTTGACTACGCGCCCGGGTCCGCGGGTCTCGGCAGGGTCAGGGCCCGCGTCATTCTGGGAATGCAGCATGCGGAGGACGTCCGCGCTGCTATCGATCCGTCTCCCGCCGACCTGTCGGGCCAAGCAGGCCTAGGTCGCTGCGTCGGACAGTACGCTGACCGGTGCGGCTGACATCGCCAGTCCGCAAATAGTCCGCAAAAAGTCCGGCCGAGACCAGGAACAGCAAACTGCGCCCAGCGACGACAAGTCTGCGCTTGCGCACGTCAAGTCCACGTTTCCAGCGAGGCCAACGATGGCCAGTAGCAGCCAGAGCCCTGCGGCCAAGTTCCCCTGGTACTACTGAGAAACGGACTGGCGGCGACCGAGACGACGGGCCACCGTTGGTTCCATGCGCTTCGGGCTGAAGGTCAACCCCGCCACGTGGGAGGAGGCGTCGCGGTGGGCCAGCATCGCCGAGGACGCCGGCTTCGACGGGCTGTGGACCGGCGACAACGCACGCAACGCGCGCGACCCGACGGTGCCGGTGCATGACGGTCCGACGCTCATCGCGGCCTGGGCCGCCACCACGACCCGCGTGAGGGTCGGCCTGCTGATCGCAAACATGGCGCTTCGGCAGCCGACGCTCCTGGCCAAACAGGCGGTCACGCTGGATCACGTCTCCGCGGGGCGCTTCGAGCTCGGCATCGGCTCCGGACTGTGGCCGGCCGATCGTGCGATGGCGGGCGTCCCGATGTGGAGCGCGCGCGAGCGAGCAGAGCGTCTCGGCGAGTTTGTCGGCATCGTCGACCGGTTGTTGGCCGGCGACGTCTCGGATCACGAAGGCCGGTACTACCAATATCGCGAGGCCGCGATGGCGCCGGCGCCCATCCAGGCCCGTGTCCCGATCATCGTGGCCGCGGACGGCCCCAAGGCGCTGGCCGTCGTCGCGGAACACGCCGACGCTTGGGCGACCTTCCCCGGCGCCGCAACCGCGGAGGACTTCCACCGGTCGGCGGTCGAACGCGGACGGGTACTCGACCGGCTGTGCGAGGAGCGGGGCCGCGACCAAGGCACGCTGCGCCGAATTCTGCTCGCCTACGGCTCGATCAACCCGTGGGCATCGGCCGACGGGTTCGCCAGGCTCGTCGACAACTACCGGGATATCGGCTTCGACGAGATCGTCTGCTACGCGCCCAAGCCCGCCGAGCGGGCAGTGTTCGACCAGGTCGTCGAGCAACTGGTACCACTGAGCCAATGACCCGCTGGCAGCAGATCGCCCGTGACTCGGCCGGTGCCGACTACGCGGAGCAGTACGCCGCGCGCTTTCGGGAGATGGCCGCGCGCGGCGACGACGTGCACGGCGAGGCGACGTTCGTCGCGGAACTCGTCGAGCCACCGGCGCACGTGCTCGACGCGGGTTGCGGCACCGGGCGGGTCGCGATCCGGCTGGCCGAGCTCGGCTACGACGTGGTCGGCGTGGACATCGACGCGAGCATGCTGCTGCAGGCCAGGGAGGAAGCGCCCGACCTGGACTGGCGGGTCGGCGACCTGGCGATGCTCGACACCGGCCAGCTCTTCGACCTCGTGCTGGTCGCGGGCAACACCATCCCGCTCCTCGAGCCCGACACCCTCGGGAGCGCGGCCACGCACCTGGCCCAGCAGCTCGACGAGAGCGGCCTGCTCGTCTGCGGCTTCGGCCTCGATGCCGCCCACCTGCCTGGCGGCTGCCCGGTGACGACGCTCGCCGACGTCGACGCGGCGTTCGACAGCGCCGGCCTCGAACCGGTCGACCGCTTCTCGACGTGGGACCGGGCGCCGTACGACGAGGCCGGCGGCTACGTCGTCACGGTCCACCGACCACCACGCCCGCTGACCCCCGAGGAAGTCTCGCCCTGGACTTAGGCTTCGCACCGTGCTCGCCCTCGACGCGATGGTCGACCAGAACCTCTTCATCTGCCCACGGTGTGGCAGTCGCGTGCGCCGAGTGGACGGCAAGTGGCACTGCGTCGGAGCTGGCTGCGCCTATGCCGACGAGCCGTTCCCGGTCGTGGCCGGCGTCCCCGCGCTGGTCGACTTCGACGCCAGCGTGCTCGACGCGGACCGGCTGCGCGCGGTCGAGGGCGCCTCCGAGGTGGAGCGCTCGCGGTCCGCCGGACCTTTGCGCCGGCTGCTGCACCCGGCCAACACCACCGCGCCTGCGAACGTCGCGCGGATGGAGGAGCTGCTCAAGGCCGACACCCCCGACCGCAACCCCCGCATCCTGGTGATCGGCGGTGGCACGGTCGGTGACGGCCTCGAGGAGCTGTACGACGACCCGACGATCGATCTCATCTCGTTCGACGTCTACGCCAGCCCCGCGACCCAGTTCGTCGGCGACGGTCACTCGATCCCGCTCGCGGACGGCAGCGTCGACGGCGTCATCGTCCAGGCGGTGCTGGAGCACGTGCTGGAGCCGACCATCGTCGCGAACGAGATCCACCGCGTGCTCCGCACCGGCGGCATCGTCTACGCGGACACGCCGTTCCTCCAGCAGGTCCACGAGGGCGCCTACGACTTCACCCGGTTCACCGACAGCGGCCACCGGTTCCTCTTCCGCCGCTTCGAGCGGATCGACTCCGGAACAGTCGCCGGCGCGGGCACGGCGCTGCGCTGGTCGGTCGACTACTTCGTCCGCGCGCTGACCCGCTCGGTGTCGCTGGGCCGGATCGCGTCGCTGGCCTTCTTCTGGCTCAGCTATCTCGACCGGTTCCTCGACCCGAAGCACTCCGTCGACGGCGCGAGCAGCGTGTTCTTCCTCGGGCGCAAGACCGCGGAGCAGATCACGGGCGCCGACATCATCGACTACTACCAAGGCGGCATGTAGCCCTTGAGGCTCGTGATCCTCACCGGCGCGGGCATCTCCGCCGAGAGCGGGGTGCCGACGTTCCGCGACGCCGACGGGCTCTGGGAGGGACACCGGCTCGAGGAGGTCGCCACCCCCGAGGCCTTCGAGCGGCAGCCGACCGTCGTACACCGCTTCTACGACGCGCGCCGGGCCGCCCTCGCGACGGTCGAGCCGAACCCGGCTCATCTCGCCCTCGCCCGGCTCGAGGACGCCCTCGGCGACGACCTGCTCGTGGTCACCCAGAACATCGACGACCTGCACGAGCGCGCCGGCTCCACCCGCGTCCTGCACATGCACGGCGAGCTGCTCTCGACGCTGTGCGCGGGCTGCGGTGACCGGTTCCCGTGGGCCGACGACCTGGGCGGCCTCCCGCCCTGCCCGGGCTGCCAGAGCCCGGGCCTCCGCCCCGACGTGGTCTGGTTCGGCGAGGTCCCCTACGAGCTGGACCGGACCTTCGCCGCCCTCGAGGAGGCGGACCTCTTCGTGTCCATCGGCACCTCGGGCGCGGTCTACCCGGCGGCCGGCTTCGTCCAGGCCGCATCGGCGTACGGCGCCCGCACGCTCGAGCTCAACCTGGTCCCGAGCGAGGGCAGCCACTTCTTCGACGAGGCCCGGCACGGCCGCGCAAGTGAAATCGTGCCGGCCTGGGTCGACGAGTTGCTGGGGTGAGCGGCCGGCGTCCCGGTTACGGTGAACGCATGACGCGGCTTCTCGGACTGCTCCTCTCCCTCGTCGTCGCGATCGGGCCGGGAGCCGCGAACGTCGAGGCCGCTTCGGTGAAGCGCGACGTCCCGAGCCGCGACCAGTGGTTGGCCGACGTGAAGGCCACGATGAAGGGTTCGCACGGCGTCGTCCGGTCCCGGGCCGCCGCCAAGGGCCCGGAGGAGCAGCTCGCGATCAACTTCGACATCGACAACACGGTGCTGGCGACGTACTACGACGGGGGCGGTGCGATCCCGAAGATGCTCAAGTTCACCAAGTTCCTCCAGCGACACCACGTGGCCGTGCTCTTCAACACCGGCCGGCTCGGCAGCCAGCGCGCGGGCACCGCACGCCAGCTGGAACGCAACGGCTTCGCGATCGACGGCCTGTGCCTGCGTGGCAAGGGCCAGACGCTCGCCTACGGCAAGCAGCGCTGCCGGAACCTGTTCATCGATCGCGGTTACACATTGATCGCGAACGTCGGCAACAACCCCACCGACTTCGAGGGTGACGGCTACGAGCGAGCGTTCGTGCTGCCGAACTACGACGGAGTGCTCGGCTGATCGCGCGTGTCGAAACCTCCGCAGCCCGCGCTGGAACTAACCCCTTGCGAACCGGGCCCGGATGATCCCCTCGAGCCGATCAATGTCGTCGGCCAGCCCGAGCTTGGGAGCGAACTCGCGCACCACGTGGATGAACATCTCGCCCGACTCGATGATCCTCGGGTCCATGTGGCCGAACACCTCGAGCGCGACCACGCCGTAGAGCACGTTCCAGCCCTGCATGTAGATCCAGATCAGGCCGCGGTCCTCGATCGCCAACCCTTCGAGCTTGGCCGGGATCAGCGGATCGAGGACGGCCTCGCGGACCGTCGGCGACAGCTCGTCGAGGGCGGGAATCGGGAAGTGGTTGTGCTCCCACAGCGCGCGCATCTGATCGGTGCACAGGTGCCCCGAGCACGACAGCGTGAGCATCTCGCGCCGGACGCTGTGCGCATCGGCGACCGGGTTCGCGAACGCGAGACCGAACTCGCGAGGGTTGGCCTTCGCCCACATCCGGAACTCGACGGTGGAGGCGACCAATCGTCCTGCGTAGTCGTCCTGCGGGAGCGCATCGGCCGCCGCCTCGAAGGTCGCGGTGGCGGCCTTGTCGATCTCGAAGGCGACCAGGTCGACCAGCTCCTGGTAGTTGGCCACGTAGCGGTACAGCGCCGGTGCCGTCATCCCCATCCGCCCGGCCACGGCGCGGAGCGAGAGCTCGGCGCCCTCGGCGAGCAGCTCGCGCGAGGCGCGAGTGATCTCGTCGTACGTCGCCTCGCGCTGCCGCTCGCGGCGCGTCTGGGGTGCCTGCGGCTCTGCCGCGGTGGGGCGCACCTCGGTGCTCATCGATTGCCTCCAAAGTCATTGACATCGGGAGTTTACACCGTTTACGGTTTACACCGTTCACGAATCTGATGCATGTTTACGAGGAGAGTAGCGATGCTGGAACGCTGGGGAGCATTCGTGGCCCGTCGGGCCCTGGCCGTGCTGCTGGTCGGCGTCGCCGTGACGTTCGCCGCGGCCGCCTACGGGTTCGGGGTCTTCGACCATCTGTCGCAGGGCGGCTTCGACGACAAGAACTCCGAGTCCGCGCGGGAGCTGCAGGCCGAGCGCGACACCTTCGGCAACCAGAGCATCGACGTGGTGGCCATCTACACCAGCGAGGACCTCGTCGCCTCGGACCCGGAGTTCCAGGCGGACGTCGAGCAGGTCGTCGCCGGCCTCACGCCCGGGACCACGACCAGCGTCATCCCCTACTACGACGCACCGGCCGACGCCGGGCTGGTCAGCAAGGACGGCCACTCCGTCCAGGTGCTGATCTCGCTGGCGGGGGAGAGCCAGGACGACTACCTGTCCAACTACGACGACCTGTCGCCCACGCTGGAGGCCCCTGAGACCACCGGGCTGCACACCGACCTCGCGGGAGCGTTCGCCGTCTACAACGACGTCAACGAGATCACCAGCGAGGACCTCGCCCGCGCCGAGTCGATCTCGCTGCCGATCGTCGTACTGCTCGCCCTCTTGATCTTCGGCAGCCTGGTGGCCGCCTCGATGCCGGCCCTCGTCGGCCTGATTGCGATGGTGGGCGCCCTTGCGCTGGTCCGCGTGATCGCGCTCTTCACCGAGGTCTCGATCTTCTCGGTCAACGTGATCTCGCTGCTCGGCATCGGCCTGGCGATCGACTACGCCCTGTTCGTGATCAGCCGCTTCCGCGAGGAGCTCGCCCTGCTGCCCGTCGACGACCCCGACGCGGCGTCGACGGCGATCCGCCGGACGATGACCACCGCCGGTCGCACCGTGCTGTTCTCCGGCCTCACCGTCGCGGCCGCGCTGTCGAGCCTGCTGATCTTCCCGCAGGCCTTCCTCAAGAGCATGGGCTACGGCGGGGTGGCCGCGGTGCTGGTCGCGATGGTCGCCGCCCTCACAGTGCTGCCCGCGACGCTGAAGCTGCTCGGCCGCCGGGTCGACGCCGGGCGGCTGCCGTGGCGCCGCAGGCGGCCGGTTGCGGTCGATGACGCGCACGGCCGGTGGGCCGCCCTGGCTCGCGGCGTGATGCGCCGACCGTGGCTGGTCATCGCCGTCACCGTGGGCGGGCTGCTGCTGATCGCCTCGCCGTTCCTCGGCGCTAAGTGGGGCAGCGTCGACTACCGCGTGCTCCCCTCCGACGCTCCGGCGCACGTCGCTGCCGAGAAGCTGTCCGACTTCGGCCCCGAGACCTCGACCGCCCAGGTGCTGGTGCGGGGTGCGTCCGAGGCGGAGGTGACGGCGTACGTCGAGCAGGTGGGCGCGGTCGACGGTGTCATCGGCGTGCAGCCGGTCGCCACCGAGGGCGACGCGACGCTGCTGCGGGTCTCGTGGGCGGGCAACAGCCAGAGCGAGCAGAGCCAGGCCATCGTCAAGGAGATCCGCGAGATCGACCCGGCGTCCGGGACGTCGCTGGTCGGCGGGCTCAGCGCGGACACCGTGGACCTCATCGACTCCGTCGGCGCGCACCTGCCCTGGATGGGGCTGATCGTGGCCGGCGTGATGATGGTGCTGCTGTTCATCGCGTTCGGCTCGCTGGTGCTGCCCATCAAGGCGATCGTGATGAACCTGATCTCGATCACGGCAGCGTTCGGTGTGGTGACCTGGATCTTCAGCGACGGCCACCTCTCGGGCCTGCTCGGGTTCACACCGCAGGGGTTCCTCGACGCGACCAACCCGATCCTGATGCTGGCCATCCTGTTCGGGCTGTCGATGGACTACGAGGTGTTCCTGCTATCGAGGATTCGGGAGCAGTGGGACCGCTCGGCCAAAGACGGGCAGAGCAACGACCTCGCGATCGTGACCGGTGTCCAGAAGACCGGCCGGATCATCACCAGCGCCGCCGTCCTGCTTGCGGTGGTCATCGGGGCGTTCGCGCTCAGCGGCATCGTGTTCATGAAGATGCTCGGCATCGGCATGCTCGTCGCCCTGCTGATCGATGCGACCGTGGTCCGCGCGCTCCTGGTCCCCGCCACGATGAAGCTGCTCGGCCGAGCCAACTGGTGGGCCCCCGGCCCGATGCTCCGCTGGTGGCAGCGTCACGGCTTCCGCGAGGGCGACGACACCGGCTCGGGAGAACCCTCCCGCGCTCCCGAGCCGGCCGGCGTCTGAGATTCGAGACTGGCCGGGATAGTCCGTGACATCTGTGTTGTGGAACCAGCGTTTCCACAGACACAGATGTCACGGACTATCGCGGCGTCCGCGTCAGGGCACGAGCACGAAGCGGCCCCGCACGCCGCCCTTGGCGACGGCGGCGTGCGCCTCGTCGAGACGGTCGAGGGGGAGCACCTCGGCGACCCGGACCGGGAGCTCGCCGCGCGCCGTACGGTCGAGGAGGCCCGCCAGGGTGGCGCCGTCCGGCACCACGCCGACAGCCTCGATGGTGACGTCGCGCTCCGAGGCCGGCGGCATCGACGGCTGGACGCCGACGAACCGCCCGCCGTCGCGGACCAGCGCCACCGCCTGCTGCTGGAGCACCGCGCCGTCGGCGACGACATCCCAGCCGGTGGTCTGCTCGGCGGTGAAGTCGGCGCCCAGTCCGCGCACGAACTCCTCGTCCGCGGCGCGGGCCAGCCCGGTGACCCGCCAGCCGCTCTCTAGCGCGAGCTGGACGACGTACCCGCCGACCGCGCCGGCGGCACCGGTCACGAGCAGGGGGCGACCTTCGCCGTCGCCCAGGATGTCGACGAGCTGGAGCGCCGTAAGTGCGTTGAGGGGGACCGTGGCCGCCTCGACCAGGTCGAGGCCGTCCGGTACGACGGCCACGTCCGCGGCCGGCAGCACCAGCTGCTCGGCGTAGGTGCCGAAGTCCCGGTCGAACCCGCCGACCAGGCCGGCAACGCGGGTGCCGGGCGCGAGGTCGACGTCGCTGGCCGCCTCGAGGACGGTGCCGGAGAAGTCCCATCCGAGGCCGGTGTGCTCCGGCTGGCGGATCAGGCCAGCGTCGTGCAGGACACCGGCCCGGACGACGAGGTCGACCGGGTTCACGGTGGCTGCGGCGACGGCCACCCGGACCTGGCCGGGCTCGAGCGCCGGGACCGGGAGGTCGAGGACCGAGATCGCCTCGGTCTCGCCGGGCTTGGTGACGACGGCGGCGCGGAAGGTGGTGGTGGTCTGCGTGCTCATGGGAGTTCCTCCATCGGGATTGCGGATTGCTGTCACCGGCCGGAACAATCCAGATCGCCGAGGCGCTTCCCAACGGAGAGCAGGCACCTGAAAGTGCGTAACCCACGACGAGGAGGCCACCGTGCCCACCATGACCGCGGCCCAGCGCCGCGCGGCCGACAAGGCCGACTACGACGTCTTCATGGCCGACTGCCCGAGCCGGCAGCTCCTCGACCGGCTGTCCGACAAGTGGGTCACGCTGGTTCTGTGCGCCCTTGATGACGGTCCGCGGCGCTACTCGCAGCTCGCCCGCACCATCGCGGGGGTGAGCCAGAAGATGCTCACCCAGACGCTGCGCTCGCTGGAACGCGACGGGATGCTCACCCGCAGCGTGACCGCGACCGTCCCGGTGACCGTGACCTACGAGCTGACCGCCCTCGGTCGCTCGTTGCTGGTCGTGTTCGCCGAGCTCAAGGACTGGGCCGAGTCGCACATGGGCGCCGTGCTGGAGGCCCGAGCCTCCTATGATGCCCAGCCATGACCCCCTCCCCGTTCCGCGCGGTCGCCGCGCTCTGTGTTGTCGGAGTCCTCGTGCTCGCGGCCGGCTGCGGCAGCGACGACAAGGACGGCACTGACAGCGACTTCGCCAAGCAGTCGGGCAACAAGATCGCGGCCGACGCGAAGGCCGACATGAAGGCCCTCGACGAGGCGAAGTTCAGCGGCGAGATCACCTCCAACGGCGACAAGGTCACCCTCGACATCCAGGCCAGCTCGGCCGGTGACTGCACGGGCACGGTCGGTCTGGGCGGGGGTACGGCCGAGATCCTGGCCAAGGACGGCACCAGCTGGTTCAAGCCCGACGAGGACTTCTGGCGGGGGAACGCACCCGACTCGGCCGACGCGATCATCAGCGCCGTTGGCGACAAGTGGGTGCTCGACACCGACTCGAACTTCTCACAGTTCTGCGACCTCGACGCCTTCTTCGACAACCTGTTCAAGGACGACGAGGACGCGGGTGACTACAAGGTGACCGGCACCGACGAGGTCGACGGCCAGGAGGTGGTCAAGGTCGAGCAGAAGGACGACGAGGGCACCTCCGTGGGATTCGTGCTCATCGAGGGCGACCACTACCTGCTGAAGCTCGAGCGCACCGAGGGCGACGAGCCCGGCCGCCTCGAGTTCACCGACTTCGACGAGGAGTTCGACGTCACGGCCCCGGCCGACGACGACGTCATCGACCTCAGCACCGTCCAGTAGCCGCGCGCGTTCGGACCAGCGCACCGGCGTGCGCGGGCAGCCGGACCACGCCATCGGCGACGTCGACACCCGACTCGGTCTCGAAGAGGAGGTCGACCTCGCCGACCTCGACGACCATCGGCCGGTTGCCGAAGTTCACCAGGACCACCAACGACCCTCGCTGGAGGGTGAAGAAACGCGCGGCCTCGTCGACCGTGCATGTGACGTGCGCGAACGACGGGTCGGTGAGCTCGGCGTGCTCGCGACGTAGCCGGGCCAGTTCGCGGTAGACGGCCAGCATCCGCTTGCCGCGCTCGGACTCGAGCTCGGACCAGTCCAGCTTCGACCGTTCGAAGGTCGCCGGGTCCTGGGGGTCCGGTACGGCGTCCGGATCCCAGCCGTGCCGGGCGAACTCCTGCACCCGGCCTTCGGCGGTGAGCCGGCCCAGCTCCTCCTCCGGGTGGGAGGTGAAGAACTGGAACGGCGTCGTGGCGGCCCACTCCTCGCCCTGGAACAGCATCGGTGTGAACGGCCCGCAGAGCGTGAGTAGCGCGGCGCACGCGAGCTGGTCGAGATCGAGGGCGTCGGTGATCCGGTCCCCGACCGCCCGGTTGCCGACCTGGTCGTGGTTCTGGCTGGAGACCACGAGTCGCCACGTCGGCATGGCCGCGGTGTCGATCGGCACGCCATGGTCGGCCTCGCGGAACGACGAGTAGGTCCCGTCGTGGAAGAACCCGCGCTCACACACCTTGGCCAGCGCGCCCAGCGGCTCGAAATCGGCGTAGTAACCGTGCGTCTCGCCCGTGAGCGCGACGTGCAATGCGTGGTGGAAGTCATCGCTCCACTGCGCGTCGAGGCCGTAACCGCCCGCCTCCCGCGGGGTGATCAGCACCGGGTCGTTGAGGTCGGACTCGGCGATCAGCGTCAGCGGTCGACCAAGATGGGCGGACAGCTCGGCCACCTCGGTTGCTAGCTCCTCGAGAAGGTGCGGATCCGAGCGGTCCTCGAGCGCGTGCACCGCGTCGAGCCGCAGCCCGTCGACGTGGTAGTCCGCCAGCCACATCCGCGCGTTATCGAGCAGGTAGCGGCGTACCTCGGCGGAACCCTCACCGTCGAGGTTGACCAGGTCGCCCCAGGTGTTCGCACCCTCCTTCAGGTAGAGACCGAACTCGGGCAGGTAGTTGCCCGACGGGCCGAGGTGGTTGTGGACCACGTCCTGGATCACCCCGAGTCCGGCCGCGTGGCAGCCGTCGACGAATCGCTGGTAGCCCTCGGGGCCGCCGTACGGCTCGTGGACGGCGTACCAGAGGACGCCGTCGTAGCCCCAGTTGTGGGTGCCGTTGACCGCGTTGACCGGCATCAGCTCGACGAAGTCCACCCCGAGGCCACGCAGGTGGTCGAGGCGGGTCAGCGCTGCGTCGAAGGTGCCCTCCGGCGTGAACGTGCCGACGTGCAGCTCGTAGATGACCGCCCCGGCCAGCTGCCGCCCGGCCCAGGACTCGTCGGTCCACCGGAAGCGGGTGGGGTCGTAAGTGCGCGAGCGCTGGTGGACGCCCGCCGGCTGACGCCGCGACCGCGGATCGGGTCGCGGGGTGTCCGAGTCGTCGATCAGGTAGCCGTAGTCGGTCTCCTCCCGAGAGATATGCAGAGGCTCCGCCGGCGACCACCAGTCGTCCTCGCCGCGGACCATCTCGACGATGCCATCGCCCACCGACAGCCGGAGCCGGTGCGCGCGCGGCGCCCACACGTCGAACGGGCCTCGCAGTGGAGAGCTCACGACCCGTCCTCGACCAGCACGGCGACGGCGTCGTGGCCGAGCACGTCGGCCACCCGGCGCGGGCCGCTCGGAAGGGCGAGCACGGTCTCGCCCCAGCCACCCTTGTCAGCGAGCCCGAGGGGCAGCCGGGTCACCACGGTGACCGCGCCGCCGCGGTCGAAGGCCAGCACGTGCTCGGCGGCCGGCCCCTCGGCGAGGACCGGCGTGTACGTCGTGAACAGCTCGGGCCGGTCGCGGCGCAGCCGCAGGGCGCGAGCGGTGAGTGCCTGCTTGGCATTGGACTGCTGGACGAGCGACTGCTCGGCGGCGTCGAAGTCGACCGGTCTGCGGTTGTCGGGGTCGACCAGGCTCAGGTCACCCAGCTCGCTGCCCTGGTAGACGTCCGGCACGCCGGGGACGGTCAGCGACAGCAGCTTGGCGGCGAATGCGTTCGAGCGGCCGGCGGCCGACAGGTCGGCGTCGAGCGACTCGAGGATCTGCCGCACCCCGGCGTCGTCGAAGGCGGCGTCGACCGCGGCGTGCACGGCGTTCTCGTAGGCCTCGTCCGGGTCGGTCCACGTGGTCCGGTCGCCGGCCTCGCGCATCGCCTTCTCGGCATACGCGTGCAGCCGGTCGCGCGAGATCGGCCAGGCGCCGTACGCCGCCTGCCAGAGCAGGTTGCCCAATCCGGGATCCGGCAGCGGCGCAGCGTCGAGCAGGGTGACCAGCGTCCGTTCCCACAAACCGGGCGCCTCGGCCAGCACCGCGATGCGCGCCCGGACATCCTCGCTCCTCTTTGTGTCGTGGGTCGACAGCGTCGTCATCGCGTCCGGCCAGTCCCGCTGCCGGGCGGCCATCGCCTCGTGGAACTCGGCGACCGTCGTCGAGAAGACCGATGGGTCGCCGCCCACCTCGTTGAGCGAGGTGAGGCGGGAGTACCGGTAGAACGCGCAGTCCTCGACCCCCTTGGCCATCACCATGCCCGAGGTCTGCTGGAACCGCAGCGCGGCCGGCTGGGTCGGGTCGGACAGGACGAGCTCCAGTGCGTCGAGCGCGGCCAGCAGCTCGGGACGCCGGGCGCGGGCGCTGGAGAGCGCGACCTCCAGGTGCTCGACACCGAGGGGCAGGTAGGAGCGGTACACCGGGAAGCAGGCGAGCAGCTCGGCCACGGCGTCCTCGAGCAGCCCGGGGTTCCGAGACGGGCG
Organism: uncultured Actinomycetota bacterium; assembly: GCA_963800715.1. GTDB lineage: Bacteria > Actinomycetota > Actinomycetes > Propionibacteriales > Nocardioidaceae > Nocardioides. The sequence continues at coordinate 22,847 of CAWDBZ010000014.1, read as the reverse complement.
CCGCGCGCCCTCCTCAACCACCGGAAGCGGGGGCAGCTCGCGGACGATCCGGCGCACCTCGGCCTGGAGCGAGGTGTCGGCGACCGATCGCTTCGTGTCGTGCGTCAGCTCGGCGAAGTCGACCGACCCGGACAGCTGGTCGAGGAGGCGCTCGCCGGCCGGCTCGGTGAGCACGCGGTCGATCACACCTAGGACGTCGTAGCCGGTGGTGCCCGCGCAGTTCCATGACGACGGCAGCTCCTCGCCGGGCTCGAGGATCTTCTCGACCAGGACGTACGCCGAGCCGGTGAGCGCGGCGAGCCGGTCGAGGTACTCGCCGGGATCGCGCAGCCCGTCGGGGTGGTCGACCCGGAGCCCGTCGACCAGGCCGACGTCGAACCACCGCTTGATCTCGGCGTGCGACGCGTCGAAGACCTCGGGCTCCTCGACCCGGATCCCGGCCAGCGTGGTCACCGTGAAGAACCGCCGGTAGTTGAGCTCGGCGTCGCCGCGCCGCCAGGACGCCAGCACGTAGTGCTGCTCGTCGAGGGTCGTGGTCGCAGGCGCCATCGGCAGCCGGAGCTCGTGGTATCGCACCTCGCGCGCGTCGGCGTCCACCTCGATCGCGCCGTCGTCGTCGTCCCGACGACCGGCAGGAGGAGCCGGCCGGCACCCGCATCCCAGTCGATGTCGAAGTACGACGCGAAGCGGGACGTGCGACCGCGCTCGAGCACGTCCCACCACCAGGTGGCCGGCCGTGGCGAGGCGACCCCGACGTGGTTGGGCACGATGTCGACCAGCACGCCCATGCCCAGCGTGCGCGCCGCCGTGGCCAGAACGTCCAGCCCGGTCGACCCTCCTCGCTCGGGGTCCTCACGCGTGTGTACGGCGACGTCGTACCCGTGCTCGCTGCCCGCCTCCGCGGCCAGCACAGGTGAGAGGTAGACCCAGTCGACCCCGAGGTCGTGGAGGTAGGGCAGCCGCTTCGCGGCCTCGAACAGGTCGAACTCCGCCGTGAGCTGGAGCCGGTACGTGCTCCGCGGCGCGCGAGGGGTCACGGGCGAGGCGGTACCCCAGTCAGCCACGTGCAGCGGTGGCCGAGGCCACGGATGCGGCCACCGAGGCGGCGACCGAGTGGTCGGGCTCGACGGTCGGCGGGGTGAACTCGCGGAGCACCAGCACGCTGTTCTCGCGCATCGACAACGTTGCTCCGGCCGTCAAAACGTCGTCCTCGTCGGGGGTGCCGCCGGTGTCGATCACGACGTCCCACGCCTCGGCGTACTCCGTCGGCGGAAGGGTCACCGTCGCGTCACCATCGGCGTTGAAGTAGAGCAGGAAGTGGTCGTCGACGATGGTGCCGCCGCGGGCGTCCGCGCCGGCGATGCCGTGGCCGTTGAGGTACATGCCGAGGGCCTGGTTTCCGCCCTCCCAGTCGCTGTCCTCCATCGGCCGCCCGTCCAGGTGCAGCCAGACGATGTCGTTGAGCCGCTCGGCGCCGACCGGCCCGGTGTGGACCGTGTTGCCGGTGAAGAAGCGGCGGCGGCGGAACGTCGGGTGCTGGCGGCGGAACTCGATCAGCGTGGCGGTGAACTCGACGAGCGGCTCGTCGACCTGGTCCCAGTGCACCCAGCTCAGCTCGCTGTCCTGGGCGTAGGTGTTGTTGTTCCCCTGCTGGGTGCGGCCGAGCTCGTCGCCGTGCAGCAGCATCGGCGTGCCCTGGCTGAGCAGCAGCGTGGCCAGGAAGTTCCGCTGGGCGCGCGACCGTAGCGACAGGATCGCCTCGTCGTCGGTCGGCCCCTCGACGCCGTGGTTGGACGAGCGGTTGTGGCTCTCGCCGTCGTTGTTGTCCTCGCCGTTGGCCTCGTTGTGCTTCTCGTTGTAGGACACCAGGTCGCGCAGCGTGAAGCCGTCGTGCGCGGTGACGAAGTTGATGCTGGCCACTGGCCGCCGGCCGGTGTGCTCGTAGAGGTCGGCCGACCCGGCAACCCGCGAGGCGAACTCGCCGAGCGATGGCTCGCCGCGCCAGAAGTCGCGGACGGTGTCGCGGTAGGCGCCGTTCCACTCGGTCCACTGCGGAGGGAAGCCGCCGACCTGGTAGCCGCCGGGGCCGATGTCCCACGGCTCGGCGATCAGCTTCACCTGGCTCACGACGGGGTCCTGCTGCACGAGCTCGAAGAACGTCGCCAGGCGGTCCACGTCGTAGAACTCGCGGGCCAGCGTCGAGGCCAGGTCGAACCGGAAGCCGTCGACGTGCATCTCGGTCACCCAGTAGCGCAGCGAGTCCATGATCAGCTGCAGCGAGTGCGGGTGCCGGACATTGAGGGAGTTCCCGGTGCCGGTGTAGTCCATGTAGTAGCGCAGGTCGTCCTCGACCAGCCGGTAGTAGGCCGGGTTGTCGATGCCCTTCATGCTCAGCGTCGGGCCGAGGTGGTTGCCCTCCGCGGTGTGGTTGTAGACCACGTCGAGGATCACCTCGATGCCGGCCTGGTGCATGGTCTTCACCAAGGTCTTGAACTCCTGCACCTGCTGACCGGGCTGGCCCTGGGTGGTGTGGCCGGCGCCGGTCGCATAGTCCGCGTGCGGGGCGAAGAAGGCGAGGGTGTTGTAGCCCCAGTAGTTGCGCAGTCCCTTGTCGAGCAGCGTGCTGTCCTGGATGAACTGGTGCACAGGCATCAGCTCGATGGCCGTGATGCCCAGCCGCTTGAGGTGGTCGATGACCGAGGGGTTCGTGAGCCCGGCGTAGGTGCCGCGCTGCTCGGCCGGGACCCCTTCGTGCAGCTGGGTCATGCCCTTGACGTGCGCCTCGTAGATGACCGACTCGTTGTAGGGGACGTCGAGGCGGCGGTCGCCCTCCCAGTCGAAGAACGGGTTGATCACCACGGCCTTGGTCATGTGCGGGCCGGAGTCGTCGTCGTTGCGCGAGTCCTCGTCGCCGAAGGTGTAGCCGAACAGGCTCTGGTTCCAGTCGATGTCGCCCGTGGTGGCCTTGGCGTAGGGGTCGAGCAGCAGCTTGTGCGGGTTGCTGCGCAGCCCCTGCTCCGGGTCCCACGGTCCGGTCACCCGGTAGCCGTAGCGCTGACCGGGCTGGATCCGCGGCAGGTAGCCGTGCCAGACGTAGGCGTCGACCTCGGTCAGCTCGACCCGGGTCTCGGCGCCGGCTTCGTCGAAGAAGCACAGCTCCACCTTCTCGGCGACCTCGCTGAACAGCGCGAAGTTGGTGCCGCTCCCGTCAAACGTTGCGCCCAACGGGTAGGCGCGCCCCGGCCAGATCTCCATTGGATCGATCAAAGCACAGTGGCCCGGGTCCCGGGCCACGGGATCGGTCTGGATCCCCTGGTGTAAATGCCCCGTCCGGCTCATTTACCCGCCGCTCCGGCGGGCCGAGACTCCGTGGCAGCGCCGTACAACGGGGAGGGCGCGTCCCGTCCCCTGATCGAGCGGAGTGGCCATGAGGTCGACACCCGTGTCCGGCGCAGTCGCACTCGTCCTGGGGGCGGCCCTTGCCGTTCCCTTGTCGCCAGCGGAGGCAGGGCCTGCGGCTCGCGCGCTGCCGGTGACCAACGGGCCGCTGCTGCTCGGCGACGACCTCATCAACGCAGACGGGTCACAGCACCAGATCAAGGTCACCGGCACGGCGACGATGGCGTTCTCGCCGGACGGCGGCCGGATCGCCGGCGTGACACTCGGCAACGTCGTGAAGGTCTGGTCGGCCGACGGGAGCGATCAGACAGTGGCAACGCTGCCGAAGACTGTCCGCGATCTCACCTGGTCCTCGGACGGGAGCTCGCTCGCCGCGCTGACCGGTGACTTCGGCAACCTCGATCACTCGATCTACGTCGTCCCGCTCGCCACCGGCGTGGCGGCGCACGTCTACACCGACACGAGCCTCAATCGGATCAACCTCGAGAACGGCCTCTCGTGGCAGCCAGGGGGCAACCAGATCCTCTTCACGTCGAACCTGCCTGACATGCCAGGCGCAAACGACAGCTTCACGCAGCAGCTGTTCACCGTGCCTGCCTCGGGGGGCGGCGCGACCCAGTTCTTCGTGCCACCGTCGAACCCGGGCGATCCGCTGTACCGCTTCGGTACGCCGGAATGGGCGCCGGACGGCACCCGGATCGCGGTCTGGGTGCAGGAGAACGGCACCGTGCCGTCGCCGTACCAAGACACCTACATAGGCGTGATGACTGCGGGCGTGGGGCCCAACGAGCTCCGCACCGTCAACGTGATCCCTCCGGCCGCAGCGGGTCCGTACTGGTCCGCCGACGGCACCGCGTTGCTCTTCAGCGACGTACCGGCCGGTCCCGGCCCGGCGCCGGCGACCGTCATCGCCGCGACCGGCTTCGCGGTGCTGGGTAGCTACGCGTACGGCGGCCAGATCACCGACTGGCAGCCGTGCCCGACCGGGACCTGCGTGGTCTGGGGGCTGCACACGGCGCGCACGCTGTCGCTCCAGGCCTCCAAGAAGAAGGTGACCAAGGGCAAGAAGGTGACGTTCACCGGCCAGATCGCCGCGGGTGGTGTGTCGGTCTGCGCGGCCGGCCAGTCGGTCGACCTGCAGAAGGCCGGGACCGGCCGGAACGCGAAGTTCCGTCACCTGGCCGCAGCCACGACAGACGCGGCCGGTCGGTTCAGGGTGAAGGTCAAGGTCCGCAGCACGGCCCGCTACCAGGTGGTGGTCACCGAGCGGCCGGACTGCCGCGGCGCGACGTCCCCCGCGGTCAAGGTCAGGGTGAAGGTCCGGAAGCGACACAAGTAGGCGGGGAACAGAATCCGGCCAGGTGCGGTTGCTGTTGACCGTGACAGCCACGCCCGCGATCAGCCGCGCCGACGTAGGGCTGCGCAGCGAGCGAGGGCCGATCCTGCTGGCGGTCATGCTCAGCGTCGGACTCGTTGCGATCGACGCGACGATCCTGGCGACGGCCGTGCCCGCGGTCGTCGACGATCTCGGCGGCTTCACCCAGTTCCCGTGGCTCTTCTCGGTCTACCTGCTCACCCAGGCGGTCTCCGTCCCGCTCTACTCCAAGCTGGCCGACCAGTACGGCCGCAAGCCGATGATGCTGATCGGAGTGGGCATCTTCCTGCTCGGCTCCCTTCTCTGCGGACTCGCATGGAGCATGACCTCACTGATCGCCTTCCGCGCCGTGCAGGGGATCGGCGCCGGAGCGGTGCAGCCGATCGGCATGACGATCGTGGGAGACATCTACTCGGTCGAGGAGCGGGCCAAGGTGCAGGGCTACCTGGCGGGTGTCTGGGCGCTCGCGTCGGTGGTCGGGCCCACCTTGGGCGGGGTCTTCTCGGACTACGCGTCGTGGCGATGGATCTTCTTCGTCAACCTCCCCATCGGCGCCGCGGCACTGTGGATGTTCGTCCGCAGGTTCGAGGAGCGGGTGACCAAGGCGTCGCACAGGATCGATGTCCTCGGCTCGTTGCTGCTCACCAGCGGAGGCGTGCTTCTGCTCCTGGGACTGCTCGAGGGCGGGGTCCGTTGGTCCTGGGCGTCGCCGATCAGCATCGCGCTGTTCGCGACGTCGGTACTGCTGTTGGTGGCCTTCGTGTGGGTCGAGACCCGGGCTGCCGAGCCGGTGCTCCCGCTGTGGGTCTTCCGGCACCGCGTGATCCTCCCTGCGATCCTCACGTCGCTGGTCGTCGGCGTACTGCTCATCGGGCTGACGTCGTACGTGCCCCTCTTCGCGCAGGGCGTCCTGGGGCATGGTGCGGTCATGGCCGGGTTCGCGCTGGCCGCGCTCACGCTGGGCTGGCCGCTCTCGGCGTCCAATGCGGGCCGGCTCTATCTCTCGATCGGCTTCCGGGCGACGATGGTGCTCGGGGCTGCGTTCGGGCTCGCCGGGGCGCTCCTCATGCTCACCGTCGACGGTGACTCCTCCCTCCTTCACCTGGCTCTGCCGTGCTTCGTGATGGGTATCGGCTTCGGCTTCGCGGTGGCACCCGCGGTGATCGCCGCCCAGTCGGCGGTGGGCTGGGAGTCCCGAGCCGTCACGACCGGCGCCACGATGTTCGCCCGCACCGTCGGCAGCGCGATCGGCGTCGCCGTGTTCGGGGCGTTGGTCAACGCGTCGGTGACCGACTCGGTCGGCCACGCCAGCCCCAGCCTCGAGCACCTCTCACCCGCCATCCTCGAACCGGCGATCTACACGACGTTCGTCTGCTCCGCCTTCGTCGCCGTGGTGCTGGTCGCCGTCAGCCTGCTGATGCCGCGCCGGATCGAGCACCATCAGGACTGATGGCGAGCCTCGCCTTCCTTGCGAGGCGCGCGTGGGCGAGTGGACGATGCCGCCATGGCGCTCCCGGACGAGACCGACGTGTCTGAGCTGGAGCCCGGTCCGCACCAGGACGAGCCCCACGAGGGCGGGCTGAACAACCGGCTCAACTGGCTCCGGGCCGGCGTGCTCGGCGCCAACGACGGCATCGTCTCGACGGCGGGCATCGTGATGGGTGTGGCAGGCGCCACCGGCGACCGCGGCACGATCCTGGTCGCGGGGGTGGCCGGACTGGCGGCCGGCGCGCTCAGCATGGCCGCCGGGGAGTACGTCTCGGTGAGCACCCAGAAGGACTCCGAGCTGGCGCTGCTGGACAAGGAGCGCGGCGAGCTGAGGGACGAGCCGCAGGAGGAGCTCGAGGAGCTCGCGGGCCTGTACGTCGAGAAGGGGCTGAGCGAGGACCTGGCGCTCGAGGTGGCCAGGCAGCTCACCGAGCACGACGCGCTCGGTGCGCACGCGGAGGCCGAGCTCGGCATCGACCCCGACGACATCACCAGCCCCTGGAACGCCGCCCTGGCCTCGATGCTCTCGTTCACGCTGGGAGCGCTGCTGCCGCTGCTCACCATCACGCTGTTCGGCCCGAGCCTGCGGATCTGGGTCACCGTCGTCTCCGTGACCGTCGCGCTGGCGCTCACCGGGTGGGGGAGCGCGAAGTTCGGCTACGGCCCCTCGCGGCGGGCCGTCGTACGCAATGTGGTCGGAGGGCTGTTCGCGATGGCGATCACCTACGCCATCGGGTCCGCACTCGGCGCCCACGTCTAGCCTGACGGGGTGCGGCTCTTCGCAGCTCTGGTCCCGCCGCCTGAGGCCCTGGAGCACCTCGACGAGTTCTTCGACGTACGCCGCGACGCGGGCGAGTTCCGGTGGGTCCAGGCCGACCAGGTGCACGTGACGCTCGCCTTCCTCGACTACGTGCCCGAGCAGCAGCTCGACGACCTGGTCGAGCGGCTGGGCCGGGCGGCGTCCCGGCGGACCTCGTTCAAGACCGCGATCTCCGGGGGCGGCGCGTTCCCCAACGCGGGGCGCGCGAAGGTGCTCTGGGCCGGCCTCGACCTCGACGAGCCCGGCCGGACCGAGCTGGACCGGCTGGCCACCGGCTGCCGGGCCGCGGCCAGCCGGGCGGGCATCGAGGTCGACGGCGCGCGGTTCCGGCCGCACCTCACCGTGGCCCGGACCAAGTACCCGCACGACGTGAGCAACTGGGTCCGGCTCCTGGATTCCTACGCGGGGCCGCGGTGGCAGGCGACGGAGCTGACCCTTGTCCAGTCCTACCTCGGCGAGGGGCCGCGCGGCCGGCCGCGGCATGTGCCGATCGACACCTTCTCCCTGACCCGCACGTGAAGTCGGTAGGGTCCGCCCTTGTGAAGATCGCCGTGGCCCGGGAGACCCGTGAGGGCGAGACGCGCGTCGCGATGGTGCCGGAGCTCGTCGGCAAGCTGACCGGGCTGGGGTACGACGTGGCGGTCGAGCCCGACGCGGGCATGCACGCCCTGCTCGCCGACGATGACTACGTCGAAGCGGGTGCGGTGATCGACGCCGACGCCCTCGCGTCGGCTGACGTCGTGGTCTCGGTGCAGCCGCTCGCCACCGACGCGGTACGCCGCCTCAGGCGTGGCGTCGCGACCATCTCGTTCCTGCCGACCAACCAGGAGCTCTCGTACGTCGCCGACCTGCGCGACGTCGGCGTGACGTCGTTCGCGATGGAGCTGGTGCCGCGGATCTCACGAGCACAGTCGATGGACGCGCTGTCCTCGCAGGCGCTCGTGTCCGGCTACCGCTGCGCGATCGTCGCCGCCGGCCTGCTCCGCCGCTTCTTCCCCCTGAACATGACCGCCGCCGGGACCGTCCAGCCCGCCGAGATCGTCGTGCTCGGCGCCGGTGTCGCCGGACTGCAGGCGATCGCGACCTGCAAACGGCTCGGCGCCGTGGTCAAGGCCTACGACGTGCGCGCGGCCGCCGCCGAGGAGATCCGGTCGATGGGCGCCAAGTCGATCGACCTCGAGCTCGACACCCTCGAGGGTGCGGGCGGCTACGCGCGTGAGATGACCGAGGACCGGGCGCGGCTGCAGATGGAGCGGCTCGCGCCGTACATCGCCGACGCCGACGCGTTGATCACCACCGCCGCCGTCCCCGGCCGCCAGGCACCGCTTCTGGTCACCTCGGCGATGGTGGAGGCGATGAAGCCCGGCTCGGTGGTCGTCGACCTCGCCTCCGAGTCCGGCGGCAACGTCGAGGGCTCGGTGGCCGGCGAGGTCACCCGGATCGGCGACGCGTCGGTGTGGGGCGGCAAGAACGTCCCGTCGCAGATGCCCGGGCCGGCGTCCAAGCTCTACGCCCAGAACGTCGTCAACATCCTCACGCTGATGACCAGCACGGCCGAGGGCGACGTTGCCAATGGTGGGGGTGTCTTCGCGCCCGACTTCGAGGACGAGATCGTCACCGGCTCGTGCGTCACGCATGACGGCGCGATTCGTCACGAACCCACCCGAGCCGCCATCGAAGGACCCAGCGAGGGGGAGCCCACCTCATGAGCGAGGCAGTCGTCTGGCTGACGATCTTCATCCTCAGCGTCTTCGTCGGCATCGAGGTCATCTCGAAGGTGTCCTCGACGCTGCACACGCCGCTGATGTCCGGCGCCAACGCCATCCACGGCGTGATCCTGCTGGGCGCGATCATCGTCACTGGCAGCACGGACAACAACGTGGCCCTCGTGGTCGGGCTGATCGCGATCGTGCTGGCCGCGGTGAACATGGTCGGCGGCTTCGTGGTGACCGACCGGATGCTGCAGATGTTCGTGCGCAAGAAGCCGGCTCCGCAGAAGACTGCTGACACTCCTGGGGGCGACGCGTGATCCCCACCTGGGCCCAGCTGCTCTACCTGTTCGGAGCGGTCTGCTTCATCCTCGCGCTCAAAGGTCTTTCCGGGCCCAAGACCGCGCGCAACGGCAACCTGCTCGGCGCCTTCGCCGCCGTGCTGGCCTGCGCCATCCCGTTCTTCTATGGCGACCTCGACCACGTGCCGCTGATCCTGGCGGCGATCGCGGTCGGCACGGCGGGTGGCGTCTACGGCGCCCGCACCGTCCAGATGACCCAGATGCCGCAGATGGTGGCGCTGTTCAACGGCGTCGGAGGCGGTGCGGCCGCCCTGGTCGCCCTGATCGAGCTGCACGAGATCGTCGAGTTCGGCGGCGACGTGGAGGAGTTCACCCTCGTCGCTACGGCGTTCACGATCTTGGTCGGCGCCGTTTCCTTCGCCGGCTCGATCGTCACCTTCGCGAAGCTCCAGGACCTGTTGACGTCGCGTCCGGTGGTCTTCCCAGGCCTGCCGATCCTGTTCGGCGGCGGCTTCGTCGCCGCGGTCGTGCTCTCGGTCCTGATGGTCCGCGAGCCCGCGATCTGGCTGGGCGTCGTCATCGCGCTTCTCGGCCTGCTCGTCGGTGTACTGCTCGTGCTGCCGGTCGGCGGCGCCGACGTACCGATCGTGATCTCGCTGCTCAACGCGTTCACCGGCCTCACCGTCGCCGCCGGTGGCTACGTGCTGTCCAACACGCTGCTGCTGGTGGCCGGCACGCTCGTCGGCGCGTCCGGCACGTTCCTCACCCTGCTGATGGCCAACGCCATGGGCCGGTCGGTGGCGAACATCCTCTTCGGCGCCCTCAAGGGTGGCTCGACGCTCGGCGGGGGCGAAGCGTCCGACCGGCCGGTGAAGTCGGCCGGCCCCGAGGACGTCGCGATCATGCTCGGGTACGCCGACCGGGTGATCATCGTGCCGGGCTACGGCCTCGCCGTGGCCCAGGCCCAGCACACCCTCCGCGAGCTGGTCGACCTCCTGGCCGCGCGCGGCACCGAGATCGACTACGCGATCCACCCGGTCGCCGGCCGGATGCCCGGGCACATGAACGTGCTGCTCGCCGAGGCCCAGGTGCCCTACGAGCAGCTCATCGAGATGGACCACATCAACGATGAGTTCAAGAACGCCGACGTGGTGCTCGTCGTCGGCGCCAACGATGTCGTGAACCCGGCCGCCCGGACCACCCCGAGCGCCCCGATCTACGGCATGCCGATCCTCAACGCCGACCAAGCCAAGGCGGTCGTGTTCCTCAAGCGCTCGATGCGCCCCGGCTTCGCCGGCATCGAGAACGAGCTGCTCTTCGAGCCCGAGACCACGCTGCTGTTCGGTGACGCCAAGGACACCCTCGGCAAGGTCCTCACTGCGGTGAAGGCGCTCTAGGGATCGGCTGGCGACGGGTTACCCGGGTACCCGGGTAACCCTGACGATCTGGGCCGACGCAATGCCTGAGATGGTCAGGGAAGGGCCCAGATCCCTCCTCGCGACGCGTCACGGATTCTCCACAGGAGGGCTGCTGGCGACGTTTTCCACAGAGTCTCCCCGGGCTGACTGCGACGGTCCGCCCTCCTCGGCAGGCTCGCGCGCATGATGTTGACACCGATCGACCTGGCGACGACGCGCATCATGTTGCGAAGAGAGCTGCTCGCCGAGGGTTGGAGCGACCGGGGGATCGCGGCGATGGTGCGGTCTCGAGAATGGGTCCGCGTGCGACACGGCGCCTACGTCTCGGCGCCCCTCTGGCGTGGACTCGATGCAGCAGGGCGCCATGAGCTGACAGTGCGAGCCGTGTTGAAGCAGAGCAAGACGGAGCTGGTCGCCTCGCACAGCTCGGCCATGCCCTTCTACGACGGGCCGACGTGGGGCCTGCCCTTGGACTTCGTGCACGGCACCCGCATCGACGGCAAATGCGGCCGTCGCGAAGCCGGCGTCCAGCAACACTGCGGCCAAATTGAGGACGGCGACGTCGTTGAGCGTCGCGGCGTCAAGGTGATGTCGGCGTGTCGAACGGCCCTCGAGGTCACCACTGTCGCATCGACCGAGGCTGCACTCGTCGCGGTCAACCACCTGCTGCACGCGGGTCACACCACCGTCGAGGACATGGTGCAGCGCTATCGGCGAGGGTTCGTGTTCTGGAAGGGGACGTTGGCGACGGACCTGGTGCTCCGACTTGCGGACGCCGCCGTCGAGTCGGTCGGCGAGTCGCGGTTCTTCTACTTCTGCTACGCCGCCGGACTGCCCGCGCCGATACCGCAGTACGAAGTCAAGGATGGTCGAGGGCAATTCGTGGCCCGGGTCGACTTCGCGTGGCCGGAGCTCGGGGTCTTCGTCGAGTTCGATGGCAAGGTCAAATACGAGGCTCTTCTCAAGCCCGGGGAGTCAGCCGCGGATGTGGTGATCCGCGAAAAGCGCCGCGAGGAGCGGATCGTCGAGCTCACGGGATGGACCTGCATCCGTGTGACGTGGTCGGACCTGGAGAACCCCGAGGCCCTGCTCCAGCGCATCCGCAAGGTCCTATCTCGGCGCCACGCTCCGATTGTCTGAGGGGATCTCGGCCGATCCCAGACGATCTGGGCCTTTGCAACGCCTGAGATCGTCAGGGTTACCCGGGTACCCGGGTAACCCTGCAGCCGCGGCGATAGCTCTAACCCACCACGCCGTACAGCCGGTCGCCGGCGTCGCCCAGGCCGGGGACGATGTAGCCCTTCTCGTTGAGCTTCTCGTCCATCGCGGCGGTGACCACGGTGACCGGGACGTCCAGCCCGGAGAGGTCGGCCTCGAGCCGGGCACAGCCCTCGGGCGCGGCCAGCAGGCAGATCGCGGTGATGTCGTTGGCACCGCGGTCGGTGAGGAACTTGATCGCGGCGGACAGCGTGCCGCCGGTGGCGAGCATCGGGTCGAGCACGTAGCACTGACGGCCCGCCAGGTCCTCGGGCAGCCGCTCGGCGTACGTCGTGGCCTCGAGGGTCTCCTCGTTGCGCATCATCCCTAGGAAGCCGACCTCGGCGGTCGGCAGCAGCCGCATCATCCCGTCGAGCATGCCGAGCCCGGCCCGCAGGATCGGGACCACGAGCGGCTTGGGCTTGGCGAGCTTGACCCCGGTCGTCGGCCCCACCGGCGTGACGATGTCGTAGGGATCGACGCGGACCTCACGGGTGGCCTCGTAGGCCAGCAGCGTCACCAGCTCGTCGGCCAGGCTGCGGAAGGTCGGCGAGTCCGTCTTCTCGTCGCGCAGGGCGGTGAGCTTGTGGGCTACGAGCGGGTGGTCGAGGACGTGAGTGCGCACGGGCGGCAGCCTAGTGGCGTCAGTTCGGGGCGTTCTCGCCCACGCACGCCTTGGTGTAGCTGGTCAGCTTGGCAGCCGGCGCCTTGGTCGAGCGCTCGTTCTTGGCCTGCAGCGTCCAGTAGCGCAGCCAGTCCATCTGCATCCGGGCCTTGTTCATCCGCTTGCCCTTCTCGGCCAGCATGGTGAAGCGGACCTGGAACTTGCGGCCGGACAGCGCCTCGGGCCGGGTCTCGGAGCGGATGACGTGCGAGTCGACGAACCAGGAGATCCGCTTCGGAGTCACCTCGACGGCGAAGGTGTGCCACTGGTCCTGGCCGAACCCGCGCTTCATCGACGCCTGGTAGAGGTTGTCGGGGCGGGTGCGGATGTAGAAGTGGACCTTGTTGTCGGCCATCGTGAACTTGTTGAGCGCGATGTTCTGCTCGCCGCAGCCCTCGCCCTCCTCCGTGACGGGGACCAGCTCGGTGAGCACGCGGTACGGCGTGAACTTGTGGCCGTACTGGCGCTGCCGGAGCCTGGTCTCCCAGCGGCCGTAGGCACGACCCGGGATCGTCATCTGTGCGGAGACGCTGCCCTTGTTGGCGGTGTTGAGGGTGAGCATGCCGTGCTGGGTGCGGACCGCTCCCGGACCCTCGACGCGCCAGCGCTTGTGGTTGAGCGGGCCGACGAACGTCTCGTCGTAGACCAGTCCGCCGTGGCCGTACCAGCCGAAGGTGTTGCCGGCGTGGATCGGGCCGGGCGCCGCCGCGCGGGCAGCGGTGGCCGATGCGGCTTCAGGGCGGCTCGCGTTGGCGGGCCCTCCGCCGAGAGAGCCGAGCGAGAGCGCCATCAGCGCGGCGGTGCCGGCGGCGAGGGCTCGGCGGGGACGGGTCGAACTCCGGTCGAACATGGGAATCGAACCTACCGAACTCGGCGGGAGGGGTCACGTCGGCGGACATACCGACGGTCGGTGAACGGCCGAAAGGGCTGGTCGCTGAGGGGTGGGTCTGTCACGCTGGTCGGGTGGTCGAGCACGACGACAGGATCGACTTTGCCCTCGCGGCCTACCGCGCGGACGGTCAGTGGACCGTGCACGACCTCGCCCACGACCACCTCGGCGACATCGAGACGATCGCCCACGCGTTGCGCCGCGTCCCGGGCGACGGCGGCGCCGTGGCGATGGTGGCCGTCGACGAGGACTTCTTCGTGATCGTCCGCGTCGCTGGAGCGACGATTCGGGTGCTTCTCTCCGACGTCACCGCCGCCGAGGACTGGGAGCTGGCCGGGTCAGCGGTGGAGTTCCTCGGCCTTCCCGAGCTGGAGCTCGAGGACGAGGACGAGCAGGTGCCGGCCGGCGACCTCGACCTGCTCGGCGACCTCGGGATGCACGCGATGGAGATGGGCCTGCTCCTCGACGACGTCGACCTCTACCCCGACGAGATCCTCTCGGACGTGGCGCGGCGCCTCGGCTTCGGTGAGCAGTTCGACGACGCCGTCGGGCTCACCTCCGCCTGATGGTCTCCTGATGTCCTCCGCATGGGAGGCGGCGATGGGCGCCGCCCTCGACGAGGCGCGCGCGGCGCTGGCGACCGACGACGTGCCGATCGGCGCCGTCGTCCTCTCGCCGGCCCAGGTCGTGATCGGCGCCGGCCGCAACGTGCGCGAGGCCGAGGGCGACCCGACCGGGCACGCCGAGGTGGTGGCCATCCGGGCCGCGGCGGCGGCCCTGGGCTCCTGGCGGCTGGACGGCTGCACGCTCGTGGTCACCCTGGAGCCGTGCACGATGTGTGCCGGCGCCGCGGTGCTGGCCCGGCTCGAGAGAGTCGTCTTCGGCGCCTTCGACCCGAAGGCCGGCGCGGTCGGCAGCCTGTGGGACGTGGTCCGCGACCGACGCCTCAACCACCGGCCCGAGGTGGTCAGCGGCGTCCGGGCAGAGGAGTCGACGGCGCTGCTCGACGACTTCTTCGCACACCATCGGAGCTAGTGCCCGAAGGGGCAGTTCAGAACATAGTCATTCTGGGTGTTCCGGTTGTTTGGTGCACGGGGTGAGAATTCGCTCGTGGGAGGGTTCCGTGCCGGTTCGGCCGGTGTGGCTGCTGCGGCGGTGACCGCGTTCGGCGTCGCCGGACTGGCGGCGCCGTCGTACGCCGACAGCACGGTGACCGTCCAGGGCACCGCGTTCCCCGATCCCGCCCGGGCGAACCTCTCCTTCGTCGGCTGCGTCGACCTCTACCAGCGCTCCGCCGAGGTGCTCGAGCCGACGATCGGCGTCGGGCCGGGTGCGGCGCCGTCCGGCACCCGCAGCCTCGGCTGGGACCTGGCCGGGGGCAACGCCGTGGGCGCCATGTTCCCCGTGGACTCCATGGTCACGACGACGGCGAGCCTCGCGGTCAACTCCGTCGGTCGCGCCACCGGCGTCGCCTACGCCGGTTACCAGGACCCTGCCGACGCGCAGACCACGCTGCTGTGGATCGGCCGTTCCGAGCTGGTCACGCCCGGAGGTGCCTGGCAGACCGTCGATGCCACGACCCGCGTCTACACCTGGGCCAAGTACGACATGACCAGCCGACAGCAGGTCGATCCCGGCCCGGGGGTGCCGACCACCGTGGCCGGCTTCGCCGCGGCGCACGGCGGTGACGGGCCCGGCATCTACACGATCGGCTTCGGCTGCGACGGCACTCCGTTCTCGATGGACCAGCTGCGGGTGGGCAAGCCCGGCGCGGTGACGACCTACGACGTCGAGGGGCTGCGGACGCTGGTCACCATCGACAGCGAGCCCGGCGGCTCGAAGGACGAGGTCACGATCACCGGCCGGCTGCGCACCGTGACCGGCGACCCGATCCCGCACGCGACGATGGTCCTCGAGCGACGGAACTCGGGCAGCAAGGTGTGGAAGCCGGTGGAGGTCGCTGACGCCAAGGACGGCGTCGTCCGGGCCACCGTGCAGCCCAGTGAGTCCGCGTACTACCGGTGGCGGTTCGTCGAGCGTCCGCTGGCCGAGGGCAATGCCTCAGTGGCGCTCCTGATCGACCTCCTGCCGACGCTGCCGACCGACCCGCCGTCGTCGACCCCGTCGTCCCCGCCGTCCACACCCTCTCCCACGGACAAGCCGTCCGACCCGGGCACACCCTCGGCCCCGGAGTCGACCAGCGAGTCGGCGAGCGAATCGGCCAGCCAGTCGGCCTCAGCGTCGGCCAGCGACTCGGCGTCCTCCCCGACCGCGAGTCCCACCGACCGGACCGACCCGACCGATATGTCCGAGTCTCCCAGCGGGTCCTCGACGCCCTGACCGGGCTTCGAGCGATTTCAACGGCCCGCCGCTGCTCGGGTAACCTCTCCGGCGGTGGCGTGTCCGAGCGGCCTAAGGAGCACGCCTCGAAAGCGTGTGTGGGTGCAAGCCCACCGTGGGTTCAAATCCCACCGCCACCGCCAGGCCATCGCCCCGGATCACGTTGTGGTCCGGGGCGTTCTGGTGGGTCAGGCGACGACGAAGCCCAGGGCGAGCGGGAGGTCCGAGACGGGGTCCGAGACCGGCTCCGGCTCGGCGGCGTACTTGCGCTGCAACACCACGCGTTCACGGGAGGCGCCCACGGCGAGGACGATGACGCCACCGCCGAGGACGACGAGGGCGAGGGCAAGGCCGGCGGTGCGCGGGGTGTCGCCGGAGGCGACCGAGACCGCCGCCGAGTGGGCGCCAGCGGTCGCCGAGGAGAGCGAGTAGGCGTCGTCCTGGTGCGACTGGGCGCTCGTCGCCATGAACAGCGCGCCAAGCACGGCGACCGCCCACACCAGGCCGACCTTGGCCATGGCGCGGATGACGGTCTCCCGCAGGCCCCGAGACGTGTTCCACATGCGTCCAGTGTCCGACACCTGCCCCCCGGCGCATTCGGCCTTTCGGACAATTTGGGCCTTTCGGACATTTCGGGGGATGGCTGGACGGCTAGCGTCACCGCCATGGCCAGCGACATCACGGAGGCACCAGTCCGCGTCGAGCACGATGGCCCGGTCAGGACGGTGATCCTGCACCGCCCGCACGCCCGCAACGCCGTCGACGGGCCCACGGCGACGGCGCTCGCCGACGCGTTCCGGGCCTTCGACGCCGACGAGGGCGCCAGCGTCGCCGTGCTGTACGGCGAGGGCGGCACCTTCTGCGCCGGCGCCGACCTCAAGGCGATCGGCACCGAGCGCGGCAACCAGGTGCATGAGTCGGGGGACGGCCCGATGGGACCGACCCGGCTGCGGCTCGGCAAGCCGGTACTCGCCGCGATCGAGGGGTACGCCGTCGCCGGTGGCCTGGAGCTCGCGATCTGGTGCGACCTGCGGGTCGCGGCCACCGACGCCAGGCTCGGGGTCTTCTGCCGTCGCTGGGGGGTGCCACTCATCGATGGCGGCACGGTCCGGCTGCCCAGGCTGATCGGCACCGGCCGCGCGCTCGACCTGGTCCTCACCGGGCGTGAGGTCGATGCCGAGGAGGCCCAGCGGATCGGGCTCGTGGACCGCGTGGTCCCACCCGGTCAGGCGCGCGCGGTGGCCGAGGAGCTCGCTCATCAGCTCGCGCAGCTGCCTCAGGCCTGCCTGCGCCAGGACCGGCTCTCCCTCCTCGAGCAGGAGGGGATGTCCGAGGACGACGCGATGGCCAACGAGCTGCGCCACGGCATCACGAGCCTGCAGTCCGGAGCGCTCGAGGGCGCGCAGCGGTTCGCGTCAGGAGAGGGACGGCACGGGAGCGCGTGAAACAGGTGCGGGAGGATGTCGCCATGACCTGGTTCGCCTCTCCCGAGGAGGTCACCGAGCGGCTGGCCGCGGCCGGCTACCTCGCCGACCCGACCACGTCGACGACGGCCTACCTCGCCGGCGCGCTCGAGAAGCCGCTGCTGGTCGAGGGGCCGGCCGGGGTGGGCAAGACCGAGCTGGCGAAGGCGGTCTCCCGCGCCACCGGCGCCGACCTGGTCCGGTTGCAGTGCTACGAGGGGCTCGACGAGGCGCGCGCCCTCTACGAGTGGAACTACAAGAAGCAGCTGCTCCGCATCCAGGCCAGCACAGGTGACGACCAGACCTGGTCGGAGACCCACGACGACATCTTCACCGACGAGTTCCTGCTGACCCGGCCGCTGCTCACCGCGATCCGCCGCGACCAGCCGACGGTGCTGCTGATCGACGAGGTCGACAAGACCGACGTCGAGGTCGAGGGCCTGCTGCTCGAGGTGCTCTCCGACTTCCAGGTGACCATTCCCGAGCTCGGCACGCTGGTCGCCGTACGCCGCCCGTACGTCGTGCTCACCTCCAACGCCACCCGGGAGCTGTCCGAGGCGCTCAAGCGGCGCTGCCTCTACCTGCACCTCGACTACCCCGACGAGGAGCGCGAGCGCGAGATCGTGCTGTCCCAGGTGCCCGATCTCGAGGAGCGGATCGCCGCCCAGCTGGTCGCGACCGTCGCGCGGCTGCGCGAGCTCGAGCTGAAGAAGCCGCCGTCGATCGCCGAGTCGGTCGACTGGGCGCGGACCCTCATCGCGCTCGAGATCCGCGACCTCGACGACAAGGCAGTCGACGACACCCTCGGGGTCGTGCTCAAGCACGCCTCCGACCAGGAGCGCGCGATCCGCGAGCTGCGGCTGCGCAAGTAACGGGCCGAGCGACATGAGCAGCGGGCTGGTCGAGCGCCACATCGCCTTCCTGGAGGCGCTGCGTGGGGCCGGCCTGGCCGTGTCACTGGCCGAGGACCTCGACGCCGTCGCCGCCCTCTCCGTGCTGCCGTGGGGCGAGCGCCGTACCGTCCACGCGGCGTACGCCGCCACGCTGGTCAAGAAGCAGAGCCAGCGGCCGACCTTCGACGCGCTCTTCGACGTCTACTTCCCGCGGCTGGTCGGCGAGGGCGCCCGGCGTGAGCCCAGTGACGAACCCGACAGCCAGGTCCGCGACAACGGCGAGGCGCTGGCCGAGTTCCGCGAGCTGCTCGCCGAGGCGCTGGCCGACGGCGACCAGGAGGCGCTGGCCCGGCTGGCCGTCGAGATGGTCGGCCGGTTCGGCGCCATGCCCGGCCGCGGCCCCGGGCTGTCCAGCTGGTCGGCGTACACCGCCCTGCAGCGGGTCTCGCCCGGCGAGCTCGTCGACCGCATCGTCCAGGCGCTGTTGGCCCAGGGGCGCACCGAGGAGGAGGCGGCTCGTGTCGCCGGGCGGCGGGTGGGTGGTTTCACCCGCCAGGTCGAGGACGACGCCCGCCGCCGGATCGCGGAGGAGAAGGGGCCCGACCACGTCGCCGACGTGGCGATCCGGCCGAGCATCGACCGGATCGACTTCACCGCCGCGCGCAAGGCGGACCTGGAGGAGATGCGCCGCGAGATCTACCCGCTGGCCCGGCGGCTCGCGACCCGGCTCACCCAGGAGCACCACGCCCGCCGCCGCGGTCCGCTCGACTTCCGCCGCACCGTGCGTGCCTCGATCTCCACCGGCGGCGTACCGCTGGTCACCCACCACCGCCCCAAGCGCCCGCACCGCAACGAGCTCGTCGTGCTGTGCGACGTGAGCGGCTCGGTGGCCAACTTCGCGCAGTTCACGCTGCTGCTGGTGTTCGCCTTGCGCGACCAGTTCCAGAAGGTCCGTGCGTTCACGTTCATCGACCACATCCACGAGGTGACCCGACACTTCAAGCCCGGCGCGGACGTCGTCGACGTGATGGCCGACCTCGCCGCCAGCACGTCGCACGCCGCCCTCTGGGGCCGGACCAACTACGGCCGCTCGTTCACCAAGTTCGTCGAGGAGCACTCCGACGCGCTGGGCCCGAAGTCGTCACTGCTGATCCTCGGCGACGCGCGCTCCAACTACTCCGATCTCGCGCTCGACAAGCTCAAGGAGATGGAGCGCAACACCCGGCACGCCTGGTGGCTCAACCCCGAGCACCGCCGGCACTGGGACACCGGAGACTCGGTCGCCGGGAAGTACGGCGACGTCGTCTCGATGGTGGAGTGCCGCAATCTCACCCAACTGGGCGAGTTCGTGCACGACATCCTGTGACCCCTTCCGATTCGTCTGCGATCTGACGGGTCGTTCCCGGCGGGGGCGCGCAGACGAATCGGGAGTCAGGCGGGCGCGAGGTAGCCCAGCTCGCGCAGCCGGTCCAGCTCGACGACCACGTCGGGCGAGGCATCGGCAACGCGGGCACCCGCGACGTAGACACCTCCCGACGACGAGCCGGCCGAGTCGAAGATCACCGTGGTGCGCTGCTCGTCGCCGGCACTGACGAGCGAGCCGAGCAGGGCGACCGGGTCGGCGCGGTCCTCGAGGGCGAGCATCCGGGTGTCGTCGGACAGCCGCGGCACCTGGGCGGCCGGGGCACCGGCAGTGACGATCTGGTCGACCACGAACGGCAACGGCTGGTGCAGGGCGGCGAGCTCGGCGGCCACGACGCCGCCGGCACCGGAGCCCACCAGCATCACGTGTGCGCCGTCATCCCCGGCCACCGCGGCGGCGATGGTCTGTGCCACCTCCGAGGCGTACGGCGTGAGGTCTCCGGAGACCAGCCGCAGCGCCGGCCCGTCGTCGGGAGCGGGGCCGACTGGCGGGCGGCCGACGTAGGCGACGTAGCGACCGGGCGCGGTGCGGTGGACGAGCACCCGGCCGTCCTGCGACTCCAGCGTCGACATCAGGTCGGTCAGAGACGACGGGACGCGCGGCGCCTCGACGTCGACAGGTTGGTCCGAGCGCGGTCGCGGGCCGGCCAGGAGCCAGCTGGCGACGTCGCGCAGCGCGGCCGACGTGTCCTGCCGCATGGGGTCGACGCCCACGGCGCGCAGCCCGCCGCGAGCGGCCCGACGGCCGGATTCTCCCGAGAAGAAGCCGGACGTCAGCGCCGCCCGCATCTGGAGGCCGTCGAGGAGCCCTCCGCCACCGGACACCACCTGGTCGAGGAGCTCGGGGTTGGCGGCGGCGAGCTCGCTGAGGAACGTCGCCACGCCGTCGCGGTCCAGCGCGTCGGTCTCGATGAGACCGGCGGTGACGATGGCGCCGCCGAGGGCGACGTTCGGCGCGAGGTAGCCGATCGCGCGCCCGGCGATGGCCCCCATGGACGCATAGGCCGCGTCGCGGAGCTCGTCGATCCACTGGTAGGTGAGCACGGTGGCGCGCACGACGAGGGCGTCGGCGTCCAGCTCGATCGAGCGGGACAGCAGGCCCTGCTTGCCCGTGGTCGCCGCCCGGATGTCCTCCTCCGCACGCGCGTGCGAGGGCGCGGACAGCTCGGCGGAGTCGGCGACGGCGTCGTCGCGCAGCACCTCGGCGCCCAGCGCGGACATCGAGCGCAGCTCGTCGCCGGAGCGGTCGAACACGTCGGCCAGCTGGAGCAGCTGGGCGTACTTGTCGGATCGTTCAGCGACGCGGACGCTCACGGTGAGACCTCCGCGAGGACCGGGGCCAGCTCCGCGGCGAGGTCCTCCGGGATCACCCGGACGACCTCGAGCCGGAGCCCGTCGTCGTCATGGTGCGCGCGGAGGGCGCGCCACCCGTCGGCGACCAGCGTCCAGGCCACGACGCCGACCGTGCTGGTCTCCTCGCCGGACACGTCCGCCACCAGCGCGCGCAGCCGGCCGCGCGCCTCGGTGGCCAGTCCGGTGAGCACCCTGACAGCCTCACCGTCGGTGAGCGAGCGACCGGAGCCGTCGGTGACGCCACCGGGATGCTGCTCCACCAGCACGGGGACGAGGTCCGTGCGGTGGGTGCGGGCGGCCTCGATCGCGGCGTCGGCCAGCTCGTGAGGGAGGGTCATCAGGTCTGGGACGACCGAGTCGTGCAACGGCAGGTCCTCCGGAACGACGGCGGCCCGAGCCAGCTCGGCCGCCCAGGCCCAGGTCGGGAACCACGCCAGCTCGAAGACCAGCCCGTCCTGTGTCGACAGCGCCGCGACCGCGCCGCCGCTCTGCCGGTGCCACGACTTGACCTGGACGGGCCCGGCGGCGACGTCGAGGTCGATGGCAACCGTCGGCGTGGCCAGCAACCCGATGGCGCCGACCAGCCCCTCCTCGACGACCCCGTCGTCGGGACCTCCCACCAGCAGGCCGCGCCGGGACAGGGACGCCGCCGGGTCGTGCAGCCGGGCGAGCGCCTCGGCGTACGCCGCCTGCTCGGGGGAGCCGCGGCTGCCGCCGAGCCGGTCGTCGAGACCGCCGTCGTCCTCGTCGCCCTCCCGCAGGTCGAAGGGGAGCGGGGCACCGTTGGCCCGAATCGCGGCGAACCGCAGCTCGGGCAGGGTCAGCGCCACCCGGCGCGGCAGGCCGTCGAGCAGGTCGTGTGGAGTCGGTCGCGGCGGCCCCAGGTCGATGGTCGGCATTAGGTGGCCCGATCCCCGACGCCGGGCAGGCTGACCGCCAACCAGTCCTTGTGGCCCGGCTCGGGCGGCTCGAAGCTGGGAAGGGCGCCGTCGTCGAGAAGCGCCGTCGCCCGGCGCTCGGTCTCGGCGATCGAGTCCTTCAGCTCGTCGACGAGCTGGGTGTGACTCTCGAGAGCGTCGGCCGCGAGGTCGTGCTGGTCGGCAGCATCGCGCAGCCTGCTGGAGCGCTCGCGGATCCGCTCCCGCATCGAGTCGCCGGCGCGCCCTGCCCAGCTGACCGCCTCGGCCTGAGCAACGAGCTGATCGGCCATCGAGCGGATCTGAGTGCCCTGCTCGCGCAGCCGGCCCACGTGCTTGCGCATCACGTCGGTGTCGCCGTACATCCGGTGCGCCTCCTTGTGCCGGCCCGACAGTGACCTACCCCTCATATGGCTGCTGAAACACGAGTTGCAAAGACCGTTGAGATGCTTAGTTTGAAGGGATGGGACCAACAACTTCTGCCACCACTTTCGAACTCGCGGGACACGTCGTGAACCGGGTCGGCCTGGGCGCCAAGCGGCTCCTGCGCGACGACAGCTACACCGCCGAGGACCGTGCGGGCGCGGTGCGGCTGCTTCGTCGCGCTGTCGACCTCGGGGTCAACCACATCGACACCGCGGCGTTCTACCCGAGCATCGCGAACGCCGACGAGGGGCCCACCGGGTTCACGTCGTTGGATGTCGCCAACGAGCTCATCCGCGAGGCGCTGGCGCCGTACCCGGACGACCTGCTGATCGCTACGAAGGTCGGCCCCACCGCGAACGGCCTGGCCCGACCCGACCAGCTGGCTGCGCTCGTCGAGGCGGACCTGCGCGCGCTCGGCCGCGACCACCTCGACCTGGTCTACCTGCGCCAGGGCGGCCTCGACTCGGTGGCCGAGCACTTCGGCGTCCTTGCCGAGCTCCAGCAGGCCGGCCTGATCCGGCACCTCGGTGTCTCCAGCATCCGGGCCAAGCACCTGAAGCAGGCTCAGGAGGTGGCGCCCGTGGCGGCGGTGTCGAACCGGTACGCCGTCGACTTCGGCCGCGTGAACGACGACCTGCTCGAGGCCTGTCGCGAGCAGGGGATCGCGTTCGTGCCGTTCTTCGCGCTGACCGGGGAGGGCCGCGAGGTCGGC
>CAWDBZ010000013.1:0-151342 GCA_963800715.1 uncultured Actinomycetota bacterium | reverse complement strand
CGCGCTGTACTTCTACGCACATGAGGGCAAGGACGAGGTGAAGTGCCACGACGTCTTCCTCAACGGCGGCACCTGGTACGCCGTTCAGCCGGACGGCCGCCGCGCACCCTGACCCGCAGCCCCATCCCTTCAGCGCCGTGCCGCGCCGTGCCGCGCCGTGCCGCGCCGTGCCGCGCCGTGCCGCGCCGTGCCGCGCCGTGCCGCGCCGTGCCGCGCCGTGCCGCGCCGTGCCGCGCCGTGCCGCGCCGTGCCGCGCCGTGCCGCGCCGTGCCGCGCCGTGCCGCGCCGTGCCGCGCCGTGCCGCGCCGTGCCGCGCCGTGCCGCGCCGTGCCGCGCCGTGCCGCGCCGTGCCGCGCCGTGCCGCGCCGTGCCGCGCCGTGCCGCGCCGTGCCGCGCCGCGCCGCGAGCACTGTCTGCCGCAGTAGTACTGAGCGATCCTTCCCAGTGGGTGCAGATTTCGGCGGCTACTCCAGTTGCCGGGTCAACAAGCCGATGAACTCGTCGGCCATGCCGAGCTGTTTGCGCAGCTTGTCGCGGCGGGCATAGGCCTCATCCAGTGTCGCGGCGAGGTGCTCGCGGGCCTCGGTGGCATCGTCGCCACCATCTCTCGCGGAGCCGGGAGGACCGGCCTGTGCGCTGCGGAGTGCCTCGATGTGGCGCATCACCTCGACCATCTCGTCGAGGGTGAACCCGAGCGGCTTCATGCGCCGGATGACCAGGAGCTTGTCGAGGTCCTCCTCGGTGTACAGACGAAACCCACCCTCGCTGCGTCCCGAGGGTCGAAGCAGCCCGACCTCGTCGTAGTGACGCAGGGTGCGCAGGGACAGGTCGGTGCGCTGCGCGATCTCACCGATCTGCATCGCCCGCGTCGGTGTGGGGTCGCTGTCCAAGGGTGGGCCTCTCACGTCTGTCCGATTTCAACTCTACCCTCACGTAAGGGTAGAGTTCGCTTCAGACTTCCGCCGACGAGCGTCGGCACGCACGCAACATGGCGTGCACGGTGGCATGCACCCAACTCCCCCAGCCCGGGCTCATCGACTCCGTCCTCACGCAGCGGCGGGGACATACAGCCCCCGAATTTGGAGCCCCCTGTCTTGAGCACCGCCACGCCACACCGTCCGCACGGAGGACGGCCCGAGACCGCGCCGCCAGAGCCCTCGGTCATGAACGCCCTCCGGTCCCCGAAGATGTTGCGCACCGAGGTTCTGGCCGGTCTCGTCGTCGCACTAGCGCTGATCCCGGAAGCCATCTCCTTCTCGATCATCGCCGGGGTCGACCCCCGCGTCGGGCTGTTCGCGTCGTTCACGATGGCCGTGTCCATCGCGTTCCTCGGCGGCAGGCCCGCGATGATCTCGGCAGCGACCGGCGCCATCGCGTTGGTCATCGCCCCGGTCATGCGCGACTACGGCTACGACTACCTCATCGCGACCGTCATGATGGGCGGCGTCCTTCAGGTCGCCCTCGGCCTGGGCGGGGTGGCGAAGCTGATGCGGTTCATCCCGCGCTCGGTGATGGTCGGGTTCGTCAACGCCCTGGCCATCTTGATCTTTCTGGCCCAGGTCCCCCACATGGTCGACGTCCCGTTCCTGGTCTACCCGATGATCGCGATCGGCCTCGCCATCATGTTCGCGCTCCCCAGGGTCACCAAGGCCGTCCCCGCACCGCTAATCGCCATCGTGGCGCTGACCGGGTTCACCGTCCTGGCCGCGATCACGGTCCCCAACGTCGGCGACGAGGGTTCGCTACCCGACTCCCTGCCGTCGCTGTTCGTGCCGAACGTGCCCCTGAACCTCGACACCCTGCAAATCATCGCTCCCTACGCGCTCGCGATGGCGCTCGTCGGTCTGCTGGAGTCGCTGCTGACCGCCAAGCTCGTCGACGACGTCACGGACACCCACTCGGAGAAGACCCGCGAGGCATGGGGACAAGGTGCCTCGAACGTCATCACCGGCTTCTTCGGCGGCATGGGCGGCTGCGCGATGATCGGCCAGACCATGATCAACGTGAAGGCCTCCGGCGCGCGCACCCGGATCTCCACGTTCCTCGCCGGCGTGTTCCTACTCGTCCTCGTCGTCGGGTTCGGCGACGTCGTCGCCATCATCCCGATGGCCGCCCTGGTGGCCGTGATGATTGTGGTCGCCATCGGCACCTTCGACTGGCACTCCATCCAGCCCGCAACCCTGGGCCGGATGCCGAAGTCCGAGACCACGGTGATGCTGTCCACCGTCGTGGTCACCGTCGGTACCCACAACCTCGCCATCGGCGTCATCGTGGGTGTCCTTGTGGCCATGACCCTGTTCGCCCGCCGGGTGGCGCACCTGACCGAGACCCACCGCGAGCTCGTCGAGGACCGTCACGGCAACCCGGCCGCCCTCTACCGGGTGACCGGGGAGCTGTTCTTTGCCTCGAGCAACGACCTCTACACCCAGTTCGAGTACGTCGATGATCCCGACACCGTGGTCATCGATCTCACTGCCTCCCACATCTGGGACGCCTCGACCGTCGCGTCGCTGGACGCCATCACCACGAAGTACGAACGCAAGGGCAAGACCGTCGAAATCATCGGCCTCAACGACGCAAGCGCCGAACGCCACGGACGCCTGACCGGACAGCTCCCCAGCCACTGAGGGAGTGGGACGCCGCACACTCAAGGTGGCGCGGCGGGCTTCCACCTCGAGCACGCCGGTTTCCCCCAGACACGTTCGAGCCTCGTCCCGTCGGCGACGGTCCCGAGTCCCGGACGCTTTGCGTGCCGTCCCGGATGGCGGGCCGGGAACGGGGTGCAGGATGAGGTTCGAGCGTGTGGGTGGTCCTTGGCGTCCGCTCGCCCGGATCGCCCCGGTCGGCGTTGCCTGCGGGGCCGGCTTCGTACTCGTCTTCCTACGTGACGGTCCGCACCGTCCAGGGTCGGCTGTTCGGAGACGCTTCGCTGCGTGGGGCCCTGCTGACCCGTTCGGCGCTGGCCGACAGCACCACGACGATCTTGAACGTGGTGTCGGTGGCCTCGTCGCTGGGTGCCGTCGCCCTCGTCGCAACAGTCCTGGTCCGCCTCGACCGAGTCCACGGGCTGGCCGCGGTCGGCGTCCTGGTCGGTGCGAACCTCTCGGCCCTGCTGCTGAAGAACTACCTGCTCGACAGACCCGACTTCGGTCTCCTCGAGGTGTCCCCGGCGACACTCAACAGTCTTCCCAGCGGCCACGTCACCGCCGTCTTCTCCGCCGGCGCCGCGCTCCTGTTTGTCGTCCCAAACAGGTGGCGATACCCAGCGGGGCTGGTTGGTCTCGTTGCGGCAACGGCAACGGCGCTCGCCACGATGTCGGCGGGGTGGCACCGTGCCGGCGACTCGATGGCCTCGTTCCTCCCCGTGGGTGTGTGGATCAGCTTCGCTGCGACGGCCGTCTTGATCGCCGACCCACTGGGCAAGCCTGACCAGGAGCGCTTCGAGTGGCCTGCTTCCTCGCGATGGCTCGCGGCCGTGTGTGCTGCTTCCTTGGCGCTCGGACTCGCGCTCGGTGCGGCGTTGGACGCCGCCGGACGGATCCGCGACGCGACAGTCGGCTCGGGGATCGCCTTCGGAGTCGGTGGCCTCCTGATCACCGGCACCGGAATCGCTGTACTCCTAGGCATGCTCGACATCCTCGCAACCACGGAGCGATCTGAGCCAACGAAGTAGCGGGTCACCCGACATCGCCGGCACCCGACTCATGTCCGCATGGAACGCGTGGGCCACGCCCAGACCTGGCCGCCAGGTCGGTGCAGTGGAGCAGGCGGTGGCTGACGGCGACAAGCCCGGGTACCTCTTGAACCACCGCAGTATTCGAGCACCGCACCGCAAGGAGAGCTGTTGAGCGACATCGGACGCACGACCGACCTGACCGAGGCACGGCTCCGCGACTTGAGACGCTGGAACCTCGGGCTCACCATCCTCCACGCCGCGCAGGCCATCGCGGTGATCGTGCTGACGACAGACTTCGTGATCTCCCTGAGCAACGCCTACCCGGAGGGACCCCCGGGGAGTGACCTGCCGCCCCCGAGCAACGCCTTCGACGTCAGCGTCGGCCCAGCCATCGCGCTGTTCTTGGCCTTGGCCGCTATCGACCACGGTTTGACCGCCACTGTGATGCGTGGACGTTACGAGCGCGACCTCAAGTCCGGGATCAACCGGTTCCGCTGGGTCGAGTACTCGCTCAGCGCGACCGTCATGATTTTGCTGGTCGCCATGTACGCCGGCATCACGGCGCTCACAGCGATCATCGCCATCGCCGCGACGAACGTCTCCATGATCCTGTTCGGCTGGCTCCAGGAACAGATGAACCCTCCGGATCGGACCACCACGACGATGCTTCCGTTCTGGTTCGGATGTGTGGCTGGGGCCGGGCCCTGGGTCGCCATCTCGGTCAACATCTTCGGCTCCGCCGACACCCCCGGTTTCGTCTACGGGATCTTCGTCTCGCTCTTCGTGTTCTTCATGAGCTTCGCACTCAACCAGTGGTTGCAGTACCGACGAGTCGGCCCTTGGGCCAGCTACGCCTTCGGCGAGAAGACCTACCTCGCTCTCAGCCTCGGCGCAAAGTCCGCCCTGGCCTGGCAGATCTTCAGTGGATCCCTCGCGAGCTGAGCAGCAAGACGGCCGGCTGCCGGTCAAGGTCCCAGCCTTGCCGAGGCACAGCGGCAGTCGTCCCTCGACCAGGCAGCCGTCGCCTATGTCGAGAAGTGGCGCGAGTGGACCAGCGCCGAGACCACGGTGACGGCGTTCGGCAGCCCGCCGGAGCCGGCGGCCACACCGCTGGCCGGCGTGCTCGATGACCCGCCCCTCACTGGTTGTCGACTTCACCGACGACGATCTGGCCGATGTCCGACGTCCGTGAGATGAATGCATCGTTCGCCACACTTCCCGACGGGCCCCATCGCAGGACCGTCCGCTGGGCTCTGTCGTCTGGACCACCTCGTGGTCGGCCGCCGATGACGATGGCTGCTGACCGCGCGGTGGCACCGGGAAACCCGGTGAGGGGCTCGGATGCTTCCCGGAAGGATCATCGCGGCTGCTACAGGGCTGCGTAGGTCTCAGCGCAGCTGGTCTGCGAGGTCTGACAGCGACGACGCGCGGAGGTCGGGCTCCGTGAAGTACTCCGGATAGGGGCCACCGGTCCGGTTGAGCCAGGCGGTGGCGAGGCCCGCACGAGACGCCCCGTCGGTGTCCCAGGGGTGAACTGCCACGAGCATGGCGTCCTGCGGGTCGACGCCACACTGCTGCACAGCGTAGGCGTAGGCCTCGGGAGCCGGCTTCCAGCGGCTGGCATCCTCCACCGTGAGCAGTCGCTCGAAGTGCTCGCGGACGCCGGCGCGGCTGAAAAGTGCCTCAGCGACGGAGGCTGACCCGTTGCTGAGGGTCATCAGCCGGATCCCGAGACCACTGAGGGCCTTGATGCCGTCTGGCACATCGGCATGCACGGGCAGTCCGGCGAACCCGTCCATGATGTGGGAGACAGCATCCGCGGCACCGCGGTTCAAGGGCACGCCGTGTAGTCCGACCCGCAAGGACTCGGCGGCGATGTGGGCGAACGTGTCGCTGGCTCCGACCGCGGTGAGTGCGAAACCGTCGCGTAGCAGCCCAGCGAACCACGCGGCCGCCAAGTGGGCCGGGGCGCCGACATCGGCGAATCGCTGCGTGAGCGGTGACATGTCCGAGAGCGTTTCGTTGACGTCTAAGAGCATCACGGTCGGGATCGTTGGCACACCCATGACCCTAGCCTCGGTTCGCTGGCTCGTCGGCGACGGTGAGCGGAAGGAACTGGCGCAGCTGCTCGTTCTCGTTCGGGCCGAGGACCGAGTGCTGGACGCACGCGGGGACGAGCTCTCCGGTGTCGGGGTGCGCCATCGCGTAGGTGCATGCGGACAGCCGCTCCTGGGTGGCCAGGACTGCTGGGTCGGTCGCGGCCTGGCCGGCTTGCATGAGCTTCCATGCCGGGGCCACGTCAGAGGCGTCCTGAACCGATGCACCACGTAGGTCATGGGGACGAGGTCTCCGCGACGCCAGGAAGACCAGACTCGACGAACCCCGCCGGACCTCGCGACAAGTCGGCGAACCCATCCAGCTGCGACATTGACGTCACCTGGGTGGCGAGCGAGCACGCGCAGCACCTTCACCGCTAGCACGGGCGGCGTCGTACCGCCGGAGTTGACGCCGCCGAAGTGATCCAGAACCCGGTCTCGTGTGAGCAGATCGGCCTTCACGTCGGGGTCGAACATCGGCAGCCAGCGGCCGTCGACTCGGACGCCGATCACCGGGTTGCTCAGCCTGTCCAGGACCGCCGACGACCGCCCCGTGTCCATCGCCATCGTCCACTCCACGGCGCACCCACCGTCGCCCAGGCCGGTGACCTGGTAGTCCTCCGCAAAGGCTCGGACGCCCTTCTTGGAGGCCTCGTTGAAGCGGAAGGCCATCCGATGCCGTGCTCGTAGGCGATGAACTCCTCGTAGCCCACCAACTCGCCACGCATGTGGACGGTGCGGGTCGACCCGACCTCGAGGGGGAGGCCCGAGGTCCAGTCGACCCCGGTGATCGGGAAGGCCCAGGTCACCCAGGCGTCGGCGTCGGCGTCGAGGAGGATGGCGAAAACCCGCTCGGGCGACGCGGCGACCTCCAACCGCGCGTAGTGGATGGTGGGGGCGGTGTCGAAGAAGTCGACACCGACCCGGTCGCAGGTGACGGTCAAGATCGGCCCCTCTGTGTGTCGGTCGTGGGGATCAGCAGCGGCACGACGAAAGTCTCAAGCATCGATCGCTCCGCGGCGGCGTTCTCTGCCGGCATGGCCAGGAACGACACGATGAGGCGCAACAGCCAGGCTCCGAGCAGCTCGGCCTCGGCTCGCACCGACGGGTCACCGTCGAGCCCTCCCGCCAGGGCCGTGGTCATCGCACGCAGCAGCTCGGAGTTCCGGCTCACCGCGATTGGTATCGCCATGTTCTCAGGCTCGAACCACGCGGCGAGCAGAGGATCGCTGCGGACCGCGCTGATGCCGTCCATGATCAGGTCGACCATCGCGTCCCGGCTGTCGACCCCCGTTGCAGGCGTCACGACGGCGGCGATCCGCAGAGTCGCCCGGTGCACGAAGGCCCGGTGGAGAGCCTCACGATTGGGGAAGTAGCGATACAGCGTGGCCCGCGAGCAGCCCGCTTGCCGGGCCACGTCGATCATCGTGGCCCGCGCCACCCCGAACCGCTCGAACGCCCGGCCGGCGGCGTCGAGCAGGTCGTCCACCGCCATCGTCGAGTCGGCGCGCCGGCGCCACTCGCTATGAGGCACATCTGTCCGTGTGCCTCATTCAGCGCGGTCCGCCAACCCGCGACTCGGACCTCCGCCGTCCCGGTCGACCTACGCGAGCGCCAGGAACAGCTTCTCCATCTTCTTGGTGTCAGCGCCGTCGAGTCCGTCGCCGTCCTCGAGGCAGTGCTGCAGGCCGGTGGCGACGATGGCGTAGCCGGCCCGCGAGATTGCCTTGTTGACTGCGGCCAGCTGGGTGAGGACGTCCTCGCAGGAGGAACCTTCTTCCATCATCCGGATCACGCTGGCCAGGTGGCCGTTGGCGCGCTTCATGCGGGTGATGATCGC
The DNA here is from genome assembly GCA_963800715.1 of uncultured Actinomycetota bacterium. Lineage (GTDB taxonomy): Bacteria > Actinomycetota > Actinomycetes > Propionibacteriales > Nocardioidaceae > Nocardioides. The sequence goes on along the minus strand of CAWDBZ010000013.1, from coordinate 143,730 downwards.
CTTGATCTCGGTGGGTTCGAGGTCCATCACTTGCTCGCTTCTGCTGTGTCGGACGCCGACAGGGCTTCAAGCGCCGAGGTCAGCCGGGTCCGGGCGTCCTCGGACACGGCACGCAGCGTCTCGCTCGGTTCATCGACGAACGTCGTCATGATGGCCGGGTCGAAGGCCTCGACCACGGTCGTCGTCTTGCCGGCCGAGCGGACCACGACGTTGCAGGGCAGGAGCGCCGCGATCGACGGTTCCGCCTGGAGCGCCTGGTGGGCTAGCTCTGGTCGGCATGCGCCCAGGATGATCTGCGGAGCGACGTCGACGTCGAGCTTCGTCTTCAGCGTCGCCCTGAGGTCGATCTCGGTGAGCACGCCGAAGCCCGCCTCCGCGAGCTGCTCGCGCACCTTAGCCACCGTCTCGTCGTAGGGGCGCTCGGTGGTGATTGACAGCGTGTAGTCGGTCATGGCCCCAACTGTACAACCCCCCGGGGGGTTCTGTTACGGTCGATTGCATCCCCCTAGGGGGTTCCAAGAAGAAGGCTCAGCGAGAACGACGAAGGGACATCCGTCCATGACCGCTCTGACCGTCCTCACGATCGAGACGCCCTCGCTCGGGGACCGCAGTTATCTTGTGCATGACGGCGAGGTCGCCTTCGTGGTCGACCCGCAGCGCGACATCGACCGCGTCCTCGACCTGCTCGACGAGCACGAGGTACGTCTCACCCATGTCTTCGAGACCCACATCCACAACGACTACGTCACCGGCGGTCTGGCGCTCGCGCAGCGCACCGGCGCCGAATACTTGGTCAACGGCGAGGACGAGGTGTCGTTCGACCGCACGCCGGTGAGTGACGGTGAGGTCGTGTCCGTCGGGGACCTGATGCGCGTGGTCGCGGTCGCCACCCCGGGTCACACCTTCACCCACCTGTCCTATGCGCTCGTCGAGGTGGCCGAGGGCAGCGAGCTCGACCTGGACGCCTCGGCCGGGGTGTTCTCGGGCGGCTCGTTGCTCTTCGGGGCGACCGGTCGACCCGACCTGCTCGGCGAGGAGCACACCGAGGAGCTCAGCCGCCGCCAGCACGCGTCGGCCCACCACCTCACGCGGCTGCTCCCCGACGCCGCCGAGGTCTACCCCACCCATGGGTTCGGGTCGTTCTGCGCCGCCACCCAGAGCGACGCGACCGAGTCGACGATCGGTGCGGAGAAGTCGGTCAACCCGGTGCTGACCCAGGACGAGGAGACCTACGTCCGCGAGCTGCTCGACGGGCTGGGCAGCTTCCCGGCGTACTACGCGCACATGATGCCCGCCAACGCGGCCGGCCCCTCCGAGCCCGACCTCAGCCCCCCGAGCGTCGCCGACCCCACCGAGGTACGTCGCCGCATCGAGGACGGCGAGTGGGTCGTGGACCTGCGCAACCGCACGGCCTTCGCGGCCGGACACGTCGCCGGCAGCCTCAACTTCGGCATCGAGGGAAAGTTCTCCACCTACCTCGGCTGGCTGATCCCCTGGGGAACACCGCTCACGCTGCTTGGCGAGACTGCCGATGACGTCGCCCAGGCCCAGCGCGAACTGGTGCGCATCGGCATCGACCGCCCCGCCGCGCACGCCACCGGTTCACCGGAGGACTGGGCCGACGAGGTCGCCTCGTTCCCCACGGGCGTCTTCGCGGACCTCGCGCAGGTGCGGCCCCACCGCGAGGTCGTCGTCCTCGATGTACGCCGTGAGGAGGAGTTCGCTGCGGCGCGGATCGAGGGAGCCGTCAACCTGCCGCTGCACGAGTTGCTCGACCGTGTCGACGACGTCCCGGCAGGCGAGGTGTGGGTGCACTGCGCAAGCGGTTACCGGGCCTCGGTGGCCGCCTCGCTCCTCGACGCGTCGGGACGCAGTGTCGTCGCGATCAACGACTCCTTCGAGAACGCCGCCGAGGTGGGCCTGCACCTGGTCGGCCCCGACGCGTGACCACGGTCGCCGTCGCGATCCTCGCCGGTGCCCTGATCGGGCTGAGCCTGGGCGCGCTCGGCGGCGGCGGCTCGATCCTGGCCGTGCCGGTGCTGGTCTACGCCCTCGGGCAGAGTCCTGCGCAGGCCACCACCGGCTCGTTGGTGGTGGTCGGAGTGACCTCGTTGATCGGGACGGTCACCGCCTATCGCGCCGGCCACGTGCTGCTTGCGCGGGGAGCCGGATTCGGGGCCGTCGCCCTCGGCGGTGCCGTGGTCGGCGCCAAGGCCTCCGCCCTCGTGCCCGAGTCGACGCTGCTCGCCTGCTTCGCGGCACTGATGCTCGTGGTCGCCGCAGTCATGGCGGTGCGTCTCGTGCGCGGCGAGCAGCACCATGACCGGCGCGGGAGGCTGGACGACCCGATCATCACCTTCAGCCCGACGTTCGCCTGCCGGTGCCCCCGCGCCCTCACGGTGCTGATCACCGCCTCCGCGGTCGGACTTCTCACCGGCTTCCTCGGCGTCGGCGGCGGCTTCCTCGTCGTCCCCGCACTCCTGCTCGCGCTCGCCCTGCCGATGGAGTACGCCGCCGGCACATCCTTGGTCGTCATCACCATGACCAGCGCCGTCGCCCTCGTCGCCCGCGCCAGCTCCGGCGTCTCTCCCGACTGGTGGCTGGTACTGGTCCTGACCGCCGCCTCGGCCATCGCTGCGGTGGCCGGAGCCCGGCTCGCGGACCGCGTCGACGCCCGTCGACTCCAAGTCGCCTTCACCGTCCTCGTGCTCGGCATCGCGGGCTACACCGCGGTCCGCGCCTTCCCCGCCCTCGTCTGAACCGATCGAAAGTGACCTCCATGTCCACGACGCACGCCCGCCACGCCGCTGCCCCCGAGCCCGACTTCGGCTACCGGCCCGGCCCGCTCGGACGCCTCGGGGTCGCGGTCACGCGCCACGCCCGTCTCACCACGGTCGTGTGGCTGCTGGTGATCGTCGGCCTCGGTGCCTTCGCACCCCGCGTCGAGTCCGAGCTCTCCGGGGCCGGGTGGCAGGCGAACGGCTCCGACTCCGTCGCCGCCCGTGAGCTCGCCCAAGAGCACTTCGGCGGCAATGCCTCGACGGCGATCCAGGTCGTTGTGCACTCGACCGACGGCCCGCTCACCTCGCTCGAGGGGCAAAGGGTGCTCGCGAGCGCGACCGCCCTGCTCGAGAAAGACTCCCGCATCGCCGACGTGCTCCAGCCACAACCGGGCGCGACCCAGAGCGAGGACGGCACCACCGCAGTGCTCATCGCTGGCGCGAATGCGGACCCCAACGAGATGGTCCGGGCCGCCGACGACCTAAAAGGGCCCCTTCAGGACCTCTCCACCTCGGGGATCCAGGTGAACCCGACCGGCGCCTCGCTGCTCTGGTCGGACTTCAACGAGGCCAACCTGTCGGCGATGCTGAAGTCCGAGCTCTACTCCTGGCCGGTGACCCTGGCGATCCTGGTGCTGGCTTTCGGCGCGCTGGTCGCTGCCGGCCTTCCGCTGATCCTCACGCTCGCCGGACTCGTCGCGTCGGCCGGGTCCCTGGTGGTGATCAACCAGTTCGTGCCGGTCTCTATCTGGGCGATGAACTTCGCCATGATGTTCGCGCTCGCGCTCGGCATCGACTACGCACTGTTTCTCGTCGTTCGCTACCGTGCCGCCCGTGCTCGCGCCGGAAGCACGCCCCAGCGTGCGGTCGCCGAGACCATGGACACCGCCGGCAAGGCCGTCCTCCTCTCCGGGGCGACCGTGCTCATCTCCCTGTCCGCCGTGATGCTGGTGCCCTCACCGTCTTTCCGCTCGATGGCCGGCGGCATCATGCTCTCGGTCGTCTTCGTGCTTGCCGCCACCCTCACCTTGTTGCCCCTGGTCCTCGCCAAGCTGGACCACCGCATCAACAAGCTCTCCCTCCCCTGGTCCCGATCCGGTGAGCACCGCTCCCCGAAGTTCGCCGCCTGGGGCGAGCGGCTCTGGAAGCGCCCGGTCGCCTTCGGGCTGGCCGCTCTCGTCGTGCTGCTCGCGCTTGCCGCCCCGGTGCTGGGTCTGAGGACCGCGATGCCGTCGATCGCGGTGCTGCCCGAGGACTCCTCCGCCCGCGTGGGCTACGACCTGGTGCAAGGAGCCTTCGGCGACGGCGCACCCGGCACCCTCACCATCGTCGTCAACAAGACCGACGCCACAACCGCGTCGGCGGTCCTGGCCGGCGACCCCGGCATCGCCGACGCGATGCCCGCGACGCCGGCAGCCGACGGATCCCCATACGCCCTGATCCAGGCGGTGCCGACCGTCGACCCGTCCGACCCCGCCCTGAGCGACACCGTCGACCGGCTCCGCGCAGTCCTGCCCGCCTCGGCCTACGTCGGAGGAGCCGCGGTCGAGAACCTCGACCTCAAGACCCAGCTCGACGACTCCACGCCATTGGTGATCGGCGTCATCCTGGCGCTCGGCTTCCTGCTCCTGCTCATCGCCCTCCAGGCGCCGCTGATCGCTCTGCTCGGGACCCTGGCCAGCCTTGTCTCGACCGCCGCCGCCTTCGGTGTCGCGCGCCTGGTGTTCCAAGAGGGATGGGGTGCCGGGTTCATGGGCTTCGAGCCCCAAGGCTTCCTGGACGCCTGGGCGCCGGTGTTCTTCTTCGCGATGATCTTCGCGATCGCCATGGACTACACCGTCTTCCTCCTCGCCTCGGCAAAGGAGCACTTCGAGCACTCCGGCGACCCGAAGGACGCGATGGTCGGGTCGCTGGCCCACTCCGGCCGGGTCATCTTCGCGGCCGGCGCCGTCATGGTTGCGGTGTTCTTCACCTTCGCCCTCTCCGGCCCGCTTCCGCCCAAGGAGATGGGCATCGTGCTCGGCGTCGCCGTGCTCCTCGACGCGTTCCTTGTCCGGCTCGTCCTCCTACCCGTACTGCTGCGCCTCACCGGCCGGGCAGCCTGGTGGGCGCCACGCTGGCTGACCCGGGTGCTGCCCGACATCCGCTTCTCCCACGGCTGAACGGAGACCACCTCATGTGCCGAGCAGTCCGATGCAAGACGTGCGGCCGGACCACGTGGTCCGGCTGCGGCCAGCACATCGCGAGCGTCAAGGCGCGGGTTCCCGCTGGACAGTGGTGTCCCGGCGAGCACGGCAAGCACGGCAAGACCGGCAAGACCGGCAAGACCGGCAAGAGCAAATCCAGCAACAACCCCGGCTTCGTGCGAAGGATCTTCGGCCGGTCCTGACTTCGATCGTGCCTCAAGTCCGCGGGGGCTCCCCGCGGCAGCGCTGTCACCGCGACCATGTGCTCGAAACAACTCGACACAAAGGACTAGACGGAGGCAGACCCGGGCTCTCTACTCACGCGCCGAGGTTCGTGGAGCTCCGAGCACACCTCAGTGGCATGCCAAGCGCTACTCGGAACCACAAGCCGACCGTCCATGACACCGACGCCGAACTGACTCGCTGGACCGCAGGCAGCAATGAGGTGAGGCCTTGGCACGAGGCCCCACTGCGGCCCATCGTCATTCCTAGGGACGTTTCCGCAGGTCAAGGCGGGCTCCACTGGTCCTGCGCCACACGACGACCTCCTCGCGGTGGTCGACGAGCACGGCGTGGTCCGGCACGAGTTCGTCGCTGACGGCCCGAACAAGGTCTGGCTGTGGGACATCTCGGAGCACCCCACACGGGAAGGGAAGCTCTACATCTGCGCGATCAAGGACGTCTGGTCGAACAAGATCGTCGGCTACTCCATCGACTCCCGGATGAAGTCGTCCTCGCCAGGGCGGCGATGAGAAACGCGATCGCTCTGCGCTCACCAGTCGACACCGTGTGCCACTCGGACAGGGCGGCCAATTTCGCGCCAAGAAGACCCAGCGGCTGCTCGTGAACAACGACCTCGTCGTGTTCGGTTCTCTGCACCCAGTCAACGGCGTGATCCAAGCCGAGGTCCGTGTCCGACCATAGAGACGCGACGGCGTGCCCCATCAGCAGCTTGGGATAGTACGTCCAGGCAAACCATGGCGCCATGACCGACGGGCCGAGTAGTCGGTCAAGCACCATCCCTCCCACCGTCAACCCGACGCCGACCCGACGCCGACCGCGCGGCGCCGCTGTGGCGCCCGGCGAATGGCAACAGTCGCGCCCATCATGTAGGCGTAGTGCGCCACTGCCCAGGCCCAGCCTGGCAGCCCCTGGTGCGTCTGGCGGTCAAGCCACGCGACGGCGCCCGGATGGACATGGCTGGCCGCGAACTTTAGGTGTTCGGCGTCCCCCTGCCCGGCCCGCTCATACCACCGCGCGCACGCCCGGTTGTTGACATACACGCCGCCAGCGAGGTCAGTCGCGAGCAGCGTCGCGACCACCGCGTCCGCGGTGTTGCCATGGCGCCCGCGTACGATCAGCGTCGCGATGCCTGCACCCAGGCTCGTCGCCGCCGCTGTGACGACATGATTGGTCGCCGTCGCCTCCGGGCCCACGAACGCTGCCCACAACCGGCGAATGCGGGTCACATGGTTGTCGCGCACGGCACGCCAGATGGTCTCGGCGATCTCGGCATCCGGGTCGGGTGCCGGCTGAACGAGAAGCCTGACCTTCTCGGCGGTGGCACGCGCCTCCTGCAGCGCCCTCTCGGGCATCGCTGCCACGATCTTCTGCATGGCGCTGCGGGCGTCACGGCTGAAGAGCACGTGCTCGCTGCGACTCAACGCCACGGCGATCGCCGCCGCCTCACGTGGGGTGAAGTTGAGCGGCGGCAGGCTCATCGAGCGATCGAGCGTGTAACCCCGGCGCGGCCCTGTTTCGTCGCGAGCGGGACGCCGGCCTGGCCCAGCGCGCTCAGATCGCGCTCGATGGTCCTGACGCTGACCTCGAAGTGCTCGGCCAGCCGCCCCGCCGTGCGCCCCCTGGCTCCCGCCGCACGCAGCTCCTCGACCAGCACGTAGAGACGGTCGATGCGGTTCATGGTCGGGAGCGTAGACGCGGCCAGGGACAACACTGAGATTCTTGTCCCAGCCTGTCCTGATCTGCCCGCTGTCGTTCGTCAGTAGGTCAGAGCGGGATGGCCCCGCGGAAACGAGGAGTCCGGATGAACCAGTACTTGCTGGCGGTCTACGACGTCGAGGGCGAGGGGTCCGGGGCACCGCCGACCCCTGAGGAGATGCAGGCCTTCATGGGCCGGGTGATCGCCCTGGAGGAGGAGATGGACCGCGCCGGCGCGTTCGCGTTCGGCGGCGCGCTGCACGGTCCGGACGCGGCCACGGTGGTGCGCGGTGGCACGAGCCTGGACAAAGTGACCACCGACGGGCCCTTCGTGGAGGCCAAGGAGCACATCGGCGGCTTCTACATCATCAACGCCGAAGACCTCGACGCGGCGCTGGTCTGGGCCGGGAAGGTCGTCGAGGCCATCAACCATTCGATCGAGGTGCGGCCGTTCCGGGCGACCGGGCGGCTCCAGGATGCCCCCGGCCACTGAGGGACTGTGGATGGACGAAGTCGAGCGGGCGTTCCGCGAGGCACACGGCCAGGCCGTGGCGACTCTGACCCGCGTCTTCGGTGACATCACGCTCGCTGAGGACGCCGTGCAGGACGCCTTCCTGACCGCCCTACGTCGGTGGCCGACCGACGGCGTCCCGGACAACCCGGCCGGCTGGATCGTCACCGCTGCGCGGAACCGCGCCGTCGACGTCGTCCGCCGGAGCCGGCGAGGCCGCGGGCTCAGCGAGCAGATTGCGACCGCCCGGCTGCGCACCGAATCCGCTTCTGGCCTGGAGGATCCAAAGCTCGCGCACGACGACCAGTTGCGCCTCATCTTCACCTGTTGTCACCCGGCCATCCGGGTCGAGCATCAGGTGGCTCTGACCCTGCGCCTGATCGCGGGACTCACCGCCGCCGAGGTGGCCACGGCGTTCTTGGTGAGCGAGGAGACCATGGCGAAGCGCCTGGTGCGCGCCAAGCACAAGATCAAGGCGGCGCACATCCCCTACCGAGTGCCCGACGACGACGAGCTGCCACACCGGCTGCGGCCAGTGCTCTCGGTGCTCTATCTGATCTACAACGCCGGCGCGGACGACCTCATGCGCGGCCACGTGAGAGCCGAGGCAATCAGGCTGACACGGGTGTTGGTGACGCTGATGCCCGACGAGCCCGAGGCGGTGGGCCTGCTGGCCCTCATGCTGCTCGCTGACGCACGGATACCGGCCCGCGGCGACGGCGCTGCCGTCGTGCTGCTCAAGGACGAGGACCGTACGCTCTGGGATCGATCCCTGATCGCCGAGGGGCAAGAACTCGTGCTCGCCTGCATGCGGCATCGCCGGCTCGGGCCGTTCCAGCTGCAAGCGGCGATCCAGGCGCTGCACTGCGCAGCGCGGCGCTTCGAGGAAACCGACTGGGCGGCAATCCTGCGGTTCTACGACCGGCTGACCACGGTGATGCCAACACCAGTCGTGACGCTGAACAGGGCTATCGCCGTCGCCGAAACCCAAGGACCGGAGACAGGCCTTGCGCTGCTCGACGACGTTGCGGAGGAACTGGACCACTACTACCTGCTACACGCCGCTCGCGCCTCAATGCTGGAAAGGCTGGGACGACCACACGAGGCCTCGCTGGCGTACGACCGTGCGGCTGCTCTGGCGCGTACCGATGCTGAAGTCTCGTTCCTGAGCCAGCGGCGCACCCAGCTCACCGACGACCCTCCCAAGGGCTGACCGGCTTGCGGGGTGCATGGCCAAGGGGCCGAATCCGTCTGCCGTTGCCGCAAGGTCATGCGGGGAGCCGCGCGAGCTCGTGTGGGCCTAGTCGGTGAACCCGCTGACTGTGCATGGGCGCGAGAGAGCCCGCCTTCCCGCGCTGCACGTAGGCACGAGTGGGGATCACCGTCACAAAGTCGAACGTCCGTCCTTCGTCACCGTGTTCATGGCTCTCCTCGACTCATCGGTAACCGCTCGCCTCCAGCTCGACGGTGTTGATACCGGGGGCCTGGTCGGCCAAGGTGAACTCGACGAACTCGGTGTCGGCGTCGATGTGGGCGTTGTGGCCGGGCCGGATGTAGTAGGCCTGACCGGCCGAGATGACCTCGGTCTGGCCGTCGGTGAACCGCATCGTCACCTGGCCCTTGAGGCAGTACCCCCAGTGCGGCTCCTGGCAGGCGCCGCCGGGCAGGTCGGCGAACCACTCGGCGGTGTCGAGGCCGGCGCTCCACCGTTCGAGGGCGATAGTCATGCCCCCCGCCTCGGCGCGGTGCTGCTGGCCGGCACCGTCGACGTCGACGGCGAGCTCGGTGTTGTCGCGAGTGAAGGTTCCCATGAGTTGCTCCCTGGGTCGGGGACCGGCAGTTCCGGTCGTCGCGCCGAACCTAGGAGCTGAACTCGGGTGCAAGGTCAAGACCCTGGTCCAGACCGCGACTCAGGACCTGACACTGCTCTTGACCTTGCACCCGGGTGCAAGGTCTACCGTGGACTTGTGCGGATCTCCGAACTCGCCGAGTCCGCCGGAGTCCCGGCCTCGACGGTGCGCTATTACGAGCGGGTCGGCCTGATGGGCCTCCCGAATCGCACCGCGTCGGGCTACCGCAACTACGGCGAGGACGCGGCCACCCGGCTGCTGTTCATCACCCGGGCGAGGCGGATGGGGCTCAGCTGCGAGCAGATCACCGCACTGATCCCGGTCTGGGCCGGTACGAACTGCAGTGCCGCCCACGACCGGGTCGCCCTGCTGGTCGAGGAGAAACAAGCCGAGATCGCCGACCGGGTCGCCGAGCTCGAGCAGTTCTCCGCCCAGCTCGACGCCGTTCGCGCCACCCTCGAGGCTGAGTCCCCGCCGCGGGCATGCCGCGCGGACCTGACCTGCTGCGTCCCGGAGTCGGCAGGCGCGCCGGTGGCGATCGAGCTCAGCCCCCGCCACTGAACCCGCAAGCCATCGATGCAGCACACGCCGGCGAGGTGGACAGAAGATGGAGACCGGTTGAATCGCAAGCGCGGCCCGGCCAGCCTGCTGTCCGACGGACCCAGACTGCAGCGGCGTCACGTGATGTCCGCTGACTCTGATTCACAACCCGAGGTCTTTGCTCGACGTCGTCGCGAGCGCCTCGAGCGGGCGGATGTAGCGGTTGACGAGGACGGAGATGTCCTTGTGTCTGGTTTGGGCGGCGATGCGGTGGAGTGGGACACCGGCGAGTGCTGCGGTGGTTGCGTGCCCGGCGCGCAGGGAGTGGGCGGTGATCCGGGTGCCGTCGAGGCCGGCGGCTACGGCCCGGGCGCGGAGCATGCGAGCGACGACGTGGTTGCCGAGCGGCTGGTCACTGACGCGGCTGCACCAGATCCGCGAGAACAGCGGGCCAGGCTGGTGACCTCGGATCCTCAGCCAGGCGGCCAACGCGGCGACGGGGTTGGTCACGGCGTGGCCGCCGTGGCCGACGGCGACGATCTGGCCGTGGTGTTCTTGGTCGGTCTTGGATCGGCGGATCGTGATCAGGAGGCCTCCGGGCTTGAGCTCGAGGTCTCCCAGGTCCAGCGCGACGAGCTCGGAGCCTCGCATCGCTGAGGCGTACCCCATGAGGATGATCGCGGCGTCGCGGGCTCCGATGGGCGAGGTCCGGTCGAGGGCGTCGATGATCTGGCGGATCTCGGTGACGGTGAGCGGCCGCGCTAGGCGGCGGGGGGCGGTGCCGTAGGTGCGGCGCAGTCCGAGGCGGACCTGGCGGACGAGCTCGTCCTCGGCGGGGTTGGCCGGGCCGTGCTGGCGGTGCATGTGGCGGATGGCGGTGCAGGTCATGTTGAGGCTGGCCACCGCGGTGCCGTTCGCGGCGCGTTCGACCAGGTAGGCGGCCAGCGCATGGGGGTCAGCCGGGAGCGCGGAGATACCGCGGGCGGTGCACCAGCGTTCCCAGACCCGCCAGGTATGCGCCTAGACGGTGCGGCTGGACTCGGCGTGGGCAGCGTCGAGCGCGGCGGCGATCCGCACCGCTTCGTCCACGGTCAGACCCACCGGGAGTTGGTCCGAACGGCGAGACGAAAACACGGTCACGGTGGACGCGAGGGCGAGGGTGGTTGTCATGGCCGGGTTGTGCCGACGAGCGTCGCACTCCCCGTCCAGAAGCGCGGCGCAGGCGTGTACGTCGGCAAGCGCTGACTATTCGATGACCGAGTCAATTTCCAAAGCTTTCAGGCTCGGTTTCCCAGGGGGAACCGAGCCTGAAATTTGTAGCGGGGGCAGGATTTGAACCTGCGACCTCTGGGTTATGAGCGAAACCTAGAGGGAGGTGTCAGATCTTCTGTGTAAGCGGTCGGTCCGTCCGAGAGGATCAAGATGGACCCTGTGTCAGAAGAGATCACGCCTGCTGAGGGTGTGACTGGCCGGGACGTGGCCGCCGAGCTGGCCGCGTCTGGCGCCTTGGATGAGCTCTTTGCTCGCATCGATGCCGGCGACATCGAGCTGACCGGGGATGGTGGCCTGATCCCCGGGTTGATCAAGGCCGCGCTCGAGCGTGGTCTGCAGGCCGAGCTGACCGATCATCTCGGCTACGAGAAGGGCTCTGCGGAGGCTTCGATGTTCGGCAACTCTCGCAACGGGTCGACGGGCAAGACGGTCTCGACCCAGGTCGGGGACATCGAGCTGGCCACTCCGCGTGACCGTGAGGGCTCGTTCACGCCTCGGCTGGTCCCCAAGGGCAGCCGCCGGCTGGGCGGGCTGGACGAGATGATCATCAGCCTCTACGCGGGCGGGATGACGATCCGCGACATCGGCCATCACCTCGCGACCACGCTGGGCACCGAGCTCTCGCATGAGACGATCAGCAAGATCGTCGATGAGATCAGCGAGGAGGTCCTGGCCTGGCAGCGGCGGCCACTCGAGGCGTTCTACCCGGTCATCTACCTAGACGCGATCGTGGTCAAGGTCCGCGACGGGGCGCACGTGACGAACAAGTCCGCGCACCTGGCCGTCGGCGTCGACATGGACGGCATCAAGCACGTCCTGGGGATCTGGGTCCAGGCCCACGAGGGAGCGAAGTTCTGGGCCGGGGTCTGTGCCGACCTGGCCAACCGCGGGATCGGTGACGTCCTGATCGTCTGCTGCGACGGCCTGACCGGGCTGCCCGAGGCGATCGAGGCGACCTGGACCCAGTCCACGGTGCAGACCTGCGTGGTGCACCTGATCCGAGCCTCGATGCGGTTCGTCGGCTACGGCGACCGCAAGGCAGTGGCCGCAGCGCTCCGCCCGATCTACACCGCGGTCGACGCCGAGGACGCACACGACAAGCTCGACGCGTTCGCCGCGACCTGGGCCGCGAAGTACCCCCACACCGTCGCCACCTGGGAAGCCGCCTGGGAACGCTTCACCCCGTTCTTGGCGTTCCCGCCCGAGCTGCGGCGGGTCATCTACACCACGAACTCGATCGAGTCGCTGAACTACCAGCTGCGCAAGATCATCAAGAACCGCGGCCACTTCCCCAACGACGCCGCCGTGGTCAAGCTGCTGTGGTTGGCGATCTGCAACATCGAGGACAAACGAGCACGCGAACGCGCAAAAGAGCGCGGCAAGCCCGCCAACGAACGCCGAGCCGAACCCCGACTCGTCGAAGGACAGATCGTCACCAACTGGAAGAAGGCATTGGCCCAACTCGCAATCGCCTACCCCGACCGCATCAACCCCTACCTGTGACCGGCCCGCTTACACAGAAAAGTTGACACGCTCACCTAGAGACGCGCCGCCGACGCGGAATTCACGCTCACGGTAAGGGCTGTGGTGAGGTGTATACGCAGGTCAGACACCACTTTCCGATTCCACACCCGTCTGGTGTCGTCCAGATCGATCCGGCACAGTTCGGTGTCGCATAGGTGTCGCAACACTCGGGAGAACCTGATGGCGTTCGCGCTGCAACGCACCTTCAAGTCCGGGGTGCGCTGGACCGGGGGTCTACCTCGACCCCGACGGCCGCAAACGCGCCGCCGGCAGCTACTCAGCTACTCCAGCAAACGCGAGGCCCTGCGGGCCCGCACACCGACAAGAACAAGCAGTCCTGCGCGGGCAGTGGCACGACGGCACCCTGGGCGCCATCACCTTCCAGGAGTTCGTCGAACGCGATTGGGTGCCCTCCAAACACATCGAAGCCACCACCCGCGCGACCTACGTCTCCAACCTGGACAAGCACTTCTTCCCGTTCTTCGGTCACCGCCCGGTCGCCAAGATCCCACCCTCCCTCGTCCAGGACTGGGTCACCGGTGCCGCGGCCGGCGGGCTCTCGCTCAGGTCGATCCGCAAGTACCACACCATGCTGCACTCGATCTTCAAACGAGCCGTCCGCGACCAGCTCATCCTCATCAATCCCTGCGAGCACACCGAGCTCCCCAAGGTCATCGCCGCCAAGACCCGGACCCTGACCCCCGACGAGTTCGACGCCCTCATCCAGGCCGTACCCGAGCAACACCGGTTGATGGTCGAGACCGCGATCGAGACCGGGATGCGCTGGGCGAGCTCATCGCACTGCGCCCCGGGCACATCGAGTTCCTGCGCCGCACCCTCACCGTGCAGGAGACCATCGAAGAACAGCCCGGTTCCGTGGTTCGCGTAGTCGGCCGGGTTGCACGCCGTGCCGCCGGTGGTCTTGAACCCCTTGGCGGTCAGGTAACTGTCGGGCACCCAGGCGATGGCCTCGAGACCGAGGTTGGGGCCGAGACCCGGCAGGTCGGGGGTGAGGTTCCAGTCTCCGGTGGCGGTGAGCTTCGTGCCGCTCGACGATCTACAGCGTCGGCACGAGTACGACCGACTACTGAGTCAACCCGTCGACCGCGGGTCGGTGCGCCGTATTCCCCAATGGCTCACACGTCCTCGACGATCGTTTCTCTGGCCCCTTCACCTGCCTGGTCGAGATGGACCCCCGAGCCAGGAATGATGGTCCGCCAGCGCTCGCGAATCGAGTCGGCGACGTCGGCAGGAACACCGACTCGCATCCGGCGGATCTCAGGAGAGGTCGCGGCAGGAAGCGTGGCATCGAAGGCGATTTTGGTGATCGTCCGTTCGATCGACATGGGGTCCACGGAATTCGACTTCATCCCGGGGATGACGACGAGGTCCTCGTGCGCGCGCATGCGCGTCGCGATGGCCCACTCGACGTCCTCCGGGTCGGAGGGATCGATGTCGTCGTCGACCACCACGACGTGCTTGATCAGGTCCTGGCTTGCTAGTGCAGCGGTCGCGACCAACTTGGCCTCGCCCGGGAGTCGCTGGTCGATCGCCACCACGGCGTGGAACCGGCAGCTCCCGCCTGCGGTCAACACGACTCGCCGCGTGCCGGGGACGACGGCGCGAAGGGTACGGAGGAGGCCGGCCTCACGGGCGATCGCGCCGGTGACCAGGTGCTCGGGGTGCCGCCCGCCGACGATCATCTGGAACCATGGCTTCGCACGCGTCGTGATCGCGGTGAGGTTGATGACCGGGTTGTCTCGCGCGGGGGCGTAGGTGCCGGGGAACTCACCGAACGGCCCTTCCTCGGCGGTGTCCTCAGGGTCGATCCATCCCTCGAGAACGATCTCGGCCTCGGCAGGGACGACCAGATCCACCGTCGTCGCAGCCGCCACGCGCAGTGGCTCGCCGAGGAGGCCACCGGCGATCTGCATCTCGTCGTGGGGCACCAGCATCTGCGACGCCACCAGGACCGCGGGGTGGCAGCCGACCACCATCGCCACGTCCATGCGCCGGCCGAGTCGTCGGTAGGCAGCCAGGAACTGCGCCGAGTGGGTGGGTGCGAGGTAACACCCCAGCCTGCCGTCGCTCGAGGCGCGCACCCGGCAGATGGCCAGATTCTGACGGCCGCTCTCGGGGTCGCGACAGATGATCATGCCGGCGGAGACGTAACGCCCACCGTCGGCCTCACTGATCTCGGGCACAGGAAGCCGCCCTAGGACGTCGAGGTCACGGTGGTCGACGATCTCCTGGCAAGGGGCGGCAGAGACCAGCTCGGTCGGGATCAGCTGGTCCATCGAAGCCAGCACGTGCTCTTGGAGTCGGTCGGCGGGGATCTCAAGGGCCGTGGCAAGCTTGTCGGGACTGTTCAGCATGTTGCCTACGATCGGCACGTCGTACCCCACGACGGCGTCCATCCGCGCGGCGGGTCCTCGCTTCAGTTCCCACAGCACGGCCGCGGCCTCGTAGCGCCAGTCGATGGGTTCCTTGACCACGACGGCGTCGCCGGCCGCCTCTAGCGCGGCAAACGCGCTACGCAGGTCTTGCGCAACCATTGATTTCCGCCTCTCACGTCCCCCAGCGGGTGCCGATACAGGGCCTTGCGGTCTAGCGGGAGCTGAGTGCTCCCCCGTCGAACTCGAGCATCTGGCCGCGTTCCATGACCAGGGCCTGGATGTCCGGTGCCGCGGCGGCGAAGGCCGTCGGCCAGTCACCGTCGACACCGGCGTCGGCCAGGTAATGCGAGGGGACGGCGTACCTCACCCCTAGCATGTTCGCCGCATGGACAGCCTCGTCGATCGGCAGCACTGGTCCGAACGTGCCCCGGGTGGGATGCCCGCCACGGCGTCCTCCGACGCCCAGGATCGCGATGTCCGGCTTGTAGAGATCACCGAAGAGCTTCATCTCTGAATGCAGCGAGGTGTCGCCGCCGAAGAACAGCGTGGTGCCCGAGGGCTCGCGGACGAAGTAGGAGAACGGGACACCGGAGAGGTACGAGTCCTCGGGGAACGGCCGCATCGAGACATGGTGAGCGAGCACGGCCTTGATCCACACGCCATCGACGGTCAACGAGTTCCCGGGACTGAAGTGGATGATGCGATCGGGCGAAATGCCCAAGCTGGCCGCATGGAGTGCCACGTCCTTCGCGCAGAGCAGCACAGCCGACTCGGAGGACTTCAGGATCTCCGCTGTTTGGCCGAAGTGATCGAACGTCGTGTGCGATACGACCACGTAGTCAATGGTCCCGAGGTCTTCCACCGAGACGGGGCTCGCTGGCACGCCAGCCCCGTCGCCTGCCACCCAAGGGTCGAACAGAATGCTCAGTCCGGTGTCGGTGCGAACATGGAACGCAGACCAGGTCAGGTAGGTCAGGCGCACTTTTCGTCCTTCCTTTCAGGAACGGTGCAGGGCCGGGGTGGCGTTGCGGAGCTCGACGCCCCACCCCGGGCGGCTGGGATCGAGCTGGAGTCGGCCAGCGACGATCGGCACGTGTGTGAACGCGTCTTCGGTGGCAGCTCCGAACTCGCCGACCTCGGCTTGTTGATGGAGCCCAGGCAGGGTGACCGCGAGGTGGGCTGCTGCCACGTCCACGAGCGCCGGCGCCATGGAGCCGCCGATGTGTACGTCGACGCCGAAGGCATCGCAGATCGTGGCGACTCGCCGGCACTCGTCGATCGACCCCATCTTCGTGAGCTTGACCGAGATGAGGTTGGCTGCTTCCCGTTCGCAGAGCTCGCGAGCCGACGCCGCATCGGTGGCGTACTGGTCGGCCAACACGGGAATGGGACTGGCGGCGGTCACCTTGGCCAGTCCCTCGATGTCTTGGTAGGGGACGGGCTGTTCGATCAGGGCGATGTCGAACGGCTGCACGCGTTGGCAGAGCTCGATGGAGTCGGTGAAGTCGTAGTGGCCGTTGCCGTCGACGGCGATCCAGAGCTGGTCGCCGAACACGGCACGGACCATGGAGACGCGGTCCACGTCCTCTTGAATGGTCGTCCCGATCTTGATCTTCACGTGGCGGAACCCCTCGTCGACCAGCGACCCCACCGCCGTCTCGAGCTCTGGAAGGTCCTTGATGCCGACCATGCGTACGACGTCGACACCTGCGTGAAGGCGGCCGCCCCACACCGCGTATGACGGCAGACCCGCCAGTCGGCCGACCATGTCGTGCAACGCCAGATCGACGGCCAACACCGCTCGCGGATCCATCCCAACGGCGGCGAGCTCCGCTCGCAGTGCGGAGCCGTTCAGAGCGTCCGCGCCGATGAGCCGCTCTCGCACGGGACCGTCGAGCAGGGCGAACAGCTCGTCGGGTCCGAGCATGCGCGGATGGGCGGACGTGGCTCCAAGGCCGGTGACGCTGCCGGAGGTGAGCTCGAGGGCGAACCCTGTCGCCGAGCTGGCCGCGTAGGTGGCCGTCTTCCAGTTCCGATCGACGCGCTGCATCGGGTAACGCGTGACCCGCACCTCCTCGATGAGCACGCGCGTCAGTCCGAAGGCGAGGCGATGATGTCTCGGCACGCTTGAGCGAGAAGCTTGTCCGCTTCGATCACCGTGTTCCTCCGCTCGAGCAGCCAGGCCTCGTCCCGGATCACGGCATCGGTCTTCCTCGCGATCGCATCTCTGACGGTGTCGGGAGCGACGCTTCCGATGACCTTCTTGGCCCGAATGCTCTCCATCGGGTCCATCGCTTCACGGAAGAGTTCAGCGCTCAGGGAGACCTTCTTGCCGAGAGCGGCGATGGCGGCGTCGGCCAGCATGTCCACTGTCACCTCCGACGGCTTCTTGCCCTGCTCGTAGGCGGCCCTGACGAGCGCGGCCACCACCCGGTATGCCTCGCGGAACGACAGCCCGCACTCCCGCACCAGCACGTCGCTGAGGTCCGCGCCCTGCGAGAAGGAGGCGGTCGCTTGCGCGGCCATCGGCTCCTTGTGCACCTGGATCGTGGAGATGACGCCCTTCGCCACCATGAGGGCGCCCCGAGCAGTCTGCATGACCTCTTCGCGGAACCGGCCCGCTTGATTTCCAGGGAGGATGACCTCGCTGGTGTTTCGTTTGGCGAAGTCGTGCAGCAGGTTGTAGGTCTGATGTGACATGAGCGCCGCGAGCTCCATCTGCGCCAGACCGTTGGGATTCTTCTTCTGCGCCATCGAGAAGCTGGTCCCGGAGTACGCGTCGTCCAGCTCGAGGAAGTCGACGTCGGAAGAACACCAGATGTGGAAGTCCTCGCACAGCCGATAGACGTCGAGCATCGTCATCGACAGGATGCCAAGGCATTCGATCTCGCGATCGAGGGACCGATGGGCATAGAGCGCGTTCTCGATGATCCCCTCGTAGCCGAGCAGCTCTGCGACCCGCTCGCGGCTGACCGCAAAGCCCGATCCCATGCCGACGCCAAGCTCTGCAGGGCTCATGTTCAAGCGCTTGTAGCCGCCCATGAGGCGCTCGAAGTTTGCTTCCATCGCGTCGACGAACCACATGAGGTAGTAGCCGAACGTCATGGCCTGCGAGTGCTGCAGATGGGTGTAGTTCGGCATCAGCGTCTCGAGGTGCTCTGCCGCGGTCTGCAAGGTCGCCCGTCGCACGGCGTTCACCTCGTCCAGGATGTCCAGCATGATCGCCCTGTGGGCGAGCCTCTCCGGCACCTTCTGCGCGTCGTTGCGTGACCGCCCGAGATACAGCATGCCGCCGGCGTTGTACCCCGTCATGTCGATGATGATCGACTCGATGTTGGGGTAGGCACCCATCAACTGCGGATCGAACTCGACGCCGTCAACGCCGAGCGCCTCCAGCTCGTCATGCGCCGTCAGGACCGCGGCGGCGCGCTCCTGGTCGATGATTCCCTCGTCGTGGAGCATCACGATGTGCGCGCGGTTGTATTGCAGGATCGGATCGAACAGGTACTTGGTCTGCTCGACCAGCGGCTTGTAGTAGTACTCCACATGCTCCGGGGCATACGGGTTCTTGATCCGCCCCTCGTGAGTACCCAGCCCCGCCGCGCCTTTAATCTTCTGCTCACTCTCAGCCATGGCACCTCCTGTTCGATTCGAGGAAAGGGGATCGCTGACGAGCACTTGGTGAACGCGTCCGGGGTCTTCGATCTCATCGACGTCCAGAACCCGACGACACAGTCGAGCGGTCACACCATCGTCCGGCGCGGGCGCGACATCAGGTCAGGCGCCATGGCCGTGACGTCTGCGACTCACGGTGGTGGACCTCCACCAGTGCATCCCGCCGCGCACGGTCTTCTTGAACTCGGCCCGATGGTCGCGCCAAGTGTCTCCACGGGGGTGATTTCTGTCAAGACCCCTTATCACTTACCAGCAGGTACCCCCGACCGGATTCGAACCGGCGCTACCGCCTTGAGAGGGCGGCAGCCGATCGACGGGAGGCGCGCCACCTGTGACGGTCAACCACTTTGGGGCGAGCAGCAGGTCGAGTCACTCCTCGTCTCTGGCCTCGCCTGCAATACCCGGATCGGTCGCATCCGCACGCGTCGGGCGCGCACTCGCTCCTCGCTTCCGCGATGGCCTTCCGCGCGCCGGCACATCATCTCGATCGCCCTCTCGGCCACGCAGCGCGGCGCTGATCGACCTCTCGACCTCTGGGTCAATAGCCCAAGTTGCGCACCAGACCGTCTGACGGAGTCCAGAACTGTACCGACCCAGGTGTCGCAGAGGTGTCGCAAGCGCCACTGAACGCCAGAACGCCGTCCCCGGATCTCTCCGGAAACGGCTTCTGACCTGCGATTTCTCTTTGTAGCGGGGGCAGGATTTGAACCTGCGACCTCTGGGTTATGAGTGCCGTACCAACTCACCACCCCGCTCACAGAGTGGCTCACAGCGGGTCGACATGTGAGGCACTCCGGGCCTCGATCGACGACGTCGCAGCCATCACCGCATCACTGCTCGATCACACATCGCAGGAGGGGGACAACCTCGTGAGCGCGCACGTCTGATCACCTCTCTCGTGCTGATGACCGAGCGCAACTTCTACGACCTCGCGCGTGAGGAGCACCAGCGCTCTGCGTACGACGAACTGCCGACGTGCTCGTCACGATCTGGGTGCGGACACTGCGACTCAGCAACTGATCTTTTCTGACGCGAGCCGGTGGCGCGCCGTTGGGGGCAAGGCGACTCCGAGGTCGTGGCCGGGCCTCGGGGCGGCTGCTCCGAATGTCGGTGGACTGTGCACCGTCCGGTGCCCGCCAGGCGCGGGGTCCTTGCGACCATCGCCCCTCCGCTCTCGCCCTCCGGGTGAAGTTTGGTCCTCACCGCCCTCGACCGGACGGTGCGTTGTTCGTTGCAGGCCCGTCCTGTGGCGTGGCCGTCGTCGGCGCCGATGTGGTTCTCGGAGCCCTCGGCACAACCAAGCCGGTCTAAGCAATCGTATGCGCATACGGTTGCGCATACGGTTGCGCGTGTGCATACTGCCAATGTGACGGACGACACAAACATCAGGCGAACAGTGCCACTGCACCTCGGAGCCAATGGGTCGAACAGCTCGGTTCCCGCTCGTCACGACGTAGCTCTCGGCACACATGTCCGGTTCGTTGTCGACCTCGACAACCCTTTGTGAAGGAACCTGCTTATGTTGCATATCCCCTCGCCATCCCTGTGGCGTCGCCAGTTCGCGCTGGCGGCCATCGGCGTCTTGGCGGTATCCGCACTGGCTGCCTGTGGCGGCTCCGACGAAGGGGGCTCGGGGGGCTCCGGTGGTGACGACATCGCTGTCACCCTGATCACCAAGGACTCCATCAACCCGTTCTTCGTCACCATGCAAGAAGGCGCCAAGAAGGCCGGCCAGGAGAACGGTGTTGACATCACCATCGCCTCGGGCGCCGAGGATGGCGACGAGCAGGGCCAGATCGAAGCCATCGACGCGGCGATCGCCGCTGGCCAGGCGGGCATCCTGATCACACCCAATGGCCCCGCGGTCAACCCGAAGATCACTGAGGCTCGCGATGCCGGCCTGTTCGTGATTGCCCTGGACACCCCGCCCGACCCCCCGGACACCGTGGACATCACGTTCGCAACGGACAACTTCGAGGCCGGCGAACTCATCGGTCAGTGGACCAAGGCGCAGCTCGGTGGCGACCAGGCTGTCATCGCGTTGCTCGACATCTTCAACGACAAGATCGTCTCGGTTGACTACAACCGTGACCAGGGCTTCTTGACCGGCCTCGGCGTTGACGTCAAGGACCCGCAGGTCAACGGTGACGAAGACCCCACCGGCTCTTACGGTGAGGGCGACTACGAGATCGTCTGCAACGAACCGACTAACGGCAATGAAGCAGACGGTCAAACCGCCATGGAGAACTGTCTCGCCAAGAACCCGGACATCAACGTGATCTACACGATCAACGAGCCTGCGGCATACGGCGCGATGAATGCCGTCAAGGCAGCGGGTGGATCCCCAGACGACGTGTTGACTGTTTCAGTCGACGGTGGTTGCCAGGGCGTGCAGGCCGTTGCTGACGGCACCATTGACGCCACCTCGCAGCAGTACCCCGTGAAGATGGCTGAAGAGGGCGTGAAGGCGATCAAGGAAATCGCAGATGGCGGGGATCCCCCGGCGGTGAGCGATGGGCTTGACTTCTTCAACACCGGTGTCGCGCTGGTCACCGATACGCCCGCTGATGGTGTTGAAAGCATCGACACCGCCGCTGGCCTGGAAGTCTGCTGGGGCTGATCGAAGACATGACTGACACCGGCCCACCGGTCGCAGGCGACGCGGCTGCCGGCTCCCCCTCGGGGGGGTCGGCGGCCGCCGAGTTCGCGAATCGGAAATACACGCTTCTCGAGCGGGCACAGCACCTGTTGCATGCGCGCCCCTACCTCAGCCCACTGATCGTGTTGGTGCTGTCCTACCTCGTCTTCACCCTGCTCAACGACCGGTTCATCTTGGCCGGCAACCAGGCCACGATGATCAAGGGTGTGGTCGTAGTGGCCATCTTGGCTCTCGGGCAGACGCTGATCATTCTGACCGCCGGCATCGACCTGTCGGTCGGCTTCATCGCACTTCTCTCGATGATGGTTATGGCCAAACTGTCCGCCGAACAGGGCTGGTCACCATGGCTGTCGATCATCGCCGGGCTCGTCGTGGGCCTGGCCTGCGGCGCACTCAATGGCGCCTTGGTGACGAAGCTGAACCTTCCACCATTCATTGCCACACTCGGCACGTTTGGGATCATCCAAGCCACCATGCTGCTCTACACCAAGGGCAAGACGGTGCTCGGCACGGATCTCTCGGAATCCCATCTGATCGCTGGCAACATCCCCGTGCGGCTCGGTGCCGAGCGCGGCCCGGACAGCTTCCCCATCTATCTCGGCATCATCATCATGCTGGTCCTCTACCTAGCCGTTGGGTTCGCGCTTAGCCAGACCGCGTGGGGCCGACATGTCTACGCCGTAGGCGATGACGCCGAGGCAGCCCGACTCTCCGGCGTCCGCGTCAAGCGAGTGCTGTTCAGTGTCTACGCTGTCGCTGGTGTCTTGTTCGCCATCGGTGGCTGGATGGCCATGGGTCTGAACTCCGTGGCCAGTCCCAACCTCCTCAGCGATAACACCAACCTGGCCACCATCACGGCCGTGGTGATCGGTGGGACCAGCCTGTTCGGTGGGCGCGGCCGCCTCGTCGGCACCCTCCTCGGTGCGTTGATCTACGCCACCTTTGACCGGGGGCTCTCGTTGGCTGGCGCCGATCAGCAATGGCGCGTCTTCGCGGTCGGCGTACTCGTCCTCTTGGCCGTTTCAGTTGATCAATGGATTCGGAAGGTGAAGGCATGATGCCGAGCCCCGTAGAAGTCGACGCAGTCGAGGCCCGGACGCCCGTCCTGTCGGGCCGAGGGCTGAGCAAGTTCTTCGGTCGAGTGATAGGACTCAACGACGTCGACATCGACCTCTACCCCGGCGAAGTGTTGGCCATCATTGGCGACAACGGGGCCGGCAAGTCGACGCTGGTCAAGGCGCTGACCGGTGCCATCATTCCCGACACCGGCGACGTCTTCCTGGACGGCAAGGAGGTCGAGTTCAAACGTCCACAAGATGCTCGCGAGGCCGGCATCGAGACCGTTTATCAGACGCTGGCTGTCTCCCCGGCGCTCGACGTGGCGAGCAATCTCTACCTCGCGCGTGAAGAACGCCGTCCCGGCATGTTGGGCTCGGTCTTCCGGATGCTCGACAAGAAGGGTATGAGGGAACGTGCTGGCAAGGCAGTGCAGGACCTCGGCATCCAGACCATCCAGAACATGGGGGTCGCGGTCGAATCCTTGTCGGGCGGTCAACGCCAAGCGGTGGCCGTAGCCCGGACCGGGGCCTTCGGCTCCAAGGTGGCGGTGCTCGACGAGCCGACTGCCGCACTGGGCGTGAAGGAAACCGGAATGGTGTTGCGGATGATCGAGCAACTTCGTGACCGAGGTATCGGCGTCATCTTGATCAGCCACAACATGCCCAACGTCTGGGCTGTAGCTGACCGCATCCACATTGCTCGCCTCGGTGGCTGCGCCGGTGTGATCACCCCGCAATCACACTCGATGACTGATGGGGTTGCGATCATGACCGGGGCGATGACGTTGCAGGTGTCCAGCCAGAGGAGTGGTGAGTGAATCTTGAGGAGCGTTCCTACCGTGGTCTTCAGCGGCCACGAGGAGACGCTGTTGGAGCGTGTGCGGGCACTTGCGACCAACGGCCGGGTCATTCTGGGGATGTGTGGGCCACCAGGCGCTGGGAAGTCAACGCTGGCGGCGTGGCTTGCGGGAGTCTTCACGGTGGAGAAGGCGAGGCTCGTGTCAATGGATGGCTTTCATCTGTCGAACGCAGCTCTTCGGGCCCGAGGTCTGGCGAGCCGCAAGGGCGCTAGCGAGACCTTCGACGCGGATGGCTACGCGGCTCTCCTCGCCCGCATCCGCCAAGCCGATGACCCGGTCGTCTACGCGCCCGACTACGACCGTGCGCACGGGGAGCCGATCGCGGCGACGGTGGCGGTGGAACGCGAGATTCCGCTGATCATCACCGAGGGGAACTACCTGCTCGCCGACGGGCCTGGCTGGACTCGCGCGCGCCAACAGATGGATGAGGTCTGGTTCGTCGACGTGGATCCCGACTTGAGGCGGCAACGCTTGTTCGACCGCCACGTCGAGTTCGGCAAGACACCGGCCGCCGCCATGGCCTGGGTCGACACCGTCGACGAGGCCAACGCCACACTCATCGCGGACAGCAGGCAGCGCGCCGACCTGGTGGTCGAGCTGGTTGATGATCTCGACATCTCCGAAGCTGAAAGCTGAGTGGCCGTGGTCACGATGCGCAGAGTCGCGCAAGAAGCGGGGGTCTCCCAGTCCACGGTCTCGCACGTCATAAACGGCACCCGGGTCATCGCACCAGAGACCGAGGCAGCGGTCTGGCGGGCCATCCATCTCACCGGCTACGTCAACGACTCCATCGCCAGGTCCCTGCGGACTGGAAGCACGCAGACCGTGGGACTGGCGATCTCAGCCATCTCGAATCCCTTGTTCGCCGAAGTGGTCGGCGCCATCGAGCGTCAAGTTGGCACCATGGGGCGCATTGTCCTCCTCATCGACACCCACGACGACCCAGAACGAGAGTTCAAGGCGGTCCAGGAACTGATCGCCCGTCGCTGTGACGGCATTGTTCTCGCGCCTTCGGCCGCGCCAGCCAAGACCTACGACTTGCTCGAGCGCCGCAACATGCCGACGGTGCTGGTCGACCGCTTCACCGAAACCGGGACATTCGCTGCCGATTCCGTCGGCGTGCACAACGTCGAACCCGTCGCAACCCTTGTCGACCACGTTGCCGAGCGCGGGCACCGACGAGTCGCCTTCATCGCGGGACGGCCAGGGCTGGGCACAAGCCGTGAGCGACTGGCCGGGTTCGAGCTCGGGGTGAAGCGCAACAGCCTCGATCCAGACCCCGATCTGATCGTGATCGGAGGCTCCGATGAGGAATCCTCATACAAAGCAGTGTCAGCGGTGTTGGGCCTCACCGACCCACCGACTGCCATCGTCACTGGCAACAACGCCATGACCATCGGCGCGATGCGTGTACTTGCCGACCTCGGGCTTCGGATCCCCGAGGACGTGGGCCTGGTCGGCTTCGATGACTTCCCTTGGGCCACGCTCTTCCAACCGAGACTCACCGTTGTCGCTCAACCACTTACCGAACTGGGCACACGCGCGGCAACGATGCTCCATGAACGCATCGCAAACCCCTCCCTTCCAGCCCGACAAGTTCGACTCCCAGCCACCCTGAAAGTCCGCGAATCGGCCGGCCATCACCCGAGGAACACCAAGGTGTGACCTCTGGGTCGACGGCAAAGAGGTCGCCGCGTTCGATCTTCCGCAGAGCTTCGCCAGCCTTCGGCGTTCTTCTCATCGAGGCCCACTCGGGACCGATCCGAGGCAATGTCCGCAGACAATCTGCTGACACCGAACGCAAGAACCGGGCCCGTGGTGACCCACGAACCCGGCCCTGACCTGCTGTTTCTACTTTGTAGCGGGGGCAGGATTTGAACCTGCGACCTCTGGGTTATGAGCCCAGCGAGCTACCGAACTGCTCCACCCCGCGGCGGTGAATTCAAGGTTACGGCACGGGTGGTACCGACCCCAAATCAGGGTGTCTCGGATCCCGAGGGCGAGGCGTCCGGCGAGGTGGGGGACGAGCCGGCGTTCTCGAGCGCGATCGCCGCCTCCACCAGGTCGCGGGCGTTGTCGATGTGCTCCTTGTAGGCGCCGAGGTCACCGGCAGCCAGGGCCTCGTCGGCTGCCGTGAACTCCTGCTCGGCCTCTGCCAGGAGGCCGTCGACGGTGTCCGGACCCGGCTCGTCGGTGGGCTCGTCGGTGGGCGAGCCCGTCGGGGTCCCCGTGGGCTCGTCGGTGGGCTCGTCGGTGGGCTCGCCGACCGGCTCGCCGGCGTCGCCTGCGTTCTCCCTGGCCCGGTCGAGCGCCTCGGTCAGTGTGGTGGCGATGCCCACGCCTCCTCGATAGGAGACGAGGACGTAGCGCAGGATCGGGAAGTTCGCCTCGCTGGCGGTCGAGAGCCGGGCGTAGACGGGTTCGACGTACATCAGCTCGTCCCCGACCGGGACCGTGAGCAGGTTGCCGTAGTTGACCTGGTTGCCGGAGCGGTTGAACTCCGCGAGTGCCTCGGAGACCGAGGTGTCGGATCGGACCGCGTTGGCGACCTGTCCGGGGCCCTCCTGCTGCTCGTCGATCACGTCGATGACCCGCATCTGGCCGTACGTCGGTGACGTGGCGTCCGAGTCGACCGAAACGTAAGCTGCGAGGTTCGCCCGCTTGTACGGCACGAACGTCGAGGTCATCGACCACACCTGGCCGGGTGGAACCTCCTGGGTTTCCTCGCCCTCCGACGGGATCAGGCCGGGCGGCTGCGTCACGAACATGCGGTACGGCGGCTGCAGGCTCTTGGCGCCGTTCGGGTCCTCCGGGACGGCCCAACGGTTGTTGTCCTGGAACCAGGCGTTGGGGTCGGTGACGTGGTAGCGCGCGAACTGGTAGCGCTGCACCTTGAACATGTCCTCCGGGTAGCGGAGGTGCTCCAGAAGAGCGTCGGGGATGTCGTCCTTAGACTTCACCACGCCGGGGAACGCCGACGACCACGCCTTGAGGATCGGATCCTGGTCGTCCCAGGCGTAGAGGGTGACCGTGCCGTCGTACGCGTCGACGGTCGCCTTCACCGAGTTGCGCATGTAGTTGATCTCGTCGGTCGGCAGCGTCCGCAGAGCGGTCTCCTCCTGCAGCGAGTCATCGGTCATCGTGTCGAACGACTCCCGCTCAGAGCCCGGGAACCGGTCGGTGGTGGTGTAGCCATCGACGATCCAGACGATTTTGCCGTCCACGATCGCGGGGTACACGTCGTCGTCGATGGTCAGCCACGGCGCGACCTTCTGCACCCGGTCGGACGGGTCGCGGTTGTAGATGACCTGGGAGTTGTCGTTGACCCGGCCGGACAGCAGGAAGTTCGTGCTGCCGAACTTGATCGCATAGAGCAGCTGGCGGAACGTCGAGCCGACCGGCACCCCACCGTCGCCGTCGTACGTCGTGGTCGGGTCGCTGGCCGAGTCGTCATCGTCGTCGCTGGCCGTCGACGACTTGCTCAGGTTGAGCTCGACGCTCGAGGAGTCCGGACCTGCCTTGCCGACCACGGAGTAGTCGGGGCTGTGCTCACCGAAGTAGACCCGGGTCTCGTAGTCGCCGACGGCCTCGGACAGCGCGTCCTGGCCGGGCTGGTTCCCCTCGGCCCACTGGGTCTTGTCGGTGTTGCTGCCGCCGCTCGTCGCCAGCGGCTGGTTGGTGGCGGTCCGCTGGTTCGCGAACGCCGCGATCAGGTCGTTGCCGTGGGTGTAGACGGTGTGCAGGTTGAGCCAGTTCTGTACGCCGGGGTCGAGGGCGCTCTGGTCGAGCTCGCGGATGCCGAGCACCAGGGCGCGGTCGACGCCGTCGGCCATCTGGTAGTGGTCGACGTCGAGCACATCGGCCACGGAGTAGTAGCCGCGGACCTGCTGGTTCTGCTGGAAGGCCTGCCGCACCAGCTGCGGGTCGACCAGCGGGATGGAGGTCACGCTCGGGTTGTCGGGGTCGTCGACCGCCGACACTCCCGCTGATGGGAGCCGGTACTCCTCGACGGTGTCGATGTTGTAGGCCGCTCTCGTCGCCGCGATGTTCTTCTCGATGTATGGCGCCTCCTTGTCCGCCTCGGACGGCTTGACCTGGAACTGCTGGACGATGCCCGGCCAGATCAGCCCGAGGAGGATGGCGGAGAGGACCAGCAGCGCGAGCCCCATGGACGGCAGCAGCCAGGTCCGCCGCCAGACGTTGAGGAAGAACAGCACCGCGCAGATCAACGCGATGCCCATCAGGATCGCCTTGGCCGGGAGCACGGCGTTGTCGTCGGTGTAGGTGATGCCGGTGAGCAGCGACCCGGACTGGTAGGCCAGGTCATAGCGGTCGAGCCAGTAGTCGACCGCCTTCGCGAGCACGAAGATGCCGAGCAGCACCGACAGCTGCGCCTGCGCGGCACCCGAGAGCCGGTCGGCCGAGGTCTGCAGCCGGATCCCGCCGTAGAGGTAGTGGACGACGGCGGCGGCGAGCAGCGCGACCACGCTCATCGCCATCACGAAGTCGGTGAGGAAGTGATACCAGGGCAGGTCGAAGACGAAGAAGCCGATGTCCTTGCCGAAGTAGGCGTCGTTGCGCTCGAACGGCACCCCGTTGCGCCACAGCATGTAGTTGCGCCACTCCCCCGCTCCGGAGGTCCCGGCGAAGAGGCCGAGCAGCACGCCGACGCCGATGACCAGCCAGGTGCGGATCGGGGTGACGGCCTGGCGGTAGCGGTCGAGGCCGCTCTGCTCGGGAGACTGCGGGTGGAACAGCGGCCGCACCCGGAAGGCAATCACCATGTTGACGACGACCATGACCGCCATCAGCACCCCGAAGATCCCGAACAGGGCGATCTTGGTCCAGAGCAGCCGGCTGTAGACCCCGCCGAAGCCGACGTCGCGGTACCAGAGGACGTTGGTGTAGAAGTTCGCGAACGTCGTGAGGCCGAAGAACGCGAGCACCAGCACGATCGCGGTGATCACGAGCGCGCGCGAGCGCCGGGACGGCGGGCGCTCCGCGGTCTCGTCCCGCGGGTCCTCGTTGAAGAGCTCGCTCATTTACTGTCCTCCACGTCGTCCATCGGCTCCAGCGTCGCACCCAGGAGGGTGATCAGCTCGGGGACCAGGTCCGCGCCGCCCACCACCGACTGGTCGTCGTCGTGCGCGCGCAGACGCAGGGCACAGTACGTCGCCCCCGCCCGGGTGACACCAACGACCATCCGGACCTCCTGCCGGTCCGGATGCTCGGAGGCGTACGCCGCCGCGGCGGCCGGATCGTCGGGGATCGCGTCGTCGGCGTCCGGCGGCAGCACCAGCCGCTCGACGACGGCCGCGCAGCCGGTCACCTCGGAGCCCCACGCGATCGAGGTGAGCTCGGACTCGAACCGGTCCGGGGGCAGCTGCTCCTGCTCGACCGGGGTGAGCGAGCCGGCCGCGGACGAGTCATCGAGCCCCATCGCCGAGGCGAGCTCGGGCTCGCGGCGTACCAAGGCAGCGGTGTCGACCAGTGCATAGAGCCGGCTCGGCTGGTCCCAGCCGCTCTCGGAGATGTGCGACTCGATCTCGAGGACCGCGGCCGCCAGCGCGGGGTCGACGTAGGGGTCGAGGGTGGGCAGGTCGCTCATGAGCAGCTCGGAAGCTTGGCGTCGTGGTCCTTGGCCCAGGCCTCAAGGGCGGACTTCGCGGTGTCGAACGTGTCGACCCTGACCAGTCGCATGTCGCCGTCGCGGGCGCCCTTGGTGTCCTCGCAGTTGTCGGCCGGGACGAGGAACAGCTGCGCGCCGTCGTCGCGGGCGCCGACGATCTTCTGCTGGATGCCGCCGATCGCGCCGACGGTGCCGTCCGCGGCGATCTCGCCGGTGCCCGCGACCCGGCCGCCGCCGGTGAGCGAGCCGGGCGTGAGGGTGTCGTAGATCGCCAGCGAGAACATCAGGCCGGCACTGGGACCGCCGATCCGCGGGTCGATCGTGACCGTGACCGGGAACGGCAGGATGAATCCCTGCCCGAGGAAGATGCCGATCTGCTGCGAGCCGGTGACCGTCACCGCACCGAACAGGTCGGCGCTCCGCTCCTCCGGGGTGATCTTGACGTCCATCTCCTCGCCGTCGCGGAGCACCGTGAGCGTCACCTGCTGCCCCGGCACGGTCGACTTGATCGCGTCGCGGAGCTCGTCGGACGCCTCGCCGATGTCCTCGCTGAGCGGAGTGCCGTTGACCTTGCGGATCAGGTCGCGCACCACGAGCGCGCCGTCCGCGGGCGAGCCGGCGCTGACCAGGGTTACCTCGAGGGACGGCGTCACCGTCTCGCCCAGTGCCTGCAGGGCCACGGCGACGGCGGTGTCCTGCGACGACACCATCTGCACCTGACCCTCGTCGCGGACCTGGTCGGGGGTCTTGTCGTCCGGGTAGACCGCTTCCTTCGGGTACACGGCGTCGTCGCGGTCCAGCCACGCCCCCATCACCTGGAACAGGTTGAGGTTGCTGTCCTTCGGCGTGACCGACACCGTGGTCATCCGCAGCTGGCCGTCGTCGCGGTAGGTCTTCTCGCCGCTGGGGAGCTGGATGATCTCCTCGCCGTCCGGGGCGCCGAGGACGTCGATCGTCGGCCCAGGGGCGTAGGTCGTGTAGGGCAGCGGCTTGAACAGGGCGACCACCGCCAGCGCTGCCACCAGCGGCATGGCCAGGACGGCGGCCAACGCACGCTGGTTCATGAGCCAAACTCTCTCAAACCACTGGTAGCCGATGCGGGCGGGTCAGCCGGCGCGACGCTGCTGGTCCTCGCCGGGCTCTCCCCCCGGACGTGCGCCGGTGCGCGGCGTACGGCGCACGGCCACCCCCGTGGAGCGGTCCCGGCGCCGCGGCAGCCGGGCCGGGCGCGGCGGTTGCTCCCGCTCGAGGGCGACCCCGAGACGGCGTGCGGCCTCGTCGCGCTCGACCTCACCCCGGCCCTCGCGACCCACCCAGCCGACCCAGGCCATCGCCCCGAGCGTGACGACGACCGGCGGCACCAGCCAGAGCAGGATCTCCACGTTGCGAGGGTAAGGACTAGCCTCGCCCGCATGTCGGAGCCCACGCCCGTGCGTCTGGTCGACCTGCGAGAGGAACCGCTGCAGGTCGACGAGGTGGTCGCCGCCCTGGGCGACGAGACCTCGGGCGGCCTCACGCTCTTCATCGGCCGGGTGCGCGACCACGACCACGGCAAGGGCGTGCTCGGCCTCGACTACACCGCGCATCCCTCGGCCCTCGACCGGCTGCGTGAGGTGTGCGAGCGGGTGGCCGCTGCCTACGACGTGCACGGGGTCGCCGCGCTCCACCGCGTCGGCTCCCTCGACATCGGCGACGTGGCGGTGGTGGTCGCCACGACCTCGGCGCATCGCGGCACGTCGTTCGACGCGTCCCGGCTGCTCATCGACACGCTCAAGGCCGAGGTGCCGATCTGGAAGCACCAGCGGTTCAGGGACGGATCCGAGGAGTGGGTCGGCTCACCCTGATCTCTCCCTGACCGCACGGGGTTTCCAGCCGGGAGCCGCGTACCGTGGAGGCCATGGCAGACGAGCCGGAAGAGCCCCAGAACCCGTTCAAGGGCACGCCGTTCGAGCAGTTCTTCACCGCGGGCATGTCCGGGCCTGGCGGGCAGGGCATGCCCGACCTCAACCAGCTCTTCGGGCAGCTGCAGTCGATGATGCAGCCCTACGACGGGCCGCTCAACTGGGACGTGGCCCTCGACCTGGCCCGCAAGACCGTCGCCCAAACACCCGACCCGACGCCGAGCTCGGCGCAGCAGAACGCTGTGGCCGACGCCGTCCGCCTTGCCGACCACTGGCTCGACGAGGCCACCGACTTCCCGTCCGGCGTGACCACCGCGTCCGCATGGAGCCGGGCCGAGTGGGTCGTCAACACCACCGACGTCTGGAAGGTGCTGGTCGAGCCGGTCGCCCGCCAGTCGGTCGGCGCGCTGGGCTCGGCGCTGCCCGAGGAGGCACAGGCCCAGGCCGGGCCGATCCTTGGCATCCTCGGTCGCGCGATCGGCGCACTGCTCGCCAACCAGGTCGGCTCCGGGCTCGGCACGCTCGCAGGCGAGGTGCTCTCGGTCTCCGACATCGGGGTCCCGCTCGCGCCGGCCGGCAAGGCCGCGCTCGTCCCGGCCAACGTCGCGGCCTTTGCCGAGGGGCTCGACATCTCCGAGGACGACGTGCTCCTCTACCTCGCGCTCCGCGAGGCCGCGCACCAGCGGCTCTTCGCCGGCGTCCCGTGGCTGCGCGACCACCTGGTCGGCGCGGTGACGGCGTACGCCGAGGGCATCGACGTCAACGTGGAGGGCATCCAGCAGCGGGTCGAGGAACAGATGCGCGGCATCGACCCGTCGAACCCCGAGGCGATGCAGCAGCTGCTCGAGGGCGGCATGTTCGAGCTGCCCGACTCCCCCGCTCAGAAGGCCGCGCTGGAGCGGCTCGAGGTGACGCTCGCCCTCGTCGAGGGCTGGGTCGACGAGATCGTCAGCCAGGCCACCGAGGGGAAGATGCCCAACGCCGCGAAGCTGCAGGAGGCGGTCCGCCGCCGCCGCGCCGCAGGCGGGCCGGCCGAGCAGACCTTCGCGACCCTGGTCGGCCTCGAGCTGCGGCCGCGCCGACTGCGCGACGCGTCGACGCTGTGGGGTTCGCTCCGGACCCGGCAGGGCACCGAGGCGCGCGACGGCGTGTGGATGCACCCCGACCTGCTGCCGACGGCGGCCGACCTCGACGACCCGCTCGGCTTCCGCGAGGACGCCGCCGCGCCGGACGCGCTGAGCGAGGAGGACTTCGACGCCGAGCTGCGCAAGCTCCTCGACGGCCCGGCCGACCCCCCGCAGACGGAGGAGTGAGCCTCCATGCCTCGGCGCTGAGCCTGCTCAGCGGCTGGGTCGCGCCCGACGCCGATCAGGAGGCGCTGCGGCGGCGGTACGTCGAGCATCTCGACGCGCACGCCGACGCGACGTACCGCCACTGCCGGCCCGACCACCTCACGACGGGTGCGCTGGTGCTCTCGGCCGACCACCGGCAGGTGCTGCTGACCCTGCACGCCAAAGCCGGACTCTGGTTCCAGCTCGGCGGCCACTGCGAGCCCGGCGATGTCTCGCTGCCGGTGGCTGCGTTGCGCGAGGCGACCGAGGAGTCGGGGATCGAGGGGCTGGTCCTCGACCCGGTGCCGGTGCACCTGGACGAGCATCCGGTCACCTTCTGCGGCGAGCCCGGGCTGGTCCACCACCTCGACGTGCGCTTCGTGGCGATCGCCCCGGCGGACGCCGTACCAGTCGTCAGTGACGAGTCGACCGACGTCCGCTGGTGGCCCGTCGACGCGCTACCTCTCCAGGACTCACCGCCGGACACCGGGTTGGTCGTCCGAGCCCTTGCTCGAGCTCGCTCGAGCAAGGATCTGCGAGGAGGTTGAGGGGCTCGGCGTTGGCACGCGCGCCAGCGCGGGACGACGCGAGCCGTCTCGAAACACGTCGCTCGAGCGGCTCCGGGGCTAGTCGATCTCCTGGCCGGGAGGGGGGTCGACCTTGGCGGCGGCCGACCAGCCGAGCAGGTAGCCCTTCGCGCGTTCGGCCTGCGGGTAGCGGTCCACCCAGCCCCAGAACGCCGCGTCGTGACCCGGCTCGATCAGGTGCGAGAGCTCGTGGACGACCACGTAGTCGATGACCCAGGCGGGCATCCCCTGCAGCCGCACCGAGAGCCGGATGGTCCGGTCGCCCGGGGTGCACGAGCCCCAGCGCTGCTTCTGGTTCTGGACCCAGCGGACCGAACCGGGGATCGCCAGTCCGCCGAGGTAGCGGTCGTTCAGCACCAGCGCGCGCTCCATCAGCTCGGCGTCCGACATCGGTGTCGTGCGCTCGGACCGCTGCACTCGCGCCACCATGGTCTCGACCCACTCGGCCTCTTCCTTGCGGGTGAGGGAGGCGGGGACGAGCACGACGATCTTCTCGCCGTCGCGGTACGCCGAGACCGTCCGCCGGCGCCGCTTGCTGCGCCGCACCTCGACCTCCGGTGCGGGCTCTGAGGCGACCGCCATGCCAAGGAATCTAGCGGTTCGCCCACTTGAGAAGACGCGACTTGGGCCAGGTGTTGACGATCCGGTCCGGGTCGATGCCCGCGGCCTCGGCGCGCTCGGCGCCGTACCAGAGGAAGTCGAGCTGGCCCGGGGCATGAGCGTCGGAGTCGATCGAGAACAGGCAGCCGAGGTCGCGCGCGAGCTCGAGGAGGCTGGTCGGCGGGTCGCGACGCTCGGGCCGGGAATTGATCTCGACGGCCGTGTTGCCCTCAACGCAGGCGGTGAACACTGCCTTCGCGTCGAACTGGGACTGCTTGCGGGTCCCGCGGGCGCCCATCACCATCCGTCCGGTGCAGTGGCCCAGCACGTTCACGCGCGGGTTCTGGACGGCGGCGACCATCCGCCTGGTCATGTCGGGCGAGTCCATGGCCAGCTTGGAGTGCACGCTCGCGACCCGGAGGTCGAGCTGGTCGAGCATCTCCTCGGTCTGGTCGAGGCTGCCGTCGTCGAGGATGTCGACCTCGATGCCCTTGAGCAGCGTGAAGCCGCCCGCTCCCCCTGGTGACAGGTGCTCGTTGACCGCGTCGATGACGCCCAGCTGCTTCCTGAGCCGTTCCACGCTCAGCCCGTTGGCGACGCGCAGGCGGGGCGAGTGGTCGGTGAGCACCTGGTAGTCGTGGCCGAGCTCGATCGCGGTGAACGCCATCTCCTCGATCGGCGAGCCGCCGTCGGACCAGTCCGAGTGCGAGTGCAGGTCGCCGCGGAGCCGGCCGCGCAGCTCGTGGCCGCCCTTGGTGAGCGGGCCCCCGTGCTCCTGCTCGAGGGCGGCCAGCCGCTCCGGCAGCCGCCCGTCGATCGCGGCGGCGATCACCTTGGCACTGCTGGCCCCCACGCCGGCGAGCTTGGTGAGACTGCCGTCCTCGACCCGGGCCCGCACCTCGTCGTCGGACAGCGGCAGGATCGCGGCCGCCGCGCCCCGGAACGCCTTGACCTTGAAGGTGTCCTCCCGGCCCCGCTCCAGCAGGAACCCGATCCTGCGCAGCGCCGCGACCGGCCCGCCGTCGTACGCCTCCGCCACGGCGTCCACCCTAGGCGGGTCCCGAGCCCCGGCCGAAGACGAATAATCGCCAAGAGATTTTCGTCCACACCCCGTGGAATCGCGTTGTCGCAGGTCAGGCCCGGAATCGCCGAACGGGTCCACCTCTTGTCCACAGGCTGATTCACGGCCGCCACGCGTGTCCTCCACCTGTGGACGACGTTCTGCACAGAGTTTTCCACAGGGTTGTCCACAGGGAGGCCGGCCGGGCCATTGCCCCCCGTGCACACAGTCCCTAGCGTTGCGCCCCAGACGAGGCCCCCGGGCCCGTCGGTGGAGATCCGCAAGGGGAAGGCAGGTCTCCGTCGGCAGACACGGGGGCCTCGGCTATTGATGGTCGACGGCTCAGCGGCCGCGGAACTCCGGTGGCCGCTTCTCCTTGCTGGCCCGGATCCCCTCCTGGAGGTCCTCGGTGGCGAGCGTGATCGGCTGGGCCATCGCCTCCCACTGGATGGCGGACTCGAGGTCGGCGTGGCCGCCGTCCTGGAGCGCGAGCTTGGTGAGCCGGGTGGCGATCGGCGCAGAGGCGGCGATGCCAACGGCGATCTCGAGCACGTCGTCCAGGAACGTCGCGGGGTCCAGCACGCGAGAGACCAGGCCGATGCGGAGCGCCTCGTCGGCGTCCACGACCCGACCGGTGAGCAGCAGGTCGCGCGCCTGTGCCTCACCCACCACCTCCGGCAGCAGGTAGGTGCCGGCCATGCCCGGGTGCATGCCGAGCTTCAAGAACGGCACGCCGAGCCTGGCCCCCGCCGCGGCGTACCGCAGGTCGCAGGCGAGCGCGAGGCACAGGCCGGCTCCGATGGCAGGACCGTTGACCGCGGCGATGGTCGGGACCTCGAGGGTCCGGATCGAGAGCCAGGTCCGGTAGAACGGCAGCATCCGGGAGCGGAGCTGGTCCACGGTCGCGTCCGGTTCACTGGCGATCCAGGACGTGTTCCCGCCGGAGCAGAACGCCGACCCCTCGCCCGTGACCACGACCGCCCGCAGCTCCCGGTCGGCGGCCAGCTCGGCCACCGCGGAGG
This sequence comes from uncultured Actinomycetota bacterium, assembly GCA_963800715.1. Lineage (GTDB taxonomy): Bacteria > Actinomycetota > Actinomycetes > Propionibacteriales > Nocardioidaceae > Nocardioides. The sequence continues at coordinate 108,351 of CAWDBZ010000013.1, read as the reverse complement.
CCCACGACGCGGTCATCTCGTCGGACATGGCGTTGCGCATGTCGGGGTTGTCGAGGGTCAGCAGGGCCACGCCGTCGGACGGCCGCTCGACGCGCAGGTGGGAAGGGGCTGGCATGGGCGCACCCTACTGACCGCGCCCCGCGGGCCGCCGTGACCGGTTTCACGCCTGAAATCGCCCGAAATGTCGATATCCGGCGCGCCGAGCGCTTGTCACGGGTTGGCGCAGGCGTTGGAGTACGGTCAAAGCGGCTCGAGGACCGTTCCGAGAGCTTCCGGCGGGCTTCCTCCAACCCGAGAAAATTGGGAAGAATCCCCCGCCGCGACGACCGAGAAGAAGAATAGGCAAGGAGGCCGTCATGGCGGAGACCTGGAGCGGCGAGTTCTACTGCGTGAAGTGCAAGGAGAAGCGGCAGGCTGACGGAGAGGTCCGCGTCAACGACAAGGGCACCCGGATGGCGCAGGCCATCTGCCCTGTCTGCGGAACCAAGCTCAACCGCATCCTCGGCAAGGCCTGAAAGCTCGCCCCAGAGACTCGACGACGGCGCCCTCGGCACTGCCGGGGGCGCCGTCGTTCTCTCTGCAGAGTCCTGGGCCTGTGGACGGCCACCGACGGCGGCGCGGCATCCGTGTGACGGTGACCTCCATGACCTGGCTGCTACGCCCCGGCGTGAGGCTCGCCCGCCGTGACGCCGACCATCTCCAGCTCGGCACCGACCCGCCTCTGGCCGCGGTGGTGCCCGACTCCCGGGCGGTGCGGCTGCTGCTCGTCGAGCTGGCCCACGGCAGCCCGCTCACCACCCTCGACGCGTCGACCGCGCCGGTGCTCGACGCACTGGTCACCGCCGGTCTGGTCGTGGCGGCCGACGACGTGGCCGCACGAGTCCACCACCGGGCCGGCTGCCGAGTCGAGGTCGACGCTCCCGACGGCGTCCTCCCTGCATTGCTGCGGCTGGTCGGCGAGGCCGGACTCCGGCTCGCCCGCTCACCCGCGCAGGCGTCGGTGGCGCTGGTCTGGACCGAGGGCGAGCCACCACGTGGGCGGCTCGACGACTGGATGCGGTCCGGCATGCCGCACCTGGTGGTCCGGGAAGGTCCCGGCGGGCCCGTGCTCGGCCCCTACGTCGTCCCGGGCGTCACCGCCTGCCTGCGCTGCGTCGACGCCCACCTTGGCGAGCACGACCCCCGTCGGGCCCTGGTGGTCGAGCAGGTCGCCACGACGCCACCCCTTCGGCCGTCCGAGCCCGATCCGGTGCTGCGCGCGCTGGCCCTGGCGTGGGCGGTGCGCGACCTCGCCGCCGGCGCGGAGGACGGGGTGCCGGCCACCTGGTCGGCCACGGTGACGCTCGGCCTGCTCCCGCCGACCGTCACGACCTACCGCCGCCACCTCCACTGCGGCTGCGCCTGGGCCGAGGACCTGGTCGACCTCGCCGCGGCCCGTGCGAGCTGAGTAATGCGTCCCAGCCCCACGTTCCGAGGTTTCGACACGATCACCAGTACTCGCTGTCGAGCTTGCCCTCCATCGCGCGCAGGTGCTCGCGCGAACAGCTCTCGCAGTAGGTCTTGGCCCGCCCGTTCTCGACCGCCGTGCTCCACGTGAGCGTCTTCGCCTCGTCGGCCTCCTGCCGCCCGCACAAGTCGCAGGTCTTCATGGCTGTACATACTGCCTGCCCGCCTCTGCCCGGGGTACTCACCGGAAAGCAAACACCGGGCACGACCGTGAGGTCGTGCCCGGTGCTGTGTTGGCACCCGCGATCAGGGTGTCCCCGCAGAGGCCGCTTGACTGGCGGCATCCCAGAAGGGTCTTACAGAGCGCGGGCGAGGGCGAGACGCGCCTGCTGCGCTGCCTGCTCAGCCTTGCGGCTGAGCCGACGGGCACGGGCCAGCTGGTGGCCGCGCCGCAACTCTTGCGCCTCTCCCAGGCGCGCGGACATCTGCGCGCGCGCCAGGTTCTCGTTCATGAGATTCATCTCGGTGCTCCTGGTCATGTAGGTCTGGTTCATTGGAATTTGTTGGTCCTTCTTGGAAAGGGATGCGGCCGTCAGTTGACGGACGCCTCGTGGCTGCTACGCGGCCACCTCGTTCTTGCGGGGACGGCCACGCGGACGCTTGCGGGGGACGACGACGCCCTGGATGAAGAGCTGTCCACCCCAGACGCCCCACGGCTCGCGACGCTCAAGAGCGCCGTCGAAGCACATGGCTCGGACCGGGCAGTCGATGCAGAGCTCCTTGGCGTACTCCACGTCGCTGGGCGACTCGGCGAACCACAGCTCCGGGTTGTTCACCCGGCACGGAAGGTTCGTCTCGTCCACCTTGCCGGCCTCGTCGTGGAGGTTGCCCAGAGTCGGCTGGTCGGTGCGGTCGAGAATGCTGATGGTCATGTTGTTTCACCTCCTCTGCTCACCTTGATCGCGGTTGCTTTGGTCATCTGGTCTGGTGAGACCCCTCGGCCTTGAATCTGGTTTTGAGACTCGGCCCTTTTAGAAGCAGAAAGGCCGCGGATCCCTTTCGGGTTCCGCGGCCTGGAGGCTGCCGATCAGTTGATCTCAACTGGACGGAGGTCTCCAGGCATTGGTCCCCGGGACGTAGGCGATGAGGCCCATGTCACCCTTGGCGGCGGTCGCCTGGCGGTCGCGCACGACGGACGTCGTGGCAAGGCCAGCCGGCAGAGCGCTCACCCGGAAGGAGGCGTGGCCGCAAGCGGGCATGCCAAAACCGGACGGGATCTGAACCGCCGTCTTGATGGTGTTGGTGTTCATCTGGGCCACCTCCTTTACTGCCTCGTGCGCCGGGGTTGTCAGTCCCGTGATGCGCAAACGTGTTGGGACGAGCAAAGTACCGCCCCGCCCCGGTAAGGGGCAATTGATTTTATGGGTATTTCTCGAAGATTTTCTGCCAACCTGGCGCGCAGGGTCAGCCGACGAGCTCGAGGAGCTCCTCGCCGTACTTCTGGAGCTTCTCCTTGCCGACGCCGCTGACCTTCAGAAGGTCGCGCGTGGACTGCGGCCGGCGGATCGCGATCTCCTCGAGCGTGGCATTGCTGAAGACCATGAACGCCGCGATCTCCTCCTCGCGGGCCCGCTCGGTGCGCCACTGGCGGAGTCGCTCGAACAGCTCCTCGTCGTAGGGAGCCGGGCAGTCGGCGCACCGGCGGCGGGCCTTGTCGGCAGACGTCTGGAGCGGCTTGCCGCACTCGAGGCACATGCGGGCGCCCTTGGACTTCGGCGCCTTGGGCAGCGGCAGCGCATCTTGCGGGAGCAGGGGCGTGAGGAACCGTGAGGGCTTGCGGGAGCCACGACCGCCGGGCTGGCGCGCCAACGCCCACGACAGCGCGAGGTCGAGCCGGGCGCGGGTCATGCCGACGTAGAGGAGCCGCCGCTCCTCCTCGATCTGGGCCGGGGTCTCGGCGTAGGTGATGGGGAGCGTGCCGTCCTGGAGGCCGCAGAGGAAGACGGAGTCCCACTCCAGCCCCTTCGCGGCGTGGTAGGTGGCGAGGGTGACTCCGTCGGCGACCGGGGCGTGCTGCTCAGCGGCGCGGCGGTCGAGGTCGGCCACGAACTCGTCGAGGGTGCGGCCGGCGGCGGAGAACTCCAGCGCCTGGTCCATCAGCGCCTGCCACGACTCCCAGCGGTCGCGGGTCTGCCCGCGCGCGGACGGCGCCTCGGGGGTCCAGCCCATCCCTGCGAGGGTGCCGCGCACGGTCTCGAGGACGTCGTCCCCCTCGCCCGACCGGGCGGCGCCCCGGATCCGGGTGACGGCCTCGCGCACCTCCGGGCGGTCGAAGAACCGGGCGGCGCCGCGGATGATGTAGGGGATGCCGCGGGCCGCCAGGGCCTCCTCGAACGACTCCGACTGCGCGTTGATGCGGAACAGGACTGCCATCTCGCCGGGCTCGCGGCCGTCGCCGCGCAGCTGGAGGATCCGGGCGGCGACGGCCTTGGCCTCGGCGACCTCGTCAGGATGCGCCTCGAACGTCACCGCGGGGCCGGCGGCCTGCTGGGACCGCAGGTCGACACCCTGACTGGCCGTGCCGGCGAGCAGGGTGTTGGCCGCCTGGACGACCTGGGGCGTCGAGCGGTAGTTGCGGACCAGCTCGATCGAGGTGGTGCCGGGGAACTTCGCCGGGAAGTCGCGCAGGAAGTCGGCGTTGGCCCCAGCGAACGAGTAGATCGTCTGCGCCGGGTCGCCGACCACGCAGAGCTCGTCGCGGCCGCCGAGCCAGAGGTCGAGGAGCGCGGACTGGATCGGCGAGACGTCCTGGAACTCGTCGACGACGAACCACTTGTATTGCCGGCGGACCTGCGCGGCGACGCGTTCGTCCTCGGCGAGCATCCCGGCCGTCAGCAGCAGGACGTCCTCCATGTCCATCCGGCCCTGGTCGCGCTTGACCTCCTCGTAGGCGTCGAAGACGTGGGCGACGACCGCGAGGGTCTGGCCGGCGACCGAGCGGCCGCGAGCCTCGGCGACATCGACGTACGTCGCGGGCGAGACGTTGCTCACCTTGGCCCACTCGATCTCCGAGGCGAGGTCGCGGAGCAGTGCCTGGTCGGTGTTGAGCCGCTGGCGACGGGTGGCGGAGGCCAGCAGCCCGATCTTGGACTCGATCAGCTGCGGCAGCTCGGTGCCGTGGACGTGCGGCCAGAAGTAGCGGAGCTGGCGCAGCGCCGCGGAGTGGAAGGTGCGGGCCTGGACGCCGCCGGCGTCGAGGCCGCGGAGGCGGGCCCGCATCTCGCCGGCCGCCCGGGTGGTGAAGGTGACCGCCAGCACCTCGGAGGGGGCGTAGACGCCGGTCGCGACGCCGTGTGCGATGCGGTGGGTGATCGCCCGGGTCTTGCCGGTGCCGGCACCGGCGAGCACCCGCACGGGACCGCGCAACGCCTCCGCCACGAGGCGTTGCTCCGGGTCTAGGGCAGCCAGCAGGTCGGGCAAGGAACAACTCCGGAACGGTTGCGGTTGAGGTGGTTGCGAATCACCCTAGATCCCGGAGGCGACAGTCCCTGATGAGCGCAGGCTTCACGATGTACACGACCCCGTGGTGCGGCTATTGCCACCGGCTCAGGAGCCAGCTCGACCGTGAGGGGATCTACTACGACGTCGTCGACATCGAGGAGCACCCGGAGGCGGCGCAGACCGTCGAGTCGGCCAACAACGGCTACCAGACCGTTCCGACGCTGGTCTACAGCGACGGCACCGCCCAGACGAACCCCTCGCTCGTCCAGGTGAAGGAGAAGCTCGACGCGCTCGAAGCGGTCGGCACCTGACGGTCGCGGACGATTGACGCGGCTCCCTAGGCTGAGGCCAGCAGCCTGATCTTGGAGCCGCCCGTGTCGTACTCACGCATGGCCTCAGCGCTGATGCTCGGTGCCGTCCTCGGTGCGGGTGCGTGCTCCGATCGGGACATGGCCGGTCCGCACACGCGGCCGTCCACGCCGACCGCGGACACGACCCTTCCGGAGTCCACCTCCGGCACGGAGCCACCCGCCGCGGACGAGCCGACCGAGCCGTCGCTCCTCCTGCCCGACCTCACCACGCTGCCGGCCACCGGGCTGCTGATCGAGGGCACCGGTCCCGCGCGCCTGCTGCGCTTCGGCACCACTCTGGCCAACCTGGGCACGGGGCCGCTGGAGGCGGCGCCGGACACCTCGACGTCGTGCCCGCCGGAGCAGCGCTTCTTCGTGCAGGTCGTGCGCCGCGACGACGACCGGAACAGCCGCTTCCACCCGCAACGCGACCAGACGACCACGACGGAGGGCGGGGCCTGCGTGCTCTTCCACCCGACCCACGAGCACTGGCACATCGACGGCTCGTCGCGCTACGAGCTGCTGGATCCCGCAGGAGCGCTGGTCGTCGGGACCCGCAAGGTCAGCTTCTGCCTCCGAGACTCCGACCGGGTGCCGGGCGTCGACGGCCGTCCCCGGGCCTACGAAGCCTGCTCACGTGACCGCATTCAGGGCATCTCGCCAGGGTGGGGCGACCTCTACGACCGCGACCTCGACGGCCAGACACTCGCGCTCCCGGCGGGGCTGGCCGACGGCCCCTACTGCCTGCGCATGACCGCCGATCCGTTCGACTACTTCAGTGAGTCCGACGAGTCCAACAACGCCTCACAGACGGCGGTGCGGATCCGGGGCGCGCAGGTGACCCTCGGCGGAGGCGGCTGCCGGGCGGCGTGACCCGCGGTCACCAGTGCCCGGGCAGCGGTCCGCCGTACCAGTGCTCGACGAGTGACCTGCTGATCGAGACACCACCGGGGAGCACCAGCTCTCCCGACTCCGCGCCGGCCTTCATGTCGGCACGAGTGAACCAGCGGGCGTCGTCGATCTCGTCGTTGTCGACGTTGATGTCCTCCGAGACCGCGCGGCCGACGAAGCCGAGCATCAGGCTCGCGGGCAACGGCCAGGGCTGGTTGCCGAAGTACTCGACGTCACCCACGACGACCCCGGTCTCCTCGAGCACCTCACGGCGTACGGCGTCCTCGAGCGTCTCCCCCGGCTCGCAGAAGCCCGCCAGGGTCGAGAACCGGCCCTCCGGCCAGATCGCCTGGCGGCCGAGGAGACAGCGCTCCTCCTCGCTGCCCGGGTCGCCCGACGTGACCACCATGATCACCGCCGGGTCGGTGCGCGGGAACTGGGACCGGCCGCAGCTCTCGCACACCAGCTCGTGGCCGCTGGCCTGCGGCTGGAGGTGCCCGCCACAGCGGGGGCAGAAGCGGGTCACGAACAGCCACTCGGCCAGACCGAGCGCATGGAAGACCAGAGGCGCCCCTGCCAGTTCCTGGTCGGCCAGGTGCGGCAGCAGGCCGCGGAGTGGGAACCACTCGTCCTTCGCTGCCTGCGCCACCTCCGGTCCGGTGACGGCCGCGAACCAGGCCCGGCCATCGCGCTCCCCCAACAGCACGCGCAGCCCCTCGGGTGCGTCCTGTGGACTCACCCAGGGGATCCGGCCGTCCCGGGGCTGGACGCGGGTGCCGGAGACGACCAAGACCTGGGTGTCCGGGTCGGCCCACCGCTCCTCGAGCCACGCGTCGTCGCGGCGACGTACGGCGATGCGGTCGTGGGCGCCGGCGGCCATGCGCACGTGCGGGTAATCCACCTCCCTGACGTTAGTGGCCCCCGCCGAGGGCCCGCCGAGCGCCCCGCACCCGGGGCGCTTCCCGACGTGCCCTCGGCGGGGACCACTATTCTCCCGCCAGTGAGCACCCACATCGGAGCCTCGGCTGGTGACATCGCACCCCTGGTCCTGTTCCCCGGAGACCCGCTGAGAGCGAAGTGGATCGCGGAGACGTTCCTCGAGGACGCGCGCTGCTACAGCGAGGTGCGCGGCATGTTCGGCTTCACCGGCACGTGGCGCGGGCAGCGGGTCTCCGTGCAGGGCTCTGGGATGGGGCAGCCGTCGATGGCGATCTATGCGACCGAGCTGTTCCGCGACTACGACGTGCAGTCGATCATCCGGGTCGGCTCGGCCGGCGCCCTTACCGAGACGGTGAAGATCCGCGACATCGTCATCGCCTCCGGCGCCTGCACCGACTCGGGCATGAACCGGATCCGCTTCGAGGGGCTCGACTATGCGCCCGTCGCCGACTGGCGGCTGCTGTCGGCCGCTGCGGCGGCGGCCGGCGAGCGTGCCGACGTACACGTCGGCCTGATCTTCAGCGGCGACTCGTTCTACCCGGCCCGGCCCGAGCTGATGAAGCGGATGGTCGAGCACGGCGTGCTCGCCATCGAGATGGAGGCCTCTGCGCTCTACACGATCGCGGCCGGCCTCGGCCGTCGCGCGCTGGCGATCTGCACCGTCTCGGACCACATCGTGACCGGCGAGGAGACCACCTCCGAGGAGCGGGAGCGCACCTTCGGCGACATGATCGAGATCGCGCTGGCTGCCGGCCTCGGCGAGGGGTAGCGCGCCAGCTCACGCCGACGCGGTCGGGGCAGCGGTCAGCCAGCAACCTTCGCGCCCGTCGTGGGTACCAGCCGAGGTTGCCAGCTCACCGCCACCTCGACTCGACCCAGGACAGCGGTCAGCCAGCAACCTCGCGCCCGCCTTCACGGACCAGCCGAGGTTGCCAGCTCACCGCCACCTCGACTCGACCCAGGACAGCGGTCAGCCAGCAACCTCGCGGCCGTCATGGGCTGGACCAACCGGCCTCGGCGACGCGGACTATCCGGCGAGCGGCGCGCGTTCACCCCTCGTGGAGATCCTCGACTCGGTGGTGATCGGCGCGGGCCAGGCCGGCCTGTCGACGTCGTACCACCTGCAGCGCCGGGGCATCAGGCACGTCGTGCTCGACGCCGACGATGCGCCGGGTGGCGCCTGGCAGCACCGCTGGGACTCGCTGACGATGTACGACGTGCACGGCATCGCGGCGTTGCCGGACGCCGACCAGCTCACCGAGCAGACGGGGCGCGCGAACGAGGTGGTGCCGGCCTACTTCGCCGACTACGAGCGCGCCCACCACCTGCCGGTGCTGCGGCCGGTCCGCGTGGACCAGGTCGTCGAGGCCGACGACGGGCTGCTCGAGGTGCGCGCCGGCGACCGGCGCTGGTTGACCCGCACGATCGTGAACGCGACGGGGACGTGGTCGCGGCCGTTCGTGCCGGCGTACCCGGGCGCCGAGACGTTTCGGGGCCGGCAGCTGCACCCCCACGACTACCCGGGCCCGGCGGCGTTCCGCGGTCGGCGAGTGGTCGTCGTGGGCGGCGGCGCGTCCGCCGTGCAGCTGCTCGGCGAGATCGCTCCCGTCGCCGCCGACACGCTCTGGGTGACCCGCCGCGAGCCGGTCTGGCGCACCGACGACTTCACTCCCGAAGTGGGCCGCGCCGCGGTTGCGCTTGTCGAGGAACGGGTACGCCGCGGGCTGCCGCCGGCGAGCGTCGTGAGCGTCACCGGGCTCGCGCTTCGCGAGCAGGAGAGCGAGGCCGAGCGTCTCGGTGCCTATCAGCGCCACCCGATGTTCACCGCCATCGAGCCCGACGGCGTGCGGATGCCCGACGGCACGCACTGGCCGGCCGACGTGATCCTGTGGGCGACCGGCTTCCGACCGGCGGTCGGCCACCTCGGGCCGCTCCACCTCAAGTCGCGGTACGGCGGCATCCAGCTCGACGGCACGACCGCGGTCGCCGACGCACGGGTGCAGCTGGTCGGCTACGGCCCCTCGGCCAGCACCATCGGCGCCAACCGCGCCGGCCGGGTCGCCGCGCGTGGCGTCGCGGCGTGGTTGGACCGCGACGTTCAGACCGAGAGCATGGCCTCCAGCGCCTGACGATCCGGCGGGTCGTCGGGCTCGACCGTCTTGCCGGTCCGCACGTAGTGGAACGCGGCGCGCACCTTGTCGAGCGGCACGCCGCGGAGCTCGGCCCAGGCCAACCGATACAGGGCGAGCTGGAGCGGGTCGGCGTCTTCCTGGCGGTTGGTCTTCCAGTCGACGAGGAGGAACCCGCCCTCAGGCTCTTCGTAGACCGCGTCGATCCGGCCGCGGACGACCTGGCCGGCGAGGACGAGCGCGAACGGCGCCTCGACGGCGTGCGGGACCCGGTCGGCGAACGGACCGTTCTCGAACGCCGCGATGACGGTGTCGAGATCGCCCTCGTCCTCGATGTCGAGATCGGCGCGGCCGGGCAGGTCGTCAGGATCGAGGAGAGGCTGCTGCTTGAAACGATCCTCGACCCAGGCGTGGAACAGGGTGCCGAACCGTGCGGCGCGGCTCGGCGGCCGCGGCATCGGCCTGGCCAGCTCCTGGGCGAACCCGTCCGCGTCGTCCTGCAGGCGGAGCAGCGCGGTCGCCGACAGGCTGCCGGGCAGGGGCACCGCGATCTCGGCGCTGCGCTCGGACCGCGCCTCGACGAGGAGCCGCTCGAGCTCGGCGTCCCAGTCGGCAACCCGGGCACTCTCGACCATGTCGAGGGCGTCGTCCTCCGCGGCGGGGTCGGCTGCGCGCACCATCGCGGCCGCGTCGAGCCGCCGTTGCGCCTCGGCGCCGATGCCGATGGGTGGCCAGGGCCTCGAGGGGTCCTCGGCGGCGTAGGGGTTGGGGTCGCCCTTGATCGGCGCGTCGAGCCAGTCGGTGATGGTCTCGCCCCACTCCTCGAGCTGCTCGCGGACGAGGAGCTGGTATTCAGACGGACCGAACGGGCTCAGCCGCGGGCTCCAGCAGAACGACGTCACCGAGAGCGAGCGCGCGGCCCGGGTGACGGCGACGTAGCCGAGCCGCAGCTCCTCCCGCTTCTCGTGTGCCTTGGTGTCGGCGCGGTACTGGTCGAGCGCCGCCTTGTCGTAGCCACCGAGCTGCGGCAGGTCCGCCGCGTCGCCGCGCAGTGGCGCCGGCAGCACCGCGGGCGAGGACGTCCACAGCGTCCGGGACTGGGTGCTGGGGAACCGTCCGGCGCAGACCCCGGCGAGGAACACCGCACCCCACTCGAGGCCCTTGGCCCGATGCACCGTCAGCAGCTTCACGGAGTCGGCGGCGGAGGGCGCGACGACCTCGAGCCCCTTGCTCTCCTCCTCCTCGGCCGTCAGGTAGGCCAGGAGCGCCAGCAAGGTCACGTCACCGTCGACCGCCTGGAAATCCGCCACCGCCCTGACGAACAGGTCCAGGTTGTCGCGCCGGGCGGCCGCTGCCGGGGTGACAGCCGAGTCGAGCTCGACGTCGACCCCGGTCGTCTCGATGATCCGCCGCACGATGTCGAGCAGGGGTTCGCCGACGTGCGCGCGCAAGCTGCGCAGCTCCGCAGCGAGCAGCGCGAACCGCTCCAACGCCTCGGTGGAGTACGCCGCACTGCCCGGGTCGTGGAGCGCGTCATCCAGACACGGGATCTCGGCCGGGTCGATGCCGTCGGCGATGGCGACCAGGTGGTCGTCGACCGATGCCGGCGACGGGCCGCGCCCCCGCGCACCGGCCAGCTCCCGGGCGCGGTCGCCGAGCAGCTTGAGGTCGCGCGGACCGATGGCCCACCGCGGCCCGGTCAGCAAGGTGAGCAGCGATGCATTGGCGGTGACGTCCTTGAGGAGGTGCAGGACGGCGACAACCTCCGCGACCTCGGGCAGCCGCAGGAGCCCGGACAGCCCGACGATCTCGACCGGGACACCGGCCTCGGTCAGCGCGTCGAAGACCTCGGCTGCGTACGCGTTGTCCCGGGTGAGGACGCCGATGTCGGACCACAGCTCGGTCCCCGAGCCGCCGTGCACTTCTGCGACGGCCTCCGCTAGCCAGGCCAGCTCCTCGCGCTGCGTCTCGAAGACGCGGGTGGTGACGACTCCCTCGTCGGCCTCTGGCTTGGCCTCGAGCGGCCGCACGGCGTCGGACCCGTCGTAGAGCGGCGCCGCCAGACGGTTGGCGACCGCGAGGATCCGGCGGTCGGAGCGCCGGTTGACCGTGAGCGGGTACGACGGCACGGGCACGGCGCCGTCCTTGGCCGGGAACGTCTCCGCGAAGCCGAGAATGTTGGAGACCGACGCGCCGCGCCAGCCGTAGATCGCCTGGTTGGGGTCACCGACCGCGGTGACGGCGTGCCCGCCGCCGAAGAGCCGGGCGAGCATGGTCGCCTGGGCGACCGAGGTGTCTTGGTACTCGTCGAGCAGCACGACCCTGAACTTCTCGCGCTCGGCGACACCCACCTCGGGCTGGTCCTCGGCGAGCCGGGCACCGAGCTCGATCTGGTCGGAGAAGTCCATGAGCCCCAGGTCGGCCTTCATCCGGCGGTAGCCGTCGACGAGGCCGAGCAGCTCGCCGCGACGCTCGATCGCGTTGGCGGCGCTCTCGATCTTGTCGAGGTAGGTCGAGCGGTTCTTGCCCGCCCGCTCCTCGTCGGCGGCGGCCCGGAAGCCGACCAACGCTTCGGCGTCGACGCGACGGACGTCGTCGGGGCCGACGAGGTGCTCGCTCATCGAGCCGTCGAGGTCGAGGAGGTTCTGGATGACGGTCTTGGGGTGGTCGCTGAGGAACGCGACCTCGCCCGTGTGCCGGTCCACCACGCGCGCGCCGAGCTGGTAACGCGCGGCGTCGGTGATGACCCGGGTGTCCGGCTCGTGGCCGATCCGCAGACCGTGGTCGGTGAGCAGACCGGCGGCGTAGGCGTTGTAGGTGGCGACCGTCGGCTCGAGCACGTCCTCGGCGTCGGAGCCGCTGTCGTCGAGCGCGCCGGCGTCGGTGAGTGCCTGGCGGATCCGGCCGCGCAGCTCGCTCGCAGCCTTGGTCGTGAACGTCAGGCCGAGCACCTGGTCGGGCCGGACCGCGCCGGTGAGGACGAGGTAGGCCACGCGCGCGGCCATCAGGGCGGTCTTTCCCGACCCCGCACCGGCGATGACCACGGCGGGCGCCAGCGGTGCGGTGATCGCCGCCCACTGCTGCTCACTAGCCTGCCAGGGCGCGCCCATCGCGGCCGCGAGGTCGGCTGGGGTGTCGATGCGGAGTCGCTGCACGGTCATGGGCCGATCACCGACCCGGCACTCTTGATCGGGCAGAGCGGTACGAAGTCGCAGTCGCGACAGTGCTGGCCGGCGAGGGCCGGGAAGTTCTCGTAGCGGAGCAGGGACGCCGCGCGCTGCAGCCGCACACGGAGGGCGTCGCGCTCCGCTCCGTCGCCTGCCTGGACGGGCTGGTGCTGGACCGTCGCCGACTCGGCCTCGCCGGGCAGCCCGAGCTGGACGAGCTCCGCTCCCCCGGCCGCGCCGTCCGGCACGAGCTCGTCGGCGGCCCCGTGGTCGACGGCGAGCTGGTAGAGACCGAGCTGCACGTTGGTCAGCACCGACTTGTCCGAGGGCTTGGTGCGCCCGGACTTGAGGTCTACGACCACGACCCGCCCATCGGCGTCGAGCTCGATGCGGTCGGCGTAGCCGTCGAGCCGGACCCGCTCGCCGTTGGGCAGGTCGAGGACCGCACGGAAGCCCTCCTCGACACCCAGCACCGTGCGGGCGTTGCCGTGGTGCCAGACGAGGAACCGGGCCAGCGCCATCCGGATCCGGTCGAGCTCGCGCGCCTTGGCCCAGGGCGTCCGGAACTCGAGCCGGTCCCAGACCTTCTCGACGTGCCCCATGAGGACCTCGACGCCGTCGGGCCCGACCGGCAGCTCGCCGGCCGCGACCCGCTGCGCGAGGGCGTGGACCATCTCGCCGACGTTTGCCGACTGGTGCTGCCTGGCGACGCCGCCGGCCTCGCGGGCCAGGAACCACCGCGTCGGGCACACATCCATCGCATCGACGATGCTCGCGGAGACCGGCACCGGCTGGTCCGGGTCACGCACCGGCCGGACCGAGCGGCTGACCGACCGGGTGCCCCACCAGGTCGAGGGGTCGGCCATCGGCACCAGCAGACGACCGTTGGTGGCCTCGGACGCCAGCCGGGCGAGGCGACGCGCGGCGGCAGCCCGCAGCGCGGGGCTCACCTCGGGGTCGGCGGCGTTGCGGCGCAGCTCGGCCACCACCCCGGCCAGCGACAGGGTGCGTGCCGGCCGGCCCTCGACCGCCTCGACCGTCACCCCGAGCTCGTCGAGGAACCGGGACGGCTGGTCGCCGTCGTCGTCCCGCGAGGCCACGGCGGTGACCACGAGCCGCTCGCGGGCGCGGGTGCACGCGACGTAGAAGAGCCGCCGCTCCTCGACCAGGGTCTCGCGCAGCGAGGTCGGCGGGACCAGCCCGTCGGCACCGATCCGGTCGGCGCCGAGGATGCTCGAGCGACGCCGGAGGTCGGGCCAGCCGTCCTGCTGGACGTGCGCGACGACGACCAGGCGCCACTCGAGGCCCTTGGCGCGGTGGGCGGTCAGCAGGCGTACGGCGGCGCCACGCGCGCCCCTGTCGGCCAGCGTGTCCGCCGGGATCTGCTGGGCGACCAGGGTGGCGAGGAACTCTCGGACACCGACGTGGTCGCGGGTCTCCTCGGCGCGCGCTGCCGCGTCGAACAGGGCGCAGATCGAGTCGAGATCGCGGTGCGCCCGGCGGGCTCCCCCGCCACCGAGCTCGACCCGGTGGCGCAGCCGGCGCGGCCACGACGTGCCCGACCAGAGCGCCCAGAGCAGCTCCTCGGCGGTCGCGCCCTCGTCGAGCTGCGCGCGGGTGGTGCGCACGAGGTTGCCCACCGCGGCGGCGCGCTGCACCTCCGGACCGGTCAGCCCGTCGAGGGTGGCCACGTCGACCACGGCTCGGCGGACCAGCTCGCGCGAGTGCAACGGCAGCCGCTGCTCGGCGTGCGCCGACTCCTTCTCGCGCTGGCGCAATTGCCGAGCCAGGCGGCGTACGTCCCCGGCGTCCAACCCGCCCAGCGGGCCGGTCAGCAGCGCCTCGGCCCGCGCGGCGTCGATGTGGTCGACATGGTCGGGGTCGGCGTTGTCGAGGTTGAGCACCACGCGCAGGGCGTCGATCAACGGGAGCGCGGCCGGGTCGCGGACCAGCGGCACCTCGTCGCTGGCCACCTCGACCGGCACGCCGGCGGCACCGAGGGAACGACGCAGCGGCGGGATGGACTGGCGGCCGGACCGCACCAGCACGGCCATCTCGTCCCACGCGATGCCGTCCTCGAGGTGCGCGCGCCGGAGCAGGTCGGCCAGATGCTCGGCCTCGGCCCGGTCGCTGTCGAAGGTGCGGACGGTGACCCGACCTTCGCCGTGGTCTCCCACTTCCGCGGTGGGCGCCAGGAACGCCTCGCGAGCACTCTCGGGGATGCTTCCGGGCAGCCCGATCCGACCGGCGAGCCGCTGCGCGGCGGTGAGCAGCCGCGGCCCGAACCTGCGGGTGGTCCCCAGCGCCACCACCTCGGCTGGGCTGCCGTCGGCTCGTGGGAAGGCGGTGGGGAAGTCGAGGACACCGCGCACCTCCGCGCCCCGGAACGCGTAGATCGACTGGTGCGGATCGCCCACCACCACCAGGTCACGGCCGTCACCGGCGATGGTCCGCAGCAGCGCCACCTGACCGGTGTCGGTGTCTTGGTACTCGTCGACGAAGACGTGGGCGTAGGCCGCGCGCAGCTCGTCGCGGTGCACCGTTGCCTCGATCGTCGCGCGCCGAATGAGGTCGGAGTAGTCGACGGCGCCGCGCCCGTCGAGGACCGTGAGGTACTGCTCCAGGAACGCTCCGGCGGCCACGAACTCCGGCAGACCATTGGCCTCACCCAGCCGCTGGAGCTCCTCCCCGTCGAGGCCCTTCTCCCTGGCTCGGGACAGCACCGCGTGGACCTCGCGCGCGAAGCCACGGGTGCCGAGCGCGTGACGGAGCTCGTCGGGCCACCTGATCGACTCGGGGTGGTCCTGCAGCAGCTCACGCAGCACCACGTCCTGCTCGGGCGCCGAGAGCAGGCGGAGCGGGCCGACGTAGAGCTCGGCGGGCGCGTAACGGCGGATCAGCCCGTAGGCGAAGGAGTGGAACGTCGAGCCGATGCTGGCGGACATGGTGCGGCCGACCCTCGCGGTGACCCGGTCGCGGAGCTGCTCGGCCGCCTTGCGCGAGAAGGTCAGCGCCAGGATCCGGTCCGGGTGGGTGCCCTCGTCGATCCGACGGACGATGGCCTCGACCAGCGTCGTGGTCTTGCCGGTGCCCGGCCCGGCCAGGACCAGGAGTGGCCCGCCGTCGTGGTCCGCAACCCGCCGCTGCTGCTCGTCGAGGACCGGCGGCTCACCGGTGAGCGACGGCCGGACCAGGCGGTAGGTGGTCGCGGGCTCTGTCACCGGACCACTCCATCACGCCACGCCGACACCTCGTCAGGTCACAGCTTGTCGGCGACCGCTATCGCGAGGGCCTTGCTCTGCTCCAGCCCCTCGTCGTCCATGGTGCCGAACAGGTACCACTGCGCGAAGAAGGACTTGTCGCCGTCGTAGACCCACACGCTCGAGACCGAGTCGCTGAAGGCCTGGTCGCCGATCCCCTCGAGGTCCTGGGAGTCGTCGCTCCGGACCGAGTCGGCCGCGTCGGCGTTCGCGTAGATCGTGACGGTCGCGGTGTCGGCAGGGTTCTCCGGGTCGTCCGACTGCCACTTGCACGTGCTGAAGTCACCACCGGTGATCGCCGGGCCGGAGGTCTGGATGCCCTCCTTGACCGGCGAGCCGACCGCGGCCTCCACCTCGTCAAGGGAGAGCAGGTCGCACGCCGCAACGTCGTCGCCCGAGTCGCCCTGGGTCGCGCTCGGCGCGTCCTCGGCGGACGAGTCGTCATCGTTGTCGGAGTCCTCACCCCCGCAGGCGGAGAGGGAGGCGCAGGCCACCAGGGTCAGCAGGACGACGGCTCGGCGGATGCGCACGGCGGAAGAGTAGATCAGCGAGTCGTGCCAGGGGAGTCCGAGCCTCTGTCAGAGTGCAGCCATGACGACGGGGGCTCAGGCGACGGGCCAGCGGTCGAGGCCGAGCTTGAAGGCTCCGGCGTTCACCGTCGTCAGCGTTCTGGTGCTCGCGATCACGCTCACCTGGACCTTCTTCTCGATGCGCTCGGTGATGAACGTCGGCGGCTCCTGCGCCGATGGCGGCCCCTATGTCAGCTCGCAGCCCTGCCCCGACGGCTCGTGGCTGATCGCGGTCGCGATCCCGGTCATGCTGATCACGGCCATGGCCGGATCCGCGGCGGCAATGTCGATCAACGCCCCCAACCTGCTGGTCCCGATGTGGGGGGTGCTGTTCGGCTCGCTCGGGTGGAACTTCCTCGAGTTCGCCTTCATCGGTAACGACATCGTCTGGGGCTGGCTCGTCTGCGGCGTGATGTTCTGGCTGATGGCGGCGCCTGCGGTGTTCGGGATCCTGGTCGCCCTCAAGAACGCCGTGGTCCCGCCGAGCAAGCCAGGCCCCGACACCGGTTCGCGCTGGTGGGTGCCGGCGTACTCCGCCCTCGGCGCGGTCGGCTTCCTCGCCGGCGCCTGGTCCTACAACGTGGTGAGCTGAGTTCGGCCCCAGCGCGGGCTGCGGAGGTTTCGACACGCGCGGTCGCGTCCGAGCAAGCTCGGCCGCGCGCGCTGCTCAACCACCATCGAGCGGACCGGTCGTCGTTCCTCCGACCGCTCCGCTCAGTCGATCGGCCGCTCGTTGTAGATGCCGGCCTCGACCTGTCCGGTGAGCTTCGCGATCGCCGACATCACCTCGTCGGTCGCGTCCCGGCGCGCGCGGCCCGACGGGACGCCCTCGAAGCGGCCGGTGAAGTCGACGGGCTCGCCGAACTCCACGGTGATCGGCACGATGCGCGGACGGCTGGAGCCGACCGGCTGGACCTCCTGGGTCCCGGTCAGGCCCACGGGCACGACCGGTACGCCGGCCGTCAGCGCGAGGTGCGCGACACCGGTGCGGCCGCGGTAGAGGCGGCCGTCTCGCGACCGGGTGCCCTCGGGGTAGATCCCGAACGCCTCTCCCCGGCCGAGCACGTCGAGAGCGATGTCGAGGCTGGCCAGCGCGGCCTTGGTGTCGTCGCGGTCGACCGGCAGCATCCCGAGCCCCTCGAACCAGACTCGGGAGGCGAGCCCCTTGAGACCGGTGCCGGTGAAGTAGTCGGACTTGGCGAGGAAGACGACCTTGCGCGGCACCACGCTCGGGATCACCACCGAGTCGACGAAGCTCAGGTGGTTGCTGGCCAGGATCACGCCGCCGGTCCGGGGCACGTGCTCGAGGCCGCGCACCGTCGGCCGCCAGATCACTTTGAGCACCGGCGGCAGCACGGCGTGCATCACGTTGTAGAGCACATCGAGGAGTCTTGCCGCTACTGCGAGGTAAGGCCGAATCGGCTGTCGCAGGGGTGAGACGCCGGGGAAAAGATCCGGGGAAAGGCGAAGGGCCCGAACAAGTATGAGTTGTTCGGGCCCTTCTTACACCTCCACCGAAGTGGCGGTGCAAGAGAAGTTCTATTACCTCCGGAACCGACTGCGCAAGAGGTTGGGCCAACATTCTTCTGGTTCCACAGCTTCATCCACCGACGAGCGCGGTTTCTCCACAGATGCTCGAAAATTGTTCACAGGTCTGTGCACAGACTCCCGCTGGATCTGTGGAAAGACGTTCGGCTGTCGGTGTCGCCGACCGGTCACTCGTCGACCGGCGCCAGGGGTGCCGGCGGTTCCGGCTCCCAGAACGCCGCCGACATGTCGACGGCGCCCGAGGGCCGCAGCGGCGTCCCCTCGTCGAGGTAGTGCGGCCGGGCGTTCTCCTCATGGCTCGGCGGCAGCGACCCGTCGGCGCGCACCACCCGCCACCAGGGCACCGGCCCGCCGTGCCGCGACATCACCGCGCCGACCTGCCGGGGGCCGCCGCCGACGACGCCCGCGATCGCGCCGTACGACGTGACCCGGCCCCACGGGATCTCCTCGACGACCGAGAGCACGAGCTCGACGTACTCCTCGGGGTCGGGAGCAGTCACCCTTGATCCTCGCGCATCGTGACCGCGGTCGCGGCGACGATGCAGACGACCACGGCACACGCCAGGCCGGAGATCCAGATGCCGGGCGGCTCGGGCTGGTCCTCGACCACGACCGCCACCAGCCAGACCAGCGGAGCCGCGACGGCGACGCCGGCACCGCGGCGCAGCCAGCGACCGAACAGCGCGGTGCCGATCGGGAGCGCGGGCGGACCGTAGGAGAGCAGCACGGCGGCGACGTGGGCGGCCAGCAGGAGGAGCGCGGCCGGGATGGCGCCGACGGGTACGCCGTCGGCCGCGGCCAGGGCCCACCAGAAGACGACCACACCCAGGCACAAGGTGCCCATCGGGGACTCCGGCATCGCCGCGAAGCCCATCGAGAGCACCAGGGTGAGCGCGACGAACCAGCCGTGCGGGAGGTCCGTCGGCCGGGCGGCGAGCAGGGCGAGGACCGGCGTCACCAGGATGACAGCGCGCAGCAGCAGCCGCGGACGGGACTCCTTGGCCGGCAGCTTCACCGGGACGCCACCTCCCATCCCGGCAGCGCGCGGGGCACGGTGGCGCGGCGGGCCAGCCGACGCAGCACGTCGTCGAGAGTGCCTCCCCCGCGCCAGGCGATCACCGGGCAGCCGAGCGCGCCGAGGCCGGCGAGCACCTGGTCGCGCTCCAGCCGGCGCATCCGCCATGCGAGGTCGACGAGCTGTGCGTCGACACCGTCGGGCGCGCGCGGGCTGGCGCCGGGCGGGAGGGTGTCGACCACGACCACGGGCAGCCCCCGCTGGACGAGGCTTGCGGTCGCCGTGACGATGGTCGTGCCGAGCATCGGGGAGAACACGAAGACCACGCTTCCGCCGCGCACCCGGAGCTGGATCCGGTCCGCGATCCCCTCGGGGAGCTCGCCGGTTCGGACCCCGGCCAGCAGGTCGAAGAGCGCTCGCAGGTGCCGGGTGCCAGCGCCGTACCCGAGCAGGCCGCCGTCCCCGCCGACGATGCGCAGGCCCACCCGGTCGCCTGCGCGGATGTGGTGCTCGGCGACGGCGGCCGCGGCCCGGACGCTCTGGTCGAGGCTGCTGGCCTGGCCGTCGAGGCCTCCGGAGTGGCCGTGGTCGCCGAGCGCGTCGACCACGAGGAGGATCCCGCTGTCCTCCTCGGCCGGCGAGGTGGTGACGTGCAGCTCGCGGCTGCGGAGCGAGACCCGCCAGCTGATCCGGCGCAGCCGGTCGCCGGGGCGGAACGGCCGGATGTCGGCAAACTCCACGCCGGCCCCGAGCCGCGGAGAGCGGTTGACGCCGACCAGGCCGACGGGTCTGGGGGTCTCGGCCCGGGAGTCGAACCTCCGCGTGTGCGGCAGCACCCGCAGACCGTCGCCGTGCAGGCTGACCGGACCCCAGCGGTAGCCGGCCCAGGCCGTCGTCAGGCAGACCTGTTCCTCGCCCAGCACCCGCCTGCCCCACCGGCGCGGCCCGACCTCGATCGTGGGCGGGTCGTCGGCGAGGCCGGAGGCCGCGCCGTTCGGCGGGTGCAGCGCGACGTACGGCGTGGGCGCCATCATGCGGGCCACGTGCTCGACGTCCTCGCCGTTGCTGATCGCGAGCCGCGAGGTGGTGCCCTGACCCTCGTGCAGCCAGCGGTGGTCGAGCTGGGCGTCGAGCACCGGGGAGGACTCGGGACGGTGCAGCAGACCGAAGCCGGCGACCAGGATGAACGGCGCGCCCAGCACCATCACGGCCGGCGCGGAGCCGACCACGGCGGCGACCACGGCGATCGCCCCGACGACGACCGCGCGGGCCAGCGCCGGGGTGGGCCGCCAGCGGGAGGTCACCTCGACGTCACCTCGACCTCACCGGTGCTCGAAGGTCGTCGGGGTCGGGACCTGGACCAGCACGGCGTCGACGATGGAGCGGCCGGTGGTCGACGTCATCCAGAGCTCGGGGCGCACGGTGACGCGGTGCGAGAGCACGGTGCGCGCGACGGCCTTCACGTCCTCAGGAATGACGTAGTCGCGGCCGCGCAGCACCGCGAACGCGCGGGCCGTGAGCACCAGGCCGAGCGAGCCGCGCGGCGACGCGCCGGTCAGGGTGTCGCGATGCTCGCGGGTGGCCGCGGCGAGCGCCACGCAGTAGCGGCCGACGCTCTCGTCGACGCGGACGGTCTCGACGGCGGCCTGGAGGCCGAGCAACCCGGCCGGGTCGGTCACCGCCTCGAGCTCGACCTCCTCCTGGCGTCGCGCCACGCGGCGGGCGATGACGTCGTACTCCTCGTTGGCGGAGGGGTAGCCGAAGCTGACCCGCAGCAGGAACCGGTCGAGCTGGGCCTCGGGGAGCGGGTAGGTGCCTTCGTACTCGATCGGGTTGGCGGTCGCGAGGACGTGGAAGGGCTCGGCCAGAGGGAAGGTCTCGCCCTCGACGGTGATCTGCCGCTCCTGCATCGCCTCGAGCAGTGCGGACTGGGTCTTGGGCGGCGTGCGGTTGATCTCGTCGGCGAGCAGCAGGCCGGTGAACAGCGGGCCGCGGCGGAACTCGAACTCCGCGGTGCGCTGGTTGTAGAGGAACGAGCCGGTGAGGTCGGAGGGCAGCAGGTCGGGGGTGAACTGGGCTCGCGCGAAGTCCAGCCCGAGCGCCCGGGCGAACGACCGTGCGGCCAGGGTCTTGCCGAGCCCGGGGTAGTCCTCGAGCAGGACGTGGCCCTTGGCCAGGATCGCGCAGAGCACCAGCCGCAGCGCCTCCTGCTTGCCGACGATCGCCTTGCCGACCTCGTCGAGCACCCGGACGGCGACGGCGGCGGTCTCCTCGATGGTGGGTGCTTCCGGGGTGCTCTGGGTGGAAGTCACAGCTCCTCGATCCTCTTCACGCAGCTTTCGATCCGCTCGGTGTCCAGCTTGGTGGGGCTCTCGTTGAGGACCCGGCGCAGCTCGTGACCCAGCAGCTCCTCGGCGCGCGGGTCATCGACGTCCAGGTCGTGGCGGGCGCGCAGCGTCTGGTCTGCCAGCTCCCGGAGCCTGTTGCGCAGCGCCGCGTCGACCTCGCGCGCGGAGAGGTGGCTCTCGATGATGCGGAGGTACGACGCAGTGCGCGGGTCGAGCCGGCCCAACCCGCCGTCCGGCTCGACGTGGGCGGTCCAGACAGCGGTCTCGACCGGCGCCGCGTCGACCAGCAGCGCCGTTGCACAGACCACGAGCGCGACCACGAGCGCCAGCCGCAGCTCGTCGGCCTGGCCGTTGATGAACAGGACGGCGCCCTCGATGGCGCCGAACGCGACGAGGCCCATGGCCAGCCGCCACCACCAGCGTCGCCGGCCGGTCATCGGGCGACCGTGCGGGTACGCAGGCTGGCGTGGATCTCGTCGAGGGCGTCCAGCGCCTTGCCGCGGTGCTCGTCGGACATCGGGTGGTCGGAGAAGCGTGCCTCGCGGTAGAGGTCGGCCAGCCTGGCGACGGCCCCCCGGTCGGCGCCGACGAGGTCGAGCACGCCGAGCACGAACTCCGCGGTGGTCTGCCAGGGCCGGCGGTCGACCCCGGCCCGCACCGCCTGCTCCTCGAAGCGGTGCCAGCACTCGACGATCGCGTTGCGCGGCTCGCCCCCGATGACGAGCAGGGTGCGTTGCTCCTCGGCGTCCTCGGACATCGCCTCGGTGACCTGCACCGCCGAGTCGAGCACCTCGAACTCGACGTCCTCGGGTCGCCGCCGCCTTCGCCGCGGCGAGCGCCGCAGCCACATCTGCCGCAGCTTGTGCAGCACGCGGCCGACCAGGAACAGCATCACCAGGACGGTGAGGATTTGAACGACGACGGCGACCACGGCCAGCCAGTCCGGTGGTTCGCCGCGCTTCTTGTTTCGCTCCTCCTCGATCTGCTGCTCGGTGTCATCGACACTGGTGATGGAAGTAGTCGGGGCCTCCGGCCGGATCGGCTCGATGTGGCCGCCCGAGACCACCCGGTCCGGGCCGATCGAGGCCGCCCACGTGACCAGGACGAGCAGCAGCCCCGCGGCGCCGAGCACGGCGACCACCGCCGACGTACCGGCGCGGGCTGGGGTGGAGGTCACCAACGGAACGTAACCGCCGGGACCGGCCGAAGGCGATCACGCAGCGGTCACGAAGTGCGGCCCGGGCAGATCGGCACAGGGAGAGAGCCAGGCCCCGTCCTGGCGCTGGACGGGGCCTGGGTCGTCAGGTCCGTGGGGGGCCGGACCGTTGCTCCCTTGGGTTGGTCAGAGGACGGGGTCGAACGGCTCCGTGCCGTTGACCAGTGTCAGCCCCGCGATCCCGGAGTTGGCCTGGGCGAAGTCCAGCTCCCTGCCGAGGTCGCCGATGTTGTTCGACAGGGGCAGCGGCGCCAGGCCGAGCGTCGACAGGACGCCGATCGCCTTGCCGTCGGCCGAGACGAACGCCGAGCCGGAGTCGCCTGGGACGCCCGGGGTCACGGTGTAGAGCGGGTGCGACCAGCCACCGTCGGCGGCGTCGTCGCCGATGCTGACGCCGGTGTGCGGCGAGAGCTCGCTGACGCCGAAGCGGAGGCTGGAGTTGCCGTAGGTGTAGACCCGGTCGCCGGCAGCGGTGCCGTTGGTGTCGATGCCGGTCGGGCCGCCCCAGAACGGGATCGACGGGTTGACCTTCCCGACATCGCCCGCCGCGACCTTGACCAGCGCAAAGTCGTTGTAGGCGCAGGTGTTGGCGTCGGTGGTGCCGAGCTGGTGCATCGTCAGCCACGAGGAGTAGACGAGCGTGCCCTGCCCGACGACCGTGCCCTCGCTGATCAGGCTCCCGCCCTCGTTGAAGGTGACCGGTGTCCCCAGCGGCAGCGACTCGGCCAGGCAGCCGTTGGTGTCGGTGGCCGCCCCGAGGCCGGCGCAGTGGGCGGCGTACCCGACGTAGACGTTGCTGGCAGCGTCGGTGAAGACGAAGTTCGCGGTGCACTGGGCGCCCT
The DNA here is from genome assembly GCA_963800715.1 of uncultured Actinomycetota bacterium. Lineage (GTDB taxonomy): Bacteria > Actinomycetota > Actinomycetes > Propionibacteriales > Nocardioidaceae > Nocardioides. The sequence continues at coordinate 85,130 of CAWDBZ010000013.1, read as the reverse complement.
GGGTGTACATCATCGTCCCGGGGTGGATCTTGGCGGTGGCGGCGGGCGCCCACTGCGGGGCGGCCTGCGCGGGCGCCGTGGTCACGGCGGCGGCGCCGAGCAGCGCGGTCGCCACGACGGCGAGGACGGCTACGGCTCGGCGGAGCATGTGCTGGTTCATCGGACTCCTTAGCGCGAATCGGCCCCGCGGGCTCGCTGGGCACGTTCACGGTGCCCAACGAGAGGGGGCCCGATCGGGTTACGTGCGAGTAGTCATATGTGACTAGGAGTGGCTGATGGGGCGGGATAGTCCCAGACGTTTCCAACAGGAGTCAGGCGGCGGACTCGTTCGAAACGTCTGGGACTATCGAGCATGGCTGACGGTCCCCTGTCCGACGTGCTCGTCCTCGACCTGACCCGCGCCCTGGCCGGCCCACACGCCGGGATGATGCTCGGCGACCTGGGGGCGCGGGTGATCAAGATCGAGTCGCCCACCGGTGACGACACCCGCTCGTGGGGGCCGCCGTTCGTAGGGCCCGACGACGCCCGCGAGTCGACGTACTTCCTCTCGGCGAACCGCAACAAGGAGTCGCTGGTCCTCGACCTCAAGTCGCCCGAGGACAGCGACGTGCTGGCGCGACTGGTGGCGAGGGCGGACGTGCTGATGGAGAACTTCCGGGTCGGGGTCCTCGACCGGCTGGGCTTCTCGGTCGCGCGGCTGCATGAGCTCAACCCCGGCCTGGTCATCTTGTCGATCACCGGGTTCGGGCACGACGGGCCGGAGGCGTCGCGGGCGGGCTACGACCAGATCGCCCAGGGTGAGGGCGGGCTGATGTCGATCACCGGCACCGCCCAGCCGACGAAGGTCGGCGTCCCGATCGCCGACCTGATCGCCGGCATGAACGGCGCCTTCGGCGTGGTCGCCGCGCTGCACGAGCGGACCCGCACCGGCCGCGGCCGCGTCGTACGCACCTCGCTGCTGGCGGGCATGGTCGGAGTGCACGCGTTCCAGGGCACCAAGTGGACCGTCGCGGGCGAGGTCCCGGGCCTCTCCGGCGACCACCATCCGTCGATCGCGCCGTACGGCATGTTCGAGACCGGTACGGCGCCGATCCAGATCGCCTGTGGCTCGGAGGGGCTGTGGCGCGCGCTGTGCACGGCGCTGGAGTGGGACCCGGCCGAGGACGGCTTCGCCACCAACCCCGCACGGGTCGAGAACAGAGACGCGCTGATCGAGCAGCTGGAGTCGCGCTTCGCGTCCGACGACGCCGAGCACTGGCTGTCGTTGCTGTCCGATGCCGGTGTCCCTTCCGGCAAGGTGCGCTCGATGGACGACGTCTACTCCTGGGAGCAGGTGCTGTCGCAGGGCCTCAAGCTGTCCGTCGACCACCCGACGCTCGGCGCGATCGACCTGCCGGGTCCGCCGCTGCGCTTCGACGACAACCAGTTCTCCGGCGGCCGCTCCGAGCACGTCGCGCCGCCCACGCTCGGCCAGCACAACGAGTCGATCCGGGAGTGGCTGGACTCCCCCGAGGCGTGAGCCGCGACTGGCGGACCTGGCACGGCGACTACGACGATCCGACCTCGTCGCTGTCGCGGCGGCTCGAGGTGGTGCGGGGGCAGCTGCGATTAGTGCTGGCCGGCGCCTCGGGCGGGATCCGGCTGCTCAGCCTGTGCGCCGGTGACGGTCGCGACACGCTTCCCGTGCTCGCCGCGTCACCCGTCCATGTCTCCGCGGTGCTGGTCGAGCTCGACCCGGTGCTGGCCGAGGCCGCCCGCACCTCGGCGGTGTCACTCGGCCTCCACGGCGTCCACGTCCGCACTGCCGACGCCGGCAGCACCTCGTGCGCCGAGGGTGTCGTCCCCGCCGACGTGGTGATGGCGTGCGGCATCTTCGGCAACGTCACCGACGAGGACGTCGCCCGCACGATCTCGACGCTGCCTTCCCTCCTCGCCGAAGGTGGCCACGTCCTCTGGACGCGTGGTCGGCGGGTTCCCCACGATCCCACCGAGGTGACCGGCGACCCGAGCGAGACGGTCCGTGGCGTGTTCGTCGACACCGGCTTCGAGGAGGTCGCCTTCGTGCGTCCGGACGACGCGTCGTTCCGCGTCGGCGTCGCCCGCTGGCCGCACACCGCTGCGCCGTACCAGCCCGACGTGCGGATGTTCGACTTCGTGTAGCTGCCGGACCCCGCCGGGCGGTCAGCGAGCAACCCGGCCCGAGTTCGCCACTTCGAGAAGGACGTCGGCGTGGCAGGCGAGGTCGGGCACGCACCAGCAGCACAGGTCGTGGCCAGCGAGCTCACGGCGGACGTCGTCGACGGTGAACGACAGCCGGCCCGCGAGCAGGTCGGTCCGGTAGGCGTCCACCGACCTGCGGTGTGCCTCCGGCGTGTGCTCGGAGATGGCATGCGGATTGCCCCATCGACTCGGGCGGGCCACAACGACGGCGTCGCCGGGCTTGCGCCACCCGGCGGCACGCCGGAGCCGGATCCGCTGCGGGCCGGGCACGGCCTGCCCGGGTCAGCCCAGGTCGACGATGGCGGCCACCGGGCCGCCGCCGTCCGGGCCCTGGTGGGCCGCCGAGACCGAGACGAAGACGGCCGGGTCGCCGGTGACCGCGGCGGTGACGCCGCCCACGCAGGCCTTGATCTGGCGGTGCCAGTGGACGTCGGAGTCGTCGAGCATGGCGTTGCGGCGGCCGCGGACCTCGCCGTCGCCGGAGGCCTCGCACTTGAGGAAGACGTTGACCAGCTTGCCGTCGAGGTCGCTGGTGTGCGGGCGGTCGGGGAGCTCGAGGCCGGCGGCGCGGATGGCGTTCCAGATGCCGTCCTGGTCGAGGGCGTCGGTCATCACCGAGTGGCCGATGCGGTAGCGGCCGCCGACGCCCGGAGCATTGCCGACCACGACCACCTGGGCCTGGTCGAGCTCGACGCCCGAAGAGCACGAGGCCACCGACGAGTAGAGCTCGCGGTTGTGCATCACGTCGTCGTCGGTGGGCATCGAGATCTCGCCGAGGGCGACCGCGATGCCGAGCGCGGTGCAGCCGTTGGACAGGTCCATCGACTGGTGGGTCTCCTCGGTCCAGACGGTCTTCCCGCGCGACTTCGCGTCGCGAATGGTGTGGATGGTGAGCAGCGGGGTCTTGGTCTGCACGTAGTGGACATCGGCCGGGTCGGTGATCCCGGCCTTCTCCATCGCGATCTTCACGGCGTCGGCGACCTTGGTGATCATCGCCGTACGCCCGATGTCCTCGGGCAGCAGCTGCTCGCTCATCGCGAAGCCCACGGTCAGCCGCGGCTCGTCGGACGGTACGACGTCCTCCGGCGGCACGGTCGCGAAGATCGTGGCATGCGGGCTGATCACGCCGTCGGTGCCGCCGGACCACACGATCGGGACCTGCTTCACCGCGTCGGCCGGGGCGCCCTTGGCGATCAGCACCTCGCGGAAGGCGCGGTCGGCGATGATCCGGGTGTAGTCGTTGACGCCGCCGTTGCCCTCGGTCTTGCCGATGATGGCGATGACACGATCCGCGTGCAGGACGCCGTCGTCGATCAGCGTCGCGAGCTCGCTCGCGTCGGCGACGGAGTGGATGGGGACCTTGCGTACTTCGATGGCGTCGGGCATGGGGCCACTCTCTCTCAGGTTGCTGGTGGTGCGGTGTTCGGGACGACGACGGTGCCGGCTTCGCCTCGGACGGCTTCGGCCAGGTGAGCGAGGTCGGTGATGATCGCACGGCTCCCGCCGCGCTCGACGAACCGGCAGACCGCGTCGACCTTCGGCCCCATCGAGCCGCTGGCGAAGTGGCCCTCGGTGGCGTAGGACCGCATCTCGTCGACGGTCACGGTGCCGATGTCGGCGGCCTCGGGCGTGCCGTAGTGCAGCACCGCGTGCGGTACGTCGGTCGCGATCACGAGCACGTCCACCTCGACGGACCGGGCCAGCAACGCGGCCCCCAGGTCCTTGTCGATGACGGCCTCGACGCCGCCCAGGTTGCCCTCACCGTCGCGCACCACCGGGATGCCGCCCCCGCCGTTGGCGACGACCACGAAGCCGGCGTCGACGAGCGCCTGCACGGCCGGCGCGTCGATGATCTCCAGCGGCTCCGGCGACGCGACCACGCGCCGCCAGCCCTTCTCGCCCCGGTCCTCCCAGGTCTCGCCGTGCTCGACCAGCAGCTGTGCCTCTTCGGCCGGGAGATACCGGCCGATGGGCTTGGTCGGCTTGGTGAACCCCGGGTCGTCGCGGTCGACCAGCGCGCGGGTCACCACAGTCGCGGAACGACGCAGTACGCCATGTCGCAGCAGCGCTGAGTCCAGCGCGTCCATCAGCACCATGCCGAGCGTCGCCTGGGTCTGCGCGCCGCACCAGTCCAGCGGGACCGGGGGCACGACGGCGGCGGCCAGCTCGTTCTTCACGAGCAGGTTGCCCACCTGCGGGCCGTTGCCGTGCGTGATCACGACTTCGACGTCCTGGGCCAGCAGCTCCGCGACCGCCTCCATGGCGACCTCGGCGGCCGCGATCTGGTCCTCGACGCGGGCCCGCCCCTCGGCGTTCGTCATCGCGTTCCCGCCCAATGCCAGCAACACCCTCACCGGACAGAACCTAGCGAGTCCCTCTGACGCGTGCGTCGCGGGCCGGAACCATCGGTCGAGCGGTGGTGTACACAGATCGGAAGAGAGAGGGACCCCGAACCTGGACAGCGGCCTGGACGACGCGGACCTACTGGCCCGGGTACGCGGCGGTGACCGCGACGCGTACGCGGAGCTGGTGCACCGCCATGCCCCGGTGGCGCAGCGCACGGCCGCGCTGCTCGGTGCCGGCGGAGACACGGAGGACGTCGTGCAGGAGGCCTTCGTGAAGGCGTACGCATCGCTGGACCGGTTCCGCGCAGGAGCGCCGTTCCGGCCATGGCTCCTGAAGATCGTCGCGAACGAGACCCGGAACCTGCACCGTGCCTCCGGCCGGAGGGCGGCGCGTGAGCAGCGGTCGTGGGCACTGGCCGAGCGGCTGCTGCTCGCCCGACCCCATGACCCAGCCGAGGCCACACTGTCTCGGGAGCGGCAGGAGGCCCTCGTCCGTGGTCTGGCCAGGCTCTCGCCACCGCACCGCCAAGTGGTGACGTGCCGATACCTCCTCGATCTCGACGAGGCGGAGTCCGCGGCGGTCCTGGGGTGGCCACGCGGAACGGTGAAGTCCCGGCTCCACCGCGCCCTGGCCCGGCTCCGGGACGTGCTGGACGCCGACGCGGAACGAGTGCAGTCGAGGGAGGCGGCGCGCGATGGCTGAGCACCGGTACGACGACCTCGCGCGTGACCTGGCGGCGCTGGGTCGCGCCGTCGACGTCCCGGCTCCCGGTCCGGGCCTGGCGACCGCCGTACTTGATCGGCTGAGCGACGCGCCCGCCGCGCGGGTGGCGCCGGCCCGGCCGCGGCGCCGCCTGGTCGCGCTCGCGGCGGCCGCGGTGCTGCTCGCACTGCTGGCGGCGCCGCCGGTGCGGGCAGCCGTCGCGGACTGGTTCGGCTTCGGCGGCGTGCGGGTGGAGCGGGGCGACGCACCGGCACCGACGGCCGACCCGACGCCGCCCACCGTGGCACCAAGCGTTTCGGTGCCGGAGGCCGCGGCGATGGTGGCCTTCACCGTGTCGGTCCCCGAGGAGCTGGGGGACCCCGACGGCGTCGAGGTCTCGCCCGACCGCCGGATGGTCTCGATGAGCTGGACCACCGGCCAGGAAGGAGTGCTGCGCCTCGACCAGTTCGACGCGCGGCTGGACTTCTCGGTCCTCAAGACCGCTCCCGACGTCTTCTACGCCGCGGTGAACGGCACCGACGCCCTGTGGTTCGAGGAGCCGCACGAGGTGGCGCTCCTCGAGCCCGACGGCACCCAGGTCACCCACTCGGCCCGGCTCGCCGGGCACACCCTGATCTGGATGGAGGGCGGCGTGACGCTCCGGCTGGAGGGCGACGTCGGGCTCAGCCGGGCCGTGGACATCGCCGAGTCCGCGGTGCCGGTCGGCTGACGGGAACCGGGACCGCCCGCGGCGGTGTAACACCAGCGAACCCGTCCTCCTGGAGGTAGCCGTGTCCGTCGTCCGCGCACTCGCCGTCGTTGTCACCGCCTGGGTCCTCGTGATGCTGGCGCCGCCCGGTCCCGCGTCGGCCGGCGGCCCGACCAGCGCGCTGCTTTCCGTCCCCGGAGAGGGCAGAACCGCTTCGCTCTACTACTCCGACAACGCCTACGAGCAGCTCGCCCGCCTCGTCAACGTCGATCGTTCCGGCACGGTGGACGAGTCGGGACGGAGCCATGACAGCGGGACCACGGTCACGGTGACCTGGCTGATCCACGACGTGGAGCCGTGGCGCGTCGACCGGATCTATCTGGGAGCTGACGACGGACCGTGGATCGCCACCCAGGAAATGATCGGCGGCGCCACGTCGATCTGGGACAGCCCGGTCACCTGGCACCAGCCGGCCAACGGCAAGGAGCTGATCCACCTGCTCGACAGCCTCGGAGTCGGTGAGGAGGCCGGCGGCGCGGCCACCGACACCGGCGCGGCCACCGATGCCGGCTCGGTGGACGAATCTGCACCTGCACCCCTGGCCGAGCCCGGACCGGCCGTCCCGGCCTCGGTCGAGCAGGCGCCGGCGTCGGCGCCACCGGCAGACGACGGGCAGACGAGCTCTGCCCGCGACCGCGCCTGGTGGGGGCTCGGGGGCCTGGCCGGCGGTGTGCTGCTCGCCGCCGGCTGGACCCGCCTGCGCTCCACCCGCACCGACCGTCGGGACGACGACCTGGACCGCGATGACGCCACGGACTGGCTGGAGCCGGCGTCCCGCTGACCGGGCTGTCCGTAGGGGCTCCTAACGTGGTGTCACCCACCCGATGAGAGGAACCCATGGACTTCAAGATCGAGCTCATCCCCTTGGCCGTGCAGGACGTGGACCGGTCGGTCGACTTCTACGGCAACCGGGTCGGCTGGCCCGTCGACTTCGACCGGACCGTGTCTCCCGAGCTGCGGTTCGTCCAGGTCACGCCGCCGGGCTCGGCCTGCTCGATCTGCTTCGGCGTCGGCCTCGAGATGATGCCGACGGGGTCCTCGCAGTTCATCCAGGTGGTGATCGAGGACGCAGATGCCGCCCTTGCCTATCTCCGCGAGCGCGACGTTGAGTGCGAGGGCGTCGACGACCAGCCCTGGGGTCGGTTCGTCTACTTCGCCGACCCCGACGGCAACCGCTGGGCGCTCCAGCAGCTCGTCACTCCGAGCTGAGCTCACCGCGGCCCAGGAGCATCGTCAACGTGCGAGTGCCGACCGGCAGGCCCTGCCGGTCGTAGTAGGCGAACATCGCGCCGAGCCACCCGTCGGGTCGCTGTTCCGTCCGCCGCGCGGTGACCCCGGCCTCCGCAGCCAGCTCGGCCACGGTCGCCACCCGCGATGCCAGCTCGTAGGTGGCGCCGACGTGGCCGTCCTCGGTCAGCACCAGCGCGGCCACCGCGGCGACGTCGGCGAGGTCCGCGAAGCCGAAGACCGCGTCGACGTCGTACGGCACCTCGATCGGGCCGCTCAGGTCGAGGTTCTGCAGGTAGGCGCCGGGCTGCAGGATCGTCCATGCCAGCCCGGATCGCCGGACCAGGTCCTCCGACACGGCCTTGCCGAGGTGGTGCGGCATCTCCGGGGCGTACGGCGAGGCGACCGAGTGGTAGCCGACCCGCCCCACGCCCGCCTGGGCGAGCGCCGCCAGCGCCTGCGCGACGTACGCCGGCTCGTCGGGGTAGAGGTTGGGAGCAATGACGTACGCCGCGTCGCAGCCCGCGACCGCGGTCGGCAGGTCGGACCAGTCGGCGCGCCCCAACGGCCGCGCCTCGACACCCCGGCGTGCCAGCGCGACGCAGACCGCGCGGCCGGTCTTGCCGTGGCCGCCGAGGACTGCGATCACGCGCCGAACCGGCGCTGCAGGTCGGCGTAGGCGATGGCCCCGTATAGGAAGCCGAGGGTGCCCGAGTCCAGCAGCTCCCGGCCGGCACGCTCCAGGCCGGTGAGCGCTGACCGGGCCAGGCTGCCGCCGAGGCTGACCCGCTTGACGCCGAGCGAGAACAGCGTGGGTGCGGGGATGACGTTGCTCAACCCGGCCACGAGGTTGAGCGGGGCCGGGATGGCCGCGGCGAGCCGGCGGATGGTGTCCTCGTCGTTCACGCCCGGCACGAAGACGCAGTCGGCTCCCGCTTCGACGTAGCGCGCTGCGCGCTCGACGGTCTCGGCGAACACGTCGCCGGTCGAGCCGCCGAGGTAGGTGTCGGTGCGGGCATTGAGCACGAACGACCCTGCCGGGGCGGCCGCCCGCGCCGCGGCAACCCGGTCGGCCGCTTCGTCGACGCCGAAGAGCCTGCCGCCGACCTGGTCCTCCAGGTTGCCACCGACCACGCCCGCATCGACGGCCCGCCGGATCGTGGCGGCGACGTCGCCGTACCCGGCCTCGAGGTCCGCGCTCACGGGAACGCCGACCGCCGCCGCGATGCGGCCGACGTGCTCGAGCATCGTGTCGAGGTCCAGCGCTCCGCCGTCCGGGACTCCGAGGGACCAGGCGATGCCGGCGCTGGTGGTGGCGATGGCAGGGAAGCCGACCTGCTCCAGGATCCGGGCGGAGCCGGCGTCCCACGCGTTGGGGATCACGAAGCCGGGCCCTTGATGCAGCTCGAGGAAGGTGGTCACCGGTCCACCGTAGGACGCTCCGCCGACGCCACGAGACCGTCGCGCTAGGCCAGCTCGAAGTCCGCGAAGTCGAAGCCCGGCGAGACCAGGCAGCTGACCAGGGCGTCCTCGTCACCGGGCAGGGTGCGCTGCCACACACCCGCGGAGACGACGGCCTGGCTCTGCGCGCCGGGTCCCGTCCCGACGACGACCTCCGTGCCGGCCACCGGGGCATCCCCGTCACCGCCGAGCTGCAGCGTCACTTCGCCGAGGTGCCCCAGCCAGACCTCGCCGGAGGCCACCCGGTGCCACGCCGACGACTCTCCGGCGGGCAGCAGGAAGTGGATGAGTGTCGCGGTGGCCCGGACCCTGCCGTCGGGCAGCGTGACCGTCTCCGGCGACACCCAGGTCTGCCGGAACCAGCCGCCCTCGGGGTGCGGCTCGAGGTCCAGCGCCTCGGCCAGCTGCGGACGGCTCACAGGACGTCGACGTCGGCGTGGTCGGCGCCGCCGGAGAGCCGGGCGTAGCCGGGACCGCGGTCGAAGAAGACGTCGGTGGGCGCGGGCCGCGACGCACGCTCGGCGGCGGTGGCGGGGTCGTCGTACGACAGCGAGTCGTCGTCGAGCGACCCGGTGAGCACCACGCCGTAGTCGGCGAGCGCGGCCTCGGGTGACACCTTGCGCCAGACCACGTCGCGTACGACGAGGGCCGGGTCGCGCTCGAGAGGGTTGCCCCAGCCGCCACCACCGGTGGTGCGGATCCGGATCACCTCGCCGGCGATCACCGGCTCGGCGTCGGCCAGCGCGTCGACCTCGCGCTCGTTGGGGCCGCCCGCGTCGATGGTGACCTGGAACGGCTGGCCGGCCTTGCCGCCGCGGACGCCCCAGCAGGCCAGGATCGACCGGTCCGCGATGGACATGAAGTGGCCGTCCTTGAGCATCCGGATGGACTTCTCGTAGCCCAGGCCGCCGCGGAACTGCCCCGCTCCCCCGCTGTCGACCGCCAGCGAGAGCGACTCGACGCGGAACGGGAACCGCGCCTCGGTGAACTCGGTGGGCAGGTTCCGCGAGTCGGGTACGACGTGGATGGTGTCCTCGCCGTCGGCGTAGTAGCGGCCGCCGGAGCCGCCGCCGAGCACCTCGCGCATCAGGTAGGGGCGGCCCTCGAGGTCGTCGCCGTAGACGCCGGTGTAGCGGATCGTCTCCTGGTCGGCCGGCATCCGGCCGTCGACCGCCTTGGCGATGACGCCGGCCAGCACGCCGAGCAGCCGGAGGATGACGAAGGTGCGCGCGTTGGTGGGCGCCGGGAATACCGGTGTGAGCAGCGTCCCCGGCGGCGGGAACCGCATCTCGATCAGGGGTACGACGCCCTCGTTGACGTCGAGCTCGGCCATCCGCTCGGGGGTGTCGGCGAGGTTGCGCAGGATCGGCGCCAACCATTTCTTGAGGAAGACCCCGTCGCTGGCGTCGCCCGCGTGGTTGATCGGTCCCTTGGCCTGGGGCGAGGTGCCGCCGAAGTCGAGGATGAGCCGCTCGCCGTCCGGGTCGTCGGCCGCGGTGCGGGTCAGGGTGATCCGCTGGGTGTGCAGCATCGGCTCGTCGACGCCGTCGTGCTCGGCGTAGTCCTCCCACACCCACGACCCGACCGGGATCTTGCCGAGGATCTCGCGTCGGTAGGTCTCGGTGGTGCGGCTCAGGATCGCGTCGAAGCAGGACTCGACCGTGTCCACGCCGTACCGGTCGAACAGCTCGCCGAGCCGCCGCGCCCCCATCAGGCAGGCCGAGCACTCGGCGTCGAGGTCGGCGGCCAGCGACTCGGGCATCCGGGAGTTGCGGGTCATGATCGTGAGCGCCGCGCGGTTGGGTACGCCGGCGTCCCACAGCCGGATCGGCGGGACCATCAGGCCTTCCTCGAAGACGCTGGTCGCGTGGCTCGGCATCGAGCCCGGCACCGCGCCGCCGATGTCGTCGTGGTGGCCGAAGGCCTGCACGAACGCCACGACCTTGCCACCGCTGAACACCGGCACGGTGACGCAGAGGTCGGGCAGGTGGCCGATGCCGCCTTCGGAGCGATAGACGTCGTTGTGGAAGAAGACGTCGCCCTCGCGCATCTCCTCGAGCGGGAAGTCGCGGGCGACCGGGTGCACCAGGGCGGAGTACGAGCGGCCGGTCAGCTTGCGAAGCAGCCGGTCGTGGATGCCGGCGCGGAAGTCGTGCGCGTCGCGGATCATCGGGCTCCGGCTGGTCCGCCCGATCGCGGTCTCGACCTCCATCTCGACGCTCGCCAGCGAGCCTTGGACGATCTCGACCAGCACGGGGTCGGCGCTCGCGCCGCCGTCGTCGGTGAGGTGGCCGTAGGGGAACTGGGTCGGCGCCCGGCGGCTCTCGGTCATGACTCGCTCCTCGTCACGATCAGGTTCAGGAACTCGTCCACGCGCACCTGGAAGCCGGGATGCACCGGCACGGTCGACCCGAACTCCTCGATGATCACCGGCCCGCTCACGACCTGCCCGGGCTCGAGCGCCGTCCGCTGCACGACCGGCGTGTCGACGTACCCCTCGTCTGCCTCGAAGCAGACCGCTCGTTTCCCGTCGAGATGCGGAAACTGGTCGTTCTGAGGGCCTGGGGACGACCCATTTCCGTAACTCGACGGGGAATGGCGGCGGATCTCGGGCCGGCGGATCGGGCCGATGCCGGAGACGCGGAGGTTGACCCACTCGACCTGCTGGGTGGCGTCGGTCGAGAAGTCGTAGCCGTAGAGGGCGCGGTGCTCGGCGTGGAACCGGTCGGCGACCTCGTCGATGACGGCAGCGTCGACGGGACCCTCGGACACCGGGACGCGGACCTCGAAGGCCTGGCCGAAGTAGCGCAGGTCGGCGGTGCGGACGAACTGGTGCTGCTCCGGAGCGAAACCCTCACCGGTCAGTGCGGCGGCGGCGCGGCCGGTCAGGTCGTCGTACGTCGACGCGACGGTGTCCGGGTCGAGTCCATCGGCGAGCGCGACGTGGGTCTGGACGTAGTCGTTCTTCACGTCGACGGTGAGCAGCCCGAACGCCGAGACGTTGCCGGGGTTGGGCGGGACCAGCACGGTCGGGATGCCGAGCACGTCCATCAGCCGGCACAGGAGCAGCGAGCCCGAGCCGCCGAACGTGGTCAGCGTGAAGTCGCGTACGTCGAGGCCGCGTTTGACGGTGACCTGGCGCAGGGCATTGGCCTGGTTCCAGGCGGAGATCTCGAGCACACCGGTGGCGCAGGCCTCCGGCGACATGCCGAGCTTCGAGGAGAGCGCCTCGACCCCGGCCCGCGCCGCGTCGACGTCCAGCGGGATCTCCCCGCCGAGCAGGTGCGGCGGGATCCTGCCGAGCACGACGTGGGCGTCGGTGATGGTGACCTCGGTGCCGCCCTTCCCGTAGCAGAGCGGCCCCGGGTCGGCGCCCGCCGACTGCGGCCCCACCTTGAGCGTGCCCTCCGGCGAGAGCCAGGCGATCGAGCCGCCGCCGGCGCCGACGGTGACCACGTCGATCATCGGGATCTTCGACGGGAAGGCACCCACCGATCCCTCGGTGGTCAGCGTCGGCTCGCCGTCGATCACCACGGACACGTCGGTCGACGTGCCGCCGCCGTCGGAGGTCAGCACCCGGTCGAAGCCGGCCACCTTCGCGATCAGCGCCGCGCCGAGGGCCCCGGCCGCCGGCCCGGACAGCACGGTGGTGATCGGCTGGTGCACGACCTCGTCCGCCGACAGCACGCCGCCGTTGGACTTCATCACGTAGAACGGGATGACCCGGTCGTCGTAGGCGGTGAGCCGTTCCTTGATGTTCGTGACGTACGCCGACAGCCGGGGCTTCACGGCCGCGTCGACGAGGGTGGTCATCGCGCGCTCGTACTCGCGGTACTCGCGCAGCACCTCGCTCGACACCGACACGACGGCCCCAGGGTGCTCCTCGAGGAGCACCGCCCGCATCCGCTCCTCGTGGTCCGGGTCGGCGTAGGCGTGCAGGAAGCAGACGCCGAGCGTGTCGACACCCTGGTCACGGAACCAGCGCGCCACGGTGCGGGCGCCGTCCTCGTCGAACGGGCGCACCTCGTCGCCGTTCACGTCCAGCCGGCCTTCGACGCCCTTGACCAGGTCGCGCGGCACGATCCGGTCCGGCTTCACCCAGAAGTAGGAGTTGCCGTAGCCGTCGGGCACCGACTGCCGGGCGATCTCGAGCATCGCCTCGTAGCCGGTGTTGGTGACGAAGCCGAGCCGGTCGACCTTCCCTTCGAGCAGCTGGTTGGTGGCGACCGTGGTGCCGTGCGAGACCGCGTCGATGTCCGCGCCGGTCGCCCCGAGCAGACCGAGCACCTTGTCGATGCCGGCCAGGAAGCCGTCGGCCGGGTTGCCCGGCGTCGAGGGGGTCTTGGTGGTGACCAGCTCGCCCGTGTCCTCGTCGAACGCGACGACGTCGGTGAACGTGCCGCCGGTGTCGATGCCGATGCGGATGCGACGCGTCATGTGGTCCTGTCTAGCGGATCGTCGTGGAGGGTCACGCGCCGCCCGGCCACAGCACGTCGGCGCGGCTGTAGTGGCCGGCCACGTCGAACCAGCGCTTCGAGTGCAGCGTCTCGCGCAGGTCGCAGTCGGCCACGACGATGCCCTCCTCGTCGTAGAGCGGGCCGGCGAGCACGTCCCCCGATGCTGGCGCGATCACGGCCGCGCCGCCGCGACCGAAGACCTCGCGATCCGGCAGCGGCCACGGGAAGTCTTCCGGGAACGCGGCACGCTCGATGTACTGCGGGACCGAGACCACGAAGGCACCGGCCTCGATCGCGATGTGCCGGATCGTGGCCTGCCAGCCGTCGGAGTCGTCGGCGGTGGGCGCCACCCAGATCTGCGGGCCGCCCTGGTAGACGGCCCAGCGGGCCAGCGGCATCCGGTTCTCCCAGCAGATCAGCCCGCCGATGCGGCCCAGCCTGGTCTCGGTCACGCCGAGATCGTCGCCCGCGCCGACGCCGTGGAAGAGCCGTTCGTGGTGGGTCGGCATCAGCTTGCGGTGCCGGCTCAGGAGCCCGCCGGGACCGACCAGCAGGAGGGTGTTGTAGACCGAGCCGGGGCGGTCCTTCTCGCGCTCGTTGACGCCGATCGCGCACAGCACGTCGTGCTCGCGGCAGGCCGCCACCAGCCGGTCCACAGCCGGTCCGGGCACCTCGACGGCACTACCCCAGAACTGCTCCCAGAACGCGTCGGCAGCCGCGTTCGGCAGGTGCGCCCACGCGTACGACGGATAGAGCGAGAGGAAGGTCTCGGGGAAGACGACGAGCTGCGCGCCCAGGGCGGCGGCGTCGCCGAGGAGACCCACGGCCTTCTCGAGGCTCGCGTCGAGGTCCAGCACGACGGGCATCGCTTGCACGGCTGCCACCCGGACGACCGGAAGGGGCTCCATGAATGGATGCTAGAGCGGTCCGAAGGTCGTGGACGAGGTCGAGCTGGCCACGACCTTGCCGGACGCGACAACGTGCGCGGGTGGGGCATGGTGCGCGAGCACCTCGCGCAGGCCGGCGTGGTGGTGCACGACCAGGTCGGCGTTGCCGCCCGGCTCGAGCCGGTGGCGGCGTACGCCGAGCACGTCGGCCGCGGTGGTGGTCACCGCGTCGTAGACGAGGTCGAGGCCGGACTGGTCGAAGGCTCTGAGCGCGTGCGTGGCGAGGAACGCGATCTCGACCATGTTGTGCCGGCCGAACGGGTAGAAGGCATCCTCGATGTCGTCCTGGCCGAGCGCGACGGGGAGCCCCATCGCGGTCAGCTCACGGACCGGCAGGTGCAGCGACCCGGTGTGCGGGTCGGAGACGAAGCCGAGCCGCGCGCGGCGGGCCAGACCGGCCAGCCTTTCGAGGGTGGGCCCGGCGTACAGCCCGAGGGCGCGGGCGTGGTTGGCGACGCCGCGGCCGATCAGCCCGTGCCTGATCAGCGCGGTGGCCAGCAGCTCGGTGGTGCGGAGCGAGGCGTCGCCGGCGTCGTCGACGAGCATCGACACCCGCCGGTCGCGCGAGGCGGCGAGCTCACACATCCGGCGGATGTGCTCCCGGGCGTCGTCCTCGGTGTGCTCGATCCAGGGGATACCGCCGACCACGTCCGCGCCGAGGTCGACCGCCTCCTGGACCAGCTCTTCGGCGCCCGGGTCGCACAGCAGGCCGTCCTGCGGGAACGCCACCACCTGCAGGTCCACGACGCCGCGGAACTCATCGCGCAGCGCCAGCAGCGGGATCACGCCCTCGAGACGTGCCTTGGTGTCGACGTCGGCGAAGGCCAGCACGTGCCGCACGCCGTGCCGCACGGCCTCGAGCACCGCGCGCCGGGCGTTCGGCTCGATCCAGGAGCGGTCGTAGTCCGCCTTGACCGCGGAGGCGAGCTCGATCGACGTGAGCGCGGAGGCCATGTCGCCGGCGGTGTAGGCCACGAGTGCGGCGTCGCCGATGCGGTCGAGCGTGTACACCTTGTCGAGGTGCAGGTGGCCGTTGACGAAGCTCTCGGTGACGAGCGCCCCTGACGCGTCGACCTCGTCGCGGCCGGACACCGGGTCAGTGGTGACCACGGCGATCCGGTTACCGTCGATCCCAATCCGCCAGCGACCTTCCCGACCGCGCAGGGTCGCGTCGGCGACGACCAGGTCGTGGTCGGTCACTGCCGGCTCACGTCGGGGGTGGGCCCGAGCTGGTCGACGACGAGGTCGAAGGTGCCGAGGTCCAGGATGTTCTTGGCCAGGTAGACCGGGGCGCCGTCCTCGGCCAGCACCACCGTCAACGCGGCCGGGATGCCGTGCAGCGGCAGCTCCATCCAGGACAGCCGCTCGGTGGAGCGCGAGATCGGCGAGATCCGCCACAGCTGCGGCGTGAGCCCGGCGCGACGGTCGGGGCCGAGCGCCTCGAGCATCGTCGGCCAGATCGTCACGTCGTGCTTCTCGAGGTCCACCGCAGCGGCCAGCTCGGGCGGCGCCGCCGCGAGGGCCATCATCTCCAGTGTCGACGCAAGCAGCACGTCGTCGAAGGCGAAGATCGTCTCCCACACCAGCACCCGGGTCTCGGCCCTCAGCAGCTCGTGGGACCAATAGCTGCCGTCCTCGATGCCGACCAGCAGCCGCCGTACCGGCCGGGCCCGGCCGCCGAGCATCCGGTGGAAGCTGTCGGTGAATGCCGCGGGCTCAGCGCTCGGCGCCACCCGCCAGAGGCGGTCCCGCTCGCGCACCACTTTGCCGTCCTCCTCGAGCAGGAGGAGCGCCTCTCGGACCAAGGCCCGCGAGCACCCGAGCTCGCCGACGAGGGCGACCTCGCCCGGCATGGGGTCGCCGGGGTCGAGCCCGCGCACGATGTCGAGGATCCGGTCGTAGACCTCGACGAACGGCGGGATGCCGTCGCGGACGTATCGCTCCGCGTCGTCCGCCGTCATCCGGTCACCGCCACCTCGAGAGCCGCAGCGGCTTCGAGGAGGAACCGGTCGGCGCCGTGCGCGGCCACGAGCTGCACGCCGACCGGCAGCCCGTCGGAGGTCCGCCCGGCCGGGACCGAGATCGCCGGGCACCCGGTGACGGTGATCAGGTAGCAGGCGCGCATCCAGTCGAGGTAGGTCTCCATCGGCTTCCCGTTGATCTCGGCCGGGTACTCCTGGTCGGCCGGGAACGGCGGCACCTGCGAGGTCGGCAGCACCAGCAGGTCGTGGGTGGTGAAGAACTCGCGCATCCGCTCGGAGAGGTGTGTCCGCTGGGTGTAGGCGCGCGCGACATCCGCGCCGGTTAGGTGCTCGCCGGCGCGGATGTTGTCGGCAAGGGACTTCTTGAGATCATCCGGGTGTTCGGCGAGCAGCGGCCCGAGCCCCGCCTGGAAGGTCCAGGCCCGCAGCGTGCGGAAGGTGTCGTCGGCCTCGGGAAGCGTGGGGTACGCCGACGAGACGGTCGCCCCCGCGGCCTCGAACACCGCGGCCGACCCGGTGACCACCGACGCGACCTCGGCCGCCACCTCGAGGACACCGCCGAGGTCCACCGACACCGCTACCCGCAGGCCGGCCAAGGTGCCGGAGACCGGGGGCGCGAACACGATGCCGGGGTCGCCGAGCGCCTGTGGCGCACGCGGGTCCGGCCCGGCCATCACCGACAACAGCAGCGCGAGGTCGCCGACGTTGCGGGCCAT
This sequence comes from uncultured Actinomycetota bacterium, assembly GCA_963800715.1. GTDB lineage: Bacteria > Actinomycetota > Actinomycetes > Propionibacteriales > Nocardioidaceae > Nocardioides. The sequence continues at coordinate 68,303 of CAWDBZ010000013.1, read as the reverse complement.
CGGGCCGCCGACCGACGTCGTCTCCCACTGGTTGTCGGTCGGCCACGACGGGACCCTGCCGAGCGAGGGCCGCAGCCCGACCACGCCGCAGAACGACGCGGGGTTGCGCAGCGAGCCGCCCATGTCGGAGCCGTCGGCGAGCGGCACCATGCCGGACGCGAGGGCGCAGGCGGCGCCGCCCGAGGAGCCGCCGGCGGACCGGGTGGGGTCGACCGGGTTGAGCGTCGTACCGAAGACCCGGTTGAAGGTGTGGGAGCCGGCGGCGAACTCGGGCACGTTGGTCCGACCCATGACGATCACGCCGGCACCCCGCACCCGCTCGACCAGGAGATCGTCCACGTCCGGCACGTGGTCGGCGAACAGCGGCGAGCCGTACGTCGTCCGCCACCCCGCGACGTCGTGGGTGTCCTTGAACGCGAACGGCAGTCCGTGCAGGGGTCCTACCTCGGCCCCTGATGTCAGCGCCTCGTCCGCGGCCGCGGCGCCCTCCCGGGCGCGCTCCTCGTCGAGCGAGACGATCGCGTTGAGCTCCGGGTTGCGCTCGGCGATCCGGGCCAGGTGCAGGTCGAGCAGCTCGCGGGCGGAGATCATCCGGTCCCGGACGGCCGCGACCTGCTCGCGCGCCGTGGAGTCGACAGTGAGGTCAGTCATCAGCAGGGATCTTGCCCTGTCCCTGACGATCTGGGGTGTTGCTTCGGGCCAGATCGTCAGGGTTACCCGGGTACCCGGGTAACCCGACGGTCACCGGCGGCGCCCGAAGATCGAGCCGGCGACGACGCCGAGCAGCACCAGCCCGGCGCCGACCACGATCCCCTTGATGAAGTCGTCCTGCGACGAGATGCCGCCGGTCTTCGGCGGAGCCGTGAAGACGGGTGCGCCGGCTGCGCTGGTCTCGACGGGCTCGACCGACGGCGGTGCCGAGATCGCCGTGCCGACGTTGGAGAAGAACTCGCCGGCCATCCGCTTGGAGACCGAGCTGAGCATCCGCTGACCGACGCCGCCGACCATGCCGCCCACCACCGCGTCGGCGTCGTAGGCGATCTCGGTCTGTCCGGGGGCCGGTTCGGAGAAGCGCACCTGCACGGTGGCGTCCACCGTGCCGGGCGCCCCCGCGCCCTGAAGCGTCATCCTGAGCGACTCGCGCTCCTTGAGGTCGGACAGCGCGCACGACCCGTTGTAGGTGCCCTTGATCGCGGCTACCCCGGCGGTGACGGTCATGGCGTACTGGTGGTCGCCGGTCTCTTCCAGTCGCTCGCAGCCGGGGATCGTCGCCACCAGGACGCGCGGGTCGAGGATGGCTTCCCAGACCTTGTCGACGGGCTGGGCGACGACGTTCGAGCCGGAGATCTTCATGGTGACTCCTGTCGGTGCGCGTTCCTGAGGTCGAACAGCTCTGACGGCGAGATCGGCATCGCGGTGATCACGAACCCCGGGTGATCAAGCCCCTCGGCGTCCTCGATCGCCGCGGCGAACACGGCGGCGGACGGGATCACGCCGGCCTCCCCCGCGCCCTTGATGCCGAGCGGGTTCAGCGGCGAGGGCGTCTCGAGGTGGTCGATGTCGATGCCGTCGGGCACCTCGGTGACGTAGGGCATCAGGAAGTCCATGAACGAGGCGTTGAGCAGCTGCCCGGACTCGTCGTAGGCCATCCGTTCGTAGAGCGCGCCGCCGACGCCCTGCGCGACGCCGCCGTGGATCTGGCCCTCGACGATCATCGGGTTGATCAGGTTGCCGCAGTCGTGCATCACGGCGTACTTCAGGATCTTGATCTCCGCGGTCTCCGGGTCGGTCTCGACGATCACCGCGTGCATGCCGGAGGCGAACGTCGCGCGCTCGGGTGAGTAGAAGTCCTTGCCCTCGAGCCCCGGCTCCTCGTCCTCGGGCACCGGCGGCTTGCCCGGGTCGCCGACCTGGAACTGGGTGGCCGCCTTCGACGCCTCGTCGAACGCGTAGCGCAGCGGGTTGGAGAGGACCGAGATGGTGCCGAGGTCGATCGAGCTCTCCGGAGCGCCCTTCACCGAGACCACGCCGTCGGCGATCTGGAGGTCCTTCTCGTCGACCTCGAGCGCGTCGGCGGCGATCTTGAGCACCTTCTCCTTCGCCCGCTTGGCCGCCAGGTGGACCGCAGAGCCGCTCATCACCGCAGCGCGCGAGGCGAAGGTGCCGACGGCGTACGGCATCCGGCGGGTGTCGCCACTGACGACCTCGACGTCCTCGAACTTCACGCCGAGCTCGTCCGCGACCAGCTGGGCGAACACCGTCGCGTGGCCCTGGCCCTGGGTGGTCAGGCCGATGGCGACCTTGACCTTGCCCGAGGTCTCGATGTGGACGTGCGCGCCCTCGTAGGGCCCGACCCCGGTGCCCTCGACGTAGCAGGCAAGGCCGATGCCGACCCGGCGGCCCTGCGCGGCCATCTCCTGCTGGAACTGCGGGAACTCGTCCCAGCCGACCAGCGCCTTGATCTTCTCCAGCGAGGCCGGGTAGTCGCCGGAGTCGTACTCCAGCTCGCGGCCGTCCTGGAAGACCAGGCCGTGGTCGTAGGGGAACTCGTCGGGCTGGATGAAGTTCACCGCGCGCACGTCGGTGCGGTCCTTGCCGAGGTAGCGCGCGATGGCGTCCATGGTTCGCTCCATCGCGTAGCAGCCCTGCGGACGGCCGGCGCCGCGGTAGGGCGTCACCATCACGGTGTTGGTGTAGAGCGACTCGAAGACGACCCGGTAGTTGTGCGGCTTGTAGGGGCCGAGCAGCTGGGTCGAGGTGATGATCGGGACGATCAGGCCGTACGGCGTGTAGGCGCCGTGGTCGTGCCAGAACTCCACGTCGAGCCCGAGCAGCCGCCCGTCGTCGTCGAAGCCGACCTCGATGTGCTGGACCTGGCCGCGCTCGTGGGCGGTCGAGATGAAGTGCTCGCGGCGGTCCTCGGTGAACTTCACGGTCCGGCCGAGCGCCTTGGCGGCCAGCGGCACCAGCAGCTCCTCGGGCCACGGGTGGTTGATCTTGACGCCGAAGCCGCCACCGACGTCGGGCGTGATCACGTCGACCTGGCCGAGGTCGAGCCCCAGCTTCACTGCAATCGCGGCCCGGACGCCCGTCGAGGTCTGGGTGGAGGTCCAGGCCTGGAGGCGGTTGAGGTCGGGGTCCCAGCGCGCGACCGTGCCACGGCCCTCCATCGGCTGGCACGAGCTGCGCTCGATCGTCAGGTCGAGGGTCAGCCGGTGCGGCGCCGACGCGATCGCGGCCTTCGCGTCGCCGACGTTCTGCTCCATCCGGGCTCCGACGTTGCCGGGCACGTCGTCGTGGACGAGGCGCTCGGCGGCGCGGGCCGCCGGGATGCCGACGACCGGGGGGAGCACGTCGTACTGGACGGTGATGCGGCCGATCGCGTCCTCGGCCACGTAGCGGTCGTCGGCGACCACGAAGGCGACCGCCTCGCCCATGTAGTTGACCTCGTCCTTGGCCAGTGCGTATTGAGTGCGGCCGTGGGTGAGCGCCGGGTGCGGGATGAGCAGCGGCAGCGGCTCTGCCATCGGACCGGTCAGGTCGTCGTAGGTCCAGACGGCGTGCACGCCCTCGACGTCGAGCACTCCGGACACGTCGATGTCGACGATCCGCGCGTGCGCGTGGGGCGAGCGGAGCACCGCGGCGTGCAGGGTGCCGCTCCCGACGGCCACGTCGTCGACGTACCGCCCCTGGCCGCGGAGGAACCGCTGGTCCTCGACCCGCTGGACCTTCTGGCCCATCAGCTTGGTCGTCATGCACCGAGCCCCGTCGATGCGCTGTCCTCGTCGCGGTCCTCGGCCTCGAGCTGTCCGGACTGCTCGACCGGTGGTTGAGGAGGGCGCTCAGCGCTGGAGTCGGAACCCCGCGCGATCTCAGCAGCTCGCTCGACCGCTTTGACGATGTTCTGGTAACCGGTGCAGCGGCAGAGGTTGCCGGCGATCATGTCGATGGCCTCGTCGTGCGTGGGCGCGGGGTTGTCACGCAGCCCGGCGGTGATCGTGGTGAGGAAGCCAGGGGTGCAGAACCCGCACTGCAGCCCGTGGCACTCCAGGAAGGCCTGCTGCACCGGGCCGAGCGAGCCGTCCTTCTCGGTCAGCCCCTCGACGGTGGTGATCTCGCTGTCCTGCGCCGAGACCGCGAACATCAGGCACGAGCGCATCGGGCGCCCGTCGACCAGCACCGTGCAGGCGCCGCAGACACCGTGCTCGCAGCCGACGTGGGTGCCGGTGAGGCCGAGGTCGTGACGCAGCGCGTCGGAGAGCAGCCGCCGGCCCGGCACCCGCACAGGGTGCGCGGTGCCGTTGACGGTCAGCACGACGTCGTGCCGCTCCTCGCTCATGCGTTGGTCGCCTCCCGCGCTGATCGAACCACGCGGGCGGTCAGGACGCGCACCAGCTGGGCGCGATAGTCGGCGGTGGCATGGATGTCGTCACCCGGCTCGAGCTGCTCCAGAGCGACTTCGCCGAGGCGGTCTTCGGGTACGCCGGAGAGGTCGACCACGGTCGGGACGTCGGCCACCGAGAGGTAGCCGACCTTGACGGAGTCGCCGTGAGCGATTGCGGCGGCGCCGACCAGTGCGTAGTCGCCGTGCCGGCGGGCGATCTCGTCGAAGGCCACGCCCGCGCCCGCGGCGAGGGCCGGGAAGAACGCCGAGACCGCTATCTCGTCGTGGTGCACGCTCGACTCGAGCGGGCCGACGTAGAGCTCCCCGGCGGGGATGGTGCGCCGCCCGCCCGGCCCCTCGACCTCGAGCGATCCATCGAGCAGGACCAGCACGACCGGCATCTCCGCGGCCGCGTCGGCGTGCACGAGCGAGCCGACCGTGGTGCCCCGGTTGCGGATGGTGGCGTGTGCGACGTGCGACAGCGCCATCGTGACCAGCGGCTGCACCCGGCGTACGTCGGCCGACGCGAGCACGTCCGCGTGCCGGGCCAGCGCCCCGACCGTGACTCCTGAGGCGTCGGCGCTGATCGTGTCCAGGCCGGGCAGCCCATTGATGTCAACGAGCATCGATGGCGCGGCCAGCCGCATGGACAGCAACGGGACCAGGCTCTGGCCGCCTGCCAGCACCTTCGCCCCCGGATCACCGACCAGGGCCGCCACCGCATCGGTGAGCGACCCTGGCCGGCAATATGCGAAGGGGGCTGGTTTCACGGCTCCTCGTGGACGCCCGGCTTTCCGACCGCCACCATCGTCCCGTCGTCGTCGTCCCCATGAGAGACGACGCGGGCGAGGTGGTAGCCGAGCACGGTCACGAGCGTACCGAGGGCGATGCCGGTCAGGATGAAGTCGTCGGAGATCTTCAGGCTCGCATCACCGATCGCGAGGATGATGCCGGCCGCGAGCGGGACGAGGTTGAGTGGCCTGCCGAAGTCGACGCCGTTCTCCTTCCAGATCTTGGCGCCCAGCAGTCCGATCATTCCGTAGAGGACGAGCGTGATGCCGCCCAGGACCGCTGGCGGGGTCGCGTTGACGATCTGTCCGAACTTGGGGATCAGCCCGAGCAGTATCGCCACGATCGCGGCGACGAAGTACGCCGCCGTCGAGTAGACCCGGGTGGCCGCCATGACGCCGATGTTCTCGGCGTACGTCGTGGTCGGTGAGCCACCGACAGCAGAGGTGATCACCGTGCCGACACCGTCGGCCGCGACGGCCCGACCCAGCACCGGGTCGAGGTCGGTCTTGGTCATCTCGCCGACCGCCTTGACGTGACCGATGTTCTCGGCCACCAGGGCGATCACCGCCGGGAGCACCAGCAGGATGAAGATGATCGAGAACGACGGGAGGTGCCAGCCGACGTCTGCGTAGCCGGGTGTGAAGGCCTGGTTGCCGACCAGCCCGTCCTTGGTCTGCGACGGGAAGCCGAACCAGTCGGCGTCCTTCACCAGGTCCCAGTTCACGCGGTCGTGGGGCCCCGGCTCGGGGTTGCCGGGCAGTGGCAGCGAGGTCTTGCCGAAGATCGCGTCCCACAGCACCGAGAGGAGGTAGCCGAAGATCAGTCCGAGGAAGACTGCGATGCGTCCGGCGAAGCCGCGCAGGCCGACCGCCATCAGGATGACGGCGGTCATCGTGATGATCGCGACCCAGGGGTCGGACGGCATGTAGGTCTGGGTGGCGACCGGAGCCAGGTTGAAGCCGATCAGCATGACCACCGCGCCGGTGACGGCCGGCGGCAGCACCTTGTTGACCGTGCCGGGGCCGAAGTAGTGGATGACCAGGCCGACCACCGCCAGGACCGCACCGGCCACCAGGATCGCGCCGGTGACGTCCGCGGGTCCGCCCGGACCGTCCCCGCCGCTGTAGGTGTAGATCGCGGTGGCCCCGCCGACGAAGCTCGCCGAGGTCCCGAGATAGCTCGGCACCTTGCCTTGGACGATCAGCAAGAAGCAGATCGTGGCGATGCCGCTCATCATGATCGCGAGGTTCGCGTTCAGGCCCATGATGAGCGGGAACACGAAGGTGGCGCCGAACATGGCGACCACGTGCTGGGCTCCGATACCGACCGTCTTGCCCCAGGCGAGCCGTTGATGTGGTGCCACGGCCTCGCCGGGCGCCGGGTCAACGACCTCCCACTTGAACATCGACATGGCAGTTCCTTTCACTGGCGCACCCCGAGCGGTACGAACCGATGTCGCTCATGACACACCCTGCGAGGGCTCGGTGGTGTGACCGACGGTTACCCGGGGGTAGGTGTCGCGGGGGATAGCGTGGCCGCGTGATCGGCGTCGGCGCACCGCCACGGGTGCGAGAGCACCTCCTGGCCACGCCTGACGGGCCGGTCGAGGTGCTGCACCGAGGTCCCGACGCGGTGTACGTCGACGTGGCCGGCCGCTGCGTCGGAATCGTCGGCAAGCGGGCCACCGCGGTGCCGTGCGCTTTGCGGACGGCGCTGGATGTCCTGCCCGACGTGGCGCAGGCCTTGGTGCGGGGCGGCGTACTGCACCTCGACGAGCAGTCCGTGGTGGTCGGTCGTCTGGTCGACGTGGCGGTCCCGCGCCTGGCGCGCTCGGGCGGCCCGGGTGCGATCGACGCCGCCGAGCTGGTCGGGCGCGGCGACGGGCTGACGCCGTACGGCGACGACGTGCTGTGCGGCTGGCTGGCGGTGCACCGCGCGGCCGGGGTGGCGACACCCGACGTCGACGCGGCGGTCCGGGCGCTGGCGGTGACGACCACGCTGCTGTCGGCGACGCTGCTGGACTGCGCGATGCACGGGGAGGTGATCCCGGAGTTCGCGGCCTGGGTGGCCGCGCTCGGGACCGATGACGAGGAGCCACGGGCGGATGTGCTGGCCCGGGTCGGCCACACGTCCGGTCGCGGCCTGCTGGAGGGTGCACGCCGCGCTCTTGCCGATCTGGAGAGGGTGGCGGCATGACGACGCACGTCGAGCTCAGGAAGGGCGCCTACGCCGACTCGGTGACACTCCTCCAGGTGAGCCGGACCGTCCAGGGCGTCGAGGGCGTCGCCGCGGCCCAGGTCGCGATGGCTACCGCGCTCAACGTCGAGGTGCTCACCGAGATGGGCTTCGAGGTGCCCGCGGAGGCGACGCCCAACGACATGGTGGTCGCGGTCCGGCTGGCCGAGGGCGGCTCGCTAGACGCCGCGCTGGCCGGGGTCGCGAGCGCGCTCGCGGAGTCCGGGCGTCGCAGGGACAGCGGCCCCAGTGAGGAGGCGCCGCCGCGGACCACAGCCGCCGCGTTCCGCCGCACCTCCGATGCGATCGCGCTGGTCTCGGTGCCCGGTGCGAACGCCTTCGTCGAGGCGATGGACGCCGTCGAGAGCGGCCATGACGTGATGGTGTTCAGCGACAACGTGCCGGTCGAGCAGGAGGTCGCGCTGAAGCGGGCGGCCGCCGAGCAGGGGCTCCTGGTGATGGGCCCGGACTGCGGTACGGCGGTGGTGGGCGGCCTCGGGCTGGGCTTCGCCAACGTCGTCCAGCCCGGTCCGGTCGGTCTGGTCGCCGCCTCGGGCACCGGCTGCCAGCAGGTGCTGGCACTGCTCGACCATGCCGGCGTCGGGGTCACGCACGCGCTGGGCGTCGGTGGTCGCGACCTGTCCGCCGAGGTCGGCGGGCTGGCGACCCGGGAGGCGCTGCGGCGGCTGGACGCGGACGCCGGCGTCGAGCTGGTCGTCCTGATCTCCAAGCCGCCCGCGCCCGAGGTCGAGGCCGAGATCAAGGACTTCGCGGCCTCGCTCGGCACCCCGGTCGAGCTGGCGCTGCTGGGCGCCGGCCATCCGGACCTGACCGAGGCGACGGAGGCGGTGCTGCGCCGGCTGGGCCGCGAGGTGCCGTCGTGGCCGGTGGTGGGTGCGGCCGCTGCGCCGTCCGGCGGCCGCTTCCTGCGCGGGCTGTTCGTGGGCGGCACGATGGCCACCGAGGCGAAGATCATCGCGACCGGGCTGCTCGGCCCTCAGCAGCCGGAGGGACACACCTTCGTGGACTTCGGCGACGACGCCTACACCACCGGCCGCGCACACCCGATGATCGACCCGACCCTGCGGCTGGAGCACCTGGCCCGCGCGGCCACCGACCCGGACACGGCGGTGCTGCTCCTCGACGTGGTGCTCGGGCACGGTGCCGAACCCGACCCGGCCGCGTTGCTGGCGCCCGCTCTGTCCGGCGTACGACAGCCGGTCGTCGTCTCGGTGGTCGGTACGGCGGCCGACCCCCAGGGGCTGGACCGCCAGGTCCGGGCGCTCGCGGACGCTGGCGCCGAGGTCCACCTCTCCAACGCGCGGGCGACCCGCCGCGCCGTCGAGCTCGTCAAGCAGGCAGGGGCCGTCGCATGAGCACGCCGTCCGCCGTCGTCAACGTGGGCGCCGACCTGCTGGCCGACGCGATCGCCGACCAGGCCGTCCCGGTCACCCGCGTCGACTGGCGGCCTCCCATGGAGGGAACCGAGGCCGACCTGGCCACCGTGGCCGCCGACCCACGCCGGGCCGCCGCCAACGCGCAGGCGCTGACCGCGGTGCTCGAGGTCACCGCGACCCTCGTCGACGTCGCCCCGGCGTCCGAGCTGCTCGGGCTCGAGAAGGGGCAGTTCCTGCACGCCGGGCCGCCGATCACCTGGGACCGGGCTCCCGGCCCGCTCCGCGGCGCGCTGATGGGCGGCGCCGCCCTGGAGGGACTCGTCGACGACCCCGAGGACGCCGTCGCGCTCTTCGAGGCCGGCACCGCCGTCTCGCTGGAGCCGTGCCACCACCGCTCCACGGTCGGCCCGATGGCCGGAGTGGTCACGCCGTCGATGTGGCTGTGGGTCCTCGAGGACGCCGCGACCGGCCGCCGTACGTTCTGCTCGCTCAACGAGGGGCTCGGCAAGGTGCTGCGCTACGGCGCCTACGGGCCCGACGTGCTGACCCGGCTGCGCTGGCTGGGCGACGTGCTCGGGCCACTGCTGCAGGCTTCCGTGCGCAGTGTCATTTCCTCGGGGCAGGGGCCGGTCGACGTCACCGGGATCCTCACGCAGATGCTGCAGATGGGCGACGAGGCGCACAACCGCAACCGCGCCGGCACGCTGATGCTGCTCCGCGACCTCTCCCCCGCGATGGTCACCTCCGGGTGGGACGCCGCCGACGTGTCCGAGGCGCTCCGCTTCATCGGCGGCAACGACCACTTCTTCCTCAACCTGGCCATGCCCGCCTGCAAGCTCGCCCTCGACGCGGCCCGCGGCATCGAGGGCTCCACGATGGTCGTGGCGATGGCCCGCAACGGCACCGACTTCGGCATCCAGGTAGCCGGCACCGGCGACGAGTGGTTCACCGGCCCGGCCCAGCTGGCCGACGGGCTGTTCCTCGGCGACTACGGGCCCGACGACGCCAACCCCGACATCGGCGACTCGGCGATCACCGAGACCGCCGGTATCGGCGGCTTCGCGATGGCGACCGCCCCGGCCATCGTCCGCTTCGTGGGCGGTTCGGTCCCGGACGCGCTCGCGACCACCCGCCGGATGCACGAGATCACCCTCGGCGAGAACCCCCGCTGGTCGGTCCCCGTCCTGGAGTTCCAGGGGACGCCAACGGGCATCGACGTCACCAAGGTCTGCCGGACCGGCATCCTCCCCCAGATCAACACCGGCATGGCCGGCAAGCTCGCCGGCGTCGGCCAGGTCGGTGCCGGCCTGGTCACCCCGCCCGCCGAGATCTTCCCGAAGGCGCTGGCCCGGCTGGCGGAGCTCGCTCGGGCGTAGGCTCAGGCCAGGCACCGAGGTCGTCGTGGCGGTGCCGCGGAGGAGCCCATGGCCACGAGCGGGCGCGGGGACAGAGACGTGTTCCGGCTCGCGCCCACCATGGACGCGGCCGTACTGCAGACGGTGGCGGAACGACTGGAGTTCCGCGCAACCGACCCCGGCTACGTCGCGCTCTCGCAGGCCTACTTCGAGCGACTTCCGACGTCGCCTCCCTGCCGGCTGCTGGCCCTGGGATGCGGCACCGGTGTCGAGGTCCGCGCCCTCAAGCGGGAGCTCGACCCGGCGGTGTCCGTGGTCGGGATCGACCACAGCGCGGCACTGGTCGAGCGCGCTCGTCAGGAGACCGAGCACGAGGGGCTCTCGGAGAACGTCGAGTACCGCACCGGCGACGCGCACGACCTGCCCTGGCCCGAGGCCGAGTTCGACGTGGTCATCCTGCACACCCTGATCAGCCACGTGGACGACCCGGGCCGGGTGCTGTCCGAGGCCCGACGCGTCCTTCGCCCGGGCGGGACCATCGCCATCTTCGACGGTGACTACGCGTCGCTGACCTTCGCGCATCCGGATCCCGAGCTCGCGGTGGCGGTCGAGGAGGGGATCAAGCAGGTGATGGTCGCGAACCCGAGGGTGATGCGCGACCTGCCGTGGCTCCTCGACGCGGCCGGCCTGGAGCTCCTGGACGCGCAGGGGACGGTCTACGCCGACATCGGCACCGGCGCCTTCTGGGCGAACGCCGCCGAGGCGTACGCCGGGGTGCTCGACCGCTCGGGGCTGCTCCCGACAGACGTCGTGGAGGGGTGGCGCACCGACCAGGCCGACGCGCTCGCGCGCGGGGTCTTCTTCGGAGCGTCCGCCTACTACACCTACCTGGCCCGTCGAAGTCAGTAGGACGGCTGGCTCGGGTCGACCTGGTTGACCCAGGCCGCCACGCCACCACCGACGTGGACGGCGTCGGCGTAGCCGGCGCCCTTCACGATCGCCAGGGTCTCCGCGGAGCGGACGCCGGTCTTGCAGTACATGACGACCTGCTTGTCGGACGGCAGCTGCTCGAGGGCGGTGCCGTTGAGGAACTGGTCCTTCGGGATCAGGATCGAGTCAGGGATCTGGTTGATCTCGTACTCGTTGGGCTCGCGGACGTCGATGAGCACGAAGTCGCGAGCGCCCTCGGCCCGCTCCTTGAGCATGTGCTCGAGCTGGACCACCGAGATGGTGGAGCCGGCGGCGGCTTCGGCGGCCTCGTCGGAGATCGCGCCGCAGAAGGCCTCGTAGTCGATGAGCCCGGTCACCGTGGGGTGCTCGCCGCACAGCGCGCAGTTCGGGTCCTTGCGCACCTTCAGCTTGCGCCAGCTCAGCTCGAGGGCGTCGTAGATGACCAGCTGGCCGACCGCTGGGTCGCCGATGCCGGTGATCAGCTTGATCGCCTCATTGACCTGGATCGACCCGATCGAGGCGCACAGCACGCCGAGCACGCCGCCCTCGGCGCAGCTCGGGACCATGCCCGGCGGCGGGGGCTCGGGGTAGAGGCACCGGTAGCACGGCGCGTCCTCGGCGAGCGTCGGCGCGAAGACCGAGGCCTGGCCGTCGAAGCGGTAGATCGATCCCCAGACGTAGGGGATCCCGAGGAAGTAGGCCGCGTCGTTGACCATGTAGCGCGTCGCGAAGTTGTCGGTGCCGTCGACGATCAGGTCGTAGCCCTCGAAGACCTGCATCACGTTGTCGTTGTCCAGCCGCTCCTCGTGGATCACGACCTGGACGTAGGGGTTGGTCTCCGCGATCGACTCGGCGGCCGACTGTGCCTTCGACTTCCCGATGTCGGACTGACCGTGGATCACCTGGCGCTGCAGGTTGGACTCGTCCACCTCGTCGAACTCGGCGATGCCGAGGGTGCCGACGCCTGCCGCGGCCAGGTAGAGCAGCGCGGGGCTGCCCAGGCCGCCGGCGCCGATGACGAGGACCTTGGCGTTCTTCAGCCGCTTCTGCCCGGACATCCCGACGTCGGGGATGATCAGGTGGCGGCTGTAGCGGCGTACCTCGTCGATCGTGAGCTCGTCGGCGGGCTCCACGAGCGGGGCCAGCTGGGGGTTGGGCACTACTGCTCCTCCGGACGGATGTGTCTGTCTTTGTGAGAACGCCGCGGGGCGGCCGGTCTGTTCCCCTCCATGGCTCCCCTTCATGTTGGCAGCGCCACGCCGTACGCCGCGACACGTCCCGTCATCCGGTCACCACCGAACTGTTGGGTAGGGTCACGACCGTGAGTACGGGTCAGTACGACGTGGACGCGTCGCGGCCACGCGGGGGACGACTGCCCCGCCGCGAGCGGCGCGCCCAGCTGCTGTCGTCCGCGCTCGAGGTCTTCGTCGCCCAGGGCTACCACGCGGCCGCCATGGACGACATCGCCGACCGCGCCGGGGTGTCCAAGCCGGTGCTCTACCAGCACTTCCCGGGCAAGCTCGACCTCTACCTCGCGCTGCTCGACGCCTCCTGCGACACGATCATCGCCAACACGCGCGTTGCGTTGGAGTCGACCCAGGACAACAAGAAGCGCGTCGAGGCCACCATGGCGGTGTTCTACGACTACGTCGCCAGCGACAGCGGCGCCTTCAAGCTGGTCTTCGAGTCCGACCTCACCAACGAGCCGGCCGTCCGCGAGCAGGTCGAGCGGGTCACCACCGAGACCGCCGCACTGGTGGCCGACGTGATCCATGAGGACACCGGCCTCTCCGACGAGCAGTCCCGGCTGCTCGCGGTCTCCCTGGTGGGAATGGCGCAGGTCAGTGCGCGGTTCTGGCTGACCGAGGCCGGTGGCATCGAGCGGTCTGACGCGGCGGACCTCGTCGCGGGGCTGGCCTGGCGAGGCATTCGCGGCTACCCGCTGACCGACGACCACTGACAGCAAGACTTACCCAGGAGGAATGACCGTGGAGGTCAAGATCGGCGTGCAGCAAGCCCAGCGCGAGCTGGTTGTCGAGGTGGGTGAGTCCGCCGACGAGATCCAGCAGCAGGTGAGCGACGTGCTCGCCAGCGGCGAGGGCGTCATCGTGCTCACCGACGTCAAGGGCCGTCGGGTCGTCGTGCCGGGCGCCAAGGTGGCCTACGTCGAGATCGGCACCGGCGTGGCCGGTGCGGTCGGGTTCCGAAGCTAGGAGCCTGCTGAACAATGGCGTGGATGCCCGCGTCGCGATAGCCGCACGCTGGCTTTGTTGCCGCCCCTCGAAAGGCGCCCAGCCTGCCATCGGGACGGCGCCGTGCCATCGCACGACTCTCGCGACGCGGGCATCCACGCCCTTGTTCGGCAGACTCCTAGGGCCTCACTAGGATCGCCACATGGTCTCCACGATTCTCTGGGCACTCATCGGAGGGGCGATCATCGGCCTGCTCGGCAAGTGGGCCGCTCCCGGCGACCGCGACGTCCCGCTATGGGCCACGGTCCTGTGCGGCGTCGGCGGGGTCTTCCTCGGCAACTGGCTCTACATCGACGTCCTCAACTTCCGCGAGTCGACCAGCGGCCTGGACTGGTGGCGCCACATCTGGCAGATCGCGGTCGCCGCGATCCTGGTGATCGGCGCGGCCAGCGTCCTCGGAAAGCGCAAGCACGCTTCACGCTGACCGTTCAGGCGGAGAGCCCGAGCTCGTCCATCCGGGCGGCGTGCCGCTCGGTGATCCGGGTGAACATCCGGCCGATCGCGGCCAGGTCGAGCCCTGGTCGGTCGACGCCGCCGGCCAGCAGCGCGGACAGCGCGTCCCGCTCCGCGGCCACCCGCTGGGCCTGGGTGAGCGCCTCGCCCATCAGCCGGCGACCCCACAGCGCCAGCCGGCCCCCGAGTCGCGGGTCTGCGCTGATCGCGGCCCGGACCCGGCCGACGACGAACGCCGCGTGCCCCTCGTCGTCCAGAGAGGCCACGATCAGGTCACGGGTGTCGGTGTCGAGGAACGCCGCGATCTCCCGGTAGAAGTCGTCGGCCAGCCCGTCCCCGACGTAGGCCTTGATCAGGCTCTCGAACCAGTCCGAGGGCGCCGTGTGCGTGTGGAAGAGGTCGATCGCGTCGCGGAACGGCGCCATCGCCACGAACGGGTCCGTGCCGAGCTCGCTGATCCGGGCGTGCAGCGCAGCGACCTTGCCGAACTCGGCGCTGGCCATGCCCGCCATCGCGACCTTGTCCTCCAGCGTCGGCGCCATCCGGGCGTCCTCGGCCAGCCGCTCGAAGGCGGAGATCTCGCCGTACGACACCGCCCCGAGCAGGTCCACGACGGCGTCGCGGTAGGTCGGGTCGTCGAAGACGAGCGGTGCCTCGTCGGCCGCGGGCCGCGGCGCGTCTTCGGGCGTTGATTGAGCCACGCGCGCACCCTACCGATAAGATCGATGGTGGTAGAGGCCGTCAACGGACGGCCCGGTATGTGCGCGGCAGACGTGACACAAGTGTGAATAGGTCCGCCGCACCGAACTGACTTTCTTCCAGTTCGGCCTCCCGGCGAGGCGCCGGATGGGCTGACCATCACACGAAAGTGACAAGACTCTGACCACGTTCCGAGAGCTCGGGGTACTCCCCGATATTTGTGACGCGCTCGAGCGCGCCGGCATCACCACCCCGTTCGCCATCCAGGAGATGACCCTGTCGGTCGCTCTCCTGGGCACCGACCTGATCGGCCAGGCCCGCACGGGCACGGGCAAGACGCTCGCCTTCGGCATCCCCGTCATGCAGCGCAGCGTCGCGCCGAAGGAGCCGGCGTACGTCGAGATGCCGCAAGGCAAGCCGCAGGCCCTGATCGTCGCCCCGACCCGCGAGCTGGCGCTGCAGGTCTCCGGCGACCTGGCCCTGGCCAGCAAGGACCTCGGGCTGCGCGTCCTCACCGTCTACGGCGGCGTGGGCTACGACACCCAGCTCGACACGCTCAAGGAGGGCGTCGACATCGTGGTGGGCACGCCCGGGCGGCTCATCGACCTCTCCGACCGCCGCGCCCTGGACCTTTCCCACGTGCACGCGGTCGTGCTCGACGAGGCCGACGAGATGCTCGACCTGGGCTTCCTGCCCGACGTCGAGAAGCTGCTCTCGAAGACGCCCGAGACCCGGCAGACGATGCTGTTCTCGGCGACCATGCCCTCCGCGATCGTCACGCTGGCCCGCCGGCACATGCGGCACCCGATGAACATCCGCGCCGAGTCCTCTTACGACACCACGATGGTGCCCGCGACCGCGCAGTTCATCTACCTCGCCCATGACCTCGACAAGCCCGAGATGATCGGGCGGATCCTTCAGGCCGAGGACGCCGGCAAGATGATCGTCTTCACCCGCACCAAGCGGCAGGCCCAGCGGATCGCCGACGACCTGGAGGAGCGCGGCTTCAAGAGCAACGCCCTGCACGGCGACATGGCGCAGGTCGCGCGCGAGAAGGCGCTGACCAGGTTCCGCGAGGACAAGCTGCAGGTGCTGGTCGCCACCGACGTCGCCGCCCGTGGCATCGACGTCGCCGGCGTCACCCACGTCATCAACTACACCTGCCCCGAGGACGACAAGGCCTACGTGCACCGCATCGGTCGCACCGGCCGGGCGGGCGCCTCGGGCATCGCGATCACCTTCGTCGACTGGGCGGATCTGCATCGCTGGAAGATGATCAACAAGACGCTCGACCTGCCCTTCGACGAGCTGCAGGAGACCTACTCCACGTCCGAGCACCTCTGGCACGACCAGGGCATCCCGCCGGGCACCAAGGGCCGGATCGTGCCCGAGAAGCCGCGTGAGCCCCGCGAGCCTCGCGAGCAGCGCGGTGACCGCGGTAGCCGCGGTGGACGTGACGGCCGGGACGGGGACCGCCGTGAGCGCGGCGATCGCCCGCAGCGTGACCGAAGCCGCACCCGCAGCCGCAGCGGGGAGAGCGTCACGGCTGAGAGCGCGCCCGTGGCCACGTCGGACAAGCCGGCGGCCGGAGGCGAGCCGCGCACTCGCAACCGCCGCCGCCGTCGTCGTTCGGGCTCCGGCGAGGGCAAGGCCCCAGCGACCGCCTGACCGCATGCTGCGCACGTTCGTCGCCGGGCTCCCCAAGGCCGAGCTGCACGTCCACGTGGAGGGCACGCTCGAGCCGGAGCTCGCCTTCGAGCTCGCGGCGCGCAACGGCATCGAGCTGCCGTTCGGCGACGTCGCCGCGCTGCGACGGGCGCAGTCGTTCGGCGACCTGCAGTCGTTCCTCGACCTCTACTACGCCTGCATGGCGGTCCTGCGCACCGCGGAGGACTTCCACGACCTCGCGGCCGCCTACCTGGCCCGAGCTCGGGCCGACGGCGTCGTGCGGGCCGAGCTGTTCTTCGACCCGCAGGAGCACACGGTCCGCGGCGTACCGCTCAATGAGGTCGTGTCCGGGCTGACCTCTGCGGCGACCGAGAGCGCGGCCGCGGGCGGGCCGGACGGGGCCCTGATCGCCTGCGTCGTGCGGCACCGCGGGCCGGAGGCCGCCCTGGAGACCGTGCAGTCCCTGGAGCCCCATCGCGACCAGGTCATCGGCGTCGGGATGGATTCGACCGAGGCCGACCACCCGCCCCGCCTGTTCGCCCCGGCGTTCGCCGCCGCGGCCGAGCTGGGCTTCCACCGAGTCGCGCACGCTGGCGAGGAAGGCCCGCCCTCGTTCGTCTGGGAGGCGATCGACGTCCTCGGGGTGGAGCGGGTGGACCACGGCGTCCGGTGCATCGAGGATGCCGCGCTGGTGCGACGGCTGGCGGCGGATCGCACGCCGCTGACCATGTGCCCCCTGTCGAACGTCCGGCTCCGGGTGGTCCCGGACCTGACCGCCCACCCGTTGCCGCGCCTGCTCGACGCGGGAGTCCTGGTCACGATCAACTCCGACGACCCCGCCTACTTCGGCGGGTACGTCGCCGACAACTACCTCGCGGTGGCCCAAGCGTTCGACCTGTCCGAGGACGACCTCTCCGCCCTGGCCCAGGCCTCGCTCGACGCGGCGTTCACCGACTGACGACAGCTACGCGGTGACGGCGACCTCGGTGCCGACCGGGGCGAACTCCCACAGCGCGATGGCGTCCTCGCGCTCCTGACGGACGCAGCCGTGCGACCGCGGCGTGCCCAGGTCGTCGACGGTCTGAACGAGCTCGCCGTTGTCGATCGGGATGTCGTGGAAGCCGATGGCCGCGCCGTTGGGGCCCTCCGTGAAGCGGACGAAGTACTGCATCGTCCCGGAGTCGTCGATCCCCCACGCCTGCTCGGACTTCGAGTAGACCGAGTAGGTGCCGGGTTCGAGGTTGTCGTAGAGGCTGCCCGAGACGAGGTAGGTCCGCTCGACGTCCTCGTCGTCGTCGACCAGCCAGACGCGCTGGTCGCTCTGGTCGAAGACGATCCGCCGTCCGTCGCCGGAGTCTTCGGGGACCGGCGGGTTCGGGTCGGTGCCACTGACCGCGAGCTGGCTGTCGTCCTTGTTGCCGCCGGCCTTGCCGCCCTGCGGTGACGACTGTGGAGACGACTGCGTGGAAGCCTGAGTGGAAGGCTGCGTGGAAGGCTGGGCGGACGGGGTGGTCTCGGCGCCGGCCAGGATCGAGCCCGCCGCAGCTGACGAGTCGCGCGCGGTGTCGCCGTCGTCGCCCGCGTCGCCGCTGGCCACCGACGGGAGCACGCCAACTCCGCCCAGCATCGCGATGCCGGTGACGCTCACCGACGCTCCGAGCACGGCCAGCCGGCCGTAGCGCGGCTCCGCCTTCTCAGCGCGCCGGCGACCGGCCGGCGGCGCGGCGCGGCGGCGCGGAGGTTGAGCCCGGTGGCTGGTCACGTTTTTCCGGGGTCCCCGCGGAAGCGCGAGTCAACCGCGCGAAGCGCGCGCGCCGAGCGGTTTCGTGGGGTGGACATGGATCAGGACGCCACCCGGGCGGAGAGGTTGGCGGCGACCTCGCGGTAGGCGCGGGCACCCTTGCTGCTGCGGCTGGTGGCCAGGATCGACCGGCCGGCAGCCGGCGCCTCGGCGAACTTGATGGTCTTGGGGATCGGTGGCTCGATCACCTCGAGGTCGTAGGTGTCCGAGATCGTCTCGAGCACGGCCCGGGCATGGTTGGTGCGCCCGTCGTACAGGGTCGGGAGCACGCCCCAGACCGTGAGGTCGCGGTTGGTGAACCGGCGTACGTCGTGGACGGTGTCGAGCAGCTGGCCGACACCGCGGTGCGACAGCGTCTCGCACTGGAGCGGGATCAGGACGCCCTCAGCAGCGGTGAGCGCGGCGACGGTGAGCACGCCGAGCGAGGGCGGGCAGTCGAGCAGGATCCAGTCGTAGTCCTCGCCCTGCTCGGCGAGGTCCTCGACCATCGTGCGGAGGACGTGCTCACGGCCGGTGCGGGTGAGCAGGTCGGCCTCGGCGCGGGCCAGCTCGATCGTGGCCGGGAGCAGGTCGACGCCGTCCTCGGTGGTGACGATCGCCTCGGTGGGCGCCAGACCCTTGGTCAGCACGTGGTGGATCGAGAGCTCGAGGTCCTCCGGGTCGATGCCCAGCGAGAAGGTCAGGCAGGCCTGCGGGTCGAGGTCGACGAGCAGCACCCGCTGGCCGAGCTCGGCCAGCGCCGCCCCGATGGAGGCGACGGTCGTCGTCTTGGCGACGCCACCCTTCTGGTTGGCGATCGCTAGGACCGTCGTACGTCGCTGGCTCATCGGGGCCCATCATGCCGGACGTCCCCGCGTTGACGGAGCACCACCTGCGAGACTTCGCCCCATGTCTGAGACCGCGCTCGTGACTGGCCCCACGGCAGGCATCGGCCACTCCTTCGCGCAGCAGCTGGCGGCCCGCGGCTACGACCTGGTCCTGGTCGCCCGCGACGAGGAACGGCTGGAGAAGGCGGCCGCCGAGCTGCGCGCCGCCCACGGCGTCGAGGTCGAGGTGCTGGCCGCCGATCTGACCGACCGCGCCGACCTGGCCCGCGTCGAGGCGCGGCTTGCCGCAACCAACCGCCCGGTGGACCTGCTGGTCAACAACGCCGGCTTCGGCCTCAAGGGGCGGTTCCTGGACAACTCCGTGGACGCCGAGACGGCGATGCTCGACGTCCTGGTCACCGCCGTGCTCCGCCTCTCGCATGCCGCGCTCAAGGCAATGGCGGAGCGTGGCCACGGCGGCATCATCAACGTCTCCAGCGTGGCGGCCTTCCTCCCCCGGGGCTCCTACAGCGCCGCGAAGGCGTGGGTCAACAGCTTCTCGGAGTGGGCGGCCAACGAGTACAAGCCTCGGGGCGTGAAGGTGATGGCGCTCTGCCCGGGCTTCACGAAGACCGAGTTCCACGAGCGGATGGACGTCGAGCGCGGCTCGGCCCCCGACTTCATGTGGCTCGAGGCCGACAAGCTGGTCAGCACCGCACTGTCGGACTTCGACAAGGGCCGGACCTACTCGATCCCGTCCGCGCAGTACAAGGCGATCGCCACGGCCTCCCGGCTGATCCCGAACAGCGTGCTGCAGCGGTTCCAGTCGATCGGGCGCAAGTAGCTACTCGGTCAGCGCGCTGAGCGGCGCGAGGGGCACCAGCCCGTCGGCCAGCTTCGCCATCGCCGGATCCACGGTCACCAGGGCGTCGGCCTGGAGGCGGGTCACGGCGAGGTATTCCGCGTCGAACGTCGACTCCAGGTGCTGCTCGTTGGCGATCTTGAACGACGTCGCACGGGAGACCCGGTCGCCGAGGACGCGGATCTTGAGCTCGGTGAGTCGGGTGTGCAGCACCCCGGCCTGCTGCTCGGTCAGCTCGCCACGTCGCACCTGCCCGAGCAGGATCGTGAGCGCCTGCGAGCGGATCGCGTGGGGCGCGACGAGCTGGTGCTCCGGGTTGATCGCCAGCTGCTCGGTGACGATGTGGACGAGCGTGGGCGCATCGATCGCGTAGCGGGTCATGAAATCACCTCGGGAGTGGTGCGTCCCGATCGGGCCGACGCCGCCTCGGCGAGGGAGAGCAGTCGCTCGTACTCCTCGGGAGCGGTGGTGTTGCAGCCGAGCTCGTGATCGTGCTTGCCGAGCCCGTGGTGGTCGCTTGAGCCGGTGACCACGAGGTCGAGCCGCCGGGCAATCTCGCGCAGCTGCTCGCGGTCGGCCGGGGTGTGGTCCTGGTGGTCGACCTCGAGGCCGGCCAGCCCCAGCCCGGCGAGCTCGATGATCGCGCTCTCCGGCATCGAGTCCGCGCCGTGCCGGCCCCACGGGTGGGCCAGCACGGCCACTCCCCCGGCCTCCTCGACGACACGGATCATCTCGACCAGCGGGGCGGCGTACCGGTTGACGTACGCCGGCCGGCCCGGGCTGAGGAACTGCTGGAACGCCGCGTTGCGGTCGGGCACCACTCCCAGCGCGACCAGCGCGTCGGCCACGTGCGGGCGACCGGTCGCGGCGGTGCCGTCGGCGGCGCGGCGTACGTCCGCGATGTCCACGTCGACGCCGACGGAGCGCAGCCGCTCGAGCATTGCCGGCACCCGGCTGCTGCGGCCGTCGAGAACCTTGCGCAGCAGCGACAGCAGGGGTGGGTACGTCGGGTCGGGCAGGTAGGCCAGCAGGTGTGCGCCGCGGCCCAGGTGCTTGGTGCTGATCTCTATCCCCCGCACCAGCGAGATGCCGACCTCCTCCGCGGTCCGCGCCCCGTCGGTCCACCCCGCGATGGTGTCGTGGTCGGTGAGGCCGAGCACGTCGAGCCCCTGGTCGGCCGCAGCACGCACGAGCTCCGCCGCCGTCTGCGTGCCGTCGCTGGCCCGCGTGTGGGTGTGGAGGTCGATGCGCACGGTTGCACACTAGGCGCGCCCGGCGACCACCCGGTCACGTGCGGCGCAGGACCAGCTTCACCTTCTTGGTCTCGGACCTGGGTGTGCCTCCGGTTGGGGTGAAGGTGACCGTCACCTTCACCGTGACCTTGCCGCGGGCCTTCAGCTTCTTCAGCGTCTTGCCCTTCGCCTTGACCTTCAGCTTCACCTTGCCGGCGCCGGAGACTGGCTTGGTCACGCGCAGGCCCACCGCTCCCAGCCGTTGACCCTTGACCCCCTTGCCCTGCAGCGTCAGGTCTCCGGCACCGGGCACAGTGACCGACAGCGTTGCCGTGCCGTTGCGCTTGTTCGCCTTGGGCTTCCCGAGCGTGATGGCGTTGTTCGGGACGCCGACGAAGCGGGCGAGGAACTGGGCCAGGACGTCGCCACCCGCCTTGGTGAAGTTGCCGCCGACATGAAGGACGCCGCCGAAGATCGCCAGGCTCTCGCCCTTGGCGTTGAGCGCCCCGTCACCGGCCCCGTTGGTTCCAACGGGCTTCCACGAGGTGCCGTCGAAGTCGGCGAGGAAGTCCGACGTGGGGTCACCGCCGACGTTGAACCAGTTCCCGCTGGCGTAGACGTGGCCGCCGGCGGCGAGCAGGGCGTCGACGGGGGCAACCGCCGGGAGGTAGCCGTCGGTCCCGGCGGCGTTCGAGCCCAGCGCGGACCAGCTCGAACCGTTCCACCTGGCGACGTGGTCGGCCTGCACGATCCCGGCGATGTTGTTGGAGTCGGACCCGACGTAGACGTTGGTGCCGTCGCTGGCGAGGGCCCGCACGAAGTCATCCACGGCGCAGAGGCACGGGCCGCTGCCCGTGCCGAGACCCTCCCAGATACTCCCGTTGAACCTGGCGACCTTGTCGCTGCCGTTATTGACGCTGCTCTCGAGATCGATGAAGCCGCCGCCCGCATAGAGGTAGCCCGCGTTGTCAGAGGTCAGCGCATAGACGGGACCGTTGAAGTTGTCTGTCTCGTCGGGGTTGGTGCTGCTGGGCATGCCCGTGGTGAGGTCACAACCGACCAGGTAGTCCGCCTCGGGGATGCCTCCACCGTCCTGGAAGGTCCCGCCGACGTAGAGGGTGTTGCCGACCACCCGCAGTGCGTGGACGTTGCCGCCGAAGTCTCCGACCCCGTTGCAGAACGGCTTCCACTGCGTGCCGTCGTAGACGGAGAGGTGGTCGGCGGCGAGGTCGCCGCCCGCGTTCGTGAACGCGCCACCCGCGTAGATCTTGTTGTTGGCGGTGGCGACCGCCATGACGTCGCCGTTGAACGACGAGGTCGGACCCAGTGCGTGCCAGGCCGCGCCGTCCCAGAAGGCGATCCGGTTCGCGCCCGCAATGCCGCCGGCGTTCGTGAACTTGCCCCCCGCGATCAGCACACCGGGGTAGTCGGTGGTCATGGCCACCACGTCGCCGTTCAGCGCGGAGGCCGCGCCACCGGGCCCAGTCCCGAGGCGGTCCCAGCCGCCCGGCCCGATGGCCTCTGCTGGTGGAGCGATCGTGAGTGGGGCGATGGCGAGAGCGAGGGCAGGGACAAGGGCAGAGAGCCTCATGGGCACGTCCTTCTGTGGACTCTGCACGCTACGGCCCCCGAGCAGCCACCGCGCTGGCCCGAACGGGCCATTGACCGGCCGTCACCAAGCGGGAGCGGGACCCCCGAACGGCAGCTCGACCAGCGGCGGCCCCAGGCCGGACACGTCGCGCAGGATCCAGTCGTCGCGCAGCAGCATCACGGCCGAGGCCGGCCGCAGCACCAGCCACAGCCAGCGGCCGTCGGCCTCACCGGCGACGACCGATCGGTCCCACTCGCCCGAGGCCGAGGACGTGGACACCGGCCAGAGCGGGATCGACTTGGAGTCGATCCGGACCCGCATCGTGGCTGGCCCGTCGCCGATCTCGGTGCCGGGGTCGTCGTGGCGGGTGCCGGCGATGCGGGCGCCGAGGCCGATACCGGGCTCCTCGCTGATCACCAGCACGTCGACCGGGCCGTCCAGGGTCGACGTCCCGGAGACGCAGGTCATCGCGGCCCGGCCGCGGTCGACGGTGCCCACGGCCGCGAAGTCGGTGACCCGCCACCCCGGGCTCAGCGGCCAGGGCAGGTACGTCGGGAATCGGGCGGTGGCACCCAGATGGTCGACGAACGCGTCGTACGACGCCTCGGCGGGCCGCCAGAGCGGCTCGACCACGCCGTGGTCGGGACACGACCACACGTCGCCGGCCTGGGCGATCGGCGTCGTGCACCGCGGGCAGCCGACCGTGAGAGCCATGGTCAACCGTCCAAGACGGAGCGAAGCCAGGTCAAGAGTTCCACGTCAGCACCACCGGTTCCTCGCGCTCGTGGCCGAGCCGCGAGATGGTCCCGGTGTCCAGGCGCAGCAGCCGCCCCTCGGAGACGGGCAGCCGCAGCCAGCGGGCCGTCAGCGCCCTGAGCGCGTGCGCGTGCCCGAACAGCAGGTCGTCCCCGTCCGTCGCGAGGCACCGGGCCACGACCCGGTCCAGCCGAGCCGACACCCGGTCCGCGGTCTCGCCCCCGGGGCAGGGGTGCGTCCAGACCGTCCAGCCGGGCACCGACTCCCGGATCTCGACGGTGGTGATCCCTTCGTAGGACCCGTAGGCCCACTCGGCCAGGTCCTCGTCCACCTCGGCCGTCGCGAACCCCGCGAGCTCTGCGGTACGGCGCGCGCGCTCCCTCGGCGAGGTCAGCACCAGCGCGAAAGACGTCTCGGCCAGCCGCGGCCCCAGGGACCGGGCGGCGTCCTCACCCGAGGCGGTGAGTGGCAGCTCCGTGGTCGACGTGTGCCGGCCGGACAGGCTCCACTCGGTGGCACCGTGCCGGACCAGCCAGACGTCGCCCACGAGGTCACGCTAGAGGACGTCGAGCACCAACCACCGCTGGTCGAGCTTGTCGAGACCGCCGCAGCGGTCGGCTGGGAGCCGACCGTGCGGCCATCTCGACAGGCTCGATGGGCGGTGGCTCAGTTTTCGGCGAGGACGACGACCGCGTCGCCCGGGCCGATCGTGTAGGTCTGCGACTTCGTCGGGTTGACGACCACCCCGAACTTGAGCCCCGGTTCGGCCAGCATCGCCGACTTGAGCCCGAGCGCGGTCTCGTTGCGCCGCGCCGCGCCGGCCACGACGGTGGCCCAGCTGACGTCGTCCCCGGGTTCGACGTACCACTCGGCGGGCCGGAGGTAGATCTCGCTGCCCTCCGAACCCAGCAGCTCCTTGAAGACCGCCTCGAGCCGGCCGTCCTCGGACAGCTGGGTGACGAGGAGCGACACGATCTCGCCGCTGACCACGATGTCGTCGACGTCGGCGACGGAGGCGAGGATCCGGTTGCGGTCGTCCATCATCTCGCTGACCACCGGGGTCTCCGAGCCCGCCTTGCGCAGGATGTCGCGCACGTGGAGCAGCGACACGAGCGTCCGCGAGTCGGCCGCCTGGGCCTCTAGGTCGCGGTCGTAGCAGAGCACGATGATCTGGTCGAGGTCGGCACCGACGTGCTCCTCGAGCACCGCACGGTTGGTGGTCGATGCCTTGACCACCGTGACGGCAAGGTTCTCGAACGACGGCACGACGGGATCCCCGAAGGCCGTCAGCACGGTCAGCGCGGAGCCGGGTGGCGCGTAGCGGTCCAGCTCGCGGACCACGATCGGTGCCCGGTCGTTCCAGCCGATCAGCAGCGCCGCGGTGGGGCGCGGCTCGGCGCCGCTCTGCTCGCCCAGCCGGTTCAGGGCGGGTTCGGTCATCGACCGCGACTGGCCCTCGAGCGCGGAGTCGTCCTCGGCCACGACGATGAGGGTCTGGTCTGCGGTGAGGATGGTGTGCGCCGGCGGGTTCAGCTTCGAGGTCGCACCGTCGACGAGGCCGACCACCGACGCAGCCTCGAACGCCAACAGCGCCTCGGCGTACGTCGAGCCGGCCAGCCCGTGCTCCTCGAAGAAGTAGAACTCGTCGCCGGAGTAGTCGAACAGCTCGGTGTAGACGGCTGCCGCACCGGACTGGCGCGAGGTCTGCACGACCAGCTTGGCCACCGTCTCGCGGATGTCGAGCAGCGTGGTCCGGCCCTTGCCGACCAGCGCCGCGGCCTCGAGGTTGCTCGGGTCCTGGATCTCGGCGACGATCCGCGGTCCGTCGACGCCGGAATGGGTCAGCGCCAGCAGGGTCTTGATGACCTCCGAGTCGGGGTCGTCGGAGTCGGGCGCCAGCAGGATCACCGAGCGGGCCGTGTCGTGGCTGCTCAGCCGCAGGTCGTCGATGTCCATCGGCGACCCGGAGCGGCAGATGATCTTGGTGCCGCGGCGCTCGGGCACCTTGACCTTGAGCTCCTCCTCCATGTCGACCTTGTCCCGGTCGGCGAGGATCACGATCACCGCGTCCTTGCGGCTCTCGTTGGCCAGCGTCAGCTCGGAGATGATCGTGAAGATCGAGTCCGACCAGCCGAGGATGACCGTGTGCTCCTCCTCGAGCACGATCGAGCGGCCGCGGCGCAGGTCGGCCAGCTTGGAGTCGATGCCGCTGGCCAGCACGCCGATCAGCGCGCTGACGATGAACAGGCCGCCCAGCGTCAGGCCCAGCATCGTGAGCAGGAACGGCCAGGTGCCGGCGTCGCCGCCGATGGTGCCGGGGTCGAGCGCGTGCAGCAGGTTGTAGAAGAGCTCCTCGAAGAAGTTGCGGTCGGTGTCGCTGTTGCCCATCCCGGTGAGGGTGAGGATCAGCGCGAAGACCATGATCAGCAGCAGCGTCGCCGCGAACAACCACGCGATCAGCGCGGGCGTGCCCGACGACATCGAGTTGTCGAACATGTAGCGAAGCCGGTCGCCGAGCCCCGACTTCTTCTCCGTCGCGGTCTTGACCGACGGGCGACTGCTGTCGGCCATCGCCTTCGCCGTGCGGACCCGCAGCTGCTGCCCCGTGCGCGCCATGTTTCCCTCTCCGACCGGATTGTGCCTCGGCCCGAGATTGGCCCCGGACGATCCTGCCCCACCTACCGCAGGGACGTCACTGGCACGATCGTGCCATGCAGAGCTCCCCCGACGCAGCCGATCGGCTGGCGCGCCGTGCCGCCGCGCTCGCGTTCGCCACCCAGGGGATGGTCTTCATCAGCCTCACCACCCGGCTGCCGAGGTTCTCCGACCGCTGGGACCTCTCCGAGGTCCAGCTCTCGCTGGTGCTGCTCATGATCGTCCTGCTCGCCGGCGCCGGGTCGGTGGTGGCCGAGCGGTTGGCGCACCGCAGCTCCAGCGCCAGCACCCTTCGCGCCGGGCTGCTCACCGTCGGGGTCGCGGTCCCGGTGGTCGCCGCCGCACCGACCGAACTGGTGTTCGTGCTGGCGCTCGCGGCGTACGGCGTGGGGCTGGGCATCGTCGACGCGGCCAGCAACATGCAGGCGGTCGCCGTCGAGCACCGCTACGGCCGCACGATCCTGCCGTCGTTCCACGGCGCGTGGACCTTCGGCGGCATCATCGGCGCCTGCTACGCGCTGGCCGCCGCGCACGCGCCGCTCTGGACGGCCGGCCTGGTCGCCGTGGTGCCGCTCCTGGCCGTCGCCGCGCCGTACCTCCGCCGCGAGCGCGGTGAGGCCCTCGCCGCGGCCGCGGAGGTCGCCGTTCCCTGGCGGCCGATCCTGCTGGTGGGGCTCGGGATGGTGCTCTTCTACATGGTCGACACCGCCGCCCAGACCTGGGGACCGACCTTCCTCGAGGACGTCGTGGACGCGCCGCAGTCGCTGGTGGCGCTGGCGACGTTGCCCTACCTCGTGGCCAGCCTGGTCGTGCGCGTGGCCGGCGACTCGCTCGTGGCGAGGTACGGCGCCACGCTCGTCCTGCGCACGGGGTCCGTGCTGGCCTCATTGGCGCTGCTGGTGGTGGTCACCGCGCCGACCTGGCCGGTCGCGGTCCTCGGCTTCACCCTGCTCGGCGCCGGCGTCTCGGTGATCGCGCCGCTGAGCTTCTCGGCCGCGGCCCGGATCGCGGGCGGCGACCGGGCGCGCGTGGATGCGGTGATCGCCAGGTTCAACCAGTTCAACTACGTCGGCGGCCTGCTCGGAGCGGTGCTCACCGGGCTGGTCGGAGCCGGCTCGCTCCGGCTCGGCTTCGCCGTCCCGATGGTGCTGATCCTGGCGATGCTGCCGCTGGCGCGGGCGTTTGCGCCGGCCGGTGCGGTGGCCGCGCCCCGAGCCGAGGTGGGTTAGCGCCAACTAACCGCGCAGATTAGTGAGCGCTAACCCACCGCCCAGATTGGTTAGCGCCAACCAACCTCGCGGCCGCGACTCGGAGGCCTCCGGACCGTCCCCTGGCGGCCGAAGGGCACGCCACGGCCTAGCGGCGACCGGCCCATGGGTGGACGCTGGTTGGGTGATGCGCGCCGCGGCGATCCTCGCCTGGATTGCCGGCCTGGGGTTCGGCATCCCCGCTGCGATCGGCGCCGTGTACTTCGCGCGTCACCACGAGTGTGGCTCTTGGCCGGCCTGCCCACCAACGGGAACGGGCCGTTCGAGGACTGGGGGTTCGCTCTTCCGTTCGCATTCGGCCTCGGGTTCGCCAGAGTGGCGCTCAGCCTGCCGCCCGGACCGGGCCGGCCTCGTCGTCGGAGTGGTAGTAGCCGGCGAGCAGGCCCCCGGCGGAGGCGGCAGTGACTACTCGGCAGGTGCGTCGGAGCCAGGCCAGTTCTTGTCGGGCTGCGGGACGGGGCGGCCGGGCTGCTCGCCGCCGCGCTCCTCGAGGTAGCTGTTCTTCGGCACCATCACCTTGCGGCGGAAGATGCAGACGACCTTGCCGTCCTGGTTGTAGCCGATGGTCTCGACGTGGACCACGCCGCGGTCGTCCTTGGACTTCGACTCCCACTTGTCGAGGACCGTCGTCTCGCCGTACAGCGTGTCGCCGTGGAACGTCGGCGCAACGTGACGCAGAGACTCGACCTCGAGGTTGGCGATCGCCTTGCCGGAGATGTCGGGGACCGACATGCCGAGCAGGATCGAGTAGACGTAGTTGCCCACGACCACGTTCTTGCCGAACTGCGTCGTCTCCCCCGCGTAGTGCGCGTCGAGGTGCAGCGGGTGGTGGTTCATCGTGAGCAGGCAGAACAGGTGGTCGTCGTACTCGGTGACCGTCTTGCCGGGCCAGTGCTTGTAGGTCGCACCGACCTCGAACTCCTCGTAGCTGCGTCCGAACTGCACGGACGCATTGTGCCGAACGGGTCAGGAGCCGCCGCCACCGGCCTTGCGGCGGTGCATCTTCGGAGCGCCGTCGAGCACCTCGGAGCCGTGCGCCTTCTCGCGCACCGGGCCGTCCTCGTGGACGCCCACCTCACCCTTCTTGCGACGGCCCGCGTTCTTCTTGTCGAGCGCCTCCCGCATCTTCGCCTTGAGATCGTCGTTCGTTCCGGACTGGTCGGCCATCAAGTCTCCTCGGTACGACGTTCACGGTGTCCCCCCACCTTCGCATCCGCCTGGTGACGGGGTCGAGCCGGTTACCGGTCGAACGGCAACAGGATGCCGCTGGCCTGCGTCGACACGCGACCGGGTGCGAGGCTTGGACCCATGGAACCCGACGCGATGTCGACTCGTCCCACCCCCATGCGATCTCTCGCGCTGTCCGTTGCTGCCCTCCTGCTCCCGCTGTCCCTCGCCGCGTGCGGCTCGAGCGACGACGGGGACGACGTCGCCACCGATCCGGACCCGACGGTCACCAGTACGCCGACACCGAGTCCGACCGCATCGCCGACGGTCGGCACCTATCCGGAGTTCGAGCCGACCGACTACACCTTCGAGCTCACCGTCACCTGCTTCTGCATGGGCGCGGGTGCGCCGGTCGTCGTGACCGTCGCCGACGCCGAGGTGGTGGGCGCGGTCTACGGCATGGGCCAGAGCGGTGGCCGGGACGGCGGCATCAAGGCGGGCGACCCGGCGGACAAGACCTTCTGGCTCACCATCAACGACGTCATCGAGAAGGCCAACGACACCGAGGCCGCGAGCGTCGACGTCGAGTGGCCGGCAGGCCAGGACTACCCCAACAGCGTCTACGTCGACGGCTCCAAGCAGATCGCCGACGACGAGACCGGCTACACGATCTCGAAGGTCGAGGTCGCGAGCTAGTCAGCTGAGCGCGGCCAGGAGCTCGTCGAGGACGGCGTACTGCCGTTCGGCGGGGAACCGGTCCGGGTCGAACAGCGCCTGGACCACCAGCCCGTGGGTGAACGCGGTCAGGACGTCGACCACCGTCTCGCGGTCGCGGCCGGATGCCAGCTCCCCGGCCGCGATCGCCTCGTCGACCAGCGGCCGGAGCCGCTCGCGCCAGCGTTCGTAGCGCGCCGCCTCCGCCAGTCCCAGCTCGGCGTCGGCCAGCGCGAGGTCCCAGAAGCCGACCCAGACCTTGCTGAGCACGGTGGCCTCGTCGTCGTCGACCAGGACCGCCCTCAGCCGGACCCGGAGGCCGTCGACGCCGTGGCCCGGCGTCTCGACCTCCTGCATCCGCGGCACCGTCCGCTCGTGCACGACCTCGAGCGCGTGCTGGACCAGCTCGCTCTTGCTGCGGAAGTAGTGGGTCAGCAGTCCGGTCGTGGCGCCCATCTCCTTGGCCACCGCGCGCAGGCTCAGCCCGGCGAACCCGGTGTCGGCCAGCACCCGCCAGACCGCCTCGGCGACCTCGCGGCGGCGGACGTCGTGGTCCACGGGTTGCGGCATGGTGCTACGTTACACAACACTTGTTATGTATCTGCAGAAAGGAGCTGTGATGCTCTCCCTCGATCTCGGCGACGGCCTCACCCTGGCTCCCCTCGAGCCCTGGCTGGCCGGGGAGTTCGCGGCCTTCGTGGCCGCCGAGCGCAGCCACCTCGCGCCCTGGCTGCCCTGGGGCAAGTCCATCGAGGACGAGGAGTCGGCGCGCGGCTTCCTCCAGCGGTACGCCGACCGCACCGCCGCCGACGGCGCGCGCATCTACGCGCTGCGCGTCGACGGCGCGATGGTCGGCGGGACCCTGTTCCGCATCTTCGAGCCGGATGCCGGACTCTGCGAGGTCGGCGTCTGGCTGGCCGCCGACGCCCAGGGTCACGGCTACGTGACGCGTGCCGTGGCCGCGATGCTGGACTGGGCGCTGCAGGTGCGCGGGCTGCACCGCGCCGAGTGGCACTGCGTGCCCGAGAACCTCGCCAGCCGAAGGGTGGCCGAGCGCCTGGGCATGAAGCACGAAGGGACGCTGCGGGAGTCGTGGGAGAACGGCGGCCGGATGTGGGACACCGAGGTGTGGGCCGTGCTCGCGCCCGAGTGGCGAGACCGGACTACTTGAGTTTGTAGTCCTTGAGCAGCGAGCGGCCGATGATCATCTTCTGGATGTCGCTGGTGCCCTCCCCGATGAGCATGAACGCCGCCTCGCGGTAGAGCCGCTCGATCTCGTACTCCTTGGAGTAGCCGTAGCCGCCGTGGATCCGGAAGGAGTCCTGGACCACCTCGTTGCAGTACTCCGAGGCCACCATCTTGGCCATCCCGGCCTCGACGTCGTTGCGCTCGCCGGAGTCCTTCTGGCGGGCGGCGCGGACCATCATCGCGTGGGCGGTCTCGACCTTGGTCGCCATCTCTGCGAGTCGGAACAGGATCGCCTGGTGCTCACTGATCGGCTTGCCGAAGGTCTCGCGCTGCTGGCTGTAGGCGATCGCGAGCTCGAAGGCCCGGTTGGCGATGCCGCAGGCGCGGGCCGCGACGTTCACCCGGCCGACCTCGACGCCGTCCATCATCTGGTAGAAGCCCTGGCCGGTCTCGCCACCAAGGATGTGCTCGTCGCCGGCCTTGAAGTTCTCGAAGACCGCCTCGGTGGTGTCGACGCCCTTGTAGCCCATCTTGTCGATCTTCCCGGGGATGGTCAGGCCGGGGGCGGTCTCGCCGAACCCTTCCTCCTTCTCCACGAGGAAGGTGGTCATGGACTTGTACGGCGACTCCTCGCTCTCGTCTGTGCGCACCAGGGTGGCGACCAGGTTGGACGTGGCGCCGTTGGTCAGCCACATCTTCTGGCCGTTGATGACCCAGTCGTCGCCGTCCTTGACCGCCTTGGTCTTGATCGCGGCCACGTCCGACCCCAGCCCGGGCTCGGACATCGAGAACGCGCCGCGCACCTCGCCGGTTGCCATCTTTGGCAGGTACTTCTTCTTCTGCTCGTCGGTGCCGTGCCGCATCAGCATGTAGGCCACGATGAAGTGGGTGTTGATCACTCCGGAGACGCTCATCCAGCCCCGGGCGATCTCCTCGACGCACAGAGCGTAGGTCAGCAGCGACTCGCCCAGCCCGTCGTACTCCTCGGGGATGGTGAGCCCGAAGATCCCCAGCTCCTTGAGCCCGTCGACGATCTCCTGCGGGTACTCGTCCGCGTGCTCGAGCTCGGTCGCGACCGGGATGATCTGCTCATCCACGAAGGTCCGGACCGCCTTGAGGATCTCGGTCTGGTCCTCGGTCAGTCCATCGGTCTCACACAGGCGGCCCATGGCGCAGAGGTTACCGAGCGTTCACCTTCGGCGCCGTGGCCAGAATCACGGCGAGCTGGTCGACGTCGTGGGGCCCGGCGTGAGCGTGACCGTCGGGATCGGCGGGGTCGGGGTCGGGGTGATCGTCGGGGTCGGCGGCGGCGGGATCGTCGGCACGACCGGCTGGACCACCACGTCGGCCCTGAGCATGTGGTGGTCGCTGGTGCGGACGACCTTCCTGGTCCGGTCCTGGACGTAGTTGGAGAACTGCACCTGGGAGCCGAAGATCCAGTCGACGATCATGCTCCCGGGCGGCTGGCAGGTGGTGGCGCTGCGGTAGCCGCCGCTGGCCGAGACCATGCCGGCCTGCTTGGTGACCCGGCAGAAAACCTGCTTCTTGGCGTTCATGTCGCCGGTCCACACGATCGGGAGGCCGTTGCTGGCCTTCAGCCCGTTGACCAGCGCGATCTGCAGCCGCTGGCCGATCAGCCGCCACTTCTGGGCGTTGCCGCGGACATCGGCGGGGTTCTGGAAGTTCATGAAGTAGATCTGCTGGCCGGTCTGCAGGGACTGGAGCAGGACCACGGGCATGCGGAGCACGTCACCGTGGAAGTAGGGCAGCTTGATCCACGACGTGCTGACCAGGCGGAACTTGTCCTTGCGCCAGGCGATCGAGTTGCGCAGGAAGCCGATGGTGTCGAGGTAGCCCGGAAAGATGTCGTACTGGGACGAGGCCTTCTTGACCCACTTGGCGTACTGCTGCGGCTGGAACTCCTGGAGCCCGACCACGTCGACCTTGTTGCTCTTGATCAGCTGCACGGCCCATTTCATGCGGACCGCGCCGTCGGCGTACCCGTTCTTGTGCTTGCTGCCGCCCGGGGCGGTGTGGTCGTAGCCGAGGATGTTGAACGAGCTCACCCGGAACGACGTCGGTCCGGAGACCGCGCCGACCACGGGGACCGGGCTGGGGCCCATCTCGCCGTACTCGTCGGACTTCTTGTCCGAGCCGGCGACCGCGAGCGCGGTCCCGCCCAACAGCGTGCCCAGCACGAGGGCAGCGATGGACCAGCGGCGCAGGCCCAAGCCGCGAACGGCCTGTCGGACGACGGTGGGGAAGCCCGTCATGATGGTGATCCTCCGAGGGTCGAGAATGAGTCGCGCAAGCAGTGTGCCTTGACTGATACTAAATCCACAACTGCCCCACGCGTCACTTTATTCACAACTGCGTGGTAGGCGACAGGACATCATGCCTCCCCTCCATGACGGTGTGGAACCCGCAAAGGTTGGCCGCCGTCCGGTTCTTGTGGGCAGCAAGAGGCACACTTGGCGCATGACGCGGATCCCGGTAGCCATGGCAGGGCTGGCGCTCGTCGCCGTCACAGTGGTGGCGTGTGGCTCCGACGACGGGGATGACACCACCGCGGACGACCCGACCGCGTCGTCGACCCCCAGCACCTCGACCCCGCCGTCCGACACCGCATCAACCTCGGACTCTCCCTCGGCCAGCGACTCTCCCACCGACAACGGCGACCCGGTGCCCTCGCCGATCATCAACAAGGCCGTCAAGCCCGCCATCGCCGACGGCTTCCCGGCGCTGGTGCCCGCCGGCGTTCCTGCGGGCTGGACCGTCACCAAGGCGACCTACTCCCCCAAGCGCGGCGGCATGTGGTGGATCTACCTCACCGACCCGAACGGCGCCGAGGTCAAGCTCGCCCAGTCCACGAAGTCGACCCAGGGCCTGGTCAGCCAGTACCTCCCCGACGCCGAGCCGACCGGGACGGTCGACCTGAGCGACTACGGCACCGGCACGTGGGACGCCTACGCGGGCACGTCCGAAACCGCCGTGGCCAAGGAGCTCTCCGACACCGCGGCCGTCGTCATCGGCCCCGACGAGGAGACGGTCGTGACCCTGGCCCAGGAGCTGCTCACCGCCGAGGACGCCGGCAGCGGCGACGGCGGGTAGCAGCACCACCGTTGGTTGAGGAAGGCGCGCTAGCGCCTGTCTCGAAACCGCCGCAGCGAAGGCACCCGGCTGACCACCGCTGGTCGAGCCTGTCGAGACCGCCGCAGGCAGCGCACCTGACTCAAGCCGTCGCTGAGCGAGCCCAGGCAGGTCCCAGCGCGGGCTGCGGAGGTTTCGACACGCTCCGTCGGACCCGCCCTCGTTCCTCGGGCGGCTCCGGTCGCTGCTCAACCACCATCGATCGCATCCGCTGGCGCGGCTGCGATCAGTCGCCTTCCCAGAATTGGCCGCCGGCGCGGTACGGGTCGCGCTCGACCGTGGTCACCGGGCGGCGCACGGTGACGTAGACCTTCTGGTAGGAGCCGTCGGCCTGGCGTTCCATCCGGGCGACCTTGAAGTCGGTGTACGTCGTTGTGTAGGCGTTGCGCGACCAGCGGCCGTTGTTCCAGAACGAGTTGAAGTTCTTGAGGTAGCGCCGCGCGTTGCCGGCGCCAAGGGCGGTGAAGAATATCTCGTCCTGCGCGGTGCCGAGGGACGCCCAGTTCGACGAGCCCGTGAGCACCATGGACGTGTTCGGGACACCGTTGTAGGTGCCCTCGACGACGAAGTACTTCTGGTGCGAGTAGTAGGTCAGGATGACGTCGTCGTCGCCGTCGTTGTTGAGGTCGAAGTCGTCCTCGGGGTCGTAGTCAAGACCGGTGGACCGCAACGGGATCCGGCCGCGGGCGGTCGATGCGCCGAGGATCTGCTTGGTCTTGAAGCCGATCAGCCCGTAGCTGACACGGAAGTCACAGCCCTCGGCGTACTTCTGCCGGATCGCGGAGGCCAGGTAATTGCCGCGCGCACCGCGCATCGTGTGCATGGACAGTGCCAGCCTGGTGCGGGTCTGGCCGCCGGCGCCGTCGGGAGTCAGGCACTGGATCTTGCTCAGCATGTTCAGCACGAGATCTGACTTCTGGGTCGACTTCTTCGGGAAGACCCAGTTGGTGTACTTGTCGACCGAGTCCTCGCAGGAGGAGCCGGCCGGGGTCCCGCAGAAGTGCATCGCCGGCTGGGTCTTGCTGTAGTCCTTCTTCATGTCGTTGAAGACCTTGACGAACTGCTTGTACATCGTCTTCTCGGCACGGAAGAAGAAGATGTCGTTCCACTGATGCCGGTCGGCGTTCATGGTGAAGTTGTGGGAGCCGAGGGCGATGACGCGCTTGGACTTGCCGGCCTTCGGGAACAGATAGAACTTCGAGTGCAGGTTGCGGTACTGGTCGACGAGCGTGCGGCAGCCCGACTTGCACTTGTAGATGAAATTCTTGGCGTGTGTGTTGGTGCCGAGAGCGGCCCGGACGATCTGCATCGCCCGGTTCTCCCAGTGGTCGTTGAGGAGGATCTGGATCCGCACGCCCCGCCTGTGGGCGGCGACGATCGCGTTGGCCACCGGGATCCGGTCGAAGGAGTAGAGCGCTATCCGGACGGTCTCGCCCTTGGGCACGTGGCGCAGCGTGTCCAGCAGCCGGCGCTCGATGCGGTAGCGCTGGCTCGGGACGTGAGGGTTGTTGAAGAACGCACCCTGGTAGGCCTTCCAGCGCTTGGGCTTTGGCTTCTGCTTGTCAGCCGTCGCCGTGCCGGACGCGGCGTCGCTGGCAGCGGCCGCGGTGGCGGCCACCTGCGTGAGCGGCGTGGTCGCCTGTGCCGAGGGGGTGCTGCCCCACATGGTCAGCACCAGCGCGATCGAGACCGCGCCAGCCCCAGCAGTCGAGACTCTCTTCACCGACAACCTCTCAAGTGATCGGGTGCGTGTGCGATGGACGAGGGCACACACGCGGGGTCAACCGGAACCCGGTGTCATGTCAGGGGGGCCCTCACGGGCGATGCGACGGACGTCCGCGAGCAGATCCGCGATGAGTGTAGTCGCAGAGGCCAGAAGAGCCCCATTCGTCACGTTGTCCGGGCGTGGCCTCGACGGGAGGTCATCGGGCACCCGGAGGCTCTCCACGTCCCCGACGACTTGGAAGCCACGCCGCTGGATCATGCGTACGGCGCGGTCCGCGCGCTCGCGGCTGTCGGCCACCTGCGCGTCGTCAGCCCCGAGCCGCTCCCCCTCCTGGTGCACCAGGTGGCCCTCGGCCAGGTAGCCCCTGATCCAGGTGCCACGGTCGACGGGCTTGCGGAACGCCGTGAGGTGCGGGTTCACCCGCCGCAGCAGCTCGATCTGCACCACGCCGAGCGCGGGGTTGCGCGGCTCCTCCGGCGCGTCGTAGCGCTCAGGGTCGAGACCCAGCACGCCGGCGAGGTTTCGCCAGTGCTGGTCGCGCGGCGCGCCGGGGCCGGGCATCGGCAGCACGTGCACCTGCTGGGGCGGGACGTGCCGGGCCCAGCGCCGGAGCACGCCGCCGAGGTCCCAGGTGCGCCAGCCGAACTCGGCCTGCCCCCCGAGCCGGTCTCCGCGCATCTCGGCCAGGGGCTTGGTGCCGCCGTTCTTGACGTACTCCGCCCATCCGGAGGTGAGCATGCCGAGGGTGTCGCGGGCGGTGATGACGACGTGCACCTCGGCGGGCGCCAGCGACTCGATCAGCCGGCCCGCCTGCTCACGGCCGGCGCCGCACATGAACTCGTGGGTGAGGACGGCCGGTCCCTTGTGCCGGTTGACGGCCTTGACCAGCCGGGCCAGCGTGCCGGGCGCCTTCGCGTGGCGCTGCTCGAGGTGCGGCCGCTCCTGCAGCTCGAGGGCGGCCCACAGGTGCTCGCGGTGGCCGCGGCCCGGCAGCAGGAACCCGTCGGCGGCGAGGGCGGCCTTCGACCCCCAGAGCACCGACTGGAGGTAGGTGGTGCCGGTCTTCGGCAGACCGATGTGGAGGAAGACCTGCGAGGCCATAGGGGCTCAGACGCTCTGGCGGTACTTCTCGAGCAGCTCGGCGAGCTTCTCCTCGTCGCGCGCGGCCACCGGCAGCAGCAGCTCGGTCACGATGTCGGTGAGCTCGGCCAGGCGCACGTTGAGCGCGCGGCACTCCTGCACCTCGGCCTCGAGCCGCCGGACCCGGCGGCGCAGGTCGAGCGCCTCCCCCGCGCGGGTCGAGCGCAGCTGCTCGACCAGACCGGACTGTTTCTTAGCCATCTCCATGTCTCCATTCCACGACCAGCCGGCACACCCTCGAGGACGTTCGTGAGTCGGACACCCGGATCGTCTCCCGGTGCACGATGGTCGCACCAGCCCGCTCCAGCTCCGCCACGAGCATCCGCGGCCGGCGGCGCTTGACGTGCAGCTCCTTGGCGTAGCCGTCGTCGCCGAAGCGGGCCAGGAACTCCAGGTAGAGCCGCCCGCCGTCCTCGCCGGCGAGCGCCATCCTGGCCAGCCGCCACAGGTGCTGCCGGGCATCGGCGCCGAGGGTGTCCACCAGGTGCCGGGCCATGAGCAGCCGCGGCCCCGGCCACCGGGCCAGCTCGGCCCCGGCCGGAAGGACGTCGCGCAGCTCGAGCAGGTTGCAGCGCCAGAACTCCGCGCCGGGAACCTCGCGTGCGGCGGCGTCGCGGTACGAGCGCGGCTGGAAGTCCAGGCCGACGCTCTGCACACCGCGGCCAGCCATCCACAGCACGTCCGAGCCGCGACCACAGCCGAGGTCGACGTACGACGCCGCCTGCGGCTCACGGTCCGCAGCCCAGGCGACGAACGGCGACGCCTCGCCCGCGAGCGGCTTCTGGGTGCGCGAGTAGACCCGGTCCCACTTGGCCCGGCCGACGCGCAGGCCGCGGAACCAGCCGTTGAGCCGGCGCACCGTCGTGGCCGGTGGGTCGAAGTGGAAGGCCGGGTCGGGCACCCGCCACGAGGCCCCGTAGGTGGCGGCGAGCAGCCGGTCCGGGTCGGCGGGTGCCGGGAAGGTCCGCCCCTCCAGGGTGGCGGTGCCGAGCGGGAAGATCCACGACTCCTCGAACTTCTCCCGGATCTCGCCCAGCAGGTGCAGGTGGCCGTCCATCAGGAAGCCGCCGAACACGTCCAAGCCGCGGATCGTGCCGTCGGCCTCCTCGACGTCCACCTTGAAGGCGAGCGCGGAGTAGCGGGTGATCCGGTAGCCGTGGGCCACCAGCGCCCGCTGGATCCGGAACGACTCGCGGATCACGTCGACCGGGTGGGTGTGGTGGCTGACGTAGGCGAGGTCGGCGTCGCTGTCGTTGCCGATCACCGCACCGTCACGGTGGGCACCCAGCAGGGTGCCGTAGGCGAGGAAGGCCTCGATGCCGACGTCACGCAGCGCGGCGATCACCTCGGCCGTGGCGTCCAGCAGCGGCTCCAGCTCCTCGCGGCTGCGGGTGTCGAAGGCGACGACCCGGCGCAGGTACTTGTCGAGGCTGATCGGCTGGCCGTGCCTGTTGACGACCTGGATCCGGCCCTCGCCGCGGCCCAGGGTCACCTGCCGGTGGAAGACCTCCTCACCGGTCCGGGTCACCACCACCTTGACGTCCGCGGTGCCGTTGAGGAACTCGCGCAGCGTCTTGGGCCAGGCGAAGAGCCACCCTCGGCCGTCGCGAACGCCGTCCCGGTGCAGCCAGAACGACAGGATCCGCCGGCCGTCGAAGAAGACGTCGAGGACGGCCTCCTGCCGGGAGCGGGCGCGGACCCCGTCGGCGTCGACCGTCACTCCGCCCACACGGCCCAGGAAACCCACGGGCGGCAATGTAGTCCCCCGCCACCCAACCGATTTCGTGCTGGCCACGTCCCCATGATGAGGTGACCCCTCAACGACGACCTGTCCGACGACGATCGACTTGGCTTCGGGTGCACATTTCTCTCTCTCGCAAGACGTCAGTGTCCGCGGTTGCGGCGATGGGCCTGGTTGTGGCCCTGGTCATGACCCTGGTCATCACCCTCGTGGCATCGGGATCTCCCGGCACCGCCGCGGAGCGCACCCCGCGCAGCAAGGCGGGTCCGCACGCGCCGAACGTCGGGGCGAAGTGGGTGCCCGGCCACACGAAGGCCGCCCTGGCCAAGATCAAGAAGCAGGCCGCGCTTCGGGCCGCGAACCGCGGGGCGCGGTTCAGGACGTACAACGACCGGGTCCTGGGCGCCCTGCCGGTGCTGTCCTACCGCGGCGTGGCCGATCCCACGGTGGCGCGGTACTCCGGCGGGTGGGTCGCCGTCTCGACCGGGCCCGGGGCGCCCCGCGCGTACGCCCCGCTGCCGGGCGGGCCGTGGCAGAACATCCCGTCCGCCCTGACGGTGCAGCCCAGCTGGGCGATCAGCGGCCGCTACTGGGCCTCCGACCTGGTCGAGGTCAACGGTGTGTGGCTGCTCTACTTCTCCGCCGAGGTCGCCGGCCTCGGCCTGGACGGCCGCTGCATCGGGGTCGCCACGGCCACCGACCCGACGCAGGCCTTCGTCCCCGACGAGCGTCCGCTGGTCTGCCCCAGGCAGGCGGCCGCCCCGCCGGCGTACGACAAGATCAAGCGGCGCGACCGCAACATGCCCAAGGGCGGAGTCATCGACCCCGGCTTCTTCGAGGACAAGCGCGGGAAGCAGTACCTCCTCTACCGCACCCAGGGCACGCCGTCCTCGATCCGTCTGGTCGAGCTGCCAGGCAGCGGCCTCCCGGAGGGCCACGCGCGCAGCACCGAGCTGGTGCGCCGCAAGGGTGTGATCGAGAACCCGGCGTTGGTGCGTCGCGGGCGGCAGTACGTGCTGATCACGTCCGAGGGCGAGTTCGGCGAGTGCAGCTACAAGACCACCTTCCGTCGCTCCGCGAAGCTCACCGACTGGACGAGGTCGAAGCGGCAGGTGCTGGTGGACAGCAAGAAGAGTGGGCTCTGCGGCGCCGGCGGTGCCGACGTGGGCCGCGGACCCAGCGGCGAGACGCTGCTGTTCTTCCACGCGTGGACCTGCCCCGAGCTCGGGGGCAACTGCCCGGGCGGGCACAACTACGACCGCGAGAACCTCTACGACGCGCGCCGCTCGCTGTTCGCAGGCGTGCTGCGGTTCACCAGCCGGCAGTCACCGCGGATCAGTGCGTACGTCGCGCCGATCCTGCCGCCGCCTCCGCCCACCGAGACGCCGAGCCCGACGCCCACCCCGACCACGACGCTCAAGCCGAACCAGAAGCAGAAGCAACGCTGACCCGTCAGCGCTACTCGGAGCTGTCGTCGGAGGGCGACGCGTCACTCGTGGGCTCGTCGCCACCTTCGCCCTCTTCGCCCTGGTCGCCACCGAGTGGCTCCTCGGGGATGTAGCCCTCCGCATAGATGAACGGGTGGTCGCTGACCCTGCCGAGGATCCCCCGGCTCTGGCTCACGAAGCCGGAGAACTCCATCCCCGAGCCGAAGATCCAGTCGACGTCCATCCGGTCGGGGGTGTCGCAGCCGCTGGAGTAGCCGCCGCCGTTGGCGGCCTCCAGCTCGGTCTCCCCGACGATGGGGCAGAACACCTCGGCCCGGTCGTTGTAGTCGCCGGTGAACACGACCGGGGTGCCGTCGGCGCCGAGCTCGTTGGCGAGCCTGATCTGGATGCTGACCGCGACACCGCGCCAGTGCGCGTTGCCGCCGCGGACGTCGGCGGGGTTGTGGGTGTTGAAGAACCACACCTCCCGGCCCGACTCGATGTTCTCGAGCTTGATGACGGGGCGCCGGATCAGGTCGCCGCCGAAATAGGGGATCGCGATGCTGTTGGCCTCGACCAGCTTCCAGACATCGGTGCGCCAGGCGATCGAGTCGCGGATCGAGCCGCGGTCGAGGGACGGGCCGGGGTAGACGTCCCACCGCGAGCCGGCGAGTGACCGGAACCGGCCGTACTGCACCTCCTCGAACTCCTGGAAGCCGATCACGTCGAGGTCGGCCTGGCTGATCAGCGAGTAGGTCATGCCCATCCGGGAGACGCCGGACGCATAGCCCTTCTTGTTGCCGCCGACCGGGGCCGTGTGCGAGCTGCCGAGCACGTTGAAGGTGCCGACGCGGAACGTCGTCTCGTCGGCGAGGCCGCGGCGCAGCCAGGCCAGGGACCGCTTGAGCTTCTTGGCGTCCTTGACGGACTGCGGCGGCACGTCGGTGACGACCTCGGTCGGTTCGTCGACGGGTGTCGTGGCATCGGCCTCGGAACTGCCGTCGTCGGCCACCGGGTCGGCCGCCGGGCTGTTGGTGTTGGCCTGGGCGCCGACGTCCGCGGCGCGTCCCTCGCCCCCGTCGCCGTCGTCGCGTGAGCCGATCATGCCGGTCGCACCGCCCACGAACAGCGTCACGAAGGCGACGACGAGAACCACGGTCGCAGCGACCTTGAGGTGGCCCAGGCGCTGGGATCGCGGCATCGCGTGCTTCGACACGGGCCCTCCCAGATACCTGCTGGCGGCGACCCGATCTGGGCCCCGGACGACGAATTCCTGCCATGTCAGGGTACCCCGCGAGCGCGGACGCCATCCCATTGTTGGCGGTTCTGCGCTCGGCTCCGTTCCGTCGTCGCGGGCCCGCCCACCGGTAGCGTGACGGGCGTGACCACCCCACGAAACCGCTCGATGGGGGCGCTGCGCGCCTGCGGCTCGCACTTCCGCGGGGACCCCGGAAAAGCATGAGCACGGCCCCCCCTCGCGTGTACGCCGCCCGGCTGGTCGGCCTGCCGATCTTCGACCCCCAGGGGGACCAGGTCGGCAAGGTTCGCGACCTCGTGGTGGCCATCCGCTCGGAGAGCAGCCAGCCGCGGGTGCTAGGCATGGTGGCCGAGGTGTTCGGCCGGCGCCGGATCTTCGTGCCGATGACCAGGGTGACCAACATCGACAGCGGGCAGGTCTACACGACCGGGCTGCTGAACATGCGCAGGTTCGAGCAGCGCTCGACCGAGACCCTGGTCATGGGCGAGCTGCTCGACCGGAAGGTCACGATCACCACCACCGGGATCAGCGGCACCGTCTACGACGTGGCCATGGAGCAGGCCCGCAACCGCGACTGGGTGCTCAGCCGGGTCGCGGTCCAGGAACCCGCCAAGGCGCTGCGCCGGCGCGGCCAGACCCACGTGGTGGAGTGGAGCGAGGTCACCGGGCTCGCCCGCCCCGAGCCCACCCAAGGCGCGACCCGGCTGCTGCACGCTCTCAACGAGCTGCGTCCGGCCGACGCCGCCAGCGTGATCCACGACCTGCCGCCCGAGCGGCGCTCGGCCGTGGTGGCCGCGCTCACCGACGAGCGGCTGGCCGACGTGCTCGAGGAGCTGCCCGAGGAGGACCAGGTCGAGATCCTCGGCTTCCTGGCCGACGAGCGGGCCGCGGACGTTCTCGAGGAGATGGACCCCGACGATGCCGCCGACCTGATCGCCGAGCTGCCACCAGAGACGGCCGAGGCGCTGCTGCAGCTGATGGAGCCGGACGAGGCCGAGGACGTCAAGCGCCTGATGTCCTACGTCGAGAACACCGCCGGCGCGATGATGACCTCCGAGCCGGTGATCCTCGGCCCCGACGCCACCGTCGCGGACGCGTTGGCGCACGTCCGCAACCCCGACCTCACCCCCGCGCTGGCCGCGCTCGTCTACGTGTGCCGGCCGCCGCTGGAGACGCCGACCGGCCGGTTCCTCGGCGTCGCCCACATCCAGCGGCTGCTGCGCGAGCCACCGTCCACGCTCGTGGCCGGCGCGCTCGACGAGTCGATGGAGAGCCTGCGCTCCGAGGCGACGATCGACGAGGTGGCGGCCCACCTGGCGACGTACAACCTGGTTGCCGCTCCGGTCGTCGACGAGCTCGGGCACCTGATCGGCGCGGTGACCGTCGACGACCTGCTCGACCACATGCTCCCGGAGAACTGGCGCGACCGGGCGGTCCGCAGTGGCTGACTCCAGCGCCCGCCGCGGGCGCCTCGACACCCCGCGTGACGCGCGGCGCCAGCTCGTCCGGCGTCCGGCGTACGACTCGGACATACTCGGCGCCTTCTCCGAGCAGTTCGCGCGGTTCCTCGGGACCGCGAGGTTCCTCATCTACATGACGCTGTTCGTCGCCGTCTGGGTGCTCTGGAACGTCGTGGGGCCCCGAGACCTGCGCTGGGACGACTACCCGTTCATCTTCCTGACGCTGATCCTCTCGCTGCAGGCGTCGTACGCCGCGCCGCTGATCCTGCTCGCCCAGAACCGGCAGGAGGCGCGCGACCGGGTGATCGCCGAGCAGGACCGGCAGGCGGACGCCCGGGCGCACGCGGACATGGAGTTCCTGGCCCGCGAGGTGGCCTCGCTGCGGATGTCGGTCGGCGAGGTGGCGACCCGTGACTACCTGCGCTCGGAGCTGCGCTCGCTGCTGAGCGACCTGGACGAGCGATCCGGCAAGGCGGACCGCTCCGAAGAAGGTGACGAGGCCGACGCAGGATGACCGCGGGGGTCCCGTCTACCCTTGGAGCATCATGAGCACCCCCCTGCTGGACCAGATCTCCACCGCCCTCGGCACCGTGATCGACCCCGAGATCAAGCGGCCCATCACCGACCTCGGGATGGTCGAGTCCGTCGAGGTGGACGGCCCGGGCGTGGTGCGCGTGACGGTCCTCCTCACCGTGTCCGGCTGCCCGATGAAGGACACCATCACCAAAGACGTGAACGCCGCCGTGCGCGCGGTCCCCGGCGTCACCGACGTGGACCTCACCCTGGGCGTCATGAGCGCCGAGCAGCGTGCGGGGCTCAAGGACCTGCTGAGCGAGGGCAAGGCCCAGCGCGACATCCAGTTCGCGCAGCCGGGGTCGCTGACCAAGGTCTTCGCGATCGCCTCGGGCAAGGGCGGCGTGGGCAAGTCGTCCGTCACCGTCAACCTCGCCCTCGCCATGGCCGGCCAGGGTCTCAAGGTCGGCATCGTCGACGCCGACATCTACGGCCACTCGGTGCCCGCGATGCTCGGGGTGGCGGACTCCAAGCCCACCCAGGTCGAGGACCTGATCATGCCGGTGCCGACGGAGTCCGGCGTCTCGGTGATCTCGATCGGCATGCTCAAGCCGCGGCGCGACCAGGTCGTCGCCTGGCGCGGGCCGATGCTCGACCGGGCGCTGGTCCAGATGCTCTCCGACTGCTACTGGGGCGACCTCGACGTCCTGCTCCTCGACCTGCCGCCCGGCACCGGCGACGTCGCGATCTCCCTCGGCCAGCACCTGCCGAACGCCGAGGTCGTCGTGGTCACGACGCCGCAGGAGGCCGCCGCCGAAGTGGCCGAGCGCGCCGGCACGATGGCCTCGATGATGCACCAGCGCGTGGTCGGGGTCATCGAGAACATGTCCTACCTGCCGTGCCCGCACTGCGCCGAGTCGGGTGAGGACCACCGGCTCGAGGTGTTCGGCTCGGGTGGTGGCGAGCGGGTCGCCGCGACGCTCACTCAGCGGTTCGGCTACGACGTGCCTTTGCTCGGCCAGGTGCCGCTGGACATCGCGCTGCGTGAGGGCGGCGACTCCGGCACCCCGATCATCGAGTCCCACCCGACCTCGGCCGCCGCCGTCGTGCTGCAGTCGATCGCCGACTCGCTGGCCGGACGCAACCGCGGCCTCGCCGGCATGCAGCTCGGGCTCACCCCCGCCGGCCGGCTCTAGGTAGGTAGTC
This sequence comes from uncultured Actinomycetota bacterium, assembly GCA_963800715.1. GTDB lineage: Bacteria > Actinomycetota > Actinomycetes > Propionibacteriales > Nocardioidaceae > Nocardioides. The sequence continues at coordinate 24,456 of CAWDBZ010000013.1, read as the reverse complement.
CGCCGTGTTCGGAGTCGGCCTGCCGGAGCTCGCCGTCATCGCGCTGGTGGCGGTGCTCGTCTTCGGCCCCGACAGGCTCCCCGACCTGGCCCGTCAGGCCGGCCAGATGCTGCGCAAGGTGAAGCAGTTCGCCGACTCCGCCCGCGACGAGCTTCGCGAGGAGCTCGGCCCGGAGTACGCCGACCTCGAGCTCCGCGACCTCGACCCCCGCACCATCGTCCGCAAGCACATCATCGAGGCGATGAACGACGCCGAGGACGACGCCAGGCCGAAGCGCAAGGGCCTGCGACCGCTCAAGGACGGCGAGCTGCCGCCGTACGACCTCGAAGCCACCTAGTGCCCCGCACCGAGCAGTGCGACGTCGCAGACCGACGCACGCAGCGGCGAGCTGCCGCTGATCGGGTCGCTCGGCGTCTGGCGCAGCACCAGGTTGAGGTTCGCACTGTCCGGCCCGTAGGGCGGGTAGCCGGGCAGTCCCAGCTCCTCACACGCCTCCCACCAGCCGTGCTGGCCGAACACGACCCCCGGGTCGAGGTTCGCGTTGAGCTTCGCGCGCGCCCGGACGCTGCCGTGGGGGGTGCTCAGTGACACCCAGTCCCCGGCGGAGATCCCGCGGGCCTCGGCCGTCGACGGGTGTATCTCGAGCTGCGGATCCGGCGCGCTCTTCCGCAGGGCGGCGACCCCGCGGTGCTGGGTCTCGCAGAAGAACAGTGACTTCGCGCAACTCAGCACCAGCGGGTACCGGTCCGCGAGGTCCGGCCGGGAGCGTGGGCTCGTGAGCGGCTCCTCGAAGGTCGGCAGCGGCGCGTAGCCGTGGGCGGCCAGCGTGGCCGAGTACAGTTCCACCTTGCGCGACGGAGTGGCGAACCCGGTGTCGGCGTACTTGCGGTATCGCGTGGTCAACGGCACCCGGACACCGCCCGGGTTGGCCCGCAGCTCCTCCAGGGTGATGCCGCTCGGCGCAAGCTGATGGCGGAACGCCGCCTCGATGTCGCCGTCCCAGAAGTGCTCGCCGAGGCCGAGGCGCGTCGCGAGGTCGAACACGATCTGCAGGTCCGAGCGGGCCTCGCCGCGCGGCGGGACGAGCGGCTGTCGCAGCTGGACGAGCGACTGCGCCTCCTGGCTGTACTCGAAGCCGATCTTCAGCGCCTCGGACTCGAACGGCGTCGCGACAGGCAGCACGATGTCCGCGAGCTCGGCGGTCGGGGTCATGAACAGGTCGGCCTGGACGAAGAAGTCCAGGCTTCGCAGCGCATCACGGCCGCGGGCGCTGTCTCCATGGGCCATCACCATGTTGCCGCCGAAGCCGACCAGTGCCTTGAGCTGCCCGTCGAGGGCCGCGGTGTAGAAGTCCTCACCCGTCACGAACCCGAACCGCGCCGGTCCGAGTGGCCGCTTGTCAGCGCCCACGGCCGGCGGGCGCGCGTCCGACAGGAGCTCCATCCCGTCGATCGGGTTCGAAGGCACCGCTTCGAACAGGACGTTCCCGCCCGGGACGTCCAGGCTGCCGGTCAAGGCGTAGAGCACGTTGATCGCGCGGATGGTCTGGGTTGCGCCGCTGTGCTGCTCCAGCCCGCTCCATGCATAGAACGCGACGGGTCTGGACTCCCACAGCGTCCGCGCCGTGGCGACGATGTCCTCAGCCGGCACCCCCGTGATCTCCGCTGCCACGTCCGGCGGGAAGTCGGCACAGTGCGACGCGAGCAGCTCCCAGACGGAACGGCCCTCGACCACGTCTGCGGCGTTGGTCCAGTCGCGGACGAAGTCGGCGTCGTACCAGCCGTTTTCGATCATCACGTGCGTGATGGACAGAGCGAGCGCAGCGTCGGTCCCGGGCCTCACTCGCAGCCAGTGGTCGGCCTTCGCCGCGAGGCCCGCCTTGCGAGGGTCGACGACGATCAGCTTCGCGCCGCGCGCTACCGCGGCCGCGGTGCTCGTGGCGTGGGCGAGGCGGGCGACGGACGGGTTGTACCCCCAGAAGAGGATGCAGCCGGCGTTCTCGAGGTCGGGCAGATAGACACCGGGCACGGACGCGCCGAACGTGTAGAGCGGTGCGAGGTACCTGCCCCAGCCGCACAGCTCCATGTAGGTGCAGAAGTTCGGGCTGCCGAAGGCACGGATCAGCCGCTGCACCCAGTCGATCGCATCGCTGATCGCCGAGGTGGACGGCGAGCTCGAGCTGAACGCCACCGACTCGGGCCCCTCCGAGGCAGCGAGGGCCATCATCCGTTCGGCAACGGTGTCCAGCGCCTCGTCCCACGTGATCCGCTCCCACCCCGGGTCCGCGGAGTCCTTGGGGTTGGTCCGCCTAAGCGGGTGGAGGAGCCGCGACGAGTGGTAGAGGATTTCGGGAGCGGCCTTGCCTTTCAGGCAGATCGCCTTGCCGGTCGGGTGGGACGGGTCGGGGTGCAGCGCGACGAACGTCCCGTCCGTGACCGTGGCACGCGCCCCGCAGCGCGACACGCACAGCGGACAGAAGGTCGGGACCGTGTCCCCGATCATCACAGGATTGTCGCTCGCTCCGCCGGTGTCGGCAACGGACACGTTGACCTCAACCATAGTTGAACTCGTAGGTTCAGGCTCCTGATGACTCGAGAGACGCCGAGATGTTGTTGAGCACGGACAGCCTCCCCCGCCAGGGCTTGGGCAGCATGCGGCTGCGCGACCAGACTCACGACGACCCGGACCGGGACCCGATCAAGGTGATCAACCGGGCGCTGGACCACGGGGTGAACCTGCTCGACACGGCCGACATGTACGGGAACGAGGCGCTGGTCGGGCGGGCGATCGCCGGTCGCCGCGACGAGGTGCTTCTCGCCACCAAGTTCGGCGTGGTGTGGGGCGAGGGCGGCGACTGGAGCGTTCATGCCGACGCCGCCTATGTCCACAGCGCCTGCGAGGCCAGCCTGCGCCGTCTGGAGGTCGAGGTCATCGACCTCTACTACCTCCATCACCGCAGCGACGAGACTCCTATCGAGGAGACGGTGTCGGCCATGGCCGAGCTTGTCGAGCAGGGCAAGGTCCGCACGCTGGGACTGTCGAACGTGACGCCGGACGACCTCCGCCGTGCCCATGCAGTGCACCCGATCACCGCCGTGCAAGAGGCCTGGTCACTGGTGCACAGGGAGTTCGAGGAGATGCTTCCCACTGTCCGCGAGCTCGGAGTGATCACGATCGCGCACTCCCCGACCGGCCACGGGCTGCTGCACTCGCCGGACGGTGGGCTCCCGGGCAGCACGGCATCCGCAGCGCTGCAGTCCACGCTGGCCGACATCGCCGAGACCCACGAGGCCACACCGGGCCAGGTCGCGCTCGCCTGGGTGCACCACCAGTCGCAACGCAGGGACCTCCCCGCCGTACCGCTGCCGGGCACGACGCGAGTCAGCCACCTGGACGCCAACATCGCAGCCGCGGAGCTGGCTCTCTCCACAGCCGACCTCGACCGCCTCGACCTCGCGAGCAGTACCGGCTGAACCCACGAACCAACCAGCCTCACGGCGTACGAGGTCGCGACCCTGGGATGACGTCTCCTCCCCGATCGCAAACGACGCTGGGGACATGCCAAGACTCAGCTGGACCACACGCCCGGAGACGGCCGCCGACGCGGCCGACATCCACAGCGTCAACCTCGCTGCCTTTCCCACGCCGCACGAGGCGGACCTCGTCGACGCGCTGCGCGAGGATCCGTCCTGGATCCCAGGGCTCTCGATGGTCGCCGAGGCCCCGGACGGCACGGTGGTGGCGTATGCGTTGCTGACGCGCTGTTCGATCGACGGCGCCCCGGCTCTCACGCTCGGCCCCTGCGCGGTCCTGCCCGAGTACCAGCGATCGGGAGCGGGTTCGGCAGTGGTGGTGGCTGTGCTGGACGCGGCGCGGGCCCAGGGAGAGAGCCTGGTGCTCTGCCTCGGGCATCCGGAGTACTACCCGCGCTTCGGCTTCCGTCCCGCTTCCCGCTGGGGCATCCGGCCCGGGTTCGAGGTCCCTGACGAGGCGATGATGGCGCTGCCGCTCGACGAGGCCCCGGTCCCGGCGGGCACGATCGAGTACCCAGCACCGTTTGGCGTCTAGCGCTCGGGCCGCACCAGCCCGCACTCGTAAGCGAGGACGACGACCTGCACCCGGTCGCGCAGGCCGAGCTTGCTCAGGAGCCGGCCGACGTGCGTCTTCACGGTGGCCTCGGCCAGGAAGAGCCGAGCGGCGATCTCGGCGTTCGAGGACCCGGAGGCGACTTCCAGCATGATCTCCCGCTCCCGGTCGGTGAGCCGGGCGACCTCCGGTGGAACTCGCGCCGGGCCGGGCAGCGTGGGCGCCACCTGGTCCAGCAGCCGTCGCGTCGTGGTCGGCGCGATGACGGCGTCGCCACGATGCACCGTGCGGATCGCCGACACGACGTCCTCGGCCTGGGCGCTCTTGAGCAGGAAGCCACTCGCCCCTGCTCGCAATGCCGCGAACGAGTGCTCGTCGATGTCGAGGGTCGTCAACATCAGGACCCGCGGGGCGTCGGGATACCGCAGGATCTCGGCGGTCGCCTGGATGCCGTCCATGCCGGGCATCCGCACATCCATCAGGACCACGTCGGGCGAGGTCTTCATGACGGCTTCGATCGCAGCGGCTCCGTCGGCGGCCTGGCCGACGACGGTCAGGTCGTCCTGGGACTCCACGATCATGGCCAGTCCGGCCCGCACCAGATCCTGGTCGTCGGCCAACACGACGCGGATGGTCACGGCGACCACTCCTCGGCGTACGCGAGCGTGGGTATCGCGGCACTGACCACGAACGCTCCGTCCTCGACCGGACCCGCCGTGAGGCGGCCGCCCAGGACGGCGACCCGCTCGGTCATTCCGGACACTCCGCGCCCACCAGTGACATGGCGCGGCGTATCGCGGCCCGGGTCGTTGCGAATGGTCAGGCAGAGGCGCCCCGGCTGCCAGTCGAGCCGTACCTGCGCACTCCCGTCCCCTCCTGCATGCTTGAGGACGTTGGTCAGCGCCTCCTGGGTGACCCGATAGGCCGCCAGCTCTCCGGCGCCGCCCAGCCCCAGCCGGTCGCCGGTCTCGGCGTACGACACGTTCAGCCCTGCGCCGCGCACCCGGTCGAGCAGGTGCGGCAGCTCGCCCAGTCCGGGCTGCGGGGTCTTGATGCCGGGCGGCTCGTCCTCGTGGAGTGCCTGGAGCAGGCTCCGCATGTCCCGCATTGCCTCTTGTCCGACGCGGGCCACGGTCTCGAGCACGGGCACGGCGACGGTGGCGTCGCGCTGCGCCATCAGCCGGCCGCCTTCGGCCTGGCTGACCATGACCGACAGCGAGTGCGCCACGACGTCGTGCATCTCGCGAGCGATCCGCGCGCGCTCCTCCGTCGCCGCGAGCCGGGCACTCTCGACGCGGTCCTGCTCCTCTCTGCGAGCGCGCTGCTCGAGCTCGATCACGTACTGGGCGCGGAGCCGGCGGTAGCGACCCAGCCCCCACGGAAGCAACACGGCGGCGACAACCCCGAGGGCGACGAACAGCAGCAGGCTTCGCACCGGGTCCTCGCGGCTGGCGAGGCCCGGCTGGGTCACGGTCAGGTAGTCGACCCCCCACAGGCGAGCGAGCACGAGCAGCGTGCCGACCCCAGCGCCCGCGAGGGCGAGTCGTGAGGTCCGGGGCTCACACCAGGCAGCGACCGAGTAGAGAACAACTGAGAAGACCACCGTGCTGGGCAGCAGGACCGGGGCGAACGTGTCCTGGGCGCCGGCGACGTCCAGGTCGGGCAGCACGAGCAGCAGAAGCATGACGGCGGACACCACAACGAACGCCGCCACTGGGGCCACCCGACGCAGCGAGACGCATGCGTGCGCCAGCACCACGGCAGTCAGGCCCAGGATCTTCAGGGTCAGCGACCAGGAACTGCTACTTATCGCCGGCACCGTCATCGGCAGGACGACGGCCGCGAGCAGCGCCGCGAAGAGGCCGTCGGCGACCCATGGCCGACGGCGGATCCACGACTCGAGTGTGGGCGTCCCGAGCACCCTGTCCATTGAGCCCATCGTAGGTTTCGCGCGGTCGCGCGCTCCACTCCATTGTCGACGCGCATCATCCCGCAGGCGTACGTGGTCGCGACCGCAGGCCGACGTCCGCGCTCCTCGTAGCGACAAGGGTGGACGTCCCGGCACCGGAGGCGTGCCTGCACTCAGAGAGCAGAGACAGACGTGGACACCATCACCCGACCCGCATCGCGCGACCGGGACAGGACCGGGCAGGACGTGGGCCGCCCCGTATCGCGGCACCTCGTGATCGCGGCGCACCTGGTCGCCCTGACCGTTCTCCCGGCGGCCGTGTGGCGGGTCGTCCTGGGCAGCGGGGTCACCATGGGCTTCACGCGCGCCGCCCTCGAGGCCGACGACATGCCCGGCTGGGGCACCGTATCCGTCGTCTTCCTCAGTCTCCTGACGGAGAGTCTTGCGCTGCTCACGCTTGGCCTGGTCCGGTCGTGGGGAGAGGTTGTCCCCGGCTGGGTGCCACGGCTCGCCGGGCGTCGCATACCGCCCCGCGCCGTGGTCATCCCGGCCACCATCGGTGGCGTCCTCCTGACCGCGATCTGGGGTTACGCGTTCGCCGGCCTGATCGGGGTTCACGAGTCCGCTGTGTGGGAGGAGATCTCGGGCACCGGCTGGCGGGCGCTGATGATCAGCTGCTACGTGCCGGCGCTCTTCTGGGGACCGCTGTTGCTGTGGCTCACGCATGCCTACGCGCGCCGCCGCCGCGCCTCTGCGACCGCGTCGGGCGAGCATCAGCCGACGACGAGGACGCGACGAGCCCTCCGGGCAGGCGCCATCCTCGCCTGTCTCCCCTACCTGTCCCTGAAGACCGCCTGGGTCCTCGGCAGCCAGGCCGGCATCCCTGCGGGGAGCTCGCTCCTCGATGGGGGCGCCACGCTACGCATCGCCAACGCGGTCGGCGTGGTCATGGACGCCGGCGTGATCGTGATCGCCCTGCTGCTCACCCGGCCCTGGGGCCTTCGGGTGCCAGCCTGGCTGTTGGTCGGGCCGGTGTGGCTGGCCACCGGGCTGCTGACGCCGATCATGCTCGCGTACCCCGCACAGGTGGTCGCCCGACTGGTCGGCAACCGGCCACCCGCCACCACCAATACCGGCGACCCGTTCCTCGCCGAATGGGTCTTCGGCGTCGTGTACACCGGCTTCATCGTCCAGGGTCTGGCCCTGGGTGCCCTGTTCGCGCTGTACGCGCGGCAGCGCTGGAGTCACCTCTGGGTCGGCCGCCTGGCCGACCTGCCCCGTGCCGAGCGCCCCCAGCACCTGGCTGCGGTCGGCATCGCGGCGCTGACCACGTTCGCACTGACCATGCACCTGTTGTGGGCGTGCGGCTCAGAGGTCGGACTGACCGACTCCCGAGCCGCTGAGCGCACCCGTGACTACTACATCGTCGAGGCTGCCTTCGTCGTCCTGGCGTCCGCCACCGCGATCGGACTTCTGGTCTGGGTGTTCCGACTGAGTGCTCGGCCGGCCTGGCAGCCCCTCGGTCTCGGCATCGTCGCGTCGGCAGGCCTCGCGGGTTGGGGCGGTTGGCTGCTCATCGTGACTGCAGTCAACACGGACGCAGCCAAGCAGAGCACCAGCCTGATGAGCCTGACCCATTTCGCTCAGGTCATCCTCGGGGCATGGTCACTGGCCCTGGCCGTCGGGTTCTCCAAGGAAAGAAGGCGCGCCCGAGCATTGCGCATGCACCCGGCGGGTGGCTCCTGCGTGTGCCGGAGGGTCCCGGTATGAGCGCCATCTCCGTCGACATCCCGTGCCTGGAATGAACAACCACCTGCCTGGCTGTCGTATCCGGCCCAGCCCGTTCGTGGACTGGGTGAAGGAGGCGATCAGCCATGTGGGACACCGTCCAGACCAACCAGCAGCACCTCTCGCACGACCTGCCCTGCCCGCGCTGCGGCCACGCCGTGCACACCTTCCTGGCGTGCGGCGACACCTGCGCGTGCGAGCCCGTCGTGATGCCGGGCAGCGTCAGCCTCGCGGCCTGAGGCGGTTGCGCGTAACCGGGTGGTTCAGCGCTCCTGGGCGCCGACCGAGCGCCAGTAGTCGTTGAGCGCGTTGTTCGTCTTCACGAACCACACGATCGCTCCGACGAGGAAGAACCAGCCCAGCAGCAGGAACCACAGTCCCGTGGTGGCGCTGACCGGCTTGGCCTCGCCGCGACGCTCGTAGAGCCCGCCCGCCTCGTGGGAGGTCAGGAACGGCATCACGATGCCGACGAGGATCGCGAGGACCAGCGCGATGGGCCCGCCGATACCGGTGCCGGTGTGCCGCTGCATCTCGTCGTGGGTCTTGTAGTACCAGTACCAGCTGTAGAAGCCGAGGGTCACGATCGTCAGCAGGATGCAGGTCCCGGTGCTGCGGATCGTGCCGATCGAGCCGCTCGGCATCGTGGCCGCCTGACCGGCGTACGCGGGAGCCGGCACCGCGCCGGTCGGCGGGGGCGGGGGTGGTATGGCGTCAGGCTGCTCGGCAGCGGGCGCGGGGTCGTTGGACTCGGTCATGCCGGGCAGGCTAACCCGCCCGGCCGGGTGACTGCGTCAGCCTCGCGACTGGACGGCGGAGACATGGTCGAGGGCCACCAGCACCAACCGTCCGGCCTCGCCGGTGGCGAGCTCGACGAAGTCGGCGCCGACCCGCAGGAGCGTGCCGTCGTGGCGGTGGCCGTCGGTGAGGTGCAGGGAGCACGGCTCGGCCGCGTCGGCGAGGCGGCGCAGGGCGGCGCCCAGGCCGAGCCGGGCGACCGGGGGCCAGGCCAGCTCTGGGACGGCGCGATCCGAGCCCCCATGCACGGCAGCGACCGCGTCGAGCCGGACCACCCAGTCCTGGCCGGCGCCGCTCAGCAGGCACCAGCCGGTCGCGACTCGGGTCAGGCGACCGGACACGGCCCCGACGCCGACCAGCTCGAGGGTGACGTCGTGGTCGACCGCCGCCATGAGGCGGGTGACCAGCGTGACGGACTGGTACTCCGCACGGCTGCGGTCGGCGAGCTCCGGCGCGCGCTCCGCCGCGTACAGCGCGCCGGCCTGCCCCTCGAGGTCGTCGAGGTAGGCGAACAGCTCCTCCTCCCAGGACATGTCCAGACCCTGCCACGTCGCTCCAGACGCCCTGTGGAGAGCCTCTTGACGCTGTCCTCAAACAGGCGTTGAGTGAAGCAAACAGAGGCAAATGCAAGGAAACTCTCGGGATGAATGTCATAGCGGCCAGCCGGCCGCGCTGCCTGGCCGTGGCGATCGGCCTCACCGCGACCCTGTGGGGGGTGGCCGCCGTGCTGGCCCGCACGCTCGCGACCAGGCAGCCGGCCACCCCGGACGAGGCCCTGGTCCGGCTCTGCCTGGGCGCACTGGCCCTGGCTGCGGGCTGGGCCTGGCTTCAGGCCATGGCCGGCGTGGCCGACGCGTGGCGCGGGACGCCCCGTCACGTGCACCGCGGCGTACGCCGACTGGTCCTGGCCGCTTGCGGGGTGGCGCTCGCGAGCACCGTCGCGGCACCGGCCCAGGCCGGCACCGACGGGGCTCGTCCCGATCACCCGAACGACCCGCTGTCCGGGCTGCCGCTCCCCCAGCGGGCCGAGGGGCCGGCCCACTCGCGGGACCAGGTCGTCGTCGTACGCCCCGGCGACACGCTCTGGGCGCTCGCCGAGCACGACCTGCCCCCCTCGGCGACGGACCGGCAGGTCTCTGCCCGCTGGCACGCCGTCTACAGCCGCAACCGCGGCGTCATTGGTGCCGATCCCGACCTGATCCAGCCCGGCCAGGTCCTGAAGCTCACGAAGGAGCAGCCATGACATCCACCCCGCTAGCCCACGCCCCCATCCGCGTCCCGGTCGCCTCCGTGCAGGGCACCCTGGCGCTCGACCTCAGCCCGCGGTACGCACCGCCGGAGCCGCCCGAGCCGACGACGTCCCGCGCGGTCGCCGACGTGGTGCCCATCGACCCGAGCCACCGCGGCCGGCTCGAGCAGTGGGTGCACCGGTTCGTCCAGGCGAGCGTCGAGATCGTCGGCGGCGACCGGCCTGCGAGCCAGCTCCTGCGGTGGACCACCGGCCCGGTCTACGCCGACCTGCACCGCCGCGCTCTCCTCGTCGCGCGGGCCGGCGGCCACCAGCCCGGCATCGCCCGGGTCCAGCCGGTCCGCCCGCACGTGGTGAGCGTGCACGCCAGCTTCGTCAGCCCGACGGTCGCCGAGGCCAACGCTCGCGTGCGCTACGGCACCCGGTCCCGGGCCCTGGCGCTGCGCTTCGAGAAGCGCCGAGACCGCTGGCTCTGTACGGCGATGGAGTTCGCCTAGCTAGCTTGGCGGTCAGCCTCCGGCAGCCCGCGCAGTCAGGCCCGTGGGGCCCCCAGGCCGGCCGTGGCACATCTTGTACTTCTTGCCCGATCCGCAGGGGCACTGCGCGTTGCGTCCGACCTTGGCGAACGGGTCGTCGGCCGTCGTCACGGTGCTGCCCTTGACCTCGGCCTCGCCGCCCTCGGACGGTGCGGAGTAGGACAGTTTCTGCGGCTGGCGGGTCGGCTGGAGGCCCTTGGCCTTGATCTGGGGGCTGCGGACGAACGCCGCGGCCGGGGACTCGAGCTCCTCGTTGGGCTGCTCGGACGGGCCGGAGGCGACCATCGGGTCGTCGGCGTCGACATCGTCGTCAGAGCCGGAGGGCAGAATGTCCGGGATCACCCGGCGCATCGGCTCCTCGATCTCCAGCTCCTCCTCGCCGTCGCCGTCCTCGTCCTCCGTCGAGACCTCGAGGTTGAACAGGAAGCCGACCGCCTCCTCCTTGATGCCGTCCATCATCGTGGCGAACATCTCGAAGCCCTCGCGTTGGTATTCAACGAGCGGGTCGCGCTGGGAGTAGGCGCGCAGGTAGATGCCCTCGCGCAGGTAGTCCATCTCGTAGAGGTGCTCGCGCCACTTGCGGTCGAGCACGGAGAGCAGCACCCGCCGCTCCAGCTCGCGCATGACCTCCTCGCCCACCTCGGCCTCGCGGGTGTCGTAGGCCGCCTGGGCGTCCTTCTGGAGCTCCTCGATGAGCTCGTCCCGGTCGACGTTGGCCGCGCCGCCGTGGTCGTCCTCGAGCTGCTTGAGGTCCAGCGTCACCGGCCAGATCTGCTTGAGGTCGATCCAGAGCTGGTCGAGGTCCCACTCCTCGGAAATCTCCTGGGTGGCACCGGTGACCACGCCGACGACGACGTCGTCGATGAAGGTGCGGACCTGCTCCTCGATGTCCGCGCCCTCGAGCACCTCGCGGCGCTCGCTGTAGATCACCTTGCGCTGGCGGTCCATGACGTCGTCGTACTTCAGGACGTTCTTGCGGGACTCGAAGTTCTGCGACTCGACCTGGCCCTGGGCGTTGGCGATCGCGTTGGTGACCCGCTTGTTCTCGATCGGGACGTCGTCGGGGATCTTGAGGACCTGGAGCACCCGGTCCACCCAGTCGGACTTGAACAGCCGCATCAGCTCGTCCTGGAGCGAGAGGTAGAACCGCGACTCGCCGGGGTCGCCCTGGCGACCGGAACGACCGCGCAGCTGGTTGTCGATCCGGCGCGACTCGTGGCGCTCGGTGCCGACGACGTAGAGACCGCCGAGGTCGCGCACCTCGTCGTGGTCGCGGGCGACCTGCTCCTTGACCTTCTCGAGCGCGGCCGGCCAACCCGCTTCGTACTCTTCGGGCGACTCCACCGGGTCGAGGCCACGGCCACGGAGCTCCTGGTCGGCGAGGAACTCGACCGAGCCACCCAGCATGATGTCGGTGCCTCGGCCGGCCATGTTGGTGGCGACCGTGACCGCGCCCTTGTGGCCGGCGACCGCGACGACCTTCGCCTCGTCGGCGTGCTGCTTGGCGTTGAGCACCGAGTGCGGGACGCCGAGCTTCTTCAGCTTCTGGGAGAGGTGCTCGGACTTCTCGACCGACACGGTGCCGACCAGGATCGGTTGGCCCTTCTCGTGCCGCTCGCGGATGTCCTCGACCACCGCGTCGTACTTGGCCTCCTCGGTCCGGTAGACGAGGTCGGCGTTGTCGAGGCGCATCATCGGCATGTTGGTCGGGATCGGGACCACGCCGAGCTTGTAGATCTTGTCGAACTCCGAGGCCTCGGTCATGGCCGTGCCGGTCATGCCGGAGAGCTTTTCGTAGAGCCGGAAGTAGTTCTGGAGGGTGATCGTGGCGAGGGTTTGGTACTCCTCGCGGACCTGGACGCCCTCCTTGGCCTCGATCGCCTGGTGCAGCCCGTCGTTGTAGCGGCGGCCGGCCAGCATGCGGCCGGTGTGCTCGTCGACGATGAGCACCTCGCCCTCCATGACGACGTACTCCTTGTCGTTGTGGAAGAGCTCCTTGGCCTTGATCGAGTTGTGCATGAAGGAGATCAGCGGCGTGTTGACCGACTCGTAGAGGTTCTCGATGCCGAGGTGGTCCTCGACCTTGGTGATGCCCGGCTCCAGGACGGAGATGGTCCGCTTCTTCTCGTCGACCTCGTAGTCGACCTCACGCTCGAGCCCACGCGCGATGGTGGCGAACTCGCCGTACCACTTCACCTCGTCCTGGGTCGGGCCGCTGATGATCAGCGGGGTCCGGGCCTCGTCGATGAGGATGGAGTCGACCTCGTCGACGATCGCGAAGCTGTGGCTGCGCTGGACGCACTCCTCGATGGAGCCGGCCATGTTGTCGCGGAGGTAGTCGAAGCCGAGCTCGTTGTTGGTGCCGTAGGTGATGTCGCACGCGTAGGCGATCCGCCGCTCGTCTGGCCGCATCTCGGGGAGGATCACGCCCACGGTGAGCCCGAGGAAGTGGTGCACGCGGCCCATCCACTCGGACTGGAACTTCGCCAGGTAGTCGTTGACGGTGACTACGTGGACGCCCTTGCCCTCGAGGGCGTTGAGGTAGGCCGGCAGGGTGGAGACGAGGGTCTTGCCCTCACCAGTCTTCATCTCGGCGATGTTGCCGAGGTGCAGAGCCGCGCCACCCATGATCTGGACGTCGAAGTGGCGCTGCCCGAGCACCCGGCGGGCGGCCTCGCGCACGGTGGCGAACGCTTCGGGCATGAGGTCGTCGAGGCTCTCGCCCTTGGCCAGCCGCTCCCTGAACTCGTCCGTCATGCCCTGGAGCTCCGCGTCGCTCATCGCGACGAAATCGTCCTCGATGGCGTTGACGGCCTTCGAGATGCCTTCGAGCTGGCGCAGGATCTTCCCCTCGCCGATGCGGAGGAGCTTGTCGAGGATGGCAGGCACTGCGGAGACTCCTGAAGGTCGGGGCTGTGTCGAGTCGTTGGGCGACGGACGGCGCACACAGGGGCGCTGCAGCGCCGTCGTCAATCGTAACGGGCGAGGGGTCAGGACCGTTCCTCGCGGGGACTCAGGGCCGAAGCATCGGTGCCAGGTCTCCACGCCGCTCGACAGTGATGTCGGCGAGAGCGAGCCAGGCCGCCAGCACCCGCAGCTCCTCGGACAGCTCCGCCGCGGTGTCCTCGGGGGCGCCGTCCTCGGCCCACGCGGACTTCACGACCAGGCGCCCGTCCTTGCGGTCCGCCTTGAGGTCGACCCGGCCGACGATCTCGTCACGGAGCAGGAACGGAAGCACGTAGTAGCCATGCACCCGCTTGTGGGCGGGCGTGTAGATCTCGATGCGGTAGTGGAAGTCGAACAGCTTCTCGCTGCGCTCCCGCAGCCACACGACCGGGTCGAACGGGCTCAGGAAGGCTCGCGCCTCCACCTTGCGCGGCCGCCGCGCGTCGCGGTGGAGGTACGCCGGCCGGTTCCACCCCTCGATCCGCACCGGCAGCAACTCGCCCTCCTCGACGAGAACGTCGACGGCCCGTTTCGCGGCGTCAGTCTTCATCCGGTAGTAGTCCGCCAGGCAGCGGAGCGTCGCCACGCCGTGGGAGATCGCGGCGCGGCGGACCAGCTCCCGCTCGGCTTCGGCCTCGGTGGGCGTCGGTAGGGCGAGGACCGCTGCCGGCAACACCCGCTCGGGCAGGTCGTAGATCACCTCGAACTGGCTGTTGCGGCCCGACACGGCCAGCTCGCCGGCCATGTAGAGGAAGTCGAGCGCCTTCTTGGCCTCCGACCAGTTCCAGCCCCAGTGCTTCTTGTCGCGCGGCGCACCGTCATCGAGGTCGCGGGCGGTGCTGGGCCCTCGCGCTGCGACCTCGACCAGCAGCTGCTTGGCGAGGTCGTCGTCGACCTCCTGCCACCACTTGCCCTTCTGTGCGCGGTAGGACGCCATGCGGTGCTGCATCACCGGCCACAGCTCGACCGGCATCAGCGCCTGGACGTGCGCCCAGTACTCGACAAGTCGCCGGGGCTTCTTCTCCGCCGCCCGCGTCAGGAGTGCGGGGTCGTAGGGCCCCATCCGCGAGAACAGCGGCATGTAGTGCGCCCGCTGCAGCACGTTGACCGAGTCGACCTGGAGCACGCCGGTGCGCTCCAGGGTGCGGCCGAAGGTCCGCATCGTCGGCGTGGTGTGCCGCGGGTCGAGAAAACCCTGGGCGGCGAGCGCGATCCGGCGCCCCTCCTTCTTTGAAACGTCAAGCACGCGCCGAACGTAACCACACGCCACCGACTACTCAGGTGAATCCGACGGAGGAGCGGAGCGGGGGAGGTGGAATCGCCTGAGTAGTCGGCGTGGCACCCGAGGTGACAATGCGTGCCGAATCGGGCCACAAACGCTTGAAAGTCACCCCCAGCGCATGTGCCGGGGTTGGGTTTCAGGCGCCTGTGGTCAGGCTGGCATCGCAGGCACTGCTGGGTGCCAGTTACGCCTTCTCAGGCACAACCGTCTCCCCCCGCTTCGCTCCTCCGCCGGTTCTACCTGAGAAGGCGGATGCTTGGGGTTGCGTAGCGCTGCCGTTGCCTCGCTGCTTGGTTGGCGGGCGTTGCGCCTACGGCAGATCGAGAAGTTTTTCCTTCACGGCGTACATGACCGCCTCCATGCGCGAGTGCAGCTGGAGCTTCTCGAGGATGTTGCGGACGTGGTTCTTGACGGTGTTCTCGGAGATGAAGAGGTCGCGAGCGATCTCACGGTTGTTCATGCCCTTGGCGACCAGGCGGAGCACCTCGAGCTCGCGGTCGGTGAGCCGCAGCCCCGGGACGTGCTCCCGCTCCGGGCGCGACATCTGCTTGAACTCGTCGATCAGCTTGACCGCCATCGACGGGCTGATCAGCGACTGGCCGTCGGCCACGACCCGGATCGCCTGGGCGACTTCTTCGATGGAGGAGTCCTTGAGCAAGTAGCCGGAGGCACCGCTCTTGACCGCTTCGTAGAGGTCGGCCTCCTCGTCGGACACGGTGAGGATGATGATCTTGGCCGACGGGACGGCTTCCTTGATCGCGAGGCAGGCTTCGATGCCGGAACGCTTCGGCATCCGGATGTCGAGCAGGACGACGTCAGGCGCGGCGGTAGCCGCCAGGCTGGTGCCCTCCAGGCCGTCGCCGGCCTCGCCGACGACCTCGACCCCGGTCTCGGCGGCGAGCAGCATCGTCAGCCCCCGCCGAAACAGTTCCTGGTCGTCGACAACCAGCACCCGGATGGGTTCCGGCTCCCCGTGCTTTGCTTCCACCACCCGCGCATCATGACACGAGTGGGCGGTATGCCGGGCACGGACGGGGCATCCCGGCGCCTCCAGGGGTGGCCCAGATGGGTCAACCCGGGGGTGACCCGACCCCCAACTGGGCCCCCGACGGGCCACCCGCCTGGGGGCTTGCTCAGCTGACGTCGAGCGCAATGACGCCGTAGTCGTAGCCGCGACGGCGGTAGACGACCGAGGGACGGTCGTTCTCCTTGTCCACGAACAGGTAGAAGTCGTGCCCGACCAGCTCCATCTCGTAGAGCGCCTGGTCGAGCATCATCGGGCTCGCCGGGTGGATCTTCTCGCGCACCACCAGTGGGCCGTCGCCGGCGACCGTGATCGGGCCGACCTGACGGTCGTGGACCTCGTCGTCGGAAGTCTCTTCAGCGACCTCGTCGACGTCGGCGAGCGCCTGGCCGACCGATACCGGGGCATGCCGCCCGTGATGAACCCGCCGCCGGTCAGCGGCTCGCCGCATCTGCGACGCCATCTTGTCGAGGGCCAGGTCGAACGCGGCCATCTTGTCGACGGCGGCGGCCTCGGCGCGGATCACCGGGCCCTTGGAGAACGCCGTGAGCTCGATTCGGACGGCACGGTCACGCTGGCGCGGGTTGGGTTCGCAGTCGACCTCGACCTGTACGCGCATGATGCGGTGGTCGTGCTTCTCGAGCCGGGTCAACTTCTCCTCGACGTGGCTGCGATACCTGTCGGTGATCTCGCAGTGTCGGCCAGTGACCACAACATCCATGTGAACCTCCCGTGTAGGCGTGTCCTGTCGGTTGGTCAGGAAGACGACCTGAGAACGGAAGAGCCCGGGAGTCCCCCGGGCTCAACATCCTCCGGTGGTCTCCATGTACCGACGGTACGCGGCCAGTGGTGGACACGGAAGGGAGTTCCAGTTATCAGGAAGCCCTCAGCCCCACGGGTCCTGTCGTCGCGAACCGGCGGGGGGTGGCCGCCACCACCGCCACCCGGACCACCTCGAGGCCGGCCGCCTCGAGGGCGCGCTGGGCCTCGCGCGCCGTCGAGCCGCTGGTCAGCACGTCGTCGCAGACCACCAATCGGACCGCCCGGCGCCTGAGCCCGGACCTGCGCATGGCAACCGCCCTGGCCTGCATCGAGCCGCTCAGGTTCGCCGCGCGCTCGGTCGCGTCGAGGCCGGCCTGGTCGACCACGCCGGCCCGCAGCCTGAGCAACCGATGCACCGCGACGTCGAAGCCTTCACTCCTGAGCTGCCGGGCCGCCCGCACCGTGATCGTGCGGGTCGGGTCGTGGCCGCGCGCCCGCACGGTGCGAGGCCGAGAGGGGACCGGCACCAGCACCACCGGGCTCCCCAGAGGCAGCTCGCACGACACCGCCGCGGCCAGCAGCCGGGCCAGCGGGACGGCCAGCCCCAGGAGGCGCCGCTCCTTCAGGCCGAGCACCATCGCCCGCACGGTCCCCTCGTAGACCGAGGCCGCCCATGGCTCGACCAGCCCCGCCGGCGTGGGCGTCGGCCACGCCGGCGCGGCCCGGCCCGGAATCTCGCTCTGGCAGGCTGGGCAGAGCAGCCGGCCCGGCCGCGCACAGCCGACGCACGACCCGCCCAGCAACAGATCGAGCGCTCCATCGAGCACGGTCTCGGTCATCCCCTCATCGAAGCCGCCCTGGCCGACCGTCACCACGTAAGCGTCCGGGCCTGTGGACAGAAGCCAGGGGACACGCAAGCTGTGGACCATCCATGGACGATCCGTGGTCCATCAGTGGACAGGGGTCGGGCTAGCTCAGCTCACGTAGGACAGCATCGACACCTGCGGATCGAGGTCGATCTGGTCGGCCCTGACTCCCGCCAGATCACGCACCTCCGCGTGGGCGGGCGTGCCGTCGTCGGCGGCTGCGGCGGCCGCGAAGGCATAGATGGTCCCACCCGGGATCGGGGTGCCGACCAGGCCGACCACGTCGCCGTCGATGGTGACCGAGAACGAGTCGAGGCCGGTGGCGCCGTCGACGGACGCGGTCCGGATCTGGAACAGGTCGCGACTGAGCGGACGGAGCACGACGAGACTGGTCGGGGAGCGCCAGGCGATGTCGCGGATCTGGCCGCCCGCGGTCGGATCGGTGATCTCGTCGGCCGCCAGCACCTGGACGACCTGATCGTCGCCCGTCGTGAGGATCCGGCTCACCACGATGGAGTCGCGCTCGGCGTCCTCGCGGATCACCGCGACCAGCCGGGATCCGTCGCGGGAGACCAGGAAGTCCTTGACGTCCTTGCCGCTGATGCCTTCCACGTCGAGCACGCGCATCTTGCCCTTGCGCAAGTAGGAGACGACTGCACCGGACGTTCGGCGGTCCACCTCCCAGATGCGGCCGCTGAAGTCCCACACCGGGCGCAACAGGTCCTCACCGGTGGTGATCAGCTCCGTGGGATCAGTCTCGCTGGCCTCGACCGGGCCCACCCACAACGTGCTCCCGGACGTCGAGACGGCCGCGACCTGCTCGGCGAACAGGTCGGGCGACACCGAGCGGAGGCCGTACTCGGCCTGGCCGAACGGCCCGGTGACGTGCTCCAGGTTGCGCGGACTTCCGCCCACCATCAGGCCGTCCTGCAGCCCGAAGAGCTGCGCGTCCGCCCCGGAGATGTAGGGCGCGTACTCGTGTCCGTACTCGACACTGAAGTCCGTCTCCCCGTCCACCTGCACCCGTTGGCCGTCGATGGAGACCTGGAACCGCTTGATGGCAGGTTCCTGGTGGAGCGTCCAGGCGAACTGGGAGACAAGAAGCTCGGACTGGTCCGACCCGGGCAGCTGGGCATCGCCGCCATCGCTGGTCAGCTCGACATTGGCGACGCCGCTCGGCGACACCGGCACCGAGACCACCAGGCGGAGCCCCAGTGGCAGGTAGTTCTGTTCCGTCAGGCCGGGCGACGGGCCGTGCAGCAGCCCCTCGACCAGGGTCGAGGCGAACTGCCGTCCGCGCGGCACGAAGATCGGCTCGGGGATGAGCACGGTCTCCGAAGGGTCGAAGAAGTACAGCGAGACCTGCTGGAACCGCTGCTCGAACCACGACCGCGGCACGATGACGTACGGCGGTGGCTGGGCGATCCGCCATTCGTCACCGTCGAGCTCCATGGTGAACCTGACCGTCGACTCGTCCTCTGACAGCGGACCCAGCCAGGCTCCTCGTTCATCGATGCGGTCGGCGTCGACCAGCTTCGCCTCGACGTCGTTGTTTCCGTGCGAGGAGGTGAGTACCCCCTGGTGGATGATCAACCTGGTGGGCTGCCAGTTCGCGCTCGCCTCCTGGGTGAGGAACTCACGCGCGACCGAGGTCCGGACCGCAGGGGTGGCGGTCATCGCGTCGAGGAAGCCCTTCACGATGTCGTCGGGCGTGTCGCCCTTCTTCGGCCGAGGCGGGTCGATGTTGGCGGGCTGATCGACGCGGTCCGAGCCCGTCGTGCTGGTCTCGTTGACCTGTCCGCTGTCGGGCATGGCGATGCCGCACGCCCCGAGCACCAGGCTGGCGGCGGCCAGGACCAGGGCGACCGTACGACGCCTCACCGGACCGGCTCCGGAGCGTCTTCCGGCACCAGAGGCAGCGGGCTCTGCCGCAGCGAGCCGCCAACCCGCCGCGGCAGCGTGAGCCGGAACTGCGAACCCTCACCCGTGCGGCCCCAGGCCTGCAACCAACCTCCGTGCAGGTGAGTGTCCTCCATCGAGATCGAGAGTCCGAGGCCGGTGCCGCCGCTGGTGCGCGCGCGGGCCGGGTCGGCCCGCCAGAACCGGTTGAACACCATCGCGGACTCTCCGGGCGCCAGCCCCACGCCGTAGTCGCGCACCGCGATGGCCGCAGCCTGGTCGTCGCCGGCGACCCGGATCACGACCAGGGCGGTGCCGTCGCGCTTCGGGTCGGGATGGGCGTGGTCGATCGCGTTGGTCACCAGGTTGCGGATCACCCGCTCCACTCTGCGGACGTCCGCCTCGGCCAGGCAGGGGTGGTCTGGTGCGTCCACGCGCAGCCGCACCGAGCGCTGCTCGGCGAGCGCCCGGGTGGTGTCCACGACGCGATGTGCGACGTCGACCAGGTTGACGTCGTCGGTCTCGAGCACGGCGGCACCGGCGTCGAAGCGGCTGATCTCGAGCAGGTCGACCAGCAACGTCTCGAATCGGTCGAGCTCCAGCTGCAGAAGCTCGGCGGCGCGCGCGGTCGCCGGTTCGAAGTCACGGCGGGCGTCGTGCAGCACGTCACCGGCCATCCGCACCGTCGTCAGAGGCGTGCGGAGCTCGTGCGAGACGTCGGAGACGAACCGACGCTGGACGCGGCTGAGCTCCTCGAGCTGGCGGATCTGCCGCTGCAGGTTCGAGGCCATCTGGTTGAACGACGTCGCGAGCCGCGCCAGGTCGTCCTCGCCCGAGACGCGCAGCCGCTCCTGCAGCCGGCCGGCCGCGAGCCGCTCGGCGACGCGGCGCGCCATCCGCACCGGGGTCACGACCTGCCGAGTGACCAGCCAGCTCACGCCCGCGACGAGCACCAGCATCAGGGTGCCGGCGGTCAGCAGCGCCCGGGCCACCAGCTCCATGGTGTCCTGCTGCTCGTCCAGAGGGAACAGGAGGTAGATGGTGTAGGTGCTCCCGTCGGCCGGCAGCTGCACCTGGGCGCCCGCCGCGATACCGGGCTCGCGGCTGATCACGTTGTCCTCGCCGTCGGTCCTGGCGATCGTGGTGTAGGTCCACGCCGAGGTGGCGCCCGGCTCGGCGAAGTGCTCTTCGAGCGACCGCGGGACGCTGAGCGCCGAGTACTGGCTGCTCGACTCGGTGCCGCCGTCGGCGATCCGGACCCCTTCCCCGGCGGGTCCGGCCACCACGACGCCGTACCCGCGGGTGATGCCGTGCCCGATGATCAGGTCGGTGATGTCGCGCCGCTGGACCGATGCGTCGGCGTCCTGCCCGGAGGCGGACTCGAGACGGCCATTGGCCTCCTGCACCTCGTCGGCCATCTCGCTCGTGACCGTCCGGACGCGCTGGTCGAGCAGGCCGTCGCGGGTCTGCTGCAGGAGCAGCCAGCCGACCACGGCGATGACGACCGCCGTGAGGATGACGGTGCTGGCCACGACCCGAGCCTGGATCGAACGGCGCCAGAACGTCAGCCCACGGCGAAGGGCCCCAGGGAGACGGCGCGGCGCTCGGGCGCGGAGCACGGCTAGAGCGTGTCTCTCAATTGCTGGTGGATGCCAGCGCCGTCCAGGGCGTGCGATGGCACGGCACCAGTGCGCTGGCAGACTGGGCGTCTTTCGAGCGCTGGTGACACAGCCAGCGTGCGTGCTGGGCGGCGGTGGCGCCGCCATGAATTGAGAGACACGCTCTAGTCCTACGCGGTGCCGGCCTTGTAGCCGACGCCCCTGACCGTCACCACGATCTCCGGGCTCTCGGGGTCGTGCTCCACCTTCGAGCGCAGCCGCTGCACGTGCACGTTGACCAGCCGGGTGTCCGCGGCGTGCCGGTAGCCCCAGACCTGCTCCAGCAGGACCTCGCGGGTGAAGACCTGCCACGGCTTGCGAGCCAGGCAGACCAGCAGGTCGAACTCCAGCGGCGTCAGGTTGATCGACTCGCCGTTGCGGGTGACCGCATGGCCGGCGACGTCGATCGACAGGTCGCCGATCGCCAGCGACTCCTGGGCGGCGCGGTCGTTGCGGCGGACCCGGGCCCGGATCCGGGCGACGAGCTCCTTGGGCTTGAACGGCTTGACCACGTAGTCGTCGGCGCCCGACTCCAGGCCGACCACGACGTCGACGGTGTCGCCCTTGGCGGTCAGCATGACGATGGGTACGCCGGACTCCGCCCGGATCTCCCTGCAGACGTCGATGCCGTCCTTGCCCGGCAGCATCAGGTCGAGCAGTACCACGTCGGGGCGGTAGTCGTGGAACGCCTCCATCGCGAGGTCTCCGCGGGTCACCACCCGCCCGTCGAACCCCTCCTGGCGAAGCACGATCGTGAGCATCTCCCCCAGGGAGGCGTCGTCGTCCACGACGAGGACGCGACCCTTGGTCGCGAGGTCCGTCGCCGCTCCGGCGTGCTCTGCCATGCCGCAAGTGTGCCCCACGGCCCCCATTTACCCCCGCGACCTTCGGCCCGGGCCCACAACGGACTGCTCGCTCCGCTGCGCGGGCTTCGCCGTCCATCGTGGCCACCGGGGCCGATCGCGGGGCGCGCTCGCTCCGCTCGCAATCGCTCGCTTCGCTCGCCCGCTCCAATCGAGTTCGGCCCGGGCAGGCAGCTCAGTAGCGGTATGCGTCGGCCTTGTACGGGCCCTCGACGGGGACACCGAGGTAGCTGGCCTGGTCGTCGCTGAGCGTCGTCAGCTTCACGCCGAGCGCGTCGAGGTGCAGCCGGGCGACCTCCTCGTCGAGATGCTTGGGCAGCACGTAGACGCCGGTGGGGTACTCCTCGGGCTTGGTGAAGATCTCGATCTGCGCGAGCACCTGGTTGGTGAAGGAGTTGGACATCACGAACGACGGGTGGCCGGTCGCGTTGCCGAGGTTCATCAGCCGACCCTCGGAAAGGACGATGATCGACTTGTCGCCGGGGAAGGTCCAGACGTCGACCTGCGGCTTGACGTTCTTGCGGCTGGCGACGCCGTCCGCCTCGAGGCCGGCCATGTCGATCTCGTTGTCGAAGTGACCGATGTTGCCGAGGATCGCGTTGTGCTTCATCTGCTTCATCTGGTCGACCGAGACGACGTCCTTGTTGCCGGTCGCGGTGATGATGATGTCGGCAACGGCGAGCGCGTTGTCGAGGGTGTCGACCTGGTAGCCGTCCATGGCCGCCTGCAGCGCGCAGATCGGGTCGATCTCGGTGACGATGACGCGGGCGCCCTGGCCGCGCAGCGACTCGGCGCAGCCCTTGCCGACGTCGCCGTAGCCGCAGACGACAGCGACCTTGCCGCCGATGAGGACGTCGGTGGCGCGGTTGATGCCGTCGATGAGCGAGTGGCGGCAGCCGTACTTGTTGTCGAACTTCGACTTGGTGACCGAGTCGTTGACGTTGATGGCCGGGAAGAGGAGCGAGCCCTCCTTCATCATGTCGTAGAGACGCAGCACGCCGGTGGTGGTCTCCTCGGTGACGCCCTTGATCTCACCGGCGATCGGGGTCCAGCGCTCCTTGGTCTCCGCGAGGGAGGCGTTGAGCACGTCGAAGATGACCTTCTGCTCGTGGCTCTTGGCCGAGGCCGGGTCGGGCGCGACGCCGGTCTTCTCCATCTCGACACCGAGGTGCACGAGCAGGGTGGCGTCGCCGCCGTCGTCGAGGATCATGTTGGCGAACTTGCCTTCGGGCCACATGAGGATCTGCTGGGTGCACCACCAGTACTCCTCCAGGCTCTCGCCCTTCCAGGCGAAGACCGGGACACCGGCGGGGGCGTCGACCGTGCCGGTCGGGCCGACCGCGACAGCCGCCGCGGCGTGGTCCTGGGTGGAGAAGATGTTGCACGACGCCCAGCGGACCTCGGCACCGAGTGCGACCAGCGTCTCGATGAGCACGGCGGTCTGGATGGTCATGTGCAGCGACCCGGCGATGCGGGCGCCGGCGAGGGGCTTCGCGTCGCCGTAGCGCGCGCGCATCGCCATGAGGCCGGGCATCTCGTGCTCGGCGAGGGTGATCTCGGTGCGACCGAAGTCGGCCAGGTTGAGGTCGGCGACCTTGAAGTCCATGAGTTGTCTCCTCGGAACGGTGGAGTCAGGTCTGCGTCGCGCATCTGCACGTTGACGGGATCTCCCACGCTGACCGGAAAAGAGTAGGACGCAGGCCGCCAGGACGAGGAATCCTCGACGCAGGCTCAGTGGCCGGCCGGCTCCGGCGGCGGCGGGCGATCTGCGGGGGTGTGGCCCTCGCGGTAGATGTCCGGCTCCAGGTACATCGCGGTGGCGAGCGGCTCGGCGGCGCGCACTGCCTGCTCGGCGGCGTCGATCGTGGCCGCGACGTCGGCGGCCGAGCTGGTGGCGGTGACACCGATCTTGGCCGCCACCAGGAGCTCGTCGGGGCCGAGGTGGAGGGTCTTCATGTGGATGAGCCGGTCCACGCCCGGGGTGCTTGTCAGGGCGGCCTCGATCGCCAGCTGAGACTCGGGGCTCGCGGCCTCACCGAGCAGCAAGCTCTTGGTCTCGATCGCAAGGATCACCGCGACCGTGACCAGCAGGAGCCCGATCGCCGCGGTGCCGGCGACGTCCCAGTAGTGGTTGTCGGTGATCAGGCTCATCCCCACGCCCACGAGGGCGAAGACCAGGCCCAGGAGGGCGGCGACGTCCTCGAGCAGGATCACCGGCAGCTCGGGCGACTTCGCCCGGCGGATGAACTTCGCGAACGACGCGTCCCCGCGGACCTTGTTGGTCTCGATGATCGCGGTGCGCAGCGAGAAGCTCTCCAGGCAGATCGCCACCACCAGCACGACGACGGGCACGAACGACTTCCAGCCCCCGACGGCCTCGGAGTGACCCGAGTGGATCTCGTCGTACTTGTGGTAGGCCTCGTAGAGGGCGAACAGGCCACCGACCGAGAACAGCACGATGGCCACGATGAAGCTGTAGATGTAGCGGTCGCGGCCGAAGCCGAACGGGTGCTGCGGCGTCGCCTCACGCTTCGCGCGCTTGCCGCCGACCAGCAGCAGGACCTGGTTGCCGGCGTCCGCGCACGAGTGGATCGCCTCGGCCAGCATCGAAGAGTTCCGGGCCAGCGCGAACGCGATGAACTTGGTGGCCGCGATGCCGGTGTTGGCCAGCAGTGCCGCCACAACTGCCTTGGTGCCGCCGTCGCCTGCCATGGCCGAAACCCTAGCGAGCCCCCACAGCCTCCTCGGCCGCGGCTTCCTCTACGGCTTCCTCGACCGCGACCGCGATCTGGT
>CAWDBZ010000012.1:0-90397 GCA_963800715.1 uncultured Actinomycetota bacterium | reverse complement strand
CGCCGTCGGCGGCTCGCCCGCCACGGCAGTGACACCGGCCGCGTCGAGCGCCTCGAAGAGCGCCAGGGTGCCGGCCGGGCCGTGGCACCAGTTCCACGTGTACTCGTCGTGGTCGGGCTTGTGCGGGATGCGCCTGGGCAGGGCCAGGCCGCCGTCGGCCAGCGAGGCCGGGTCGGCGAGCGTGACCAGGTGCTCGGCGCCTCGCCGAGAGGCCTCGACCAGGTCCGGTCGCTCCAGCACCGATCCGGCCCGGGCGAGCGCGGCGGCGATCCCGGCCAGGCCGTGCGACCAGTTGGGCATCTCGACTGGGCGGCCGTCGTCGAGCTTGTCGGGCGGGACGAGCCGGCGCGGGACGAACAGCCAGTTCAGACCGGCCGGCGTCTCCTCCGCCTCAGCCAGCAGCCGGTCGGCGGCGTACGCCGCGAGCTCGGCCCCGCGGGCACAGCCCGCCTCGATCGCGGTGAGCCCACCTAGCACGATCGCCGCGGTGCCGAGTGTGGCGTCGTTCAGGTCCGGCCAGCCCTCCGGCGCGAGCTCGAGCAGCCGGTCGACACATGCCTCCACGCCCGGCTCCCCCAGCAGGACCAGGCCCTGAAGATGGCTGACCAGGCCGTCGAAGTAGGTGACGTCGGTGGCGGCGGACGTCACGGACCGCAGTCGCTCGCCGATCGCGGCGGCCAGGGCGGACTCGTCGGCTGTCCAGGGCCGGCTCTCGGCGACCGCGGCCAGCGCGTGCGCCAGCCCGCCGATCCCGCTGTGCATCCCGTCCCGGTCCCACGGAGCCTCGGTGGCCGGCGGCGCGTACGGGATCCACGGCCCGCCCTCGTCGTACCGGACCTGGTCGAGCGCCCATCGCCACGCCGACTCGGCGGTCTCGAGGTGCGGGGCAGTGGACATGGCATCCGCATCCTGCCCACCGCTGGTCGAGCCTGTCGAGGAGCGGTGGCCAAGTCCCAGCCCCGCGATGCGAGGTTTCGAGACGCTCCCCAGCGGGAGCTCCTCAACCACCCGCTGGTTGAGGAGGTTGCGCAGCAACCGTCTCGAAACCTCGCAAGGTCGCAGTGGGACGCAGCCACCCGCTGGTCGAGCTGTTGCCGAGTCCCAGCCCCGGGCTGCGAGGTTTCGAGACGCTCCCCAGCGGGAACTCCTCACCACCGGTGGTTGAGGAGGTTGCGCAGCAACCGTCTCGAAACCTCGCAAGGTCGCGCTGGGACGCATCCACCCGCTGGTCGAGTCCCAGCCCGGGTCACCCACCCGAGGGCTACTCGACGTGCGCCGCGGTGCTCCCGCCCAGCTCCATGGCCGGCATGCCCAGCTTGCGGTGGTCCCACGACCGGGTCCGGTCGACGTCGAGGCGGATGGCGACGCGGTTCTTGGCCATGAACTCCACGAACGGCTTCATGTCCTCGGAGTACTCGCCGTTGTAGCGCTCGAAGATGTTCACGCACACGTCCCACACCACGTCGGGATCGTCGATGATCACGCCCGTGCCCTCCAGCGAGACGCCGCGGAGCTGGTCGTAGGTCTGGCCGGACTCGACCAGGAAGCTCATCCGCGGGTCACGCCGCAGGTTGACCACCTTCTGCGCCTTGCGCTTGGTCTCGAACCACACCGTGTTGTCCTTGACCGCGTACCACATGCCGACGAGGTGGATCTGCCCCTGCGGGCCGTACGTCGCCACGGTGGACGAGCGCTGCTGGTTGAGGAACTCCACGATCTCGTCGTGGGGCATCACGATCTGGGCGCGCTGGTTGGCCACGGTCAGCCGCCGAACGCGTGGGTCGCGGTGACGCCGCCGTCGACCGCGATCTCGGCGCCGTTGATGTACGACGACTCGTCGCTGCCGAGGAACACGTAGAGCGGCGCGACGTCCTCGGGGTGGCCGACCCGGCGCAGCGGGACCTTCTTGGCGCCGTACTCCATCGCCAGGTCGCCGCCGTGCACGCGCGTCATCGGGGTGTCGATCATCCCGGGGTGCACCGAGTTGACCCGGATGTTGAACGGGCCGAGCTCGTGCGAGGCGCCCTTGGTCATGCCGCGGATCGCGAACTTGGTGGCGCCGTAGGCCACCGTGTTCGCCATGCCGCCGAGCCCTTCAGTGGACGAGGCGTTGATGATCGAGCCGCCGCCGTTGGCCTTCATGGTCGGTACGACGGCCTGCATGCCGAGCCAGCAGCCGAGCTGGTTGACCCGCCAGAGCAGCTCGACCTCCTCGATCGGCATCGACTCGACGGTGCCGAAGCGGAGGATGCCGGCGTTGTTGGCCAGGATGTTGACCGGTCCCCAGTCGTCGACGGTCGCGGCCACCAGCGTGGTCCAGGCGGCCTGGTCGCTGACGTCGTGGACCGCGAACCGGGCTTGCGCGCCGAGCTCGTGGGCCAGGGTCTTGCCCTCGTCCTCGGCAACGTCGGCGATGACGACCCGGGCACCCTCGGCCACGTAGGCGCGGACGATGCCGGCGCCCTGCCCCATCGCCCCACCGGTGACAATCGCGACCTTCCCGTCGAGACGGCCCATCAGACGTCCAATCTCATGATGGAGTCGGCCGCGAAGCCTACCGACGGGTCGCGCTCGGAGAAGAACTCGCCGAGCTGCCGGTCGAGGTCCGGCAGGTCCCAGACCGAACCGGAAGCGTCGAACCGCTGCTCGACGACGGGTGCGGCGACCAGGGCGACCATCCCGCCGTACACGACGAAGACCTGTCCGGTGATCCGGTGGGCGGCGGGCGAGGCGAGGTAGGCGACCAGCGGCGCCACGTGCTCGGGCGAGTAGGGGTCGACCTCCTGCCCGGAGGTGTCCTCGCCGAAGACCTGCGCGGTCATCGCGGTCCGGGCGCGCGGGCAGATCGCGTTGGCGCGGACGCCGATCTTGCCCAGGCCACGGGCAGAGGACAGCGTGAGCGCCGCGATGCCGGCCTTGGCGGCCGCGTAGTTGGCCTGGCCGGGCGAGCCGCCGAGGAACGCCTCGGATGCTGTGTTGACGATCCGGCCGTAGACCGGGGCGTCGGCGGCCTTCGACCGCTCCCGCCAGTAGAACGCGGCGTTGCGGGAGAGCAGGAAGTGGCCGCGCAGGTGCACGCGGATGACGTCGTCCCACTCCTCGTCGGAGAGGTTGAACAGCATCCGGTCGCGGGTCATGCCGGCGTTGTTGACCACGATGTCGAGCTGTCCGAACCCCTCGACCGCGGCGGCGAGCATCGCGTCGGCGGTGGCTCGCTCCCCCACGTCGCCCTCGACGATCGCGACCTCCGCGCCGAGCCCCTTGAGCTCGTCAGCTGCGTCGTCCGCGGCACCCGGCAGGTCGTTGAGTACGACGCGCGCCCCAGCGCGAGCCAGCGCCACCGCCTCGGCGCGCCCCAGGCCCGCCCCGGCCCCGGTGATGACAGCGACCCTGCCATCCAAGGCGGTACTCCGCCCTGAAGGATTGGCCACGCTCAGCCTTCCAGCGAGATCGCCGCGCGCGGGCAGGCCGCCACCGCGCGCTTGACGTTCTCGAGGTTCGCGTCGGTCGTCTCGTCGGTCTTCAGCTGGAGGTTGTCGTCGTCGTCCACCTCGAAGACCTCCGGAGCCATCGCCTCGCAGAGGGCGTTGGACTCGCAGAGGTCGTAGTCGACCTTGATCTTCATCGCTGCTGTCTCCTCAGCTTGCTTCACTCGAGTGACCGGGGAACACGTGCGCGGTGGGGTCGATCGCGACGGTCGCGTTGTTGACGGCGGTGGCGGCCTCGCCGAAGCCGACGGCGATCAGGCGCACCTTGCCGGCGTACTCGGTGATGTCGCCGGCGGCGAAGACGCGCGGCAGGTTGGTGCGCATCGCGGAGTCGACGATGATGTGCCGCTTCGAGACTTCGATACCCCACTGCTGGAGCGGCCCGAGGTCGGCGATGAACCCGAGCGCGGCGACCAGTGCCTGGCAGGGCCGCGTCACGGTCTCGCCGTCGACGTCGATCACCACCGACTCCAGGATCCCCTCACCGACGAGCTCGGTGACCTGCGCCTTCGTGATGATCTCGACGTCGGACTCCGTCACCTGCTGGACGGTCCGCTCGTGGGCTCGGAACGCGTCGCGACGATGCACCAGCGCGATGGTGCGAGCGATGCCCTGCAGGTTGAGCGCCCAGTCGAAGGCGCTGTCCCCGCCACCGACGATGACGACGTCCTTGCCGGCGTACGGCTCGAAGCTGGGCACGAAGAACTCCATGCCCCGCCCGACCCAGCCCTCGCCGGCCGGCAGCGGCCGCGGGCTGAACTTGCCGATGCCGGCGGTGATCAGCACCGCGCCGGCCCGGATCTCGGTGCCGTCGTCGCACGTGACCGTGACCCCGTCGTCGTCGTGCACGAGCCCGCTCGCAGTGCGATCGAGCAGGTACTCCGGCTTCGCGGTGGCCGCCTGCTCGACGAGCCCGTCGACCAGCGTCCTGCCCTTGACGGACGGGAAGCCCGCCACGTCGAAGATCTGTTTCTCGGGATACATCGCGGTGATCTGCCCGCCGAGCTCGGGCAGCGAGTCGACGACCGCGACCCGATGGCCCCGGAAGCCGGCGTAGTAGGCGGCGAACAGCCCCGTGGGACCCGCGCCGATGATCAGGAGGTCGGCCTCGACGACCGTGCCAGCAGTGCTCACGGCGTCGATCCTTCCACGCGAGGGCCAGCGTCCCGGACTGGAACGTGTTCTAGTTTTGCAGACGGGCTACTTCGTGTCGAGCGCGGAGACCAGCCAGCCGCGGTCGGTGTGCAGCACGGTCACGAGGAGGCGGTACGGCGTGTAGGTGGTGTCGCCGGCGTCCTTGCTGACGTACTGGTTGAGGAAGACCAGCGCCTGCACCTCGGTCCGGGTGGCGTGCACGACGCCCTGGGCGATCACCCGGGCCTGCTGCTCGGTCTTGTCCGCGACGAACTCCTCCTCGATCTCGGTCGCGGTCGTCCGGAACTCCTCGGCGAACGAGTCGGTCATCAGCGCCGTGGCGTCGTCGAGCTGCTGGTCGTAGTCCTGGTAGGACCGGGTCAGGATCGTCTCGGCCGCCTTGGCCGCGGCGTCCACTCCGGCAGTGGCGTCGTCGCTGCCGATCACGACCGGCTGCTTCGACGGCTTCTCGCCGCCGTCGTCACGCGAGGAGTCCCAGGCAAAAAGGCCACCGGCGACCAGCGCCAGCACCGCGACCAGGCCGAGCAGCACCGTGGTCGCCCGCCTGCTGTCGAACAGCGCCGCCAGCCCCGGCTTCTCGGCCTCCGGTGGTTGAGGAGGGCGCTCTGCGCCCGTCTCGAAACCAGGTGAGTCGGGGCTGGGACTGGACGGGTCAACCACCGGAGTCGCCGGCTCGACCAGCGGGGCTTCCGTCTCGCTCGGCGTCTCGGTCGGCGTACTCCCCTGGCCCGCCACCCGGCGGGGGCGGGAGACGGGGGCTCGGGACGACGCCGGGCGGCGCGGGTTCTGGCGGGTCATTCGACGAACTGCAGGTCGCTGGTGAGCCACCTGCCCTCTTCGGCGGCGAGCTGCATCTGGATGCGGTAGTTCTCGGCCTTGGGGTTGGCGCCGGTCTGGTTGTTCTGCACCGTGCCGGTGGTCGCGAGGATCACGGTGGCCGAGTCGGGGTCCTGGGCGACCACGCCGGCCCAGATCACCTCACCGGTCCGGATCGACTTGTTGTCCTTGAGCAGCGTGATCAGGGCGTCGGTCGCCTGGGCGTACTGGTCGCGGAACTCGCCGGTGGCACCAGCCATCACCGCGTCGATCGACTCCTGCGCCGTGTCGTAGCGGATGTTGAGGAACGCCGTGGCCTCCTTCGAGGCCGACGCGAGGATGTCGGCGTACCGGTCCTGCTCGGTCGCCGACGCCTTGTCGAGCTCGACCAGGCCCTCGGACGGCAACGAGGTCGGGCCGGAGTCGTCGAGGACCCGCACCGCGGCGACGACGAGCAGCGCCGCGGCCACCATCACCACGACGTAGAGCGCAACGTTGCCGACGACTCGGTTCACGGCGCGGCCACCACCGGGCCGACCAGCAGCCATTTCCACGAGTCGTCGCCGAGCACCGAGAGGTTGCCCTGGTCACCGAGGTGCACCGGGTTGCCGTTCGCGTCGACCACGCCGTCGATGATGCCGGAGACGGGGTCGTAGCCACCCCGGTAGGCCGCACCCGGGGAGCCGTAGCGGCCGTCCGGCGAGTACGGCGTGCCGCGCTGGACGAACGGCGCCCCGGCAGTGCACTGGGCCGGGAAGATCGGGCCGTCGGAGAGGTCCGAGGGCGGCCGCCACTCGCTCGGCGGCTTGTAGCCCTTCGTGCACGGCTGGACCTCCTGGTCCAGCTGCAGGTTGACGTGGCCGTAGCCGTCGCCCGGGGTGCCGGTGAAGCCGCTCGCGATCACGTGCGGGAAGACCACCAGCAGCTGCTCGAGCCCGGCCAGGTGCAGCACCCCGACCTTCCCGACGCTGGTCGCGTTGGCCAGCAGCACCGGCAGCGTCGGCTCGAGCTCGGTGAGCAGCCGGTCGATTTCGCGCGCGGTCGCCGGCGTCTCGGACAGCGTGGTGCGGAGGTCCGCGTCGCTGTCCTTGAGGGCCTTCGTGATCCGGGCCAGGTCGTTGGAGAAGGATTGGATGTTCTCGCCCTCGCCCTCCTGGGTCTGCAGCACGATCAGCCCGCTGTCCAGTAGGGCCCGGGTCTCGGCGGTGTGCGCCGACGCCTCGTCGATGAACGTCGAGCCGTTGTCGAGCAGCTGCTGCATCGGCTCCCCGGTCTCGTGGAACATCGTCCCGAGCTCGCGCACCACGGTCCGGAGCTTCTCCTTGTCGACCGATTCGACGAACGAGTTCAGCTCGACCAGCAGGTCGCCCTCGTCGACGGGCAGCGACGCCGCGTTGCCGTGCAGCGTGTCGCCGTTCTCGGCGTACGGCGGCTCGTCGTCGACGGGCTCGAAGTCGAGGTACTGCTCGCCGACGGCAGAGAGGTTGTGCACGTACATCGGCGCGTCCTTGGGCAGCTCGGTGCCCTCCTCCAGCGCCAGGTCGAGGGTGACGCCGTCGGGCGTCGCGTTCATCTGGCTGACCTTGCCGATCTTCACGCCGCGGTAGGTGACCTCGCTGCCCTCGTAGAGGCCGCCCGACGTCGGCAGGGTCGCGTGCACGGTGAGGCCGCGCCCGAGCAACGTGTCGATGAACCCGAGGTAGGACGCGGTGATGTAGACGATCCCGACCGCGCTGAGGACGAGGAACGCAAAAATGCGGATTCGGGTGCCGTGGATCATGGCGAGCCTCCGTAGAGGCCGCGGGTGGACGGGTTCGTGGGCGTCGTCCGGCCGAGCACGCCCCCGAGCAGACCGCCCAGCAGGTCACCGAGGTCCTCCAGCGGGACGTCCGGGACGGAGTTGAGGACGGTGCAGACCGGGTTGGCGGTGTACTTGGGCTTCTGGCACTTCTTCTTCAACGACGTGAGGAGGTCGACGTCAGCGAGCACCTTCTGGCAGGCCGCACTGGTGATGTCGAGCGACTGCAGGCACTTCTGTACGTCGCTGAGCACCTCGCCGGCTGGCGGGAGATCCGGCACCGGGATGTCCGGGATGGGGATGTCCGGGATCGTGGTGCCTGCGGGCAGGAAGTTCTCGAGGTTGATGTCCGCGCGGATCGAGGTGTTGGCGTAGTCGCCCCGGACGATCTCGGAGGCTTCCTTGGGGAAGGGGAAGCTGATGAGGAGGTTGAGCCCCGGGGCCAGCTTGTCGCCGGCGGCGCGCAGCTGCGACAGCACCGGCTTGAGGTGGGCCAGCGACTTGAGCAGGTCGTCCTTGCTCGCGCTGATCACCCGGGTGCCGACCACGCCGAGCCGGTCGAGCGCCGAGAGCATCGCGATCAGCTCGTCGTGCTGGTCGGCCAGCACCTTGATGGCCGGGCCGGCCACGTCCAGCGCGTCGGACACCGTCTGCTTCTCGCGGTTGAGGGTCGCGGTCAGGTTGTTGACCGACTCCATCGCCCGGATGATGTCGGACTTCTGGTCGTCGAGCGTCCCGACCACGTCGGTGAGCGAGCGCAGCAGGTGGCGCAGGCTCTCCTGGCGGCCGTCCATCGCGTTGTTGAGCTCCTCGGTGATGGTGCCGAGCTGGGCGACGCCCCCGCCGCTCAGCAGGAACGACAGCGCTCCGAGCACCTCCTCGACCTCGGGGTTGCGGCCGGTCGAGGAGAGCGCGATCTTGTCGCCGTCACCGAGCCGCTCGTCGGAGGCGCCCTCCGCCGGCGGCTCCAGGGCGACGTACTTCTCGCCGAGCAGGCTGACCTGGCGGATCTCGGCGGTCGCGTTGTCGGGCAGGTCGACGTCCTTGCGGACGATCATCGTGATCTTGGCGTGCCAGCCGACCCGCTCGACCTCCGTGACCTCGCCGACGGTGACGTCGTCGACCATGACCGGTGACTTCGGGACGATGTTGAGGATGTCCTCGAACTCCGCGGTCACCGTGATCGCGTCGTCGGCGTCGACCGGTCCGCCGGGGAGCGGCAGGTCGTAGGCGCCGTCGAACTCGCACGCGGTCAGCAGCAGCACCCCAGCGACGAGCAGGCCGAGCCTGCGGGCGAGACGGCTCATGAGCCACCTCCCAGCAGCTCGGCCATCGTGGGCGTGTCGTCGGAGATGTAGCGGGCCTGGGTCTCGGCCGCCTGGGTCTCGGCTGCCTGGTTCTGGGCCGCGCTGCCGCCGGCGGAGCCGTCGACGTTCCCGGCCTGCTTCCCGGACTGCTTCCCGTTCGGGATCGGCGGGATGTTGTTCTCGACCGGCTCCAGCAGCTGCTCGAAGATCGTGCAGGCGAGGTCCTTGCTCACCTGCGGCATCTCGGACTGCTGGACGATCGCGCAGAGGAAGCCGTCGGCGTCCCACAGCTGGCCCTGGATGCCGATCCGCGAACCGATCGTCCCGGACTCGGCGTTGTAGGCCAGCGTGAGGTTGTTGATGGCCACCGGGGCGACCGCGAGGGCGGTGTCGATGCTGTCGCGCTCGGAGTTGATCGTCTTCATCAGCCTCGTGAGCTTCTCGACGTCGGTGACCAGCGCCTGCCGGTTGTCCTTCACGAACGTCTTGACCGTGCCCACCGAGTCGGCCACGGCCTGGAGCGCCTTCTGGATCTCCCCGCGCTCGGAGATCAGGGACGCTGAGACGCCGGCCAGGTCCCTCACGAACGCCCGGACCAGCTTGTCGTTGGTGGCCAGCGTGTCGGTGAACTGGGCCAGCTCCGTGACGGTGTCGAACAACGGCCCGGCGCCCTCGCCGAACGTCGCCGCCGCCGCGGAGAGCTGGCGGATCATCTCGTTGCCGCGCTGGCCCTGGCCGTTCAGCGCGTTGGCGCCGGCCTCGAGCAGGTGGTTGAGGGTGCCGTCCTTGTTGACGCCGTTGGGGCCGAGCGCCTCAGCGAGCTCGCGGATGCTGGCGTAGATGCGGTCCAGCTCGACGGGGACACCGCTGTCGGGCAGCGCGATGTCCGCGCCGTCCTTCATCGTCGGCCCGCTCGAGTAGACCGGGGTGAGCTGGACGAACCGGTCCGCCACCAGCGTCGGCGTCACGACCAAGGCCTTGGCGTCCTTCGGGAGGTCGACGTCCCCGTCGTACTCGATCTCGACGCGGACCGAGTTGCCCTCGGGGATCACCGCGGTCACCTCGCCGACGTTGACCCCGAGGACTCGGACATCGGTGCCCTCGTAGACGCTGACGGCCCGCGGGAAGTGGGCCGTGACGGTCTTGGTCTCGTCGGGCTGGTTCACGAAAAGGAACGTCGCGGCGATCAGGACCGCCGCGACAGCGACGATCGCCACACGAGGGCTGATGCGAGCGAAGATGTTCATCGGCATCAGTCCGGAGGCCCGGGCAGGAACTCGCCCGTGGGGATCGCGGCCAGGTTGACGGCGTACGCGTCGAACCACGGGCCGGTGCCGATGATGTTGCCCAGGATCGAGGCGTACGGACCGAGGGCGTTGAGGGTCGCCTTGAGCTCCTTGTCCTTGGAGTTGAGCAGGCTCAGCAGGTCGTCGACCTCCTTCAGCGCGGGCTTGATCTGGGCCTGGTTGTCGGTGGCGACACCGCGCAGCTGGATCGCGAGCTCGCGGGCGTTGACCAGCAGCAGGTGGATGGCCTGCTTGCGCCGCTCGACCTCATCGAAGACCAGGCTGCTGTTCTGCATCAGGTCGACGAGGTCCGTGCTGCGGTCGGCCAGCAGCGTGCTGACGTCACGCGAGCTCTGGAGCAGGTGCTGGATCTCCGCGTCTCGCGAGGCCACCGACTGCGAGAGCCGCGCGATCCCTTCGAAGCTGGCCTGGATCTCGGGCGCGGACTGGTTGACCGTCTCGGACACGACATTCAGCGCCTGGTCGAGCTGCTCGGTGTCGATCTGCTCGGTGGTCTCGGTGAGGTCACTGAAGACGCCGACGATGTCGTACGACGACGAGGTCCGGTCGACCGGGATCGGCGTGTCCTCGTCGAGCTGGCCGGAACCGGCGGGGACCAGGTTGAGGTACTTCTCGCCGAGCAGGTTGAGCACCTCGACGCTGGCCTCGCTGTCCTCGCCGAACTCGACGCCATGGTCGACCTCGAAGGTGACCAGGACCTTGCCCTTGTCGAGCTCGACGTCCTGGACCCGGCCGGCCCGGATGCCGCCGACCTGGACCATGTTGCCGCGGTGCAGCCCGCTCGCGTCGGCGAAGTAGGCCTGGTAGCTGTCGCCGCCGAACCCGGGGAACTTGCTGAGGTTGAACGACGCGGCCATCACCAGGAGCATCACGACGAGCGTGATCGCGCCCAGGCGGAGCAGCTGTGGCTCGGTGTAGCGCTTCACTCGGCACCCCCGCTCGCAGGGGTCTCGTCAGCACCGTTGCAGCGGGGCGCGCTGGAGTGGAAGTTGAGGTTGCTGAGGCCGTCGAGCACCTGCTCCAGGCCGGGGATGGTGCCGAGGTTGCCGGGCAGCGTGATCCGGCCGGAGAAGCCGCAGACGTAATAGCTGTACCAGGAGCCGTAGGTGCCGGTCCGGGTCTGGTCGGTCATCGACTCGGGCAGCCGGTCGAGGAGCTCGGTGATCTGCTGCTGGTTGACCGGCTTGTTGAGCAGCTTCGCGAGCTGCTTGAGCTTCGCCACGTCGCTCTTGATGATCGGGCGGCCCTCGCGGAGCAGGTCGGCGACCACCACGGTCAGGTCGGAGATGTTGGCGAGCGAGCTGCCGATGGTGTTGCGGTCGCTTGCCAGGTCGCCCATCCAGCGCTGGAGCTCGCTCACCAGCGTGTTCAGCTCCTGGTGCCGCTGGTCGACGGTGTCGAGGGTCTGGGTCAGGTTGTTGACCACCTGGCCGATCAGCTCGTCGCGGTCGGCGAGGCTGTTGGTGAGCGAGGCGGTGTTGGACAGCAGTTCCTGGATCGTGCCGCCCTCCCCCTGGAGGACCTGCACGAGGTTCATGCTGAGCTCGTTGACCTGTTTCGGCTCGAGCGCCTGGAACAGCGGCTGGAAGCCGTTGAACAGCGTCGTGAGGTCGAGCGCCGGCGCGGTCTGGCCGACCGGGATGGTCGCGCCGGCCTCGAGCCGGGTGCCCGTGTCGGGCGCGTTCGCGCCGCCGCTGTCGCCGCCGATGCCGTCGTCGACTCCGTCAGGTATCGCGTCGCCGGCCTCGTCGCCCGCCTCGAGGGCGAGGTAGCGGTCGCCGACCAGGTTCAGGAACCGGATCTCGGCGCGCGAGGTGGTCGTGAGCGGCACCTCGGACTTCACCCGGAAGGTCACCATGGCCTGGTTGCGCTTGTAGTGCTCGACCTTCCTGATCTCGCCGACGCTTACCCCCGCCACCCGGACGTCGTCGCCCTTCTCGAGCATCGACGCGTTGGAGAACACCGCGCGGTACTCGGTGCTCTCGCCGAAGCCGAAGTTGCCCATGATGGCGGCGAGCAGCCCGGTCACCAGGACCGATGCGATCGTGAAGATCAGCAGCTTGATGCCGGCGGCCCACGTCGCAGCGTTGCGTCGGTTGCGGATCTTGGTGGCCTTGCCCTCGGTCATGGGGCGTCACCGCCCCTCACGACCGGGCCGTAGAGCAGCGACCCGAGGGCGCCGTACGAGTCAGCAGCCCGGCCGGTCTCCCCAGCGAGGAGCGCGTTGATGATCGCCTTCTCGGCGTCGGTGCCCGCGTAGCCGCTGGTCGTCGACCCTCTTTGGGCACCGCCGGTGATGAGCGTGGGCAGGTCGCCGGTGGGCGGCTTCTCGTCGATGTCCGAGCCCTCCTTGAACGCCGCCGGGTCCGCCGGGACCTTGGCGTTCGGCAGCCCGGCGCACCAGGGGCCGTGCCCGACCTCGCCGTACAGCGGGCGGTCGTCGGCGTGGTAGGCCTCGTACTGGGCGGTCCCGAACTCGATGTACTGCTTGACCTGGTTGCCCTCGAAGGTGGTGGCGAGGCGCGGTGCGTACTTCGCGGCGCCCTCGATGAGGCAGGGGAACTCCGGCGAGTACATCGCCAGGAGCTTGAGCACCGGTTCGGTGACCCGGCCGACCCGGATCAGGTTCTTCTCGTTGTCCGAGAGCACCCGCGCCGAGGTGACCGCCAGGCCCTCGAGGTCGGAGAAGAAGCTGTCGAGGTCGTCGGCCTTCTCGATGATCGTCTTGCTGGTCACCGTGAGGTTGCCGAGGACCTCGATCAGGTCCGGCGCGGCCAGGTCGTAGATGTCGGCGACGTTCGCCAGCGAGATCAGGTCCTGCCTGAGGGTCGGCAGCTTGTCGCTGATCGCGCCGAGGTAGGCGTCGAGCTGGTCGAGGGTCTCGCCGAGCTGCTCGCCCCGCCCCTCGAGCGCGGTGGCGAGCGCGTTGAGCGTGTAGTTCAGCTCGGCGGGCTGCACGGCCCGCAACAGCGGGAACAGGTCGGCCAGGATCTTGCTGAGCTCGACGTTGGTCTCGACGCGGTCGGCCGGGATGACGTCGCCGTCCTCGAGCGAGCCGGTGGGGTTGGTCGGCCGGACGAACGAGATGAACTTCTGGCCGAACAGGGTGGTCGGGATGATCTGCACACCGACGTTCTGGGGGATCTCCTTCGCGGCGTCCGGTTCGATCGCGACCTCGATGACCGCCTGCTCGCCGTCCTGGCGCACCGACCGGACCTGGCCCACCAGGGCGCCGTTCAGGCGGACGTCGCCGAACTTCGCGAGCTGGAGGCCGGCGCGGTCGGCCTGGATCGTCACCGTGGTGACCCGGTCGAACTTCTTCTGGTAGACCGCGATCGAGAACCAGATCAGCAGCGCGATGACGGTGATGAAGACGACACCGGCCACAAGCAGGCGGTTGTGCTCCCGCCTGCTGTCGTGGTGGATGTTGACCAGCATCATCGCCGCGCTACCCCGTGATCCGCACCGTGGTGGTCGAGCCCCAGATCGCGAAGCTGAGGAAGAAGTCCGCCACCACGACGGTGACGATGCTGGTCCGGATCGCCCGGCCCACGGCCATGCCGACGCCGGCCGGGCCGCCCGAGGCGGTGTAGCCGTAGTAGCAGTGGATCAGGATGATGCAGACCGAGAGGAACAGCAGCTTGCCGAACGACCAGAGCATGTCGATCGGCGGCAGGAACTGGATGAAGTAGTGGTCGTAGGTGCCCGAAGACTGTCCGTAGACGAGCGTGACGATCAGCCGGGGCGAGAGGTACGACGCGCAGAGGGCCACGACGTACAGCGGGATCACGGCGATGAACGCCGCGATCATCCGGGTGGTCACCAGGAACGGCAGCGACGGGACGCCCATCACCTCGAGCGCGTCGATCTCCTCCGAGATGCGCATCGCCCCGAGCCGGGCGGTGTAGCCGCACCCCACCGTGGCCGCCAGCGCGATGGAGGAGACCAGCGGGGCGACCTCACGGGTGTTGAAGTACGCCGAGATGAAGGCGCTGAACTTCGCGACCCCGATCTGGCTCAGGGACGCGTAGCCCTGGATGCCGACCTCGGTGCCGGCGAAGAACGCCAGGAACGCGATCACGCCGACGGTGCCGCCGATCAGCGAGAGGCCACCGGCGCCGAAGGTGATCTCGGCGAGCGTGTTCTTGATCTCGCGGGGGTAGCGCTTGATCGCGCGCGGCGTCCACGCCAGGGCCTTGACGTAGAAGAGCAGCTGGTCGCCCCGCTGCTCCAGCGACCGCCGTGGTTTCTGGACGATCGCGCTGCCGAAGGTGCCGATGCTCGCCATCGCTAGAGCCCCGGGGGTGGGACGACTTGGAAGTAGATGGCGGTGATCACTGCGTTGAGGAAGAACAGCAGCATGAACGAGATGATCACGGCCTCGTTGACCGCCCGGCCCACGCCGCTCGGGCCGCCGCCGGCGTTCAGCCCCTTGTAGGCACCGACGATCGCGGCCAGCCAGCCGAAGATGATCGCCTTGATCATGGAGATGTAGAGGTCGGGGAGGCCGGCGAGGACGGTGAAGTTGGCAAGGAACGCCCCGGCCGAGCCGCCCTGGACGATGACGGTGAAGAAGTAGCCGCCGCCGATACCGGCGGCGATGACGATGCCGTTGATCATCATGGCGACGAACATCGTGGCGACCACGCGCGGAGCCACCAGCCGCTCGAGCGGGTCGACGCCGAGGACCTCCATGGCGTCGATCTCCTCGCGGATCTTGCGCGCGCCCAGGTCGGAGCAGATCGCCGAGCCCGCGGCGCCGGAGATGATCAGCGCCGCCGCGATGGGCGCGGCCTCCCGGACCGTGGCCAGGACGGCGGTGGCACCCGCGAACGACTGGGCGCCGAGCTGGCCGGTCAGGTTGCCCACCTGGAGAGAGATGACCGCGCCGAAGGGGATCGAGATCAGGATCGTGGGCATCAGCGTGACGCTGGTGATGAACCACGCCTGCTCGATGAACTCGCGGAACTGGAAGGGGCGCGTGAAGATCCGCTTGGTGACCTCGACGACCATCGCGGCGATCTCACCGGGGCCCCGAAGGACGGACACAGCAGCGAACGCCATCGGTCACCTCTCCCCATCGTGCGACGGCCCCACAGAATAGAACGTGTTCTCGTTTTGGTCCAACGAGGCATGGTCCGGGCCTGGGGGCTCCCCACCCCGAACTGGGGAAACTTGTCGTACGTCCAACGGTGAAACGGCTCCCGCGTTACCCCGGTGGGACAAGGTAGGCCCGCATGAGTCCTATCGTTGCGACGTGGCGGAGCGCTCAGGTGACCTGTGGGCGTCCTTCCAGCACGACCCGCGCGATCCTGCCGCGGCGCCGCTGCGCGCCTCCGACGCGGACCGCAACGTCGTGCATGGGCTGCTGACCGAGGCGTTCGCGGACGGCCGGCTGGACCGTGAGGAGTACGACGAGCGCTCCGCGGCGACCTTGCAGGCGCGCACGCTCGGCGAGTTCCCGGCACTGGTCGCCGATCTGGTGCCGGACCGGCCGCTGCTGCCCGCCAAGGTGCCGCTGACCGCGGCGACGCCCTCGGAGCTGCAGAAGCGCGCCGAGGACAAGTGGCTCAAGGACCGCAGAGAGGCGTTCGGTGCGTTCCTCTTCCCGACGGTCGTCTGCTGGGTGATCTTCGCGGCCAGCAACTCCTCGGAGATGCTGAACTGGGGTGACCACTTCCCCTGGCCCTTGATCCCGATGGCGGTGACCTTCCTGAACCTGCTCCGCGTGCAGACCAGCAAGCGCGAGATAGTCGCCTCCGAGGTGAGCCGGCTGGAGCGGAAGAGAGCCAAGGAAATCCAGGCACGAAACAAGAAGAAGCAGTCCGGCCAGTGACCCGGGTCCTCATCGCGCTACGCCACCACCCTTCCGGTGTCCTGTTGATGGGACAGCTGGCCGTCGTGCTGGCCTACCCGTTCCTCGATGGCTCCACCCCGGGACGCGCGGTGCTCGGCGTCGTGCAGATGATCGTGGTCTTCACCGCGGTGGCTGCGGTTCGGCTCACCCCGGCGCTGTCGTGGGTGGCGCTGCTGCTCGGCGTACCGGCGATGGTCTTCGCGGTCCTCGAGGCGGTCGAGCCGGACACCGACTGGATCGTGCTCACCTCGGCGGTGGTGCACGCGCCGTTCTACTTCTACGTCTCCTACGCGATGATCCGCTACCTCTTCCACGACGACCGGGTGACCCGCGACGAGCTGTTCGCCACAGGCGCGGCGTTCACTGTCGTCGCGTGGGCCTTCGCCTATGTGTACGCCGGCGCCCAGGTGTTGTGGCCGGGCTCCTTCGTCGGAGCCGACGGCGATGACCAGGAGTGGTTCAGCCTGCTGTTCCTGTCCTTCACCAACCTCACCAGCGTCGGCCTCTCCGACGTGCTGCCGATCGACCCGCACGCCCGCTCGCTCGTGATGGTCGAGCAGGTGGTCGGCGTCCTCTACGTCGCGCTGGTCGTCGCCCGACTCGTCGGGCTCACGGTCGTCCGCGCCTCGCGTCCCGACCGGCGCTCTGACTAGCCGAACAGCTTGGCGATGAGCCCACCGCGGGCGACCTCGGGCCGCGCCGCGTCGGCGTGCGGGTCGAGGTCGAGCACCGCGGCCAGGAAGTCGTCGACCTGGTGGTGGTCGTAGCCGTCCTCGAGCCGGACGTGCGTCAAATGCGTGTGGCGGACCAGGTCGGCGAGCGGTTCTCCGGCACGGAGCGCCGCGGCGAGCCTGCTCAGCAGCGCGTCGACCTCGCTCTGCTGGTAGCCGCGTCGACCCAGTGTGGTCGCGAAGCTCGCCCGCTCCACGTAGTCA
Source organism: uncultured Actinomycetota bacterium (assembly GCA_963800715.1). Classification (GTDB taxonomy): domain Bacteria; phylum Actinomycetota; class Actinomycetes; order Propionibacteriales; family Nocardioidaceae; genus Nocardioides. The sequence goes on along the minus strand of CAWDBZ010000012.1, from coordinate 73,734 downwards.
CAGAGCTGTTCCGCGGACAGCCGCTCAGGCTGCGGCTCCGTGTCCGTGGCCTCGGGTGTCTGCGTCGCGTCAGAGGTCTCGCTGGTGTCAGTCGGGTCGCCGTCCACGGTCACATCGTGGCCACGCGACGCGGATTTCGGGCCAGAACGCCGCGATCGGCGCCCGCCGTTCCAGACCGGTCAGCCGGCCTCGTCCCACCCGTCCGGCCGGTCGCGCTTGGGCATCTTGCCGACGACGAGGCGGTAGGACTCGTCGACCGCCTCGAGCAGCTCGTCGTCGGGGATGCCGGCGTAGGCGAGGGTGTTCCAGCCGGAACGGCCGATGTAGCGCATCACCGTGGCGGCGTCCGGGTAGCGGTCGAGCCACTCGTCGGCGACCTCGCGGGTGGGTCCGCCTTTGATGCCGACCGAGTCCTCACCCAGGAAAGCGAAGATCTTGCCGCGCTCGCCCTGGGTCACGCCACGGTCCCGACCTTGCCCAAAGTCCCACGGGAGGAGCGCCTCCCGCGTTAGCGTCGGCCGTGGGGCAGATGGGGACCTTCGCGGAGGTGTGGACATGGACCTCTCGGAGCTCTATCGGGACATCGTCGAGCGCTCTCCTGACGGTCTGTGGGTCATCGACCTGGACGGCCGGACGGTGTACGCCAACCCGGGGATCGCCCGGCTGCACCGGATCTCGGACGAGGGCCTGGCCACGCTGAACGTCATGGACACCCTGGACGAGGCTGGCCGCGCTCGGTTCCGTGCGCACCTCGAGGGTGTCCGCGAGGGGCGGCTCTACGAGCATCCGTTCGAGGTGCAGTGGGTGCGCAGCGACGGCACGATCCAGTGGGCGTTGTGCAGCGAGACCGCGCTGCTCGACGACGCGGGCCGTCCGCGGGCCCTGATGCGCCGCTACTCCGACAACACCGAGCGGCACGAGCTGATCGAGTCGCTGCAGGCCAGCGAGGACGCCCTGGAGGACCAGGTCGCACAGAACAACCTCATGCAGGCGGTCGCCAGCGCCGCCAACGAGGCCACCACACTTGGCGAGGTGCTCGTGCAGGCCCGGTCGCTGGTGCTGCTGCACGACGAGTGGGAGCGGGCGCGGGGCTTCGTGCCCGTCGCGGACGGCAGCGGTCGGGTCGAGCCGTTCTACCCGGTCGACGCCGACCGCGACGAGGATCTCGGCGACCCGCGGGCCGCCGCGGAGCTCGAGCTGGCCCAACGTGCCCACGACGTGCGCGGGGCGGTCTGGGACGACGCGAAGCTGACCATCGCGTTCCCGATCCTGCTCGGCACCGAGGTCTACGCCGTTGTCGCCATCGCCTCCGCTCCCCCGCTGTTCCGCTTCGAGCTGATCGAGACCATGGCCGCACGGGTCGCCGAGCAGCTGGCCCGGGTCGCCGAGCGGGAGCGCGCCCAGGCCGAGGTGGCCCGCGCTCGCGACGAGGCCATGGAGGCCTCACGCCAGAAGTCGGACTTCCTGGCCACCATGAGCCACGAGATCCGGACGCCGCTCAACGGCGTGATCGGCCTCAACGACCTCCTGCTCCGCACCTCGCTCACCCCTGAGCAGCACCGGTTGTCGGCCGGTGTCGAGGCGGCCGGCCGAACGCTGCTCGGGCTGATCAACGACATCCTCGACTTCTCCAAGATCGAGGCCGGCCGGCTGGAGCTGGAGCAGGTGGACTTCGACGTCCGGCTGCTGCTGGAGCAGGTGTCCGCCATGCTCGCCGAGCTGGCCCGCGAGAAGCGGCTGGACCTCGTGGTCTCGTGTCACCCGGACGTCCCGGCCGTGCTGTCGGGTGACCCGACGCGCCTGGCGCAGGTGATCACCAACCTGGTCGCGAACGCCGTGAAGTTCACCGAGCACGGCGTTGTGGCCCTCCGAGCCACGGCCGAGCCCGACGAAGACCGCGTGCGGCTGCGCGTCGAAGTGACCGACACCGGTGTGGGCGTGCCGCGTTCGCAGCAGACGCACCTCTTCGAACCCTTCACCCAGGGCGACTCCTCGACGACGCGCATCTACGGCGGCACCGGGCTCGGCCTCGCCATCTCGAGCGAGCTTGTGGACGCGATGGGCGGCACCCTGGAGTACACGGCGAACCCCGGCGGCGGCAGCGTCTTCACCTGCACGGTCGCCCTGGACCGCGGGACCGGGTCGGCCGCGATCAACTCGGACGACATCCGGGCCCGAGAGCTGCTGCACGGCAGGCGGGCGCTGGTGGTCGCCGACGAGCCGCACGGCTCGGTCCTGGCCGAGCAGCTGGCCTGGTGGGGCGTCCGGTCCGACCACGTGGCGACCGCTGCCGACGGGCACCCCCTGCTCGACGATGGCGCCTACGACGTTGTCCTGGTGGACGGCCCGGACCCGGGCACGCTGGGCGAGGTGGCACCCGTCGTCGAGCTCGCCGCGCCGCACCTGGCCGGCGACCTGCGGTACGCGTTGCTGCGGCTGCTGGCCGGCGAGGACACTGACGGAGTGGTCCAGCGGAGCGGCGAGCAGTCGGGCAAGGGCTGGATCCTGGTGGTCGAGGACAACGCGGTCAACCAGTTGGTCGCCACCGGGTTGCTGGCCGCGCTCGGCTACACCACCGAGACTGCGGACGACGGGCTGGCCGCCATCGAGGCGGCCCGCGGCGGCGGCTTCGACGCGATCCTGATGGATGTGCAGATGCCGCACATGGACGGCTACACCGCGACCCGGCACATCCGGGCGCACGAGACCGGTCGACGCCAGCCGATCATCGCGATGACCGCCGCGGCTGTCGCGGGCGAACGAGAGCGCTGCCTGGAAGCAGGGATGGACGACTTCCTCACCAAGCCGGTCGACGCGGTCCGGCTCGCCGACACCCTGAAGCGGTGGCTGGCACCCAGCCCGTGGTACGCCGACCGGCTGGACCTGGACCGGCTGGAGGAGCTGCGGGGGCTCGACGACCCCGACGACGGGTCGTCGTACGTCGACCGGGCGATCGCGAACTTCCTCGGCAACGTCGCCGGGCAGCTCGCCCTGATGGAGGCTGCTGCGGCCTCCGGCGACGCCGACCAGCTGCAGGCGGTGTCGCACCGGCTGGCCGGGTCGGCGCTCAACCTGGGTGCGGCCGCGCTGGGTGCGGCGGCCCGGGAGCTCGAGGAGCACATCATGAACGGCTCGATGGCCGACGCCGTGGCCGCGCTGCCGGCGCTCGCAGAGCATCTGGGTGCCGACGTCGAGGCGCTCCGCGCCTACCAGCACGAGAAGTTCCCGGCCCGGGCCTCCTAGCCTTCGTCGTCCCCCTCGTCCCCCTCGTCTTCATCGTCCAGCAGCCCCTCGCGGCGGGCCGCGGCCACCAGGTCGCGGATCTGCGCGACCGATCCGCAGCCGTCGTCGATCTGCCGGTTGCGCTCGGTCGCGAACTTCTCGCCCAGCTCGGACCGCAGCCGGTCGCCGACCTCCTCCCGGGCGGGGTTGAGGATGGTCAGCTCCTCCTCGGTGAGGTGGTGGTTGACCACGCGGGCCAGCTCCTCGACGGCGTCCTCGAAGGCCTGGGTGTCGGTCCCCTTGAGCTCGAGCACGGCCAGCATCGCGTCGTGCCCCTCGGCGTGCTCCTCCTCGCCGTGCTCTGCCTCGTGCTCGGTGATCGCGTGCCGGCGGCGGAGCCTGGGGTAGACGTGCTTCTCCTCGGCGATGGCGTGCGCGGTGTGCAGCGTGGCCAGCGCGCGGCGTACGGCGTCCCGGTCGGACGTGCTGTCACGCAGGTCGCGCAGGAGGGTCTCGAAGCGCCGGTGGTCGTCGAGGATCAGCTCGATCACGTCGCCCTGGGTCGGCCGGCCCAGGTCGATAGTGGTGTCTGCCATGGCGCTGAGGTACCCATCTACGCTCTTCAGCGATGACCGGGTCCGAGCGCTCACCCCGCGCCGCGCTCGGCGTCGTGGTCGGTGTGACCGTCGTGCTCAGCGTTGTGCTGTCGCTGGCACACCTGCCGTCCGCGGTGCTCTTCGCCGCGCTGGTCGGCGGGATGGCGCACGCGCTCACCTCGCCGACCCCGCTGGAGCTGCCGTCGGGGCTGTTCCGTGTCGCCCAGGGGACCATCGGCGTGGTCATCGGCGCGGTCGTGAGCCTGCCCGCACTGGAGCGGATCGGCCACGACGTGGTGCCGATCGGGCTGGTCATGGTGGCCACCCTCGTCATCTCGCTGGTGGCCGGGCGGCTGCTCGCGCTGCGGGACGACGTGTCGCCGGTGACCGGGGTGTTCGCGCTGATCGCCGGCGGCGCGTCCGGAGTGGTGGCCGTGGCCCACGACCTCGGCGCGGACGATCGCGTGGTGACGGTGGTGCAGTACCTGCGGGTCCTGGTCGTGCTGATGACGATGCCGCTGGTGACCGCGGTCGTCTTCCAGCCCTCGCACGGGCACGGCGGGCTGGCGTCGTCGGACGCGGGGTGGCTGCGAGACCTGGTGTTCGTCGCGGTCTCGCTGGTCGTCGGGCTGACGCTGGCCCGGCTGCTGCGGTTCTCGACCGCCTCGCTCCTCGGACCGCTCGCGGTGGCCGTGGTGCTGGCGGTGGGCGGCTGGCTCGGCGAGGTCCGGGTGCCGGAGCCGGTGCAGTGGGCGGCCTTCGCCCTGATCGGTGCGCAGGTGGGGCTTCGGTTCACCCGGGCCAGCCTGGCGTCGATCACCCGGATGCTGCCCGCCGTGCTCGCCCTGACCTTCGGGATGATCGCGGCCACCGCTGCGGTGGGCGCGGTCCTCGCGTGGGCGACGCCGGTCGACGGGCTGACGGCGTACCTCGCCACCACGCCGGGCGGGCTGTTCGCCGTCCTGTCGACGGCGGCGGACGCAGGGTCGGACGTGACCTACGTGCTCGCGGTCCAGCTCTGCCGGCTGCTGGTGATCCTCGCCCTCACCCCTCTGCTCGCGCATTGGCTGTCAGCTCGGCGCGGTCGACCACCGCCCGCGTCCTGACGCGGTAGCGCCAGACCTGGACCAGGCCGAGCGCCCAGAGCGGGTACTGCGCGCACATCGCCCAGCGGAACGCGCTGGCGTCGTACGCCGTGCTGCTGCCCGGCGTCCGCCAGTCGAGGATCAGGCCGATCGCGACGACGAGGACCAGGCTGGCCGAGAAGCCGGCCTGGTTGATGATCCCGTTGGCGCTGGCGAGCCGCTCCGAGGGATTCGACGTCCGGGCGAGGTCGAAGCCGATCATCGACGCCGGCCCGCCGATCCCGACGACCTGGGTGAGCAGGACGAGGAGCCAGAACGGCGCGTCGCCCGGCCAGACGAGCACCGCCGTCCAGACGGCGACGATCGAGCACACGATGAACAGCACCGCCGTCGAGCGCTGCCACGGATGCCGGCCGATGAACCAGCCGATCGTCGGCCCGCTGTACATCACGGCGACGACCACGAGGCTGAGCAGGAGGCCGGCTTGGCCCTCGGTGAGGTGCTCGCCCCTGACGAAGAAGGGGAAGCCCCAGAGCAAGGTCATCGCGACGGCGCTGAACTGGGTGACGAAGTGCATCCAGAACCCCAGCCGGGTGCCGGGCTGGGTCCACGAGGCTCGCAGGCTGTCCCGGATGTTGGCGAAGGTGAGCCGCGGCCCTCGAAGGACGCGGCCCTCGGGTGCGTCGTGGACGACGACGGCCACGGCGGTGGTCACGACGACGCTCACCGTGGCGGCGATGAGGTAGGCCTTCGACCAGCCGAGGTGGCCCAGCGCCCACGTCATCGGCACGGCCGCCCCGATCGCGCCGAGCTGGCCGAGAGTGCCGCTCAGGGCCGTCACGAACGGGATCCGCCGGCCCGAGAACCAGCTCGTGACCAGCCGGAGCAGGCAGATCCAGGTCATCGCGTCGCCCATGCCGACGAAGACGCGCGCGACCAGCGCCGCGCCGTACGACTCCGCGAGGGCGAACCCGGCCTGCGCCAGGGTCAGGACGATCGCTCCGGTGAGCATCACGCTCCGAGGCCCGTAGCGGTCCACGAGCAACCCGACCGGGATCTGCATCCCGGCATAGACGAGCAGCTGCAGCATCGTGAACGTCGCCAGCTGCGCGGCACTGATGTCGAACCGGTCCGCTGCCGCCAGCCCGGCCACGGCCAGCGAGGAACGGTGGAAGATCGCGAGCAGGTACGCCGCCAGCGCGACGCCCCACACGATCCACGCCCGCCTCACCCTGCTGACGCTATGCCCCGATTCGGCTGCGGTCTGACGGGTCATCCGTCGCTGGACGGCCCAGACGAATCGCTACTTGGTTGCTTCCATCATCTGCCGGAGCTCCTTCTTGAGCTCGCTGATCTCGTCGCGGAGCCGGGCGGCGACCTCGAACTGGAGCTCGGCGGCGGACGCCTTCATCTGGTCGGTGAGGTCCTGGATCAGCTGGGCCAGGTCGCCCGAGGGCATGCCGGCGAGGTCGGCGGCGTGGCTGCCTGCGTCGGACTCGCGCAGCCGCGGGACCGGCTGCCCCTGCTTGGCCTTCACGCCGCCGGCGCGGCCCTTGGCCTCGGTGCCGGCCCAAGTCTGGAGCAAGGCCTGGGTGGACTCGTCCTCGCGGGCCAGCATCTCGGTGATGTCGGCGATCTTCTTGCGCAGCGGCGTCGGGTCGATGCCGTGCTTGGTGTTGTAGTCCTCCTGCTTGGTGCGGCGCCGGTTGGTCTCGTCGATCGCCGACTCCATGGAGGGCGTGATCTTGTCGGCGTACATGTGCACCTCGCCCGAAACGTTGCGGGCGGCGCGGCCGATCGTCTGGATGAGCGACTTGTCGGAGCGGAGGAACCCCTCCTTGTCGGCGTCGAGGATCGAGACCAGCGAGACCTCGGGCAGGTCGAGCCCCTCACGGAGCAGGTTGATGCCGACCAGGACGTCGTACTCCCCAAGGCGCAGGTCGCGCAGCAGCTCGATCCGCTTGAGGGTGTCGACCTCGGAGTGGAGGTAGCGGGTGCGGATGCCGGCGTCGAGGAGGTAGTCGGTGAGGTCCTCGGACATCTTCTTGGTGAGCGTGGTGACCAGCACCCGCTCGCCCTTGACCGTGCGCTCCTTGATCTGGTGGATCAGGTCGTCGATCTGACCCTTGGTCGACTTCACCACGACCTGCGGGTCGACCAGCCCGGTCGGGCGGATGATCTGCTCGACGACGGCCGGAGGGGTGTTGCCGCCGACCTTGTCGAGCTCGTAGTTGCCAGGGGTGGCCGAGAGGTAGATGGTCTGGCCGATCCGCTCGAGGAACTCCTCCCACCGCAGCGGCCGGTTGTCCATCGCGCTGGGCAGCCGGAAGCCGTGGTCGACCAGGTTGCGCTTGCGGGACATGTCGCCTTCGTACATGCCGCCGATCTGGGGCACCGCGACGTGCGACTCGTCGATGACCAGGACGAAGTCTTCCGGGAAGTAGTCGAGCAGGCAGTTGGGTGCCGAGCCGCGGGTGCGGCCGTCGATGTGCATCGAGTAGTTCTCGATGCCGGCGCAGGAGCCGACCTGGCGCATCATCTCGACGTCGTAGGTCGTGCGCATCCGCAGCCGCTGGGCCTCGAGCAGCTTGCCCTCGCGCTCGAACTTGGCCAGCTGGTCCTCCAGCTCGAGCTCGATGCCGCGGATCGCCCGCTCCATCCGCTCGGGGCCGGCGACGTAGTGGGTGGCCGGGAACACGTGGAGCTCCTGGTCCTCGGTGATGACCTCGCCGGTCACGGCGTGCAGCGTCATCAGCCGCTCGACCGTGTCGCCGAAGAACTCGACGCGGACCTGGTGCTCCTCGTAGACCGGGAAGATCTCGAGGGTGTCGCCGCGGACCCGGAAGTTGCCACGGGAGAAGGTCATGTCGTTGCGCGTGTATTGCATCTGGACCAGATGACGGAGGATGCCGTCGCGGTCGTGCTCCTCGCCGACCTTGAGGCGGAGCATCCGGTCGATGTATTCCTGCGGGGTGCCGAGGCCGTAGATGCACGACACCGAGGCCACCACGATCACGTCGCGCCGGGTGAGCAGCGAGTTTGTCGCCGAGTGGCGCAGCCGCTCGACCTCCTCGTTGATCGAGGAGTCCTTCTCGATGTAGGTGTCGGTCTGGGGGATGTAGGCCTCGGGCTGGTAGTAGTCGTAGTAGGAGACGAAGTACTCGACGGCGTTTTCCGGGAACAGCTGCCGAAGCTCGTTGGCGAACTGCGCCGCCAGCGTCTTGTTGGGCTGCATGACCAGGATCGGCCTCTGGACCTGCTCGGCCACCCACGCGACGGTCGCGGTCTTGCCGGTGCCGGTCGCGCCGAGGAGGACGACGTCCTGGACGCCGCCCTGGAGCCGCTTGGTGATCTCGGCGATCGCAGCGGGCTGGTCGCCGCTCGGGTCGTAGTCGGCGACGACCTTGAACGGCGCCACGCGGCGCTCGAGATCGGTGACGGGACGCATGTGTCGAGACTACGGTGGCCCACCGACAGTGCTCCAGGAGCGACCCGGGCGGCCGATGACCCCGCAGGTCCTCTGGGCCGGTGCGGCAAGATCGTGGGCATGGATCCCGTGGCCCGGCTGCGCGAGATCGCCACGGCGCTTCCCGAGGTCACCGAGAAGCTCAGCCACGGCGAGGTGTCCTTCTTCTGCAGCAAGCAGTTCGTGATGGTGGACGACCACCATCACGGGGCGGAGCACCTGGCGTTCTGGTGCGCGGCGCCGCCCGGCAGCCAGGAGGAGCTGGTCGGGCATGACCCTGAGCGATACTTCCGTCCGCCGTACGTCGGACACCGTGGCTGGGTCGGCGTCCGGATCGACCGCGACCCCGACTGGGACGAGGTCGCGGAGGTGCTCCGCGACGCCTACCGGCAGGTGGCGCCGAAGAAGCTGGTCGCCGAGCTGGAGACGAGGCAGCAGTGACGGAGCGAGTCCAGCTCCGCGTCCGGTTCGCGTCTGACGGCGACGAGCAGCTGTGGGCCACCGCGGTCGACGCCAGCGGCACTTACCGCCTCGAGAGCAACTCCTTCTCGGTCCCGCTCGCCGCCGGTGACCTGGTCCGCGCCGACTCCGACGCCGCGGGCCGGCTCCAGGTCGTCGACGTGGTCGAGCCGTGCGACGGCGTACTCACCATCTTCGCGCCCGACGCCACCGCCGCGCCGGACGCGGTGACCGCGCTCATGGCCGTCTGGCAGATGCAGGGCGCCGGCTGGACCGAGCACGGCGGGCCGTTCCTCGCGACGGTCTGGCCAGGTACGCCGATGGACGCCGTTGCCTCTCAGCTGAACGCCGACCAGGCGGCCGGCCGGGGCGAGTGGATCCTGGCCGCCGAGCCGCACGAGCGCCGGCGCGAGGCCCAGGACGAGATCGACTTCGAGATCCAGGCCGCTGGTTGAGGAGCTTGCGCTGCCAGCGTCTCGAAACCCCTCAAGCCCCCGCTGGGACGCACACCACCCGCTGGCCGCTCACTAGGCTTGAATCGTGAGGAGCAGCGCGCAGACCATCGAGCGCGTGCTCATCTGGGTGCGGCGGACGCTCGCGGTGGTGTTCGGGATCCCGATCACGATCGGGATCGGGATGAGCCTGGTCGACTCCTACCGGCGCCGCGGCAAGAAGCCCAAGCCGTTCCCGACCACGCCGCCGACGACGGCGGAGGTCGGCGCGGGGACGATCACGACGTACACCTTCGGCAAGGACCTGTACGCCGACATGCTGGCCGCGATCGAGGGCGCGCAGCGGCAGATCCTCTTCGAGACCTACATCTGGAAGGGCGACGCGGTCGGCGAGCAGTTCAAGGCCGCGCTGGCGGCGGCGGCCGACCGGGGCGTCGAGGTCTACTGCATCTACGACGGCTTCGCGAACCTCGTGGTGTCGCCGCGGTTCAAGCGGTTCCCCGACTCGATGAAGGTGCTGAAGTACCCGGCGTACAGCGCCGGCTGGCGCTTCTTCGACCTGCGCCGCTACGGCCGCGACCACCGCAAGATCCTGGTGGTCGACGACAAGGAGGCCTACGTCGGCGGCTACAACATCGGGTCGGCGTACGAGACCGAGTGGCGCGACACGCACGTCCGGATCACCGGGCCCGGCGTCCAGGACCTCCGCAGGGCCTTCGCCGACTTCTGGAACCTGCACCGGCGGCGCCGCCTCCGAGCCAGCGAGCGGCCGCTGCTCGTGGAGACGGCCAGCGTCTGGGAACCGCAGATCCGGCTGCAGCGCAACGTGCCGCGGCTGTGGATGTTCCCGATCCGGGGCATGTACCTCGAGGCGATCAACCGGTCCAGCACCAACGTCTGGATGACGTCCGCCTACTTCATCCCGGACCAGGGCTTCGTCGACGCGCTCAGGGCGGCGGCTCGCCGCGGCGTCGACGTCCGGCTCCTGGTGCCGCTCAAGTCCAACCACATCGTCGCGGACTGGCTCTCCCGCGGGTACTTCTCCCAGCTTCTCGAGGCCGGCGTCCGGATCTTCCGGTTCAAGGACGCGATGGTGCACGCGAAGACGTCGACCGTGGACGGCGAATGGTCGACGGTCGGTACGGCGAACATCGACCGACTCAGCCTCCAGGGCAACTACGAGATCAACGTCGAGGTCATCGACCACGGGCTGGCCAAGGACCTCGAGGCGATCTGGGCGGTCGACGAGTCGAACTGCATCGAGCTGACCCGCGGCGAGTGGGAGGCACGCGACCTGCACCGCCGGTTCACCGAGCTGGTGCTCAGGCCGCTCCGGCCGCTGCTCTGATCGGCGCCATCTCGATACTGGCGGTATCGTTGTGACGTGGCCGCCACCAGCACCCCTCGGCGCAGCCGGCGAACCGTCCGGCCTGAGCGGGCCGACGTCCGCGAGCGGGTGCTGGCCTCGGGCCGGGCGGTGTTCGGCGAGGTCGGCTACCAGAAGGCCACCCTCGACGCGATCGCCGGCCGGGCCGGCTTCTCCAAGGGCGCGGTCTACTCCAACTTCGCCGGCAAGGACGACCTGTTCCTCACTCTCTTGCAGCACGAGGTCGCGGACATGCGGGACGCGCTCGCGGTGGACCTCGACGACGGCTCACTCGAAGACGACCTGCGGCTGCTCGCGGCCACGGTGCTGGCCTGGGCGCGGGACGGGCGTGCGCAGCTGGTCTTCGCCGAGTTCCGGGCGCACGCCGCGCACGACCCGGCCCTCGCGCGCCGTACGGCGGCGGTGCGTGCGGAACTCGTCGAGTCGACCGCCCAGCAGCTCGCGGCAGTGGTGGCGGCCCGGGGTCGGCGGCTGATCGTGCCGGCGTCGGACGCCGCCGTCCTGCTGCTGGCGCTGGTCAACGGGCTCGCGCTCGAGCACGTGGGCCGGTCCGAGGTGGTCGCCGTGGACAGCCTGGTCGCTCTGATGTCGGGGCTGGTCGCGTGATCGGCCGGCAGCGTCGGTCGTTCGACCGCGCCAACGTGTTCCTCACCGGAGCTGCCAGCGGGATCGGGCGCGCCACCGCCGAGCACGCCGGCCGGCTGGGTGCGCGGCTGCACGTGACGGATCTTTCCGCGTCGGGTCTGTCCGAGACGGTGTCGCGGATCGAGGCCGCCGGCGGGACCGTCGTACTCGCCCGCACGGCCGACGTGTCCGACCACGACGCGGTCCGCGCGCTCGCGGCCGAGGTCACCGCGGTCTCGGGGTCGATGGACGTGGTCATGAACATCGCCGGCATCTCGGCGTGGGGCACCGTCTCCTCGCTGCGGCACGAGACCTGGCGCCGGCTGGTCGACGTCAATCTGATGGGACCGATCCACGTCATCGAGGAGCTGGTCCCGCCCATGGTTGACGCGCGCCGCGGTGGGCACCTGGTCAACGTGTCGTCGGCCGCCGGGCTGATCGGGATGCCGTGGCACGCGGCGTACAGCGCCTCGAAGTTCGGCCTCCGCGGCGTCTCCGAGGTGCTCCGCTTCGACCTCGAGCGGCACGGGATCGGGGTGTCGCTCGTGTGCCCTGGCGCGGTCGCGACGCCGCTCACTGAGACCGTGCAGATCGACGGCATCGAGCAGGCCAACCCGCGGTTCCTGAAAGCGGAGGCGCGGTTCCGACGCCATGCGGTCTCGCCCGAGGACGCCGCCGCCGCGATCATCACCGGGGTCGAGCGCGGCCGCTACTGGGTCTACACGTCGACCGACATCCGCCTCGCCCACCTGCTGCAGCGCATCGCTCCCCCGATCTACGTGCTGCTGATGCGGGTCATCAACCGGCAGGCCAACCGGGTACTGCCGGAGGTACGCCGTGCCCGTCGTCCCTCGGAGGTGTCATGACCGCGCGAGTGGCTCCGGGCCGGATCCGCGACACCGGCGTGTTCGTGCACGTCTTCGCGCGCCTGGCAGGCCGGGCGGCCGGTACGTCGCCGCCTGCCGTCTTCCTCACCCTGGGCAGGAACCGCCGGCTGTTCTGGGGCTGGCTGCACTTCGCCGGTGCCCTGATGCCTCGCGGCCGGCTCCCCCGCCGCGAGACGGAGCTGGTGATCCTGCGCGTGGCGACGCTCTGCGGGTCGGCGTACGAGCTCACCCAGCACCGCCGTCTCGGCCGCCGCGCCGGCCTCACCGCCGACGAGATCGACCGGATCGTCCTCGGCCCCGCCGACCCGTCGTGGGGACCCCGGGACCGGCTGCTGCTGCGGGTCGCCGACTCCCTGCACAACCAGCGCGACGTGTCCGACGGCCTGTGGACCGAGCTGCGCGCCCAGCTCGACGAGCGGGAGGCCATCGAGCTGGTGATGCTCGTCGGCCACTACGCGATGCTCGCGACCACCCTCAACACCCTGCGCGTCGAGCCGGACCGGCCGCGCAGGCTGACCCCCGAATCAATCGCGTTGCGTCGCGGCGACCGACCCTCGTAGCGTCGCAACGGATGACTGCCAACCTCGTCGCGCTCGGCTTCGACGCGCACGACCCCGCCCTTCTCGCGCGCTTCTGGGCCGGTGTCCTCGGCCGGGAGCTGGTCGTCGACCCCGACGACCCTGACGTCGTCGTACTCCTGCCGAACGACGACAGCGAGTTCCCGATCGAGTTCGCCCCGACCCAGGAGGCGAAGAACGACCAGATGCACTTCGACCTCACCAGTCAGTCGCTCGAGGAGCAGCAGGCGACGGTGGCGCGGGCGCTCGAGCTCGGCGGCCGGCACCTCGACATCGGCCAGGGCCCGGACGCCAAGCACGTGGTGATGGCCGACCCTGAGGGCAACGAGTTCTGCGTCATCGAGGCGGGCAACAACTTCCTTGCCGACACCGGACGCATCGGCGCGCTGTCGTCCGACGGCACCCAGGCGGTCGGCTACTTCTGGAGCGAGGCGCTCGGCTGGCCGCTGGTCTGGGACCAGGACGAGGAGACCGCGATCCAGTCTCCCCACGGCGGCTCCAAGATCTCCTGGGGCGGTCCGCCCGTGGCGCCGAAGCTCGGGAAGAACCGCCTGCACCTCGACATCGCACCCCCGGCCGACGGTGACCAGGAAGCGGAGGTCGAGCGGCTCATCTCCCTCGGCGCCAAGCGCATCGACATCGGCCAGGGCGACGTCCCGTGGGAAGTGATGGCCGATCCCGACGGCAACGAGTTCTGTGTCCTGACGCCCCGATAGCGCGACCCGGGGCCCGGCTCGTCGCGGACTGAGAGCGCGTCACTCCGCCCAGTTGGACGCGCCGCCGTCAATCGCGATACGTCATACGGATGGAGCACTCGGGTGCTCTGTCCGTATGACGCAAAGCGACGCACTCACGATCGGTAGCCCTGAGCTGACGGGCGCCCGCCGCGTCCTATCGCCGCCTATGACGCGTCAAAGCCCTTGCATCACGCAGACAGCGCGGCCTCCGCCGGAACCAGCTGTTGGTAGGCGCTCGGCCAGAAGTCGGGGCGTCGTCCCCGAGGTCGTCGCCTGGCAGATCACTCTGAGTCGTTGAGTTGCAGAACGCGCGACAGCGAGCCGACCGCGGCGCGAGGCGCGTTGAACTCCCCGTGGTTCCCGACAAGCACGCGCCCACACCGCCGGCCGCATTGGACGGCACACTCCACGCCGACACTCAATTGCCCACCTGGCTACCGTCGCCGAGACATCCGTTCCTGTGGGATCACGCAAGGAGCCAACTTTCGGACATCCGCAACGACGATAAAGTGTTTGCACCGCATCGCCGACTTCAGGCTCGCTGGGCGGGGATCGGGCCGTCGCTCCAAGGGATGGACACATCGACCAAGGTCGGCCTGGATGAGCAAGCAACTTGAGGTTCTCGACACCGCCCGTGCGGCCTCCACATATGCGGCCGTTCTTCTGGGGCTGCGCCTTCTCAGGGCCTTGCTAGCCAGCATCGGGTGCGCGATTGTGCTGTTCGCCTTGATCGGCGCACTCCTTGCGGTCGTCGCGATAGGTGCGGCCGCTGGGTTCTTGCTGCTCGACCAGCCAAGGCTGGAGGTTGCTGTGCAACTCGCAGTTGGCGCCATCCTGGCTGGCGCCGGCGTTGCATTGGTCACCGGGATGGCCTTGGTCGTCATACAGATGTACAGGCGGGTCAGGCGCGGTTCAGTCCTCGTCGCCGGAACGCTGCTGTTCCTCGGTGCCGGATCCCTCGCCATGGCCTGTGTGGACTTCGCTGTTCATGTCGCACGGGCCCTCTCTGTCGAGGAGAACGACCGAGGTAGGGAGGTCTTCGCGAGCGCACAAGACCTGTGGCCCGGATACGTGGCAGTCGCCTTGATCTATGGCGCATGGGGACTCATGCGCCTGGCTCGAGGCGGAGACCGTTGGCTCATCGCCGACGCTCCTGATGTGGGGGGTCGTCGCGCCGAGCTCCACCAGATGATGGGGATTCCGATCGTCCCTGGCCAACACCGTTCTCGCGTGAGAACCGCCCTCGTCCTCGGCTGGTTGGCGTTTGCTTGCGAAGGGTTGGCTTTTAGCACCTACTTCACCAGCGGGTCGGCGAACCAACCGCCGTCGATCTCGGTCACGGCCGCGGTTGTCATCGTGATCATTGCCTGGCCACTTAGCGCGGTATTGCTCTACGGACTGCTGGCCCTCTCCCAATGGATATGGCTGTCGGCAAGACGAGCTGGCCAACCCTCGCTACAGGAGTCCCTGTCAGCTGACCGACGACCGCCGGTGCTGTTCTTGAGGTCGTTCACAGACGACCAGGTCTCGCTGACAACCGCCCGAGTGCCCCTCTACCTGCGGGTCATGGACCCCGGCATCGTCCGAAACCGCTTCGAGGAACTGCTGGTCTTCGGCCTGGCCCAAACGGGACCACTCATCGCGATCGGAAACCCCACCGATCCGCGAGCACCCATCGGCGCCAGCCGACAGTACTTTGGACCGGGCGAGTGGCAGGACCAAGTGCTCACCCATATGTCACACGCGAGGGTCATCGTGGTCAGCCTCTCGACCACGGCGGCGCTGGGCTGGGAGCTCGATCAGATCCGCGAGCGTGGCCATCTACACAAGAGCCTCTTCATCGTCCCGCCAGGACTGAGCGAGCAGGCTGATGCGATCCGGACGATCGCAAGTCGCGTAGGACTGGAGTTGGAGCCGCCGAGCCTTTCGCGGGACCACCACGCCCAGGTGAACAGACCCCTGAACCACATCCTGGCCTGCTGGAGCAGCGATCCCGACACTGAGACGGTCGTCTGCTCAGCCAGACTGACCGAGCTGGACTACGAGATCGCGCTGCGTCACTTCGTTGCAACCTCGCGCGTTTGCCATGACCACTAGCTGGGCGGGCCGTACGGCTCGCCGTTTCAGCCCTCAAGCTGGGCCAGGAGCCGGTCGTGCCAGTCGTCGCCGCGGAGGTTGACCACCCAGTCGCCGGTGCCGGTGGGCTTGCCGCAGGGGCGCGGCGCCTCGTCGAAGTCCTGGGTGGGCCGGATGCACGCGACGTTCAGGACGGTGCCGGTCGAGGTGACCAGGCGGCGTACGACGCCGCCGGCCCCGTCATAGTCGACGTCCATGCCCAGCACCCGGGCCAGGGTGCGGGTCCGGACGGTCTGCGAGGCGTCGTCCAGGGCGCCGTCGATGGTGTAGCTGAAGTAGAGCTCGGTCGCGGCGGCACGCAGCCGGATCCGCTGCGGGTTGGTGCCGACGCTGTCGCGCTGCGCGAGCGGGGTGCCGTCGAGGCCGTGCACCCGCAGGTCGAGCGACTCCACGGAGCCGGGCAGCAGGTCGGGGTCGGTGGTGGTCATCCGCAGCTCGGAGATGGGCGCCGCCACCCGCACCCACGTCTGCACCTCGACCGTGCCGTCGGCACCGACGGAGCTGAGCACGTACATGCCCTCCTTGGGCGCGTCGGCCGGCGGCGGGGGCACCTCGCGGCCGGTCCGCTCAGACGACGACGGCGCGGCAGCGGGCTCGTTGTCGTCGTCGCCCGTGAGCGCCCGGAAGCCGAACACGACCATTGCCACGACCACCGCGACCGCGGCGAGCGCCTTGAGCCCGCGGGTCACGGGCGCCGCCGGGGGTTGCCGACCGGCACCGCCGTGATGACGGCGAGGTTCTGGTATCCGCCGCGCGCGGCGTCGTACGGCCCCGCGCAGGTGACGAGAGTCAGGCGGCGGCGCCCGTCGGGCGAGTGCAGGTAGGAGCCCGGTCCGATGGTGCCCTGCGGTCGCAGCCGGAGCGAGGTCACCTCAAAAGTCTGCCGCAGGCCGTCGGACCAGACGTGGACCCGGTCTCCGGCGCGCACTCCGAGCAGGCTGGCGAAGGGCCCGAGCCCCTGCGTGCGCGAGTCGACGTGCGCCGCGACCAGAGTGCTGCCGAACGGGTCGCCGAGCCGCGAGCCGCCGTTCCACCAGCCGGCGAGGTCGATGTCGCCGGGTACGTCGAGGAGCCCGTTGTGCGTGGTCCCGACCGCACGGATGCGGACCCGGTTGCCATTGGGCAGCCGGATGCCCCGAGGAGGCTCGGGGACCACCGAGCCGACTCGCTCTGCGACCGGCGTGGCTGGGGCGCTGGTGGCCGGGGCCGCCGGCGCGGGCGCAGGCGCAGTCGCGGGTGGCGCGGCGTCGCCCACGGCGCAGCCGGAAGCGCCCGCGACCGCCAGGACGGTCGCGAGCGCGGCCAGCGGCCTCAGTCTCGTCAGCGGCCCGAGAACGTCCACACGCGTACCCGGCCCACCAGCCCCGCCGAGCCGGTGTCGATCTCGGTGGGCGGCTCGGCGCCGGACGACGTGCCCCCGGTGGTCCGGACGATGACGTTCATCGAGCCGTCCGAGGGGTTGCCGTAGGCGTAGACCGCGGTGAGCGTGCCCTCTTCGAGGGTCACGTCGAGCGGGCCGAGAATCGGCGTCCCGGTGACTCCCGCAGGGAGCAGTGACACCGCGTGCCCGCCCGCGGCCACGTCGGCCTGGGCGAACTCGCCGTTGGCGATGTTGGTGAAGACGGTCTGGCCGTCGACCACCACGTCGGCAGGGGCGACCGTGGCTGTGTGCGCGAGGAACACCCTGGCCTTGCCGGGGTCGATCGGGTCACTGGGCGTCGGGTAGACGCTGACCACTGGAGTGCCCCCGACCTCGGCGGGCCGGTGCACCACCACGTCGCTGGACTCCCCCGCGGCGACGTCGACGGTGGCAGTGAAGTCCTCGGACCCGTTGCTGAAGGTGACCTCGTGGCTGCCCGGAGCCAGGGGGACCGGATCGGGCAGGTCGCCCAAGGCGAGAGTGCCCACGACCTCCTCGCCGTCGATCGCGACGCTGATGTCCATCTGGGGCACGGCGTTGATGACCGCGACCCCGCCTGTTTCTGCCAGCGGAAGGCTCTGCGCCTTCGGCTGGGCGTCGCTCGCGAAGCTGGTGGTGGCGATGGTCCCCCCGATGACCAGGGCGATCGAGACCGCTGCGACCCGAACATTGCGGATGCTCATACTCACTCCCCCCATGAGCGGGACGGCCGCCCCGCTCCATTTGGGCACACGGTAACCCCAGGAGACGTGTCAACCGAGCCCGTCGCGCCACATACCCAATTGGCGGCGCTCTTGCTCGGTCGGCGCCAGCGCGATGGCTCGCTCGGCCTCGGCCACGGCCTCGTCGGTCCGGCCGGCCCGAGCCAGCAGATCGGCGCGGGCGGCCGGGAGCAGGTGCAGCCCCCGCAGGGCTGGGTGGTCGGCCAGGTCGTCAAGGAGCAGCAGGCCGGCGGCGGGGCTCTCGGCCATGCCGACCGCGATCGCCCGGTTGAGCGAGATCACCGGCGAGGGGTTCAGGTCGAGCAGCCGTTCGTACAGCCGGACGATCCGGCGCCAGTCGGTGTCGTCGGCGTGCTCCGCGCGCAGGTGGGTCAGCGCGAGCTCGGCCTGGAGCCGGTAGGGCCCCGGCACCCTCCCGGTCGGCATGGTCAGGCTCAGCGCCTCGGCCACCGCCACGCGGTCCCAGAGTGACCTGTCCTGCTGCTCGAGGGTGACGAGCGCGCCGTCGACCAGCCGGGCGTCGCGGCGGGCGTGCTGGGCGAGCATCAGCGCGAGCAGCGCGCGGACCTCGTCCTCGTCGGGCATCAGCTCCGCCAGCAGCCGGCCGAGACGGATGGCCTCCTCGGCGAGCTCAGGAGCCGCCGCGCCGGCGTACCCCTGCGTGAAGACCAGGTAGACCACCGCGAGCACGCCGTCGAGCCGCCCGGGGAGGTCCGCCGCCTCGGGGACCTTGTAGGGGATGCCTGCGTTGGCGACCCGCTTCTTGGCGCGCAGCAGCCGCTGGCTCATCGTCGCCTCGCCGACCAGGAACATCCGGGCCACCTCGTCGGTGCCGAGCCCGGCAACGACCTTGAGCGTGAGCGCGACGCGTGCCTCCATCGACAGGGCCGGGTGACAGCAGGTGAAGACGAGCCGGAGCCGGTCGTCGGCGACAGCCCCGTGGTCCACGGCGGTCTCCTCGTCCTGCGCGTCTAGCTCCTGCTGGGCACCAAGCTCGGCGAGCTTGGTGCGTTCGGTGCCGGCCCGCCGGATCACGTCGAGCGCGCGGCGGTGCGCGGCGGTCGTGAGCCAGGCGGCCGGGTTGCGGGGTACGCCGTCGCGCGGCCAGGTCAGCAACGCCCGCTCGGCGGCGTCAGCGAAGGCGTCCTCGGCGAGGTCCCAGTCGCGCGTGGTGCGGATCAGCGACGCGACGATGCGGAGGCGCTCGCCGGCCATGGCCGCCGCGAGCGCCTCGCCTACGTCGTCACTCGACAAAGGCACGCAGCTCCAGCCTGCCGCCGACCGCCATCGGGTGCTCGGCGGCCACCTTGATGGCCGCGTCGAGGTCGGCGCACTCGAGGACGTCGAAACCGACGATCCACTCGCGGGACTCCGCGTAGGGGCCGTCGGTGACCAGCAGCTTGCCCGCGCGGCGGGTGACGCTGGTGGCGTCCTCGGCCATCCGGACCTGGTTGCCCGTGAGCCGGACGCCCGCGTCGTCGTACTTGGTCACCCAGTCCTCGATCTCCAGGGTGCCGGTCTGGTCGGTGTCGCTCTCGTCGCAGCTCGGGTCGAGGCTGACGAGCATCAGGAACTTCATGGTGTCCTCCGTTGGTCGGTTGTCGCAGTACGACGAGCGGCCGGCCGCTGATCCGACACTTCTACCTCTGCACCGGCAGGTGAGTTCTGGGCGCCATCCGCGGGCCGTGCCGGGGTCGGCGCAGCCCGGCCATCCCGACCAGGGCGGGGACCCGGCCACGTTGCGGGCGCCACGGCTCCAGGAACTCCTCGAGCTCGCTGTCGTCGAACGGCGTGCCGGTCAGCGCCCACCCGACGTCCTTGGCGACGTGGTAGTCGCCGAACGAGACCGCGTCGGGATCGCCGTGCGCTCGTTGCCGTACCTCGGCACTCGTCCACACCCCGACACCGGGGATCGTGCGGAGCCGGCGGTCGGCCTCCTCGTGGCTCAGCGCGGTCGTGCGCTCGAGGCTGTCGGCGACCCGGCTCACCGTGACGATCGTCCGCGACCGGGCCGGGTCGATGTGCAGCCTGAGCCACTCCCAGGACGGGATCTGCCGGAGCGTCGCCGCACTCGGCTGGACCCAGACCTTGCGCTCGACGCCGGGCCCGGGCGCGCGCTCGCCGTACCGGTGCACCAGCCGGCGGAACCCCGCGAACGCCTCCTGGCCGGTGACCTTCTGCTCGACGATCGCCGGGACCAGCGACTCCATGACCAGGCCGCTGCGGCCGAGGCGAGCGTTCTTGTGGCGTCGCCAGGACTCCTCGAGGACCGGGTGTCGCGGCTCGAAGCCCGTCCAGTCGTCGAAGGCACCGAGCAGGCCGGGCACCGACTCGAGCGCCCACTCCGCGCCATCGCCCCAGGCCTCGGCGCGTACGTCGCCGTTCGGGTCCAGCGGGTCGATGACCAGGGTGGCCAGCCCCTCGGGCGTGCGGATCCCGCGCCAGACCCGGCCGCTCTCGTCGATGCGGAACGTCGGGTCGGCGCCGCCGTGGCGCTGCTGGTGGAGGGTACTGACCACCGCGCAGGGCCAGTCGGGGCGCCACACCCGCACCTGTCCACCGCCCACATCCCGACCCTACGGATCGAGTCGATCGACGACCAGAACAAGGTCGTGGCGGCCGCCGGCCACAGTGGTGTCGCCCTGGCCTACAACAAGGACCTGATCAGCGAGGACGAGCTCCCCACGACGTGGGAGGAGGTGGCCGACCCGAAGTTCTCCAAGGACAACCTCGGCATGGCCATGGACGTCGACCTCAACAACGTGGCGCTGCTGGCGACGTCCCCCGACTGGGGCATCGACGGGGTCGTGGATCTCATGGGGAAGATCTCCGACCTCGACCCGACCTACACCGACGGTCACGTGAATGCGGCGCTGATGGTGCAGTCCGGCGAGGTCGCCATCTCGCCGTTCATCTTCCTCCACAGTGCCTACCGCGAATGGGCCAAGGACCCCGACGGTCCGCTTCAGATCGCCTTCATCGACCCGGTCCCGATTGGGGCGTCCGAGGGGTACGGCGTCTTCAACGACGACCTTGCCGAGTCCCCCTACAGCGCCCTCCTCTTCGTGGAGTGGGCGGCCAGCGACGCGGCGCCGACGTCACTAGGCTCCCGGGCATGGCGATCGTCTACCCGCAAGCCACCCTCACCCCTTCCAAGCGCGAGCTGATGCAGGCGTGGCTGCCCTCCCGCTCCTGGTACGACGGGCATGCGGACCGCAAGCCGGTCGGGTCGTTCCGCTTCGACGATCCCGCCGGTGAGGTCGGGTGCGAAGGGTTCCTGCTCGGGGCCGAGGGCGTGCCGACCCTGTTCCTGCCACTGACCTATCGCGGCGCCGAGCTCGACGGCGCCGAGAAGCACCTCGTCGGCACCACCGAGCACTCCGAGCTCGGGCCGCGCTGGGTCTACGACGGCTGCGCCGACCCGGTCTTCATCGGCGAGCTGGTCCGGGCGGTGCTCACCGGCGGCACCGGCGTCGACCACGAGTACGACATCGGCAACGGCCCGGAGTCGCTGCCGACCAACGCCCAGGTGCAGGGCAGCGGGAACGCGTCCGACGTGCCCCTAGTCGAGGACGTCGGGTGCCACGACGAAGGACCGCTGACGATCGTGAACGCCGGCCCGCTCGAGCTCGCGGTCGCCCGGATCGTCGGCACCTACGTCGACGCCGCCGAGACGCTCGCCGTCACCTGGAAGGGCGGCAACGACATCGTGATCGCCGGGGTCCGACCGGGCTGACCGGGGTTCGATTCGTGGCTCTTGAGATCGACGTGCGTCCGTCGGACGCACCACTGGTCGACTGCGTCTGGCGCGGTCGCAGCACCGGTGTAGGCATCCTCAACTCGGTCGCCTCGAGTCACTGGCATCTTGTGGTCAGCGAGGTCGGCGGCCGGGTCGAGGTGAGTGTGCACGGCCCCGAGAGTCGGCCCGTGACATCGTCCCTTCCGCCCGAGGCAACGTGGGTCGGGATCCGGTTTCGGCTCGGAGTCATGCTGTCGGACGTTGCGATCCCGGACCTCGTTGACGGCGGGATAGTGCTGCCTGAGGCGAGCCATCGATCGTTCTGGTGGAACGGCGGCACCTGGGAACGTCCGACGTACGAGAACGCGGAGGGCCTGGTCGCGCGGCTGGCGCGCGAGGACCTGATCGGGCGGGAGCCCCTGATCGATGACGCATTGCAAGGCGGTGCTGGCGCGGTGTCGCTGCGTACGCTGCAGCGCAGGTTCTACGTGGCCACCGGGCAGGCTCGTCGAGCGGTGCGGCAGATCGAGCAGGCCAGGCGAGCCGCCGTACGGTTGCGCGAAGGTGCGACCCCGGCGGACGTGACGTACGAGCTCGGCTACTACGACCAACCACATCTGACCCGATCGATGCGGCGGTACCTGGGCCGGACTCCCGCGGAGCTCGCCGATCCCGGGCGGGACGAGCAGCTGTCACTTCTGTACAAGACCGATGCAGCGGGGGCTCCTACGTTGACCATCGACCGGCTTCGTGATCCAGGAGAGGCAGCGTGACGATGTCAGCGAAGAGCGCCGAGATGACCGCCGAACGCAGGCGTCAGGCACTGCGAGCCCACACCGAGCAGCTGGCCGAATCCATCGGCGCGGCCGACAGTGACGCGGCGGTGCCGACCTGTCCGGGCTGGACGGTGACCGACCTGGCCAAGCATCTGGGCGAGACCCAGAACTGGGTGTCCGAGATCATCGAGCGCCGCATCGCTGACCCCACGCAGCTGCCCACAGAGATGGCGGCCATGCCCAGTGATCCGGCCAACTGGCCTGCCTGGCTGAGAGACAGTGGTGCGCGTGCGGCCGCGGCCTTCTCCGACGAGGCGCTCGAGGCACCCGTGTTCAACGCCGCTGCCGATGAGCGCACGGGAGGCGAGTTCTGGCTGTCCAGCCTGCTCAACGAGTCGGTCATCCACGGGGCCGACGCGGCCTTCGCAGCGGGCAGGGACATCGACGTCGACGCCGACATCGCCGCGGACCTGATCACCAACCACCTGGCGATGCTGACCTCGCCCACGTGGGCGGCCCAACGCCCGGAATCCGCCGGCGCTCTGCGCGGAGCCGGCGAGACGTTGCACTGGCGCGCCACCGACGAACCCGACCTCGGCGAGGCCGGCGAGTGGTTCATCGAACGCGGTCCCGACGGCGCGAGCTGGGAGGCGCGATCCGGCGAGGCGAACGTCTCTGTCAGCGGACCAGCGAAGTCCCTGCTGCTCATCCTGACTCGCCGTCGCCAGTTGACCGAGGAGGCCGATCAGGTCAGCGTCGACGGAGATGTCGATCTTGTCCGACATTGGATCGAGCACAGCGCCCACGTGGCCGACTAGCCACGGATCCCGGCCAAGGACTACTGGCTGCCGATGTCGTGGTCCATCTCCAGCGGCGCCAGCGTGCCCAGCGACTCGGCCACCACGACCAGGTCGTCGCCCTGGGATAGCCGGAAGTCGTCGGGCGGGTTGACGTAGGACTGGCCGGAGCGGCTCACGGACAGCAGCGTGGCGCGGTGCTCGGCGCGGAGCTTGGCGGAGAGCTCGTCGACCGACAGGCCCACGTAGTCATCGGGCAGCTGGACCCGGTAGAGCTCGGACCCCTCACCGCCGGACACGATGTCAGTGACCAGGCCGGCCAGTCCGGGGTAGAGCGAGGTGCGGGCCATCAGCCGGGAGACCAGCTGCGACGAGACCAGGATCTCGTCGGCGTCGGCGCGCTGGAAGTGCTCGACATGGAGGGGGTTGTTGACCTCGACCACGGTCCGGACCTGGGGCGCCAGTGACTCGATGGCCATCACGCACAGGATCGACTTCATGTCGGCCTCGTTGGAGCCGTCCCCCGGGCAGACCACCGCGGCCAACGCGTCCTCGATGCCGGCGCGCTTGAGGTCGGCTGCCAGGGTGATGTCGCCGCTCACGAAGTAGACGCCCTCACCGGCCGGATTCTTGTCGGTGTCGTGCATCACCACGATCCTGGTCGTGTACTCGTCGGTCGAGAGCTCCTGGATCAGCTCGCGCGCGGTTGAGTTCCAGCCGCACACCACGATGTGGTCCCGATATCCAGAGGCACCCATGCCTTGGCCTTCCTTGAGCAGGTAGTCGATGAGGAACCCAACGAGCGCACCCGTCAGAGCCGCGACGATGGCGACGCCGAACAGCACCAGCAGCCAGCTGACCAGGATCCCGACCGGCGTAGCGACGTAGTCCGCGCTGCCCGCCGCCATCACGGTTGTGACCGCCCAGTGGATTGACAGCAGGAACTGGGAGGCGAACTCGCCGGCCGTGTCCCACTCGTGGCCGTCCTTGTCGCGTTCGGTCAGGGTGACGATCGCGGCCGCAATCATGAGGAAAGCCGCCATCACCAGGCCCACGCGCAGATAGAACGCCCGGTCGAGCCCGCCGGTCATCCGACGGAAGTGGTAGGCCGCCCGCCGGAGGACCGGGAGCGAGAGGAACGCGACGACGCGCGCGGGGACGAGAGTCATGACGCCCGGGATCATCGCACCCGGTCGCGGCCCCGGACATGACCATTCCGGACCATTCGCTGAGGTCAGGCGGGCACCAGGTCGGGCCGAGCCTCGGCCAGGACGGCCTCCCGGTCCTCCGCGAGCACGAACCCGGACGCGATCGCCGCGTCCGTCGCGGCGGCGTACGCCGACAGGTAGGCCGCCCGGTCGGCGTACCGCTCGCGGATCAGGTCGGGCTCCATCGGCAGGGTCGAGCCGAACAGCTGGCACAGGTACGACGCGTCCGGATCGGTGTCGCCACGCAGCACCTCGACGGGCGCGTCGACCACCGGCGTGCGCACCCCGCCACGGGTGTTGCCGGCCTCGTCGCGCACGAACTCGTCGCCGTCCACTTCCAGTCGGGCCGCGGTCGGAGCCGGGTCGCCGCCCCGCGCCCAGCCGTCCAGCCAGCGCAGCGCCGCCCGGACGACGTAGGCCTGCTGGCCGCGGTTGACCGGCCGCGGGCAGCCGAGCAGCTCCTCGAACTCGCCGATCTGGAACCGGTCGGCGTGCGCGGTGCCGGCGACCTCCCACAGCCGGACGTACGCCGAGTCGGGCTGCCGGGCGGGGAGGTAGTGGAGCAGGCCGAGGAGGTCGGTCTCGGTCTGAACCATGAGCACCGGGACGTCGAGGTCGTCGCGGATCGGCGTGGGGGCGCCACCGCGGTAGTCCCGCGGGTCGACGCCGGTTCCCGGCTCCCCCAGCGGCATCGCGGCCCCGCCGCGGGAGTGGATGAGGAACCCGTCGAACACCGGGACCTGCGCGTGCACGGCGTTGACGAAGGTGGTGAGGGCGAAGGCCGACTGCGACTCGCCGATCGCCAGCCGGGTGTCGATGACGAGGTCGGCGAGCGGCCCCTCGTCCAGGGCGGCCGCAATCGAGGCGTAGATCGAGTAGCAGTAGGCGTCGCCCGGGTGGAACAGCATCGCGTAGCGCTGACGACTCTTGATACCGGTCGGCCGCACCCCGGCGACGCCCACCGCGGCGGAACCTCCCTCGACCCCGACGTGCTGTGCCGACACCCCGACCCACGTGTGGCCGCGGCGGACGATCTCGTCGGCCAGGTAGGTCCAGTCCGGCGCGACGTCCGATCCCGACGACACGTTGAGCCACTCGACCACCACGGTGCCGCTGAACGCGCCGGGCGCGGTCGGCCGTCGTACGGCAACGCGGGTCGCGAACTCGGCCGGGCCGTGCCCGGCGTTGGACACCGCGGTCCCTCGGGCGACGTACTCCCGCTCGACGTAGCCCGCCGCGGCCAGGTCCGGGCCCGGACGCGCGGACAGCAGCCCGGAGTCCCCCGTCGGGAGCTCCTCGAAGGTGGTCACTCGGCCTGCTTGGCCTTCGCGATCGTCTCCTCGACCAGGGAGCTGAGCCGGGCGCCGTTCGGCCAGCCGGCGTAGTGGCACAGGAAAATCACGATCTCGCGCAGGGCGGTCTCGTCGAGGTCACCGGACGCGAGCGCGGCGGGCACCTGGATCGTCAGCACATCGTGGGCGCCGGTGCCGGCCAGCAGGCCGATCAGCAGCAGCCGGCGGTCGCGGTCGGAGAGGACGGGCCGGCTCCAGATGTCGCCGAAGAGGTGGTCGGCGGTGTAGCGGAAGAAGTCGCCCTCGCCATCCGACATCTCGAAGCCGTAGACCTCCTCCATCTTCTCGAGGCCGCGGCGGCGCTCCACCGGGAGGTCGTCGAACTTGCCCATCAGAGGCCCAAGCCTTTCGCGAGGTTCTCGCGCGCGAGCTGCGCGAGTGGTAGGTCGACGCCCAGTGTGTCGGCCAGCTCGATCGCGAACGACAGGTCCTTCTCCCCCAGCGCCCGGACGTGTTCGAAGACGCCGCGCCAGAAGTCGTCGTGATCGAGCGGCGCCGTGGTGTCGCGGTACATGATGGCGCCCGGGCCGCCGGTGATCGCGTCGGTGTGCCGGACCACCTCGCCCAGCACCACCAGGTCGAGCCCCGACGCCTCGGCGAGCCGCTGCGCCTCGGTCACCGCGGTGAAGGCGGCGAAGTGGATCAGGTTGCGGGCCAGCTTCATCCGGGTGCCGGCGCCGAGCGGGCCGGCGTGCACCACCTTGCTGCCCATCCGCTGCAGCACCGGCGCGGCGACGGCGTACGCCGCCTCGTCGCCGCCGACCATGATGGCCAGCGAGCCGTCGGCCGCCCCCATGGGGCCGCCGCTCACCGGCGCGTCGAGCACCCGGACGCCGAGCGCCTCGAGCTCACCCGGTGTGCCGGGTGCGACCGTGGAGTGCACGACCAGCACCGGCGTGGCACCGGAGGCCAGCACTTCGGCGGCGACATCGCGGACCTGGTCGTCGTCGCGGACCATCAGGCAGAGCACGGCGACGTCAGCGGACTCGGCCACCGACGCCGCGGCGGTCGCGCCGGCATCGACGAGCTCGGCGACGGGATCCGGCACCACGTCGTACACGCGCAGGTCGAAGTCCGACGCGAGCCGGAGCGCCATCGGCTTCCCGATGTTGCCGAGCCCGACGAAGCCGACCCTCATGCCCGGAACGTCTGTCCGCCGTCGACCGCGATGATCTGGCCGGTCAGCCACGCCGACTCGGCGGAGAGCAGGAACAGGCAGGCGCCGACCATGTCCTCCGGCTGGCCCATCCGCTTGATCGCCATCCCCTTGACCAGCTCCTTGGCGGCGTCACCGGCCTGGGTGCGGGTAGCGGCGGTATCGGTCGGGCCGGGGGCGATCGCGTTGACGCGGATGCCCGACCCGCCGAGCTCGTGCGCGAGCTGCTGGGTCAGGCCGTTCACGCCGACCTTGGCCAGGCCGTAGAAGCCGGAGTAGAGGTAGGCCGCCGTCGAGCTCTGGTTGACGATCGCGCCGCCACCGCGCTTCTGCATCTCCCGGTAGCAGGCGCGGGTCATGACGAGAGCGCCGTCCATGTTCACCGACATGAACTTCCGGTAGTAGTCCCAGTCGACGCTGATCAGCAGGTCGAACTCCATGTCACCGTAGATCGCCGCGTTGTTGACGAGCAGGTCGATCCCGCCGTACGCCGCCACGGTCGCCTCGACCATCGCGGCCGCCGACTCGGCCGACGACACGTCGGTGCGGACGAAGGTGCCACCGATGTCGGCGGCGACCTTCTGCCCCGACTCGGCGTTGAGATCGGCCACCACGACCGACGCGCCTTCGGTGGCCAGCGCACGCGCGTACGCCTCGCCGATCCCCTGCGCCGCCCCGGTGACCACCGCGACCTTGTCCGTGAATCTCATTGCTGGCGTCTGCCTCTCGTCTTTGGTGGTTTCGAGACAGGCGCTAGCGCGCCTTCCTCAACCAGCGGTGGTGCCAGCGCGCCTTCCTCAACCAGCGGTGGTGCTAGCGCGCCTTCCTCAACCAGCGGTGGTGCTAGCGCGCCTTCCGCAACCAGCGGTGGTGCTAGCGCGCCTTCCGTCAACCAGCGGTGGTGCTAGCGCGCCTTCCGCAACCAGCGGTGGTGCTAGCGCGCCTTCCGCAACCAGCGGTGGTGCTAGCGCGCCTTCCTCAACCAGCGGTGGTTGAGGAGCTCGCGCTAGCGAGCGTCTCGAAACCTCCCAACCCGGGGCTGGGACTCGATCCACGCTCATGCCGGCTCCGCGATCGTCTTGGTCTCCAGGTACTCCTCGAAGCCGGCCACGCCCATCTCGCGGCCGACGCCGGACTGCTTGTAGCCGCCGAACGGCGCGTCCGGGCTGAACCACACACCGCCGTTCACGGCGAGGGTGCCGGTGCGGATCCGCCGGGCCACCCCCTTGGCGCGCTCGAGGTCGGCGGAGTCGACCGAGCCGGAGAGGCCGTACGCCGACTCGTTGGCGATCCGGACCGCGTCGTCGTCGCCGTCGTGCGGGATGACGACGAGCACCGGTCCGAAGATCTCCTCCTGGGCCAGCCGGCTCGTGTTGTCGAGGCCGGCCACGACCGTGGGCTCGATCCAGAAGCCCTCTTGCTCGATGACGTGGCCGCCGGTGGCGAAGCTGCCGCCCTCCTCGACCGCGAGCCGGAGGTAGGACTCGACCCGGTCGCGCTGCGCCTGCGAGATGACCGGGCCGCAGATCGCACCCGGGTCGCCCGGGTCCTTGGCGCCGATCGACTCCATGGTCTCGGCGGCCACCCGGACGGCCTCGTCGTACTTCGCGCGCGGGACGACGAGCCGGGTGGTGATCGCGCAGCCCTGGCCGGCGTGGATGCAGGCGGCGAACGCCGTCGCTCCGGCCACCGACGCCACGTCGGCGTCGCCCAGCGCGATCGCGGCGGACTTCCCGCCGAGCTCCAGGAAGACCCGCTTCAGGGTCGGCGCCGCGGCGGCCATGATTGCGCGTCCGGTGGCGGTGGAGCCGGTGAACGACACCATGTCGATGCTCGGGTCGCTGGCGAGCACCGAGGCCACCTCGTTGGAGAGCGGCGAGACGACGTTGAGGACTCCGGGCGGCAGATCGGTGTGCTCGGCGGCCAGCCGGCCGAGCTCGCACGCCAGCCAGGGCGTGTCCGGCGCCGGCTTGAGCACCACCGTGCAGCCCGCGGCGAGCGCAGGCCCGACCTTCGCCAGGTTGATCTGGGTGGGCACGTTCCACGGCGTGATCGCGGCGACCACACCGACCGGCTCGCGGCGTACGGTCCGCCGGCTCGGGATCCCCATCGGGGCCGCGACCCCGAGATCGGTCTCGTAGTCGTAGGACTCGGCCAGGTCGGCGACCCACGCGAGCCCCTCGACCGGCACGTCGAAGCCGGCGGCGGTCTGCATGAACGCCGGCATCCCGACCTCGGCCGTCGTGAGAGCCCGGAAGTCGTCGGCGTGGTCCAGCAAGGCCTGGTGGAGCTGGCGCAGGCAGCGGACCCGGAGCTCGACGTCCGTCGACCAGTCGGTCTCGTCGAACGCGCGCCGGGCGGCCGCGATCGCCGCGCCGACGTCGGCAGCCGTGGCGTCGGGCGCCCGGCCGATCTCGGCGCCGGTGGCCGGGTTGAGGATCGGGTACGTCGCTCCGCTGCTCGCGGGGACCAGCTTGCCGTCGATGAGGAGCTGGGGCGGTGGCGTGCTCACGCGTCCCCCACGACGGGCGGCCAGACGGTCGAAGGAAGGTCGGCATGCCGGTAGTGACCGGGCTGGGAAGGCCCGTCGAGCGACATCCGGTCCAGCAGCCCCCGCGGCGCCCTGCCGCTTCCGGCCAGCTCGAGGAACGTCGTCGCGACACTGCCGAGGTCGAACCAGTCGCGCTGCCAGGCGAAGCCGTCCGGCGTCCAGCCGAACCAGGAGCCGCCGATGCCTCGAATCTCGTACTCCGTGCCGGAGTCGTCGACGATGCCGGCACGCTGTTTCCAGAAACCGACGATCATCCCGTTGGACTCGTCCATGACGGTGGCCGCGTAGTCGTAGTGCCAGCCGTCCAGCCCCGCCATCTCCAGCCCGAGCGCCCACTCCCGGATCTGCTCGCGGCCCACGGCCATGAAGTGCTCGTCGGGGGTGTACATCCACCCGTAGGTCGCGTCCTCGGTGTAGAAGTCCGCCAACGGACCCCAGTCGCCGTTCGCCTCGGCGTCCCGGTTGGCGGCCAGCCACCGCTCCCAGAACGACTGCATCTCTGCGCGGTCCATCAGTCCTCCTCGAGGCTCAGCGCCATCGCCGGGCAGTAGCGGACAGCAGCGAGCACCTGCTCGCGCAGCGACTCGTCGGGGTGCTCCGCGAGCACGACGACCCGGTCGGCGTCCGCGTCGAAGCCGAACACCCCGGGCGCCTCGCCCTGGCACACCTGGTGTGCCTGGCAGAGGTCGAGGTCCGCGACGACCCTCATGGCTTGCTTCCCAGCGCGGGTGAGGGCGGTTTCGAGACAGGCGCTAGCGCGCCTTCCTCAACCACCGGTGGTTGAGGAGCTCGCGCTAGCGAGCGTCTCGAGACCCTTCTCACTTCGACCTCTTCCGGTAGCGGACCCGGCAGGGCTGGGCGAGCTGGATCACCATCTTCGAGGTGTCGTCACGATAGGACTCGGACGGCTGGGCCGGCTCGAACTCGTAGTCGCGCAGGATCACCGAGAAGATCGCCTTGAGCTGCATCATCGCGAACGCGTTGCCGACGCAGCGGTGCTTGCCGGCGCCGAACGGGATCCAGGTCCAGCGGTTCTGCAGGTCCTCCTGGCGCGGGTCTAGGTAGCGGCCCGGGTCGAACCGGTCGGGCTCGGGGAAGTCCTCGGCGATCCGGTTCGACACCCGCGGGCTGGCCGCGACCATGGTCCCGGGCGGGATGGTGTGACCGGCCAGCTCGATCTCCTCCTGGACGACGCGCAGCAGGATGATCAGCGGCGGGTGCAGGCGCAGCGTCTCCTTGAGCGCCGACTCCAGCCGCGGGATCGAGCGGAGCGCCTGGAAGGAGATTTCCGATCCGTCGGCGTAGAGATCGTCGAGCTCGGCGACGACCTCGTTCATGTCTTCCGGGTGCCGCATCAGCTCGATCAGCGCCCACGCGGCGGTGCCGGACGACGTGTGGTGGCCGGCGAACATCATCGAGATGAAGATGCCGGTGATGTAGTCGGCGCTCATGTCGATCGAGATGAGGACGTCGAGCAGGTCGCGCTCCTCGCGCGGCACCTTGGCGCGGGCGACCCGCTTGTCGATGATCGCCTGCACCAGCCCGACCAGCTGCTCGCGGGCGGCGTCACGGCGATGGAACGACTCGATGTCGGCGTACGGGTCGACGTACGCGATCGCGTCGGTCCCGCGCTCCAGCTCGTGGTAGTGCTGGGCGAACGACGCGTCGAGCTCCTCGCGGAACGGCTTCCCGATGAGGCACGACGAGGTCGTGTAGATGGTCAGCTCGGCGAACCAGTCGAGCAGGTCGATCTCCCCTTCCTCTCCCCAGGCGCCCACCATCCGGTTGATCTCGGCCTCGATGGTCTGGGCGTGGCCGCGCATCATGTCGCCGCGCAGCGCCTGGTTCTTCAGCATCTGCTGGCGTTCCTCGGGGCTGGCGTCGAAGACCACGCCCTTGCCGAAGATCGGCGTCATGAACGGGTACGCCGCGGCCTGGTCGAGCGTCGAGTCCGGCGCCCGGAAGAACTGCTCGTTCGCCTCCGCGCCGCTGACCATCACGACGTCGCGGTCGGCCAGCCGGAACCGGCCGATGTCCCCGCACTCGTCGCGGACCCGGTGGAACAGCCCGATCGGGTCCACACGCATCTCGGCGAGGTGGCCGTGGCCGTCGTCCGCGACCTTGTAGGAGACCTCGTGGATGCTTTTCTCGGGGTCCCCGCGGAAACGCGAGTGCAGCGAGCGCTTTCCGTGGGGTGAGATCACTCGTCCTCCACCGGTGCCTCAGGGCTGACCTCGACCAGGTTGAGGTGTACGCCGCGCGGGGCGCTCACGATCGTGGCGATGGCGTCGGCGATCGCGGCCGGCTTCATGAAGTGCGGGTGCCGGGCGAGCCCGAACCGCACCCACTGGTTGAGCACGAACGCCGCCTCGTCGGGGTCCCAGTCGCTGCCCATCTCGCTCCAGGTCGGGCCGGGGCGTACGACGGAGGCGCGGACCCCGGAGCCCTCAAGCTCCAGCTGCAGGCTGGCGACCAGGCCCTCGAGCCCCCACTTGGCCGAGGAGTAGGCAGCCATGAACGGCCGCGGGCGGACCGTGGTGTCGGAGGAGACGAAGACGATGTCGCCGCGGCGCCGTTCCTGCATCGCCGGCACGAACGCGCGGACCAGCCGGTGCGCGCCCACGACCGCGAGGTCGAGCTCGCGGGTGAACCGCTCCGGGTCGACCTCGGTGATCCGGCCGGGCGCGACCGCACCGGCGTTCGAGACCACCACCTCGATGTCGCCGAGCTCGTGGGTGACCGCCTTGGCGAACTCCGCGACCGAGTCGTCTTCGGTGAGGTCGAGCGGGTGCACGACCGCCTCGCCGCCGTCCGCGCGGATGTGGGCGGCGACGTCCTCGAGCTTGTCCGTACGCCGCGCGCCGAGCGCGACCGGGAAGCCGGCCTGGCCCAGCTTGAGAGCCGTGGCGGCGCCGATGCCGGAGCTGGCGCCAGTGACGACGGCGGGGCGCCGGTCGGGCTGGGCGTACTTCTGACTCGCCATCAGCGCACCGCCACCCGGGTCGGCATCGCGGCGAACCCGCGCACGTTGAGGGAGTGCACGCGCTCGCAGCGGTCGTGCGCGACCTCGACCGAGCTCACTCTCTCGACGAGGCTGGTCAGCGCGATGCGGGTCTCGAGCCTGGCCAGGTTGGCGCCGAGGCAGAAGTGCCGGCCACCGCCGAAGGACAGGATCTGGGCGAGCTCGTCCGGGTCGCGGAAGATGTCGTAGTCGTCCGGTCGGGAGAAGACCCGCTCGTCGCGGTTGGCAGAGCCGAGACAGAGCAGCAGCTTCGAGCCCTGCGGCGCGACCGTGCCGTGCAGCTCCACGTCGCGCAGCAGGTAGCGGGCGAGCAGCTGGCTCGAGGTGTCGAAGCGCAGTGTCTCCTCGATCCACGGGTTGACGAGCCCGGTGTTCGGCTCCTCGAAGACCCTCGCGAGCTGGTCGGGGTGGCGCGTCAGGTGGAAGAGCGCGTGGCCGAGCAGCTTGGTGGTCGTCTCGTTGCCGGCCACGACCATCAGGAAGAGGAAGGCGATGACGTCCTCGTCGGTGAGCCGCTCTCCGTCGACCTCTGCCTCGATCAGCGCGCTGGTCAGGTCGTCGCTCGGCGCGCGGCGCCGCTGGTCGACCATGGCCTGGTAGTAGCCGACCAGCCACAGGGACGAGTCCATCGCGGGAGGCGGGACGTCGTACACGCCATCCTCACGGTGCACGACGATGTCGGCCTGGCGGCGTACGTCCGCGCGGTCCTCCTCGGGGACGCCCATCATCTCGGAGATGACGTCCATCGGGAGCTTGCCGGCGAAGTCGGCGATCCAGTCGAACTCCCCACCGTCGCGGCCAATCTCCAGGCACTCCGCGAGGTAGCGGTCGGTGAGCTGCTGGATCCGGGGCAGCAGGTCGTGGACGCGACGCGGGGTGAAGCCGCGGGAGACGAGGGAGCGCAGCCGCTTCTGGCGTGGCGGGTCCATGCCGAGGATCGACATCACCTTGTGCGCGTCCGGGCCCCAGGCCGACTCCTCGATCGCGACGCCCCGGGAGTTGGAGTAGGTGCCCTCGGTGCGGACCGCCTCGGCGATGTCGGCGTACCGGGTCAGCGCCCACAGGTCGAGGGCCGGGTTGTGGTGCAGCGGCTCGTGCTCGCGCAGCCAGGCGTAGACCGGGTAGGGGTCCTCCTGGAACGCGTAGTCGTAGGGGTCCAGGGCCATCGGCTGCGTGGTCGTTGTCATGCGTTGCCTCGGAGGATCGTGGCCATCACGGCGTCGAGGCGGTCGGCCAGGTCGTCGTAGGTGATCAGCCCCATGCCGGTCTGCAGCAGCGCGCCGGTCAGGGCGAGGGTCAGGGCGTCGAGGAGCTCGGGGTCCGCGTCGTCACCGAGGGCCTGCTGGAAGCGGCCGATGATCTCGACGCCGATGACGACGCGGAGGCGCTCTACGTCGGGGTCGGTGCCGAGCAGGGCGTGGTTGGCGGCCGAGGCGAGGTGCGGGCTGGCGCCGAGCACGGTCGCGAGGTGTCTCGTGACGGCCGTGACCCGCCGGAACGGCGTACGGCCGGTGATCTCGGCCGGGTGCTCGAGCAGCACCTTGCGGTGGAACAGCTCGGCGAACAGGTGGTTCTTGGAGCCGAAGTAGGTGTACGCCGTGGCCGGCGAGACCCCCGCGCGACCGGCGACCGTGCGGATCGTGAGCCCTTCCGTCCCGACCGCGGCCAGCTCCTGCTCCGCGGCGTCGAGCAGCCGCCCGACCGTCTCCGCCTGGCGGGCATTGAGCCCGCGCCTCGGCAGGGTGGACACCTGACTGGACACCTGTCCAACCTAGAACGTGTTCTCGTTTGGGGTCAAGCAGTTTCACCGGGTACCCGGTGAAACTGGTCCTTGTCGTATGGAACTCCAGCCAGCCGGGGCCAGATTCGTCGGGTAAGGCTCAGATGCTCAGCGCGAGCACCACCGCGCCGGCGGTCAGCACCAGCGCCGGCAGCAGCCGCTTGCGGGCCGCGGCCTCGTGCAGCACGAACGCCCCTATGAGCACGCCCAGGGCGATGCTCAGCTCGCGGAGCGCGGCAACCGCGGCCAGTGCGCCGCTGGTCTGCGCCAGCAGGACCAGCCCGTAGGCCACGAGCGAGACGACTCCCCCTCCCAACCCGTAGAGCACCTGCCGCCGCGAGACGGTGAGCAGTTGACGACCTCGCTTCGCGACGGCGTACGTCGGGACGACCCAGGACTGCAGCAGCATCAGCCAGCCGGCATAGGCGACGACCGGCGCTCCACCCGAGACGGCGAGGCCGTCGACGACCGTGTAGCCCGCGATCGCGACGCCGGTGCCGAGTGCGGCCGCGATGCCACGGGCGTCGTTGGCGACCGTGAGCCGCGGCCCGGCGAGCGTGACGCCGATCAGGCCGAGCACGACCAGGCCGGTGCCGACGACCACGTCGACGCCCAGCGGCGACCGAGGCAGCACGATGGAGGCGATGGCCGTGAGGGCGACGCCGGTGCCCCTGCTGAGCGGGTAGGCGCGGCTGAGGTCCGCGACCTGGTAGCTGGCCATGAGCAGGAGCAGGTACGCCACATGCAGGCCCGCCGACAGTGCGGCCATCCAGAAGTAGTGCCAGCCGACCGGCTCGCCGACGATCACCATGACGGTGCCGAGCACGAGGGTCGAGGTCGAGATGAGAGCGAACCCGACCAGCCGGTCCGCGGCGGAGTGGGCGATCGCGTTCCAGGTCGCGTGCAGCACCGCGGCGGCGAGCACCAGGACGACGACGAGCGGTCCGTGCAAGCTGCTGTCCTGATGTCGGTGGGGGCGGGTTGACTGTCCCCATGTTGCTCGCCGAGGTGGTCGCCACCTCCACCGAGGTCGCCTCGACGCGCTCGCGCAAGGCCAAGACCGCGGCGTTCGCCGAGCTGTTCGCGCGGGTCACCGACTCGAGCGCCGATGAGATCGAGACCCTGACGTCCTACCTCGCCGGGTCGCTGCGGCAGCGCCGCACCGGGCTGGGCTGGCGGTCGATGCAGTCGCTGCCCGCTCCAGCGGCCGAGCCGTCACTGACCGTGCTCGAGGTGCACGAGGCGTTCGAGCGGATCGCGGCGCTGTCCGGCTCCGGGTCGCAGGGCTCCAGAGCCGCGGCGACGGCCGAGCTGTTCGGGCGCGCGACCGCCGAGGAGCAGCCCTGGCTACGCGGGATCGTGACCGGCGAGGTCCGGCAGGGTGCCCTCGACTCGCTCGTCCAGGAGGGGCTGGCGGCCGCGGGCGGCGTACCGCTCGCTGCCGTACGCCGGGCCGCGATGATGGCCGGCTCGACGGTCGCCGTGTCCATCGCGGCGCTGACCGGCGGCGAGGAGGCGCTCGCCGAGTTCGTGCTCGAGGTCGGGCGGCCGGTGCTGCCGATGCTCGCGTCCAGCGCGACCTCGGTCGAGGCGGCGATGGAGAAGGCCGGTGGCGGAGACGTCGCGATCGACACGAAGCTCGACGGCATCCGGATCCAGGTGCACCGCCGCGGCGACGAGGTGCTGGTCGCGACGCGCTCGCTGGAGCTGATCACCGAGCGGCTGCCCGAGGTGGTCTCGGTGGCTCGGTCCCTGCCCTCGTCCGACTTCGTGCTCGACGGCGAGGTGCTGGCCCTCGACGACCAAGGTCGCCCGCGCCCGTTCCAGGAGACCGCCTCCCGCACGGCCATGAGCGAGGGCGTCCACCTCACGCCCTACTTCTTCGACCTGCTCCACCTCGACGGCCGCGACCTGGTCGACTCCCCCGGTTCCGAGCGGCTCGAGGCGCTCGCCGGGCTCGTGCCGGAGGAGCACCTGGTCCCCCGGCTGCTGACCTCCGACGTCACCGAGGCCGAGGCGTTCGTCTCCCGCGTCCTCGACCTCGGCCACGAGGGCGTGGTGGTCAAGAACCTCGCCGCGCCCTACGACGCCGGCCGCCGCGGCTCCGCCTGGGTGAAGGTGAAGCCGGTGCACACCCTCGACCTCGTCGTCCTCGCGGTGGAGTGGGGCTCCGGCCGCCGCCGCGGCTGGCTCTCCAACATCCATCTGGGCGCGCGGGATGGCGACGAGTTCGTGATGTTGGGCAAGACGTTCAAGGGCATGACCGACGAGATGCTCGCGTGGCAGACCGAGCGGTTCACCGAGCTCGCCCTCGACCCGCCATCGGTCCACGACCACCACGTCGTACATGTCCGCCCGGAGCAAGTCGTGGAGATCGCCTTCGACGGCCTCCAGAGGTCGACCCGCTACCCCGGTGGCATGGCGCTCCGCTTCGCGCGCGTCGTTCGCTACCGCGACGACAAGACCCCCGAGCAGGCCGACACCATCGAGACGGTGCGCGAGATCTACGGTCGCTAGGACAACCGTCACAGTCGTGCAACTCGGAGTTGCACGCGCATTACCATCGCCGCATGGCCACTCGTGCTCCCGTGACAGACGGTCGCCGGTCGGCGGCCGCGGCCCGGCGCCGGGCCCGCGAGAAGGAGATCATCGCTGCCACCCGGGCGCTGTTCGACGAGAAGGGCGTCCGCGAGGCGCAGATCGAGGACATCGCCCACGCGGTCGGCATCAACCGGGCCATCGTCTACCGGCACTTCTCCGGCAAGGAGGAGCTGTTCGCGCTCACCCTGGTGACCTATCTCGACGAGCTCCACGAGGCCCTCGCGTCTGCCGACGACCCCGACGCGGAGGCACCCCGGCGGCTCGAGGCGCTGGTGGGCGCGTTCGTCGACTACGGCCTGGCCCACCCGGCGTTCACCGACTGCGCCCAGGCGCTGATGCGCCGCAGCGGCCCCGAGCTCATCGACGAGATCTCCGAGAGCGCCCTGTTCCGGCTCGGCCGCGGCATCTCGGGCTGCCTGGCCATCCTCCAGGACGCGCTCCAGGCCGGCGTCGACGCGGGCACCTTCCGGGTCGACGACCCGACCCTGCTCGCCAACACGCTCTATGCCAGTGGCCTCGGCGCGCTCCAGCTCGCGCGGGTCGGCATCCTGGTCACCGAGACGAGCCCCGGTGTGCCCACCGTGGGCGAGATCTCGCCCGCCCAGGTCCGCGCCTATCTCGTCGACTCCGCGCTGGCGCTCGTCACCCGTTGAACTCGGCGAGGCCGCACACCTCGGCACCCGACGCGCCCGCCGAGACCAACACCAGGTACCGCTCGGTGATAGCGCCGGCGCTCACCGAGACCACGAGCAGCCGGTCCGAGCCGGAGGCCTCGTCGTCCTCGAACGTCGGTGGGCCCCACTCGTAGGTCGCCAGCTCGGCCACCAGGTCCGCGAGCGCGTCCTGCTTGTCGGAGCACACCCGCTGCAGGGCCGCCTCGGCGTCGCCGGCGCCCAGGTCGGCGAAGAAAGCCACGACCAGCGCCCGCGCCTGCGACGAGCCGGGCGAGTCGTCCGGTTCCTCGGTAGGCGCCGGGGTCGCGTCGAAGCTCGTCGCCGCCGTGCTTGGCGGCGGTGGGGGCGAGGCCGAGGGCGCTCCGCCGCCGGCGACCGCGAACGTCACCGCGACGGTGGCCGCCGCGGCGACCCCGACCCCCGCCAGCGCGCCCCTGACGCCGCGCCTGGCCCGCGCCGGTGCGGCGGGAGGTGGCCCCATGGGCGCTGGCGCCGGCGCGGCCGGCCTCGGGGCGGACGACGGCTGGAACGACGGCGGGGACGACGGCTGGAGCGAGGGCTGGAACGACGGCGGGGACGACGGCGCAGGCGGCGGCGCGCCCAGGTAGGCGAAGTGCAACCGGTCGAGCTCGGGCGGCGGCAGGGTCGGGGGCATGCTCGCGCGGGGCATCTCCCAGTAGACGGGGCGCACGAAGTCGGGCCGGTTCAGCGAGAGGGCGTAGCTCCACTCGTGCTGGACGTGCGGCGACACCATCGACGCCGGAGACCAGAACAGCTGGAAGACGTCGGCCTGCTCGATGTAGCGCTCGAGCTCGCGCTGCCAGTCCTGCCCCGCGCGGAGCTGGTCGACGTCGCGCAGGTACTCGTGTCCGAGCGTCTGGGCGGCGGCCGCGATCTGGGCGACGACGACCGAGTCCTGGTGGGAGTACGACGGGAACACCTTGCCGTAGACCCGGCCGCGGCTGCGCTCCTGAACGGCGCCGGCGGCGGTGCTGTCGACGCGGATCCGCAGCGTGACGTCGGCCACCAGCCGCAACCCGACGTAGACCGACAACCGCCCGGTGACCGTCTGGCCGTCGAGCTCGCGGCCGGCCACGAACTCGAAGACCTCGCGGTGCACGCCCCGGAGCCACTGGAACTCCAGCGCCTCGGGGTTGAAGCGGACGCCGGGCACCACCGGGACGAAACGCAGCACGTCACCACGACCGATCGGCGCGTTCGCGTCCTGCGTCGTCGTGACCTGCCCCGACAGGTCGCCGAGCACCTCCTCTGCCAGGCGCGCGACCTCGGTCGCCGGGTCGATGAGGTGGCCGTCCTCCTCGTACTCGTCGGACTTGTGCGCGAAGGCCACGAGCCGCTCGGTGCGTTCGGGCCGCGCGGCCCTCGGCCGGTAGACCGTGAACTGCACGTCGTCGTCCACCTCGACGGGCTCCTCGGCCGAGGGCGGCTCGAGTCCCGCCGCGTACTGCTCCACGAGCTGTTCGGCCGGCAGGAAGTCCGCGTCGGGCGCCTCGGAGGCGATCCGGAGCTCGACCGCGCCGACTGACCCCCGCGGCCCCACGGCCAGCGCCCGCTCCCCGCTGCCCGACCAGAGCAGGGCACCACCTCGCCACTCGCCGACCCGGGTCGCCGCACCCAGGACCGCGCTCGCCGCCTCGTGGACGGGCACGACCCGCACATCGACGTCAGGCACGGCGAAGCCGAGGGCACCCTCGAGCTCGGTCCGGGTCTCTGCCGGGGCCAGCAGCACCAGCTCGACCAGCTCGTCGCGAACGAGGCCCCGCGTGAGCTCGGCGACCAGGCCGGCGATCAGTGCCGGGCCCTCTGGGTGGCTCCACCACGCCACGCCCGCCACAGCCGGTGCGGGCCGGACGATCGCGGGCGTGGGCTCGACGCCGGTCCGTACGGCGACGACCTCGTCGCCGACCCAGACCAGCACGCCGTATCGCACCTGCCCACCTCCCCGGACAGGAGGCAGTATCCGCGCCGGGATCCGCCCCCGGTATGGCTCGGGTGGGCCATACGGCCGATTGTCGGTGGTCGCCCATAGCGTGTTGATGTGGTGAACGACGTGGCGGCGGTCGAGCGGATGCGCACGCTCCTTGAGGCGGCCGCGGCCGAGCTCGAGGCTCGACGCGAAGACGTCCTCAGCAGCACCCTGATCTGGCCGCGCGGGCTGGACGCCGAGCGCTGCGCGGCGTTCCTCCACGCGGTCGACCGCGAGCTCGCCGTCCTCGACAGCGCGGGCTACGTGACCGTCCCTCGAGCGGGCCGCTTCCCACTGCTCACCAAGGCGGGTGTCGGGATCGAGATCGACCTCCAGCGGGTTACCCAGGTGGGCTCGCTCGCGACCGGGTGACTCACTCGCCGTCCGCGGGCAGACTCGAGGGGTGACCGAGGAGCGCCTCGTCGAAGAAGCCGACGACGCGACGCTCGTACTCCTCAGGGTGGGTCTGCAACCCCTGGATGTGCTTGACGTCGTCCATCGCCCACAGGCTGGCGCTGGGGCCGATGAGCCGCTCGTAGACCGGGGTCATCGTCTCGCGGTTGCCACCGTTCGGCGCCCAGATCAGCAGGGCGGGGCGCGGCGCCACCTCGTGCACGACGTCGACCAGGCTCGGCGGCGGCGACTCGTTGGAGAACAGCGAGACACCGATGTGCTTGGCGACCAAGGTGTGGAAGCCGCGGATGACGGTGTTCGGCGAGAAGTCGTGCAGCTCCTCGGCGAAGGTCCGGGTGCCGGCTCCCTCGGACACGATCGCCGCCAGCCGGTCGTCCTCGGAGGCGGCCTCGAGCATCAGCTCACCCCCCACCGACAGGCCCAGGCCGCCAATGCGGTCGGGGTCGACGTCCGGGCGGCCCTCGAGGAAGTCCAGGGCGGCGTCGATGTCCCGGGTCCCACCCCACCCGAACCGGTTGCCGTCGCCGTCGCTGGCGCCTTCGCCGCGCCGGTCGAAGAGCAGGACGCCGTAGCCGTGCTCGACCAGCATGCGGGTGTGCGGCTGTGGGTTCTTCCGGCCCGCGAAGGCGATGACGGCGGCGCCGTTGCGTGAGGGGACATACCAGCCCTGGAGCTCCAGCCCGTCGCTGGTGGTGAACGTGACGTCCTCGTAGGCGGCGCCCAGGTCGGGCTCCGGCACGGTCGCGCGCATGCCGTGCGTCGCGTAGTAGCCGAAGGCGAACGGCGCGATCACCTCGGCCACGGCGGTGAGGCCGACGACGCCGAGCACGGTACGCCGGACGTAACGACGCGTCCGCGTCGGACCGCTGCGCCGTGAGCGCCACAGCGTGCGGGTCGCGTGCCCGATGAGCATCACGCCGGCGAGTCCCGCGGCGAGACCCGTGTAGTCGTCGCCGTAGAGCCCCACGCTGAACAGGTGGTAGCCCGCCTCGATGAACCCCACGACGAGGCCGGCGAAGCCGACGAGCAGCGCGATCACGGCCCGCACACCGGCGCGCACGTGCGGGTAGAGAACCATCGCGCCACCGAGAGCAACCACCGGGACCCCTCCGCTGAGGAGGTGGTCGCCCGCCGTCATGCCGTGTCGTGGCTGGAGGAAGTTGTCGTCCGCGATGTGCACCAGCACCAGAAAGGCGCAGACGAGGAACGTTCGCGGGGTTCCAGTGGTGTGCGAGGACGGCTGTGAGGTCATGTCGTCGACGCTAGGGAGACCGGTCCCCCGGCGACATCGCGCCAGCCGCACCGTCCGGGTGGGTCATCCGCCCTTCGTCAGCGGGCTGTCCCCCGCTGCGAGCGGCGCGATCCCCCTAGAGTGACCAGCATGACGCTCCGCGTCGTGTTCGCCGACGACAACTACCTGGTGCGCGAGGGCGTGGCCGGGCTCCTGACCGAGACGCCCGAGATCGATCTCGTCGAGGCGGTCGGCGACCCCGTCGCGCTGCTCGCCGCGGTTGCGACGCACCGTCCCGACGCCGTACTGACCGACATCCGCATGCCCCCGACGTTCACCACCGAGGGGATCGACGCAGCCAAGCGGATCCGGTCGGAGTTCCCCGACGTCGGGGTCGTCGTGCTCTCCCAGTACGTCGAGGAGGACTACGCCTACGACCTGCTGGCGGACGGCGTGGCCGGCCTGGGCTACCTCCTCAAGGAGCGCGTGAGCCAGGTCGACGACCTGGTGCGTGCGCTGCACGAGGTGGCTCGCGGCGGCTCCGCGCTCGACCCCAAGGTGGTCGAGGGGCTGATGGCCCGCACCTCGAAGGAGGCCAGCTCGCCGCTGCGCGGGCTCACCGAGCGCGAGCTCGAGGTGCTGCAGACGATGGCCACCGGGCTCAGCAACGCTGCGATCGCGGCCACCCTGTTCATGAGCGACCGTGCGGTGGAGAAGCACATCGGGTCGGTCTTCCAGAAGCTGGACGTCGTCAACGAGTCGGACGTCAACCGGCGGGTCATGGCGGTGCTGGCGTTCCTCGACGCCACGCGCGGCGGCCGGCCGACCTGAGGGGGTCAGCCACACCCCGGGTGTGCGGTCAGCCCCCTGTCGCGGCAGGCCGTCGCTGCGCGAGCATCGTGCCAGGAGGTGTACGCCATGAGTCGGGTCACCGGCGCCGAGGTCCGCGTCCTGGTCGTCGACGACCAGGAGCCGTACCGCCTGGCCATGACCGCCGTCGTCGACGCGACCGACGGTTTCGTGGTCGTGGGTTCGGCGACGACCGGCGAGGAGTCGCTGACGGCGGTCGCCGAGCTGAGTCCAGACCTGGTGCTGATGGACGTCAACCTGCCTGGCATGGACGGGATCGAAGCCTGTCGTCGACTCACCGCAGCGGCCGACGGCCCCGTGGTCGTGCTGCTGTCCACCTACGACGCCGAGGACTTCGACGTCGCCGGCAGCGGCGCGGCGTCGTACGTCGCCAAGGGGGCGTTCGGCCCCGACCGGCTGTCAGAGGCCTGGGCCGCTCGCGGTGCCGACGAGCTCTCCTGAGACCTCCGGAATGCGGACGGTCACGACTCCCGTCGCGGTGGTCAGCGAACCGCCCACGGCTGCGACCCTGTCCTCCATCGCGCGCAAGGGCAGCTGTCCGCCGATCAGGCCA
The DNA here is from genome assembly GCA_963800715.1 of uncultured Actinomycetota bacterium. GTDB lineage: Bacteria > Actinomycetota > Actinomycetes > Propionibacteriales > Nocardioidaceae > Nocardioides. The sequence goes on along the minus strand of CAWDBZ010000012.1, from coordinate 31,252 downwards.
CTGATCCGCAACAGCAGGTCCTTTCCCTCGACGGCGAGCTCCACGGACGACTGGTCCGACAGTGCGTGCACCGCCTCCGAGCACGAGAAGTAGATCGCCGCCTCCACCCGGCCGGAGAACCTCCGCCCGGCGGCCGAGGAGTCCACCACCAGTCGGCCCCTTAGCCCGGCTCGGCCCAGGCAGGACCGGAGCGCAGGCTCGAGGCCGGTCCTGGTGAGCTGGGTGGGGAACACTCCGCGGGTCAGGTCGCGGAGCGACTCCAGCGCGGCGTTCGTCAGGTCGACCAGCTCGTCGAGGTCATGGCCAGGTGCGCCCGAGGCGACGGCCTCGTGCGCCAGGCCCAGCCGGTCCGGGAGCGCGAGCAGGGGAGGCAGCACGTCGCGGGAGATCGCGGCCTCGAGGGCCCGCCGGGCCTCGTCGTCGGCGTCGATGATGCGGGCACGGGACTCGACCAGCAGGTGCGTGGTGCGGTCCAGGTCGGCGACGCGGCCGGCCAGCTGCGTCTCCATGGCAGCGTTTCGGACCGCCACGGCCGCCTGGTCGGCAAGCGCCTGGAGCAGGCGGGCGTCGTTCGCACGCACCTGCCGGCCGTGGGGCACCAGGACCGTTATGTGCCCCAGAGTGACGCTGCCACTGCGGATGGGGACGTCGTACGGCTGCGCCGCCTCCCGGTTGGTCTGGCCCCAGTCCGCCGACACGACCCCGAGGTCGAGGTCGATGGTGACCGTCGCGCCCCGCGCCGAGACCGCGCGCCCGGCGGCATCGGCGACGGCGAGGAGCAGCGCATCCGCGCTGGGGGTCTCGGCCAGCCTGCTGCTGAACTCGGAGAGCGCCACGTATGGGCGGGCGCGCGGCCCGTAGGCCAGCCGGTTGGCCAGCCGGACCACCCCGCGCCGTAGCGGCTGGAACCCCAGGGCGACCACAGCGGTGCCGAGGAGCGAGATCCCGAAGCTGCCGGTTCGGCTGTCGACCTGGTTGCCGACCAGGACCACCAACGTGGTGTAGCCGACCGCGGCGAAGGCCGTGCCCACGGCCAGGACGATGGCCCGGTTGATGATGAGGCTGACGTCGTAGAGCCGGTACCGGAGCACCGCGACCGAGAACATCAGCGGCAGGGCGAGGTAAGAGAGGAACAGGGGCAACGTTGCCGCCCAGGTCTGCTGGCCCCCGTTGAGGGACTGGCCGACGAAAAGGGCCGCGATCCCCACCGCCAGCAGACCGGCAGCGAGCGCGATCACGCGCATCTGCTGCCGCTCCTCGCCTCGGCTGCGGCGCAGGCGGATGAGCATCGAGACCACGGCGCCCAGCAGGCCCACGGAGATCAGGGCGAAGCCGACGGTGAACGTCGCTTCGCGGACGGGGCCCACGTCGGAGCTCTGGATGTCGAACGTCGTCGGGTCCCCGGAGAGCAGGGCGAGCGCGCAGCTCAGCACCCCCAGCGGGACGGCTGCCGCGACATACCTCCACCGGGGCGAGAGCAGCCGCCCGTCCGGCGCCAGCAGGAACAACAGGGCCAGCATGCCGATCGCGAACTGGCCGCCGACCAGCGACGAGACCAGCCCGAGGACGGAGCCGAGCGCCGCGGGCCCCGGACCGTCCTCGCTGACCACCCAGATGCTGTAGGCCTCGAGCGTCAGGGAGAACGCTCCCACGACGCCGACCAGAGTGAGCAACCACCCGATGACGTGGCGCCCATCCCGCGACACGACGATGGCGCCGAGCAGGGCCGACCCCAGCACCGCGAGGTTGACGAACGGGAACCCGTGCTCCGCCACTGCCTCCTCCGAGAGCAGGGAGCGGTACGCCGAGGTGACCGCTATGTCGACGACCGTCATCACCACGGTCAGAGTGGCGAGCAGCCAGGCGAGCTTCGAACGCACCTCAGCCTCCACTCGGCGCCGGGAGGGCGGCCCGGATCCGGGTGCCCCGGTCGCTGGAGGTGACGAGCAGGGTGCCGTCGAGTGCTTCCATCCGGTCACGCATGTTGGACAGCCCGGATCCGGACAGGCTGCTCGCGGTGTCGAACCCGGTGCCGTCGTCCTCGACCGTGAGGACCAGCTCGTCGCCGTCGTGGCGCAGGCAGATCCGGATGCGGGTGGCGCCCGCGTGCTTGGTGGCGTTCTGGAGCGCCTCCAGGCAGCAGAAGTACGCCGCCGCCTCGAGCCGGGCCGGGTAGCGGCCGATTCCCTCGGCGTCGAGCTTCACGGGGACCGGGCTGACGTCGATGGCGGCCTCCAGTGCCAGCGCGAGCCCGCCACCGGTGAGCAGCGGTGGGTAGATGCCGCGCGAGAGCCGGACCAGGGTCTCGATCGCGTCGACCGAGGCGCGCTGCTGAGCAGCCAGTAGCTCCGCTGCACGGTCTGGCGACCTGTCGGCAAGCGTCTGCGCCAGGCGGAGGTTGACCGCCAGGGCGACCAGGTGCTGCTGGGCCCCGTCATGGATGTCACGCTCCAGCGAGCGCCGGGCGGCATCCTGGTCGTCCACCAGGCGCTGTCGCGAGCCCTTGAGCTCTTCGGCTCGCGCCGACAGCTCCTCGGCTCGCTGCTCGAGCTCGGCGCGGAGCTGGGCACCCCGGAGCACCAGCCCCGCCTGGGCGGCCAGGCCGGCGAACAGCCGTTCCTCCACCGACGACATCGGCACATACGGGTGCTCCTGCACCACCAGCACGCCCAGCAGCTCCTCGCCGTGGCGCACGTCGAGGGACCGACGGCCGGCATCGTCACCCGGGCCGAGCCGGTCGGCGCCCGGGGCGACCGCACCGGGCGTCCAGGTGGCGGCGAGCCGCGGTCGGTCGCCGACCACCAGCCAGACCTCGGACCACGCCGCGCCCGTGCCCTCGGCCAGCAGCCGGGCCATCCGCTCGGGGAGCTCCTCCGCGGCGTACCGGCCGCTCGCAGTCTCCGAGAACCCCCGCAGCACGTCGTACGGCGACGCGGCTCCACCGTGCAGGAGGCGCGAGGAGAAGGTTTCGAGGCGGGACTGCACCCTGTCGAACGACAAGGCCACCACGGCCGTGGCCAGGACGGAGAGGGCCACGTCGGCCGACCCGGTCCGCCCGAGCAGCACTCCGCCGCCCACGACCAGGACCGCGTAGACGAGGAGCACGAAGCCCGCGAGACCGCCGAGCACCAAGGCCGTGGACCGCCACTCCGCGCCGGACCGCCTGCGGAGGCGGCCCAGAGCGGTCATGACGTGCAGTGTGCGCCCCTCCGGTAGCGGACGGGAGGTGCTCACCCGTACCCCGAGGGTGGGGCTGGCCGCACAACCGACCGGTCAAGAGCCGTCGGCCACCCGCCTCCCAGCGTGCGCCCAGCCCGATGGGCGGCGGTCCCCGGATGCCGTGTGCTGGTGCCACGCCGTTCGACAGCGGACGGCGACCTACGTCAGGAGCCCCACATGTCCGTCACCACCCTCGCTCCCCGAGCGACCGCCAACGCGGCCGCCACGGTTGCGGTCAGCAAGTCCTACGGCACGGGAGACGCCGCGGTCGTCGCGCTCGACGCCGTCAGCGTCGATCTTCGCCAGGGCGAGTTCACCGCCATCATGGGCCCGTCCGGCTCGGGGAAGTCGACGCTGCTCCACATGCTCGCCGGCCTCGACCGGCCCACGTCAGGTGAGGTGTACCTCGGGGAGACCGAGATCACCGGCCTCAACGACAAGACGCTCACGCTGCTGCGCCGCGACCGGATCGGCTTCATCTTCCAGTCGTTCAACCTGCTGCCGACCATGACCGCTGCCGAGAACATCGTCCTCCCCATGCGGATCGCCGGGCGCAAGCCCGACGCGGCATGGGTTGCGTCGATCGTCGAGACCGTGGGTCTCAGCCAGCGGCTCGGTCACCGCCCCTCGGAGCTCTCCGGCGGGCAGCAGCAGCGAGTTGCTGCCGCGCGGGCCCTGGCCTCGCGTCCCCAGATCGTCTTCGCCGATGAGCCGACCGGCGCACTGGACTCCAGGTCCGGCGCCGAGCTGCTCGCGTTCCTCCGCAAGGCGGTCACCGAGCTGGGCCAGACCGTCGTCATGGTCACCCACGACCCCAAGGCCGCCAGCTACGCCGACCGCGTGCTGTTCCTGGCCGACGGCCACGTCGTCGACGAGATGCGCTCGCCGACCGCCGACGCCGTACTCGACTACATGAAGAACCTAGGAGCCTGACCGCCATGTTCACCTCAACCATGCGAGGGATGGTCGCGAACAAGCTGCGACTCGCCCTCACCACCGCCTCGATCGCGCTCGGCATCGCGTTCCTGGCCGGCACACTCGTCCTGACCGACACCATGGGGCTCGCGTTCCAGCAGCTCTTCGGCAAGGTCTCCGCAGGCACGGATGCGGTCGTCCGCACCGAGGCCTCCTACACCCAGTCCTCGGGGATCGGCACCAGCCGGGCCCCGATCGACTCCTCGGTCCTCGACCAGATCGCGGACGTCGAAGGCGTCCGCGTCGCCGAGGGCTTCGTCAGCGGCTACGCGCTGCTGACCGACAATGACGGCAAGGCCATCCTCACCGCGGGTGGTGCGCCGACCGTTGGCTACACGATGGCCGCGGACGAAGAGCTCCGCGGAGACGTCGAGCTGCTCTCGGGCCAGGCGCCGAACGGGGCCCACGAGGTCGCGATCGACGCAACCAGCGCCGAGGAGAACGACGTCGAGCTCGGCTCGACGATCAAGGTGCTGTTCCAGGGCCCGACCGAGGAGTTCACCGTGGTCGGCACCGTCGGCTTCGGTGGCGAGAAGGACCTGGGCGGCACCACGTCCGCCTACTTCGACTCCGCCACGGCGCAGCGCGTCCTCAGCGACGGATCTTCGTTCGACTCGATCGGCGTCTCGGCCGACGAGGGCGTTTCGCAGAAGGAGCTGGTCAAGCACCTCAGCGCCGTCCTGCCCGACGGCACCGAGGCGATCACCGGTGCCTCGGTCTCGAAGGAGAACGCCGACGCGGTCAACGCGGAGATGAAGACGATCGGGATCCTGTTCATGATCTTCGCCGGCATCGCGCTCTTCGTGGGTGGCTTCATCATCTGGAACACCTTCACGATGATCGTCACGCAGCGGTCACGCGAGATCGCCCTGATGCGCGCTGTCGGCGCCACCAGGCGGCAGGTCCTCCGGGGGTTGCTGCTGGAGGCGTTCATCGTCGGCTTGGGTGCCTCGGCGCTCGGCCTCGGGCTCGGCATCGGCGTGGCCAAGGGGCTCAAGCTCCTCATGGACGTCGCCGGGTTCAGCCTGCCCAGCACGTCGCTCCAGGTCGAGCCCCGCACCGTCGTGGTCTCCCTGCTGGTCGGCACACTGGTGACGGTCGTGTCGGCGCTGGTCCCTGCTCGTCGAGCCACCAAGGTGCTACCGATCGAGGCGCTGCGTGACGCAACGCCTGGCGCGGAGAAGCTCTCGAAGCGTCGCGCAGTCATCGGCGCCGTCCTGTTGACCTCCGGCATCTCGGCGGTGCTCAGCGCCCTGTACGGCGGGGCGTCGATGAAGCTGTTCGGGATCGGTCTGGTCGTTGCTCTTGGCGGCGTGATCGTCTCCTTGCCGCTGGCGGTCCGTCCGCTCTCGGCCCTGATCGGTGCGCCCATGCGACTTCGGGGTCTCCCGGGCGAGCTGGCGCAGCAGAACGCCGTGCGCAACACGCGGCGTACTGCCTCGACCGCTGCAGCGCTGATGATCGGGCTCACGCTGGTCGTCAGCATGAGCGTGTTCGCGTCGTCTCTGAAGGACTCCTTCGGCGAGGTGATCGGCGACAAGACCAATGCCGACCTCTTCGTGACCTCTTCGAGCGCCCAGGGTCCGGGCTACAGCCCGTCCGTCGTGGACGCGGTGGCCGCGGTTCCCGGCGTCGAGGCGATCTCGGCCAGCGGCTGGGGTCAGGCGCGCTTCGGGGGTGCGGACTCCAGCTACTCCGCGATCGACCCGGCAACCGCCGGCGATCTCATGAGCCTGGACCTCTCGCACGGTTCACTCTCGGACCTGGGGACGGACGGGGTCGTGGTCTCCAAGGCCGCGGCAACCACCAATGGCTGGAAGGTCGGCGACATCGTGGAAGCGGACTTCGCGGCCACTGGCAAGCACGACCTCCATGTCGTGGGCGTCTACGAGTCGAAGGGTTGGGTCGCGGACAACTTCGTGATCAGCCTCGAGACCCAGAACGCCTTCGCCGGACCCCAGCTCATCAGCTCGGGATTGGTGAGTCTGGTCCCGGGAGCCGACAAGGACGACGTCCGGGCCGCGATCTCCGCCGCTCTGGCGGACCACCCCGACGCCAAGGTCCTGGACCAGGACGCGTTCGAGGCCGACGCCAGCGGAACCATCGACAGCCTGCTCACCTTCGTCACGGTGATGCTGCTCCTCGCTGTCATCATCGCCCTGCTCGGCATCGTCAACACCCTCGCGCTGTCGGTCTTCGAACGCACCCGGGAGCTCGGTCTCCTGCGTGCGGTCGGGATGACCCGCGGCCAGGTGCGAGCGATGGTGCGCTGGGAGTCCATCGTGATCTCGCTGATCGGGGCCGTGACCGGCGCCGGCCTCGGGATCGGCATCGGGCTGGCCCTGTCGAGGGCCATGGAGGACGAGGGCATCACCGGCATCTCGGTGCCGGGCATGCAGATCGCCCTGTACGTGCTGCTGGCCGCGGTGGCTGGCGTGCTGGCCGCCGTCGGCCCGGCGCGATCGGCGGCCAAGGTCGACGTGCTCAAGGCGGTGGTCAGCGACTGACCAACTGCTGATCCCGGACGGCCGGGCGGTGTCGATGACACCGCCCGGCCGTTCGCCGTACCCGGGGTGGCTGCCCCTCCCGGAGGGTGGTGCTGGCCCCTCCCGCCGTGCGCCCAGCTCGATGTCCCCGCGCTCGCAGAAGCGATGTCCTAGAGGCACCACACACACCAACGCTCCGAGGAGACCAGACCATGACCACCACACCCGTCCTGACCCCGACCACCCCCACAGCCGGCCCCGGCCGGCGAACCGCACCGAGCTGGACGGCGGGGCGGATCGCCGTCGTGACCCTGGCCTCCGCGGCCGTCGTCGGAGGCGGGTTCCTGGCCGCCGCTGCCGGTGGCGTGCACCTCGTCGACCAGCAGGTCCGAGACGGGGACTACGTGACCAGCGACTCGGTCAGCGTCAGCTCCGCCGGCCACGCCGTGACCGTCGAGGGGATCGACCTCGACGGGCTCAGCGGCGACTGGCTGCTGGGCACCGCCCGCCTGCGTGCGACCGCTGCCGAGGGCTCACCGGTCTTCATCGGCGTGGCCTCGACCGACGACCTGGCGAGCTACCTGGACGACGTCGCCCACTCCACCGCCACCGAGCTAGACGACACGGCGTACGACGAGCACCCGGGCGGCGCGCCGAGCGAGGCGCCCGCCGACAGCGACATCTGGATCGCGCAGGCGTCCGGTCCCGGAACCCAGACCATGACGTGGGAGCCCGCGGACGGCAGCTGGACGGTCGTCGTCATGAACCAGGACGGGTCGGCCGGCGTCGACGTCGGCGCCGATGTCGGGGCCACCCTGCCGGTCCTGCCCAACGCGGTCCAGTGGCTGCTCATCGCCAGTGTTGTGTTCGGCGTCGGTGGCGGCCTCGCGCTGTGCCTGGTGCGGGTCTCGACCCGACGTCGCTCGGCGGCCTGACCCGCCGGGTCGGACGCCGGAGGTCAGGGCCTCTCGAGGATCGCGGTGACGCCCTGGCCGCCGGCGGCGCAGATCGAGATCACGCCGCGGCCGGTCCCGCCCTCTGAGGTCGCCAGCAGCTTCGCCAGCACCGGCACGATCCGACCGCCGGTGGCGGCGAACGGGTGGCCGGCGGCGAGGGAGGAGCCGGTGACGTTCAGCTTGGAGCGGTCGATCGAGCCCAGCGGGGCGTCGAGGCCGAGCCGCTCCTTGCAGAACACCGGGTCCTCCCAGGCCTTGAGCGTCGAGAGCACCTGCGAGGCGAACGCCTCGTGGATCTCGTAGTAGTCGAAGTCCTGGAGCGAGAGCCCCTCGCGGGCGAGCATCCGGGCCATGGCGTACGCCGGGGCCATCAGCAGCCCCTCTCCGCCGTGCACGTAGTCGACGGCCGCGGTCTCGTAGGCCGTCAGGTAGGCCAGCGGCTTCAGGTCATGGGCGGCGGCCCACTCCTCGGAGGCCAGCAGCACCGTCGACGCACCGTCGGTGAGCGGGGTGGAGTTGCCGGCGGTCATCGTCGCCGACTCGCCCTTGCCGAACACCGGCTTGAGCTTCGCGAGCTTCTCGACCGTTGAGTCCGGGCGGAGGTTGTTGTCCTTCTCGAGGCCGCGGAACGGCGTGATCAGGTCGACCTCGAACCCGGCGTCGTACGCCGCGGCGAGGTGCTGGTGCGACAGCGCCGCCAGCTCGTCCTGCTCCTCGCGGCCGATCTGCCACTCGAGCGCGGTCAGCGCCGCGTGGTCGCCCATCGAGAGGCCGGTGCGGGGCTCGCCGTTCTGCGGGATGGACAGGCCGATGTCGCCGGGCCGGACGGCGGCGAGGGCGGCCAGGCGACCGCGGGTGTCCTTGGCGGAGTTGACCTTGAGCAGCTTCTTGCGGAGCTTCTCGCTGATCGCGACCGGCGCGTCCGAGGTGGTGTCCGAGCCACCGGCGACGCCGACCTCGATCTGGGCGAGGGCGATCTTGTTCGCGACCTGGATCGCGGCCTGGAGGCCGGTGCCGCAGGCCTGCTGGATGTCCGTCGCGGGCGTCTCGGGCGACAGCTTCGAGCCGAGCACCGCCTCGCGGGCCAGGTTGAAGTCGCGGGAGTGCTTGAGCACGGCGCCGGCGACGACCTCGCCCAGTCGCTCGTCCTGCAGCCCGAACCGGTCGACCAGGCCGTCGAGGGCCGCGGTCAGCATGTCCTGGTTGGACGCGGTCGAGTAGGCCGTGTTGGACCGGGCGAACGGGATCCGGTTGCCGCCCAGGATCGCGACGCGTCGGGTCTTCCCGCCGTTGAGCTCGTGAGTCATGAATCAAGTTTCTCGCGGGTAACATCGAAACAAAAGGCACTGAGGCGGGTATCACGAAATGTGGACGCCCAGTTACACAGAGAGTTACATGGCAACCATGAGCGACCGCTACCAGGGCTTCACCTCCTCCCCCATCGGCAAGGTGCTGGTCAAGAACCTCGGCCTGCCGAACCCGACCAAGCTCGAGCGCTACACCGCGGGCGCGCCGCTCGTCGACGGCACGGTCGTCACGGGCGGCTCCGGTCGGCTGGCCGAGTCGCTGCCCGGTCTGCTCGACGTGCTCGGCATCGCCTCGACGACGCAGTTCGCGGAGGACCAGAAGTACAAGGGGCTGGTCTTCGACGCCACGAGCATCAAGGACTCGTCCGAGCTGCACGCGCTTCGTGACTTCTTCTCCCCCAAGCTGCGCAGCCTCGCGAGCTGCCCGCGCGTGGTCGTCCTCGGTACGCCGCCCGAGCAGGTCAAGGGCGCCGAGCGGGTCGCGCAGCGCGCGCTCGAGGGGTTCACCCGGAGCTTGGGCAAGGAGGTCGGTCGCGGCGGCACGGTCCAGCTCGTCTATGTCGCCGAGGGCGCCGAGGGTGCGGCGACCTCGACCCTGGCCTTCCTGCTGTCCCCCAAGTCGGCCTACGTCTCTGGCCAGGTGGTCCGCATCGGTGCGCACGGCACCAAGACCGCCGGCGAGGTCGCCGACTGGACCTTGCCGCTGGCCGGCCGGGTCGCGCTGGTGACGGGCGCCAGCCGCGGCATCGGCGAGCAGATCGCCCGGGTGCTGCACCGTGACGGCGCGACCGTGGTCGGCGTCGACGTACCGCAGCTCGCCGATGACCTCCAGACCGTGATGAAGGAGCTCGGCGGCGACTGGCTGGCGCTCGACATAGCCGGCAAGGACGCACCGCAGCGGATCGCGCACCACCTCAAGGAGAAGCACGGCGGCGTCGACGTGGTCGTGCACAACGCCGGCATCACCCGCGACAAGAAGCTCGCCAACATGGCCGAGGACAAGTGGGGCTCGGTGATCGCCGTCAACCTCACCGCGCCTGAGCGGATCACCCGCGAGCTGCTCGACCAGAAGGTGATCAACGACAACGGCTCGGTCGTCGGCGTCGCCTCGATCGCGGGCATCGCCGGCAACGTCGGCCAGACCAACTACGCCGCGTCCAAGGCCGGCGTCATCGGCCTCGTGGACTCGCTCGCCGACGAGCTCGAGGACGGCATCACGATCAACGCCGTCGCTCCCGGCTTCATCATCACCGCGATGACCGCCGCCGTCCCGTTCGCGACCCGCGAGGTCGGCCAGCGGCTCAACGCGATGGCCCAGGGCGGGCTGCCGGTCGACGTCGCGGAGACGATCGCCTGGTACGCCTCCCCCGGCTCCTCCGCGGTCAACGGCAACGTGGTCCGCGTCTGCGGCCAGATGATGCTCGGCGCATGAACGCAGCTCTCACGCTCGTGCGCGCCGCGCTGCCGTCCGTGCCCGTCGTCAACCTGCTGCCGGGGATCCGCAAGACCGGTGGTGGGTTCACCGGGCTCAGCCGCACCGGCCCGGAGACCACGGTCGAGCGTGGCCACGTCGACGCGTTCGCCAAGGTCTGCGGCTTCCCGATCAAGGACACCGTCCCACTGCCCTACCCGCACCTGCTCGCGTTCCCGCTGCAGATGGCGATCATGAGCGACCCGGCGTTCCCGGCGCCGGCGATCGGCACCGTGCACCTGGAGAACTCGGTCACCGCGCACCGCCCCGTCGCGATCGGCGAGACGCTCGGGGTGACCGCCAGCGCGGGCCCGGCCAGGCCGCACCCCAAGGGCACGGTCTACGAGTTCCTCACCGTGGTCACCGCCGACGGCGAGAACGTCTGGGAGGAGACCTCGACCTACCTCCGCCGCGGCAAGGGCGACGACTCCGCCTCCTCGGGCAGCGTGTTCCCCGACGCGGAGCCGAACGGCGTGGTCTGGAAGCTCTCCGGCGACCTCGGCCGCCGCTACGCCGCGGTCTCTGGTGACCACAACCCGATCCACCTCTACCCGATCACGGCCAAGGCGCTCGGCTTCCCGCGCCAGATCGCGCACGGCATGTGGACCATGGCCCGCTGCGTGGCCGCGCTCGAGAACCGGCTCCCCGACGCCGTCCGCGTCGACGTCGCGTTCAAGAAGCCGGTGCTGCTGCCGGGTTCGGTGGCGTTCGGCTCGGCACCGGTCGAGGGCGGCTTCGCGTTCTCGCTGACCAGCCCCACCAGCGGCGCCCCTCACCTGGCCGGACGTACGACGGCTCTGTAGCTCGGCCCATCGCCGCGCGGACCTGTGGCAATCTGCGGACGTGACTCTTCCTCGCCCCGACGTCGATCCAGATGGCCTCCTCGAGTACTCGGTCGTCTTCACCGACCGGTCGTTGAACCACATGTCCAAACGCTTCGTCGGCGTGATGCAGGACATCGTCGACGTCCTGTCCACGACCTACGGCGCCGAGACGGTCGCGGTCGTCCCGGGTGGCGGCAGCTACGCGATGGAAGCTGTCGCCCGGCAGCTGGCGACGGGGCGGCGCTGCCTCGTCGTACGCAACGGCCTGTTCTCCTACCGCTGGTCGCAGATCCTCGATGCCGGATCCGTGGCCAGCGAGACGACCGTCTGCGCCGCCCGCGCGGTGTCCGACGAGCGGCAGGCTCCCTGGATCCCGGCTCCGGTCACTGAGGTGGTCGAGGCCATCGAGCGCACCCGTCCCGAGGTCGTCTTCGCGGCACATGTGGAGACAGCGGCAGGCATGGTGCTGCCCGATGACTACGTCCGCCCGGTCGCGGCGGCGACGCACGGAGTCGGTGGGCTCTTCGTCCTCGACTGCATCGCGTCGGGGGCGCTGTGGGTGGACATGACCGACCTCGGCGTCGACGTCCTGCTCAGCGCCCCGCAGAAAGGGTGGAGCGGCTCACCGTGCGCGGGCTACGTGATGCTCGGCGAGACCGGCCGGGCACAGGTCATGTCGACGACTTCGACCAGTTTCGCGGTCGACCTGCAGAAGTGGCTGACGATCACCGAGGCCTACCTCCAGGGGCAGACGCCCTACCACGCCACGATGCCGACCGACACGCTCGCGCATAACGCCGCGCTCATGCTCGAGACCCGCAGCGCCGGCCTCAGCGAGCTGCGGGATGCTCAGATCTCGCTCGGCACGCGGGTCCGCGCCATGCTCGCGGAGCACGGGTTCGCCTCCGTCGCGGCCGAAGGATTCGCTGCTCCCAGCGTGGTGGTGGCCTTCACGGATGACCCCGACATCCGCAGCGGCGCGAAGTTCAAGCAGCGCGGGGTCCAGGTGGCCGCCGGCGTACCTCTCATGTGTGGTGAAGGTGACGACTTCTCCACGTTCCGGCTGGGGCTCTTCGGCCTCGACAAGCTCACCGATGTCGATGGCACCGTCGCACGGCTCCAAGCACACCTCGGGGAATGACAGTTGCCAGGTTTGGCAGTCACACGGCGTGGACCGCGCTTACGGTGATTGGCATGAACGAGCAGGCGCCCCCAGCGCTGCCTCCGGCAGGCTGGTACGCGCACCCGGAGGTGGCGGGCCACCAGCGGTACTGGGACGGCCGGTTGTGGACTGACCATGTGGCGCCTGGCCAGCCGGTGCCGAACGTGGAGATCGACAACTCGGTGTGGGTGACGATCGGGTGGATCTTCGCGTTCGTGTTCCCGATCGCCGGTTTCGTGATCGGGTTCTGCTTGCCGCGCAAGTACTCGCAACAGGGGCTGTGGATCATGGCGGTGTCTGTCGTCGTTGGCGTCATCTTCCTGGCCGTTTACCCCCGCTGAAGCACCAGGGCGACGAAGCCGAGCCCGGTGAGCCTTGTGCGTGTCAGGCGGCGGTGCGCCGCCCCGTCAGCGCGATCGCGCCGGCCCCGACCAGGGTGAGCGCCGTGGCGACCAGCGCGGCGGCGTTCCAGCCGTCGAACAGGTCCCCGCCGGCGTGCGTCGCCACCGTCACGAACAGCGTGATGCCGCACGCGGCGCCGAGGTAGCGCGCGGTGTTGTTGGCGCCGGAGCCCATCGCGGCGCGGTCAGGTGGCACCGAGGCGATCGCCTCTCGGCCGAGGAGCGAGTTGAGTACGCCGGTCGCGGCACCGGCCACGACGAACGGGACCGAGAGCCGCCAGATGGACGACCCGGTATCCAGTCCGTAGGTGAGCAGCTGACCAAGCGCCACCACGACCAGGAACAGCGCCACCGGGCGCGGCCCCTCGAGCGGGTGCGGGATCCTGCGGACGAGCATGGAGGTGACGACCCCCGTGCCGGCCCAGGCGAACACCGGCAGGGTGGCCGCCCAGAGCCCCCGTCCGTAGCCGACCTGCACCAGCGTCGGGGTGAACGACGCCATGCCGATCATCCCCGCGCCCAGCACCAGCGAGCCACCGGTCGCGGCGCGGAACCTCGGGTGCGCGAGCAGCTCCGGGTCGAGCAGCGGCGTGGCCACCCGGCGCTCGACGAGGACGAACGCCGCGAACGCGACGATCGCGAGCACGGCCAGCACCGCGGTGGGCAGGTCGATCCCGTTGCGCCCCTGCGTGAGCGCGGAGACGGCCAGCGTCATCGCCGCCATCAGCAGCGCCAGCCCGGCGACGTCCACCCGGTGGCGGACCGCCGCCGAGGACTCGGCCATCCACCGCAGGCTCGGCGCGACCAGCGCGAGCGTGAGGCCGGCGGTGACCCAGAGGCTCGGCCGCCAGCCGGAACCGAAGTCGAGGAGAGCGGACAGCACCCCGCCGGACACGATGCCGAGGCCGACCGAGGCACCCCAGACCGACGTCGCTCGGAGCCGCTCCGGGCCCAGCTGGTAGCGATGCGCCAGCACGGCCAGCCCGCACGCCAGCACGGCGGCGCCGCCGCCGCCCTGGACGACCCGGCCGACCACGAACAGCAGCGGCTCGACCGAGACCGCGCAGAGCACGGCTCCGACGCCGGTGGCGACCAGCCCGGTGACGTACACCCGCCGGCGGCCGAGCGCATCACCGATCACGCCCGAGGCGAGCAGCAGCCCGGCCAGGCCGACGCTCATCGAGCTGAGGATCCAGGCGCGGGCGACCGGACCGGCGCCGAGGTCGGCCGCGGTGGCAGGGATCGTCGCGATCGGGGTCACGTAGGTGACGAGCACGAGCGCGGTGCCGAGCGCGACCGGCACCAGGGGCCGCGAGGTGTCGACCCGAGGTCCGGCAGGTGGTTTGAATTCCAAACTCACTCGTGGGACGCTACCACTCGTGTCCACCCCGTTCCCGACGCTAGCCCAGCTGCCGGGACGCCCCTGCCCCATCGCCGCCTCGCTCGAGGTGGTCGGTGAGCGGTGGGCACTGCTGGTGGTCCGCGAGATCGTCATGGGCAGCCGGCGGTTCACCGACATCGTGCGCGGCACCGGTGCCCCCCGCGACCGGATCGCCGCCCGGCTCAAGGTCCTCGAGGAGGCGGGCGTGATCGAGCGCCGCGCCTACCAGGACCACCCGACCCGCTTCGAGTACGCCCTCACCGACTCCGGCGTCGCGCTGGTGCCGGTGCTGGACGCGCTGCTGGCCTGGGGGCTGGAGCACGCCGTCGCCCAGGACGATCCCAAACGGATGCGGCACTACCCCACCCAGAGCGAGAGGCTGGCGAAGACGCGATGACCACGACCGAGCTGACCGAGGCGCCCACGAGCTGGGGTGCGCCGCGGACCAGGACGGTGACCTGGTACGACCCGATGATCGGCGCTGCCGAGGGGTTGCGGATGGCCGGCATCGACTACCTCACCGCCATCCGTGAGGGCCGGCTGCCGCCGGCGCCGATCTCGGGGCTGATGGACTTCGGCATCTCCGAGGTCGAGCCGGGCCGCGTCTCGTTCACCTGCCGGCCCGACGAGTCGGCGTACAACCCGATCGGCGTGGTCCACGGAGGGCTGGTCTGCACGCTGCTCGACTCGGTCACCGCGTGCGCGGTGCACAGCACGCTCCCGCTGGGGAAGGGCTACACCTCGATCGAGATCAAGGTGAGCTACCTCAAGGCCGTGACCGCGAGCAGCGGCCTGCTCACTGCGACGGGCACCCTGGTGAAGGTCGGCTCCCGCGTCGGTTTCAGCGAGGGTGTCGTCGTCGACGAGTCCGGTACGCCGGTCGCCACCGCGACCAGCACCTGCCTGGTCTTCGACGTCCCGAGCTGAGCGCGTCGTCGGTCAGCGGGCGACGGCCCGGCCGAACTGGACCTTCTTGACCCGACCGGACACGCTCGTCGGGGCGACGGCGCCACGCTTGGTGAACGTCGCGGTCGCGGGGGTCCAGACGCCGAGGTCGGTGATGCCGTTGCCGTCCCAGTCGCCGGTGACCGGCACGTCGCCGGCGATGCCGAAGGGGATGTCGGTCATGAACGGAACGCCCATCGGGTCTATCTGCAGCAGCGTGAACGTCGCAGTGGCCTGGTCGTAGACGCCGAGGTCGGTGACGCCGTTGCCGTCCCAGTCACCAGTGACCGGCAGGTCATTGGCGTCGCCGAGAGCCACCTTCTGGGTCGAGCCGTCGGGCATGCGGAGCAGGAACTTGGCGCTGCCGGGGCGGCGTACGCCGATCTCCCAGGTCCCGTTGCCGTCCCAGTTGCCGGCGATCGGCAGGTCGCCGCTCTTGCCGAACTTCACGGTGGTCTTGCTGCGCTTCACCTGCATCGTGAACAGCCGGGTGGCCGCCTCGCGGATGCCCGGGTTGACGCGGCCGTCGCCGTCCCAGTCACCGAGCACCGGCTGGGCAGCCCCGCGACCGAGCTTGATCACGCGCTCCTTCGCGCCGGTGCGGGTCACGTGGAACGCAGCCGGGGACGACTTGCGGTAGACCATGACCTCGGCGGACTTGCCGCCGTACATGTCGCCGGCGAGCGGGATGTCGGTGACCGCGACCGTGCCGCAGTTCTGCGAGGCCTGCGAGGAGTTCATCGGGAACCGCGAACCGTGGAAGTAGGAGTCGACGATGGCGCCGCCGACGCGCTCCTCGAAGTGCAGGTGCGGGCCGCTGGAGTTGCCGGTGTCGCCGACGGTTCCGAGCTGGGTGCCCGCCTGCACGATCTGGCCGATGGTGACCAGCACCGAGTCGAGGTGTGCGTAGAGCGAGCTCTCGCTGTTGCCGTGGTCGACCACGACGTACTGGCCGTAGCCGCGCTTGACCTGGCCGGTCACCACCGTGATGACCGTGCCGGGCGCAGCGGCGACGACCGGCTTGCCGGTGTCGCCACCGGGATAGTTGAAGTCGACGGCCCGGACGCTGGGGCTGTGCCCGGCGCGGGTCGAGCCCGACCACACCTCGTTGCAGGGGAACGGCATCTCGTAGTTCGTGGCCGGCGGGCCGGTCGGCTTCAGCTCGAGCAGGGTCAGCCCCTCGTCGCCCGGCAGCGGCTTGCCGCCGTTGGTCGCGTTGGGATCGTGCTGGCCGTTGGCATCGTTCGCGTCGTCATCCCCAGGGTTTCCCGGCTTGCCCGGCTTGTTCGGCTTGGGCTTGGTGGGCTTGGTGTCGTGCTGGGGGCCGTGGCTGAAGTGGGAATCGGTGTCAGCAGACGCCGACGGGCCGATGATGGCGCCCAGCACCAGCACGGCCGCCCCGACGCCCGCCAGCACGGCGTGCTTGAGGGTCGGTCGGCGCCGGTTGGGGGCTCGGTGCAGCGGCCGGTACATGAGCAGAAGTGAACAATCGTCACACCCGCCCCGTCCGGGGAATGGGGAGAAATGGCCGAACGGAGGAGGGTGCCGGTCTTGACCTCTGTGACTGGTGTGTCCTGTGTGACTGGAGGGGCGAGCTGTCCGCGGAGACTCAGCTCATCCGGCCGGTTTCGTAGACCCACATGACGATCTCGACCCGGTTGCGGGCACCGAGCTTGGCCATGATCGCGGCAACGTGGGTCTTGACCGTGCTGAGGCTGATGTGGAGCTCGTCGGCGATCTCGGCGTTGGTTCGACCGCGCGCGACCGTGAGCAGGACGTCCTCCTCGCGGGCGGTGAGGGGTTCGAGCGGCTGGGCCGGAGTCGGTCCGCAGCCGGCTTCGGAAAATGCAGCGAGCAGCCGTGCGGTGATCCTGGGAGCGATCAGAGCATCGCCACGCGCGGCCGCGTGGATGGCCTGGGACAGCATCTCGGGCCCCGCGTCCTTCAGGAGGAACCCGCGGGCGCCCGCCTTGAGGGCTCCGTACACGTACTCGTCGAGATCGAACGTGGTGATCACGACGACCGCCATGGGGTCCTCGACGCCGGCTCCTGCCAGCTGACGGGTGGCCTCGATCCCGTCCATCTCGGGCATCCGGATGTCGAACAGGCACACGTCGGGCCGAAGGCGTCGGGCCAGGGCCACCGCCTCACGCCCGTCGGCGGCCTGGCCGACCACGTCGATCCCGGGCTGGGCGTCGAGGATCATGGTGAGACCTGTGCGGACGATCTCCTGGTCGTCGGCCACGAGCACGCGGACCGTCATCGAGCCGTCACCTTCCTCGGCAGCACGGCACGCACCGTCCATCCCCCGGCCGGGGCCGGACCGGCGTCCAGCGAACCGCCGAGCAAGGCTGCTCGCTCGGTCATCCCGACCACGCCGTAGCCCGGTGACGACCTCGCCGAGGAGACCGGGGCGCCGTCGTCGTGGACGGTCAGGCGGACGCAGTCCTCGTCCCCTTCGACGCGAACACCGATGCTGGTCAGACCCCGCGCGTGCCGGACCGAGTTGGTGATCGACTCCTGGGTGATCCGGTAGACGGCCGCTGCGACGGCAGGACTGACGTCATCGAGGTCGCCGAACCGACTGACTTCGATCCGGGGTCCCTCGCCATGCACGTCGGCAAGCCTCTGGAGATCGGCGAGCCCCGGCTGAGGCCTCAGTGCCGGGCCACCGTCCTCACGTAGTGCACCGACCATGGACCGCAGCTCTGCCAGCGTCCGTGAGGCCTCGTCCTCGATCACCACGAGCGCGGCGACTGCCGCATCGGGGTCACTGGCGGAGACGACGCGGCCGGCCTGCGCGCGGATGGCGATCGCCGAGACGTGGTGGGCGACCGTGTCGTGCAGCTCGCGGGCCAGCTGCTCGCGCTCACGCAGCTTGACCTGGTCCAGCTCGCGTGCCCGCGACGACGACCAGTAGCGGACCGAGACGCCGAGCGTGGCCGGGAACATGAGGATCAGGCTGCCGACGATCGAGTCGACCACCCCGGTGAAGTCCGTGGCCAGGCTCAGCGCGAGGGTGACCAGAATGACGGGCAGGCCGATGAGGATCTCGCGCCCCGATCCCCAGCGCAGCAACGAGTAGGGGAGCAGCAGGAGCGCCGCATTCGTGTAGAGCCCGATGGACGTCGCCGGACCGAGCAGCGCCAGGGTGTCCAGCACGATCACTGTTCCGAACACCGCCGCGACGACATGCAGTGGGTGGGTACGCCGCCACAGCAGGGCGACCACGACGCCGACCGCCAGCGGCAGCGCCACCGGTCTCCAGGTCACGTCGTCGCGGAGAACCCCCTCGACGATCGCGGTCGGCACCAGCAGGGCGACGAGCACCCAGTCCCGCCACACGCGCTGTGGCGGGTCCGGCGGCCGTGGCTCGGCCCACAGCTGCCGCAGGACATTGCTCAACACCTGTGCAGCGTAGAGAACCCGGCCGGGACAGGGATCGACCCAAAGTACGAGGCGCGGCTCGGCCGGTCGGCCGAGACAACTCCGGCTCCTGGGCCGAGGCGGCCGACGGCCCGCTCGCCCCACGCTGGCAGCCCAGGCAGGAGCTCACGTCGGCGCCGCCGGAGTCCACGAGGAGACATGAGATGTCACGTTCGCTGCAGCGATGGGGCCGGTTCGCCGCCCGGCGCCCGTGGGTCGTCATCGGGGCATGGGTCGCGCTCTCGCTGCTGGTCCTCGGCGGATCGTCTGCGTTCGGTCAGGACCTGGAGGACACGTTCTCGGCGCCCGGCGTGGATTCGCAGAAGGCGACGGAGCTGCTGGCCCGAGGAGGCTCCGACCAGGGTGGCGTGACGGCGCAGATCGTCGTCACACCGATCGACGAGCGGGAAACGTTCCGAAGCTCGGCCGCCGCGCGGGACGCCCTGGTGGCGCTCCAGCGGGCCGCCGAGAGTCTTCCTCACGTCCTGGGGACAAGCGACCCCGCCGGGGCGTTCGCGACCCCACCCGCACCCGGCAGCGATGCCACGGTGTCGCCGGACGGCCAGGTCGCCCTGATTCGAGTGCAGTATCCGGTGCTCGAGGAGCTCAGCACCGAGGACCTCGAGAACCTCAAGGAGCTCGCCGCCGCGACCGAGGGCGGCTCACCACTGCGGGTCGAGCTTGGCGGGGAACTCCTGTACGCCTTCGAGGTGCCCGAGACGGGGACCGGGGAGGTGCTCGGGCTGGTGGTCGCGATGATCATCCTGTTGCTGGGGTTCGGGTCGGTCGTGGCGATGGGCCTCCCGATCGCGATGGCGGTCTTCGGCATCGCCCTCGGCGTCGGCTCGATGTCGCTGATCACGCATCTTGTCGAGATCCCGAGCTGGTCACCGGTGATCGCCAGCATGGTGGGGCTCGGGGTCGGGATCGACTATGCGCTGTTCATCGTCACCCGACATCGTGAGTACCTCGCCACCGGGCTGACCGTCGAGGAGTCGGTGGGCCGTGCCGTCGCCACCGCCGGTCGGGCCGTGGTGGTGGCCGGCGGCACAGTGGTCATCGCGATCCTCGGGCTGGCGGTCTCGGGGATCCCGTTCCTGACCGCCGGTGGGATCGCGGTCTCCGTCGTGGTCCTGATCATGGTGCTGGCCTCGGTCACCCTGCTGCCCGCGTTCCTGGGCCTCGCCGGCCACTGGATCAACCGGCTCGGACTGCCGGGCCGACGTACGCCGGGCGGTGTCCGTCCGACTCGGCGCTGGGAGCGTTGGGGCAGGCACGTCTCCGCACATGCGGGGGCCTACGTGGTCGGCACCACCGCATTGCTCCTCGCCCTGGCGGCACCGCTGCTGGCACTCCGGGTCGGCACGGCCGACGACGGTGCCTTCCCCCAGCACCGGACGGAGCGCCAGGCCTACGACCTCGTCACCAAGGGCTTCGGGCCCGGGGCCAACGGTCCACTGGTCGTTGCCGTCGACACCTCGCGCGACGCGAGCGTGGTGGAGCCGATCGTCGCTGGGCTCCGGGCCGACGAGGGAGTCGCGAGGGTCGATGTCCTCACGCCGGACGCCGTCGCCGGAGTCGCGACGCTGCTGGTCATCCCGACCACCGGACCCCAGGACGACACGACGACCGACACCCTCGAGCGGCTGCGCGCCGACGTACTCCCGTCCGCTCTCGGCGACAGCCCAGCGCGGGCTCACATCGGGGGGCAGACGGCGATGTTTGCCGACCTCGGCGGCCGGGTCGCAGACCGGCTCCCGTGGTTCATCGGCGCCGTGGTCCTGCTGTCGTTCCTGCTCCTGGTCGTGGTGTTCCGGTCGATCCTGGTGCCGCTCAAGGCAGCTTTGCTCAACCTGTTGAGCATCGGCGCCGCGTTCGGCGTGCTCGTGATGGTCTTCCAGTGGGGGTGGGGCGCCGACCTGATCGGCCTCGAGTCCACGGTTCCGGTCCTGCCGTTCATCCCGCTGTTCATGTTCGCGATCCTGTTCGGGTTGTCCATGGACTACGAGGTGTTCCTCCTCTCCCGGATCCGGGAGGAATACCTGGTCAGCCACGACAACGAGGCGTCCGTGATCCACGGAATCGCGACCACGGCGCGCGTCATCACCTCGGCCGCCCTCATCATGGTCTCGGTCTTCATGGGCTTCGTGCTCGGCAGCGACCCCACGGCCAAGATGCTCGGGCTCGGCCTGGCCGTGGCCGTCCTCGTCGACGCCACCCTCGTGCGCCTGGTCCTGCTGCCGGCCACCATGAAGCTGCTCGGGCACGCGAACTGGTGGCTGCCGGCGTGGCTGGACCGCCTGCTCCCCGTGGTCGACGTCCTCGGCGAGGGCACCCATGTCCCTCGGCAGCAGTTGGCTGATCGCGACGCAGTCGTCGCTCGGCCACGGTCTAGTGCCGGCGGGCCCGGATGACGCCCTCCTGTGCCGCGGTGGCGACCAGCGTGCCGTCGCTGGTGTAGACGTGGCCGAAGGCCAGGCCCCGGCCGCCGTGCGCGCTCGGCGACCACTGGTCGTAGAGCCACCACTCGTCGGCGCGGAAGGGCCGGTGGAACCACAACGTGTGGTCGAGCGAGGCCATCATGGCCTTGGCCGGGTTGACGTCGTGCACCGCTAGCGAGGCGCCGAGCAGGCTCACGTCGCTGGCGTAGGTGAACGCCGCGAGGTGGGCCATCGGGTCCTCGGGCAGCTTCTCCCTGAAGCGCACCCACATCCGGGCCTGGGAGGGATGCATCGGATCGGGCTCGAGACCATGCTTGGAGTTGCCGAGGAAGCGCACCTCGATCGAGGCCCACTCCTTGCCGAGCTCGTCAGCGTCCGCGTTGCCGCGGCCGCCCATCAGCTCGAACAGGTCCAGCCCCTGGTCGGGGCCGGGCACTTCGGGCATCGCGTCCTGGTGCTCGAAGCCCGGCTCGGGCTTCTGGAAGTTGATGGTCTGGTGGTAGATCGGCCGGCCGTGCTGGCGGGCCGTGACCCGGCGGGTGAGGAACGAGCGGCCGT
The DNA here is from genome assembly GCA_963800715.1 of uncultured Actinomycetota bacterium. Taxonomy (GTDB): domain Bacteria; phylum Actinomycetota; class Actinomycetes; order Propionibacteriales; family Nocardioidaceae; genus Nocardioides. The sequence goes on along the minus strand of CAWDBZ010000012.1, from coordinate 9,700 downwards.
CACGGATCCGCTGCACGTCGAAGATGATCGGCACCGCGTAGTCGCCGGGCAGCAGGAAGTAGGAGTGGAACGAGTGCGGGACGAACGCCGGGTCGACGCTGCGGGTGCCGGCCACCAGCGCCTGCGCGGCCACCTGCCCGCCGTAGACCCGGGCCCGGGCCGAGGGCGGGTGGGCGCCGCGGTAGAGGTCATCGTCGAGCGTCTCGAGGTCCAGCAGCTGGAGCAGGTCCGCGACCGCCGAGGCGTCGCTCACCCGTCGCGCCCGGAGTCGTTGGGGTCGTTGCCGTCCTGGGTGTCGAGCCCGGCCAGGAACTGCTCGAACTGCCGGCCGATCTCCTCGCCGGTCGGCAACGGCTGGTCGTCTGCGAGCAGGCTGTCGCCGAGGCCCTCGGCCCGCTCGAAGGCGTCGTACTGCTGCTCGAGGGCCTCGACCACCTCGCCCACCTCCTCGTTGGAGGACAGGTAGCGCTCGATCTCGGTCTCTCGCTCGCGGGCCAGCTCGTGCAGCTCGGTGAGGTCGATGGTGAGCCGGCCGGCGAGCTCGACCTGCTCGAGCAGGACCGCGGCGGCCTTCGGGTAGTCGAGCTGGGCGAGGTAGTGCGGGATGTGCGCGACGAAGCCGAGCATGTCGTGGCCCCACTCCCCCAGCCGCAGCTCGAGGAGGGACTGGGCGCTGCTCGGGATCCGCAGCTCGCCGCGCCAGGGGCTGGCGCCCGGGACCAGCTCGGGACGGTTCGCGTGCGGCGTGATCGCGATCGGGCGGGTGTGCGGCACCGCCATCGGCACCGAGCCCATCGCGACGACCCTGGTGACGCCGAGCCGCTCGAGGACCTCGCGGACCGCCCGGGCGAACGCCTCCCAGCGGTTGTCCGGTTCCGGTCCGTGCAGCAGGAGGTACGGCGTGCCGCCGCTGTCGTGCAGCAGGCGTACGACGAGCCGCGGCGCGTCGTAGGACTCGTAGTGGTCGCGCACGAACGACATTGCCGGTCGCCTGGCCCGGTAGTCATGGAAGTGGTCGACGTCGAAGGTGGCCACGATCGGCCCCGCGCGGTCGCTGTCGAGGTCGGCGAGGTGGCGGGCCGCGTGGGCGGCGGCGTTTCCGGCGTCGAGGAACCCGTCGAGGACCAGCACCATCGTCAGGTCGGAGATCCCCGCCAGGTCGGGGACCTCGTCGACGATGTGCACGAGGCGTTCGGTGGGCACCCGTCCAGTTTCTCAGACGCCCGTCACACACCCCACAGCGCGGCGACATGGCGTGCGTCGGTGCCGCAGCACCCGCCGAGGATCCGGAGGCCAGGCAGCCGGGCGACCATGGCGACGAGCGAGGCCTGCAGCTCGGCGGGATCGCCCTCGTCGAGCTCCTCCGCCTCGTCGAGCTCCGCGTGGGACATCTGGCTGGCGTTGGGTCGCAGCCCGGCGATCCGCTCCCACGGACCGTCGCCCTCGAGCCCGCGGGCGACATGGGTCGGGTGAGCGCAGTTGACCAGGAACCAGTCCGGTCCGCCCGCCGCGTCGACCTCCTCGATCGCCCCTGCCAGCGAGGCGCCCCCGGCCAGCCGGCCGTCGGTCTCCACCGTGAACGAGACCGCGATCGGTAGCCCGACGTCACGGGCCGCGGTCACGATGCCGATCGCCTCGTCCGCACCGACCAGTGTGAGCGCGGTGGCGAGGTCGGCGCCGGCGTCCTGGAACGACGCGAGCTGGGGCCGGTGGTAGTCGGCGTACCCCTCGGGGGTGAGCCGGTCGCCGGCCACGTAGCCGTCGCCGCGCGGCCCGAGCATGCCCCCGACCAGGACGCCCTGGTCGTGCAGCTCCGGGTGTGAGTCGCGGCGCTCGTGGAGGAACGAGATCGAGTCGCGGTTGACCCTTTCGAGCGCGGTCGCGTCGTAGCCGAGCCGCTCACCCCAGTCGGGGTTGGCCCGCCACGTCGGGGCTTCGAGCATCAGGCCCACGCCGGCGCGTTGGGCGACGTCGGCGTACCCGTCGTAGTACTGCGCGAGGAGCTCGCGGCCCTCGGCCTGCTCGACCAGCGGGAACGACGCGAACTCCGGGAGGTCGACGCCGTGGTGGAAGATCAGGTCGGTCTCGAGCCCGCCGTCGGTCACGTAGCGCCGGTCAGGGTCCAACATCTGCTCACGGTATGGCGTGCTGTCCATCCGGCGCCATGGGCATTGCTGTGCAGATCTCGTCGGCGCAGTCCGCAGGGCGAAGGCTCAGACCGTGCGGTCGACGTCCGCCGTGGCCCGATCGGTCGATCCGTCGGAGAGTGCGGTGACGTCCTCGACGATGCCGAGGGCGATGGCCTGCGGGGTCAGCCCGATCTGCTCGAGGATCCGGGGCCGCTTCGCGTGGTCGAGGAACCGCTGCGGGATCGCGTGCAGCCGGAACGGAGTGTGCACGCCCGCGGCGTTCAGCGTCTGCAGCAGCACGGCCCCGCAGCCGCCGGTCTCGCCGTTGTCCTCGATGCTGACCACCAGCCGGTGCTGACGGGCGAGCTCGAGGAGGACCGGGTTGACCGGCTTGACCCAGCGCGGGTCGACAACGGTGACGCCGATGCCCTGCGCGACCAGCCGGTCGGCCACGTCGACCGCGGTGGCGGCCATCGCGCCCACCGCGACCACGAGGACGTCCTTGACGCCGTTGCGGACCAGGACGTCGACCCCGCCGACGGTGTCGACCGCCGGGATGTCCTCGGGCGGCTGGCCCTTGGGGAACCGGAGCACGGTCGGGGCGTCCTCGACGTCGACCGCCTCGTTGAGCAGCTCGCGGACCCGGGTGGCGTCGCGCGGCGCGGCCAGCCGCAGCCCGGGCACCACCTGGAGGATCGACATGTCCCACATGCCGTTGTGGCTGGGGCCGTCGTCGCCGGTGACACCGGCCCGGTCGAGGACGAAGGTGACGCCGCACTTGTGCAGGGCACAGTCCATCAGGACCTGGTCGAAGGCGCGGTTGAGGAACGTCGCGTAGATCGCGACCACCGGGTGCATCCCGCCCATGGCGAGCCCGGCCGCGGAGGTCGTGGCGTGCTGCTCGGCGATCCCCACGTCGAACGTGCGCTCGGGGAACCGGGCCTGGAACTGGTGCAGCCCGACCGGGTGCATCATCGCCGCGGTGATCGCGACGACGTCCTGGCGGCGCTGGCCGATCCGGACGATCTCGTCGGTGAACGCGTTGGTCCAGATGTTGCCCTTGGGATCCTGCTCGCCCGAGTCGGGGTCGAACGGCCCGACCTGGTGGAACTGGTCGGCCTCGTGGCGCTCAGCGGCGTCGTAGCCGAACCCCTTGCGGGTGATCGCGTGCACGATCACCGGGCCGTTGAACCTCTTCGCCTGGGCCAGCGCGTGCTCGACCGCGGCCCGGTCATGGCCGTCGACCGGCCCGACGTACTTCAGTCCGAGGTCCTCGAAGAGCCCCTGAGGGGCGACGGCGTCCTTGACGCCCTTCTTCATCGCGTGCAGGGCGTCGTACGCCGCCGGCCCGACGCCCGGCACGGCGTTGAGCCGCCGCTTGATCACGTCGAGCACCTGCTCGTAGCGCGGGCTGGTACGCAGCGTGGTGAGTGCGGTGGTGAGGCCGCCGACCGTCGGTGTGTAGGAGCGGCCGTTGTCGTTGACGACGATCACCAGCCGCGACTTCTTCGCGACGGCGATGTTGTTGAGCGCCTCCCAGGCCATGCCGCCGGTGAGCGCCCCGTCGCCGATCACGGTGACGACGTGCCGGTCCTCGCCGCGGATCGCATAGGCCTTGGCCAGCCCGTCGGCGTAGCTCAGCGAGGTCGACGCGTGGCTGTTCTCGACGAGGTCGTGCGGCGACTCGGACTGGCTCGGGTAGCCGCTCAGCCCGCCCTCGACCCGCAGCCGGTCGAACTCGCCGGCCCGTCCGGTGAGCATCTTGTGGACGTAGGCCTGGTGGCCGGTGTCCCACACGACCCGGTCGCGCGGGGAGTCGAAGACGCGGTGGATCGCCATCGTCAGCTCGACCACACCGAGGTTGGGGCCCAGGTGGCCGCCGACCGGCGCACAGGAGGTGATCAGCCGGTCGCGGATCTCGCTCGCGAGGGTGTCGAGGTCGTCGTCGGAGAGCCCACGCAGGTCACGCGGTCCGGCGATCGTGTCGAGCACACCCATGGACAGCGAGTGTACGGACTCAGAGGGAGACGACTGCGATCGCCGGTTCGTGCAGGCTGCCCAGCCAGACCCTGCCGTCATGTTCCCGGACCCCGGTGACCATGTGGTAGCCGTCCGTCTTGATGTCCACGTCGTGCACGACCGTGCCGGTGTCGTCGAGGGCCTGGACCCGGACGGTCCGCTTGGGCTTGGGCTGGAGCCGCTCTGGGATCCGGGTGACCGACCTGCGGACGAACATCGGGCCGCCCTGCAGCCGCTCCACCAGCTTGTCGGTCGGGCTCCCGATGGTGACCCAGATCAGCCCGTCGGAGCCCCTGGCGATGTTGTCCGGGTAGCCCGGCAGGTCCTGGGCCAGGTAGTCACGGGTGCCGGCCATGGGGCCGGTCAGCCAGTGCCGGACCACGGTGCGGGCGCCGGACTCGGCGACGGCGACGTACGACTCGTCCTTTGCGAGCGCGACCCCGTTGGCGAAGGCGAGCCCGTCGAGGACCGTGGTGATGGTGCCGTCGACGTCCATGCGGAGCAGCCGGCCGGTCCTGGTGTTCTGGACGAAGTCGGACTTCCAGTCCTCGAGCACGTACTTCTGCGAGGAGTCGGAGAACCACACCGTCCCGTCACCCGCGATCGCGGCGTTGTTGCACACGAGCATCCGTACGCCGTCGACGCTGTCGGCCACCGCCTCCACCCCGCCAGATCGGGGGTCGACGCGGAGCAGCCCGCGGTGCGCGTCGCAGACCAGGAGCCGCCCATCGAGATCGATCTCGATCCCGAGCGGGCGGCCGGCGGTCTCGGCGACCCGGTCGACCCTGGCCCCGTCGGCGCTGACCCGCCAGATCGCGCCGTTCTCGGTGCCGGTGAAGACCGACCCCTCGTCCGGGCCGCGGGTCGAGACGACGACGTCCTCGGCGCCTTGGCCGGGCACGGGAACGACCGTGATGCTGTGCTGGGACTCCTGGGAGCCGCTCACCCGGTCATGCTCGCGTAGAGGTCTGAGTCGAGGAACCCCGGCACCGAGATGGACGCCGAGGCCGTGAGGTCCAGGGCCCGAGCGGCAGCCGGCTCGACGAAAACCATCTGGCGACCCTCGTTGCACTCGATGTCGGCGTCGGTCAGGTCGACCGGCGCGGCGAAGACGTGCATCCGGTCGTCCGACCCGTACGCCTCGTGGAAGACCTCGATGGCTTGCCACAGCCTCAGGTGCGCAGGGTCGAGCCGGACGCCCGTCTCCTCGAGCAGCTCCCTGGCCGCGCAGTCCGCCGGATCCTCCCCGGGCTCGAAATGGCCGCCGGGCGGTCCCCACTTCTCCGGGTCGATCGCCGGGAACTCGTCCCGCTCCTGGAGCAGGATCCAGCCCCGGCGGTCGACCAGGATCACGCCGGCGAAGAGACGGGTCAGGTCACTTCCCCTTGAGCTTCTTGATGGCGCCGTTCGGCTTCAGCAGCAGCTGGATGGTGCGCCGCTGTTTGAAGTTGAACATGTGCTTGAGCGAGCCGGCCCCGGCGTCGAACGAGAAGTCGCCGATCCTGCCGACCTTCCAGTTGTCCTCGATGAACCTGAGGATCGACGCCTGCTCGGTCTGGTGGTGGTCGATGTAGTTCGCCCGCGCGTACGGCGAGATCACCAGCAGCGGGAGCCGCGGGCCGGGGCCGCAACGGCCGTTGTAGCCGCCGGCGGCGGGGACGCCCGTGCAGAGCGGCGTGTCGACCGCGGGGTTGTTCGAGCCGTTCTTGATCTTCGCGAAGCGGTGGTCGTACCAGCCGTCGGAGTCGTCGTAGGCGATGACGATCGCGGTGTCCTTCCAGTACTTCGACTTCTGGATCAGGTTGATCTGGTCCACGAGGAAGTGCTGCTCGTCGATCGGGCTGGAGTAGCCCGCGTGACCGTCCTGGTAGGCGCTCGCCTTGAGGAAGCTCACCGACGGCAGGTTCTTGGCCTTGATCGCCTGGGCGAACAGCGAGAGGTCGTAGTTGTGATTGGCCTGGTCGGTGTGGCCCACGGCCTTGATCGAGCTCGGCGGCAGGTGGTGGGGGTTGGCCGTGGAGGCCCAGTAGGAGAACGGGTTGTGGTGAGGGAGGTAGTCGAACGAGCTGCCACCCCCGATGTTCTGGTGCGTGGTCGCGCAGGCGGCGTAGGTGCCGGGCACGCCCGACCAGGCCGTGGTCGGCGCGAAACCGCCCTGGAACCAGCCCCAGGTGACGCCCTTGGCGTTGAGCAGGTCACCGATGTTGCGGCCGGTGCCCGTGACCAGGTGGTTGCCTGCCGCGTGGTTGGAGCAGTCGTCGTTGAAGGGCTGCGGGTTGCCGACCGTGCCACCCACACCCGTCGTGGGGTCGGGGTCGATGAGCAGCGAGCCCGGCGCCGGCACTCCCGTGTTCGCGTCGAGCTCGACGAAGCCATGGGTGCTGCCGGCGATCAGGTTGAGCGCTCCCGGCGTGGACGGGCCGAAGTTGTTGCTGAAGTGGCGGTCCGACATCGCGAAGTTCTGCGCGTAGTTCCAGAGGCCGGTCACCGTGTTGCCGTCGAAGTAGCCCATGGTGAGTCCCGGGGCGCCGAACAGGCCCGAGCAGGTGTCGACGCTGACCTCCTGGACGAACCGGTCCATGGCGCCGAGGTTGTAGGCCTTCTGCTCGGCGGTGTAGCCGTGGTTCTGGTCGCAGGTCAGCGCCTCGCTCGGCGCCAGCCGGAACGGCTTGTAGAGGTTGGGGTTCTTCTTCAGCTTCTTCGCCGTGATCAGGTTGTCGTTCTTGGGCGTGTCCTTCTTCGCCTTGAACCTCGTGCCGCCGCCCTTGTTCTTCGCCTCGGGGTAGGTGCCGAAGTAGTGGTCGTAGGAGATGTTCTCGTCGAAGATCACGACCACGTGCTTGATGGGGGTCTTGGTCTTCGCCATCTTCGGGCTGACGAAGGTCACGGGCAACGCGCTGGGACCCCCGATAGGCGCGGCGGAGGTGGCGACCGACGACGTGGGCGGCGGGGCAGCGTCCGAGCCGGGCATGGGGGTGAGCGCCAGGGCGGCAAGCGCGCCGGCGGAGGCGCACAGGCCGAGGGTGGTTCCGAGACGACGAGGCATGAGCTGAAAACCCTTTCCTGCAGTCTTCGACCAGGTGGACCGGGGTGCCGGTCCGCGCGTCACGTTACGCCCGAGAGCAGGCGTTGCCCATACCAATCCGCGGCGTCGCGGACGCCGGGCAGGGCGAAGAAGTAGCCGCCACCGATCGGCGAGATGTAGTCCACCAGCGGTTCACCCTCGAGCCGCTTCTGGACGGTCACGAACCCGCGCTCGAGGTCGGTCTGGTACGCCGTGAACACCAGCCCCATGTCGAGGTCGCCGTTCGCGTCGAGGCCGCGGTCGTAGTTGAACGCGCGGCGCAGCATCCGGCTGCCGTCGGTGGCCGGGGTCCGCGGGTTGGCCATCCGGATGTGGGCGTCGAGCGGGGTCGTCGCGCCGATCGGGTCGTTGGAGTAGTTCGGCAGGTCGACCTCCGCCGACCCGGAGAGCGGCGCACCGGTGTCACGGCGCCGGCCGATCATCCGCTCCTGCTCGTTGATGCCGATCCGGTCCCAGAACTCCACGAACATCCGGATCACGCGGATCACCTGGTAGCTGCCGCCCGCCGTCCAGGCCGGCTCGCGGGAGCCGACCCACACCAACCGGTCGAACTCGTCGGGGGTCGGGTTCGCGGTGCCGTCCATGAAGCCCATCAGGTTGCGCGGCGTACCGGACGGGCGCGGCGGCGAGCCGAAGGCGTCGATGCGCCAGCGGGGCTGCATGGCGCCGCGGGTGTGGCGCAGCAGGTCCCGCAGCGCGTGCAGCACCGTGTCCGGGTGCGGCGCCGCGATGATCAGCATCAGGTCGCCGTGACACAGGCCGGGGTCGAGGTCGTCGTCGGGGAAGGTGCCCATCGTCGTCAGCCGACGGGGGCGCTTGCCGCCCAGCCCGAACCGCCCGTCGAACAGGCTGGCGCCCACAGACACCGTGATGGTCAGCCCATCGGCCGGCAGCTCGGGGCCGAGCACCCCGGAGTCGGACGGAGGGCTGCCGATGCCGACGTCCGGGGGCCGACCACCGGTGGAGAGGAACCGGGCCCGGTTGGTGAGCGTCTTCATCAGCCCGACCAGCTCGCGGCGACGGGTGGTGGTCACGTCGCAGGCGACGTACGCCGCACTCGCGACCACGTCGCGGGTGACCCCGGGCTGGTGGATCCCGTGGAACGGGACCGGCTCGGCCGGCGCGGTGTCGACGTTTGCGGCCGCGGGTGCGGCGCGCAGACCGGGACCCAGGCCAGGGACCAGCGTGGAGCCGACCGCCGCCCCGCCGAGCGCTCCGGCCGCTCCGGCGCGGAGCAGACCCCGCCGCTGGACGCCCTTCGGCTCGTCGCCGGTCACGTGACCCTCCTCGGCTCGAGCACGCTGGCCACCGGCGCCAGCCGTTCTGCCAGCTCGGCGATGACGGAGTCGACGCGCTGCCGCTGGGCGAGCGGCCAGTCCGAGATCGCGCGGTGGCCGAGCGGGCCGCGGGCCAGCTTCGCCATGAGGTGACGGGCCTGGTCGACCTCGCGGAACAGCCTCTTCAGGCGGGGGTAGCGGCTCTTGAGCGGCTTGCGGACCAGGTCGAGCACGGTCCGGGTGCCGTCGAGCCCCGCCGCCACGGTGGCGAGGTCGCTGTGGCTGCCGAAGTCGGCCCGGCCGGTCAGCACGGGTCGCAGCAGGTTCTCGGCGATCTCGTGGGCGCGGATCGAGAAGGTCAACGGGTCGAGCTGGGCGTTCGCGAGCTCGTCGCGGAGGTCGCTCACGGCACCGGCGAGCAGCTCGGCCTGGCGCCACCGCTCGGCCGGGCCGGTCGACTCCGGGTGCCAGAGCGCGAGCTCGACGCGGTGGAAGCCGGTGAAGCCCGGGTCGTTGATCCCCCGGGGCAGGCCGGCGGGCAGCCCGTTGATCACGCCGTCGAGGTCGCCGAACGCGTCGTACGCCGCACCGAGCCGCTCGTAGCCGGCGTGCGCGGCCAGCCACCAGCGCTTGGCGGTCGCCAGGTTGCCCGCCGCCGCAGCCCGGGCCAGGGACCGGGTCTGCTGCTCGAGGCGCGGCAGCTGGCCGCGCACCCAGTCGGTGTAGCGCAGGGTGGCCCGGAGCAGCTGGTCCTGCGGGATCGGGACGACGCCCCGGACGCCCTGCGCGTCGCCGGTGATGGTGCGCGCCGGGCCGGTGACCGGCAGCTGCTCCTCGAACAGGCACTGCAGCGCGTACTGACCCGCGGCGAGCCGGACGTGCAAGGTCACCGTGGTGTCCGGGCCGAACGGCTCGATCTGGGCGAAGACCTGGCGCTTGTTGGTCGGGTCCACCCCGACCAGGCGGACCTCGCCCGGGTAGATGTAGGCGTTGTGCACCGTGATCTCCTGAGCGCCCGCCGGACCGGGTGCCCATCCGGAGCCGCAGTCGACGATCGACACCTCGACGACGCCCGGTGCGGCGCCGGCCTCGGCCGTGGCCGGATGCCGGTCGCCCGTGACGACCGCGGCCGTGACGGTGCCACCGACCGCCGTGGCGACGAGGACGAGGGTCGTCGCGGTCAGGCTCAT
>CAWDBZ010000011.1:0-170444 GCA_963800715.1 uncultured Actinomycetota bacterium | reverse complement strand
TCTGGCCGCCGGTCGCGCACGTGGAGGGCGATGTCGGCCTGCATCTGGATCGCCGCCAGGCCATGGCCGACGACGTCGTGGACCTCGGTGGCCAGCCGCAGCCGCTCGGCGTCGACGAGACGCCGGTCCGCCTCGGCGCGCTCGCGGGCGCCGGCCTCGACCACCAGCCGGCGGGCGGCCCCGAGGGTGAACGGGATCGCCACCCACGCCACCGCCGGCGCGAGCCCGGGCGCGCCGGACAGGGCCGCGTCGTTGGTGACCAGGTGCGCGAGCAGCCCGGTCAGCATGAGCGTGGCCCAGCCCGCGGCGGGCACCAGCGCGTCTCCCGCGCGAGCGAGTAGACGGCCAGCGCGAGGCAGAACATGACCGGGCCGTAGGGGTAGCCGATCGTCAGGTAGGTCGCCGTCGCCGCACCCACGACGACCGCCCCCGGCACCGCCCGCACCCGGCGGAAGGCGGTGCCGAGCCCCGCCACCAGGACGAGGGCGGCCGCCAGTCCGTCGACCGGCCGGTCGACGTCGTTCAGCCCGTCGATCGGCCCCGAGGCTGACCAGCCCGAGCACGGCCAGGAGCAGCGGCCACCGCGACGTCGGTCCCTTCCCCTTCGCATGCCCTCCACCTCTGTCATCCCCGGCCGCGGAGTCACCCGCGTTGTGACGTATCGACGCCTACGCCGAGCGACGTACGCCGGCCCCGGCCCCGGCGTACGACGAGCTCGGCAACCACGTCACGCGGCGCAGGAACAGGGTGCCGTCCGCTGACCGATTCCGCGGCGGCCATTTTCGCCGAGCGTCCCGGCACGAGGGCACACCCGGTGCCCCCGGCAACCGAAGGAGAAGACGTCATGGCCATCACCCACCCCGGTCAAGCCGACCGTCAGCCGCACCCCGCCCCTCCTGCCCGTTGACCCGTTTCACCCGTGCTGGAGGCCCAACGCCGCACAACTGGCTGGCCCCCCACAGCATCGCGCTGCTGCGGATCAGCCTGGGCCTGGTCTTCCTCGGCTTCGGGGTCCTCGAGTTCTTCCCCGGCGCGAGCCCGGCCGAGGCCCTGGTCATCCGCACCATCGACGCGCTCACCTTCGTCGTGGTCTCCGGCACCGCCGCCGCTGGTGATGACCGCGGCGCCGGAGACCTTCATCGGCCTCACCCTGCTCACCGGCCGGCGCCCTGAGGACCGGCCTGGTCGTGCTCGCCGGCTCGTTCGTCGGGATCATGTCGCCGCTCGGGCTGTTCTTCGCCGACCTGTTCCCTGGCGCGCCGACGATCGAGGGCCAGTACGTGGCGAAGGACATCGTGCTCGCGGCCGCCGGTGCCGTGGTCGCGCCAGGGCCCTGGGGGCGCGCTACGTCACCGACGACCAGCAGAACCGCTCGTGAGCGCCGGGCCCGGTCAGCGGCGGAAGATGGCCCGGAAGATCATCCGGATGATGAAGAAGACGATCGCCCGGACGCCCACCGAGACGGCCACCTGGCCGACGCCCTTCGCCACGCCCTGGGCCGTCAGCGGAGCCAAGACGGCGGCCGGGTCGGCGGGCTCCACCGCGCCGCCGTAGGGAACGGCGGGCACCGGCGGGGTGGTCGAGGTGGGCTGGCCAGTCGGTGGCGGCGGGTCGGCCGGGTTGGTCGTCACGGGAGAAGTGTGCAACACGGACGGGCGTCCGCGCGTGGGACAGGCGGGGCAAGTCCCAGCCCCGGGTTGCGGGGTTTCGAGACGGTCGCAGCGCGACCTCCTCAACCAACGACGGGGCAGACCCCACCGGTCCCAGCGTGGGCTGCGGGGGGCTTCTGAGACGCGTCGCTCGCCGCGACCTCCTCAACCAACGACGGGGCAGACCCCACCGGTCCCAGCGTGGGCTGCGGGGGTTTCGAGACGGCTCGCCAGCGCGACCTCCTCAACCAACGACGGGGCAGACCCCACCGGTCCCAGCGTGGGCTGCGGGGGTTTCGAGACGGTCGCAGCGCGACCTCCTCAACCAACGACGGGGCCGACCCCCACCAGTCCCAGCGTGGGCTGCGGCGGTCTCGACAGGCTCGACCAGCGGTGGGCGGGTTCGATGCCGTCGCTGCCGCGAAAGCTAGTGTCCTTCCAGCGACGCGCTCGCTGGCTGCCTCGTTGACGGGCCTCCTCGCCGCCGTCCTCCTCCCCCTCAGCGCCGCTGTCCGTCTGGACGCACGAGGTCGTGAGCGACACCGACACCTACGTCGAGACGGTCACCCCGCTGGCGGACGACGACGCTGTCCAGGAGGCCGCGGTCAAGGAGCTCGAGCGCGAGGCGCTGCAGCTGGCGGGGACCAGTGGCAGGTCGCTCCCGCCGGGCACCGAGGAGCTCGTCGACCTCGTCGTCCAGCAGGTCGTGGCCGGCCCCACGTTCCGCACCGCGTGGGGCGCAGGCCAACCGCGCCGCGCACGAGCAGCTGGTCGCCGTCCTCGAGGACCGCCGCGGCGCCCGGCTCGACGACCAGGGCCGGGTCAGCCATCGATCTCGACACCGTCTTCGGCGCCATCGCGCAGAACCTCGCCGCCCAGGGGCTGGTCGACGCCGACGCGGCGGCCGACATCGACGCGTCGTTCGCGGTCATGGTGGACGCTGGCCAGCTGGCCAAGGCCCGCACGGCCTACGACGCCCTCGACACCCTGGGCTTCTGGCTGCCGCTGGTGTGGGTGGCCACGGTGCTGCTGACCCTGCTGCTGGCCCACCGGCGGCTCGCCTCCGCCGCCAAGCTGGCGGTGGCGTCGCTCGTGACGATGGGGCTGCTGGCGCTGGTGCTGCTCTTCGCCCGCGACGCGCTCACCGAGGATCTCCCCGCAGCGCGACGTCGCCCTGGCGGTCTGGCACGCCTCGGTCGCGAACCCTGCGGCGCGCGATCAAGATCGGCGGGGCGGGCCTGGCGGTGGTCGCCCTGGTGGCGGCGGTGCTGGCCGGAGTGCTCCGACGCAGAGCAGCGCCGCCCGGGACGGACCCGGACGGCGCCCGCTGCAGTGGGGCTAGCTCGCCTTCGATCGAAGCGCCGTCACCTTGGTGACGGACACGTCGACAGGCTGCGCCCCCGGCACCATGCGGGCAATGCGCGGCGACGTCCTGTTGGACGCCACCGTGCGATCCATCTTGGCCGGTACGGAACTAGCCGTACGCGGTTTCCCCCCAAGCAACAAGGTCCCCACCTGGTCTTTCGGTTGAGCTAGGCCCCCACGACCCGTGCTCAGTGCTAGAAGCATGCATGGCCGATCGGCTGATGGCAAGCACGAGGGCAGTGGAATCGGTGAGAACTGGGGTCCGGTCCAGACGATCTCCGCCGTTCTGCGTGTCTGGACCTACTGAGTCCGCAGGTTTCCGGTTTCCGAGTTCTCCCAGGCCACGGGCGACTCACGGGTCGGCGGGCTCCGCCGCCATGAAGGTCTCGTTAAGGCCGGCGGGTCGACCGTTAAGGAACCGTCAAGACCTTCGTGACGCGGCCGTCCTGGCCACTACGAAGGAGCCATGACCGATGTCCTCTACCTCCTGATCACCGTGGCGGCGTTCGCGGGCCTGGCTCTGCTTGTGGGCGCGCTGGACCGGAGTCCGGTGAGCGCGCTCCCCCCGCTCTGGGCCAGATCGCCGCGCTGGTGCGCTGCTGGCGCTGACCGTGCCGCTCCTCGGCCGCTACCTCGCGCACGTCTACACCAGTCGCCGCGGCACCTCGCCGTCGAGCGGGCCGCCTACCGGGCTGCTGCGGCTCGACCCCGACGCCGACCAGCACTGGCGCAGCTACGCGATGTCGGTGCTCGGCTTCTCGCCTGGTCGGCGTCCTCGTGCTCTTCGCCTTCGGCCGGCTGCAGGAGCACCTGCCGCTCTCGCTCGGCTTCGCCGCCCTCCCGACCGACGGGGCGTGGAACACCGCGGTCAGCTTCGTGACCAACACCAACTGGCAGTGGTACTCCGGCGAGGCCGCCATCGGCCACCTCATGCAGATGTCCGGCCTGACCGTGCAGAACTTCGTCTCCGCCGGCGTCGGCATGGCGGTCGCCGCGGCGTTCGCCCGCGGCCTGGCGCGCACCCGCGACGGCGCGGCCGGGTCGGCAACTTCTGGGCCGACCTGGTGCGCGACCGTCGTGCGGGTCCTGCTGCCGATCGCGCTCGTGGCCGCGCTGCGTGCTCGTCATCGGCGGCGTCGTGCAGAACCTCGCGCGCCGACCCGGTCATCCACCCTCACCGGCGGCAGCCAGGGCTCACCGGCGGCCCGGTGGCCAGCCAGGAGGCGATCAAGGAGCTCGGCACCAACGGCGGCGGCTTCTACAACGTCAACTCCGCGCACCCGTTCGAGAACCCGACCCCGTTCACCAACCTGCTCGAGATCTACCTGATCCTGCTCATCCCGTTCGCGATGGCGTGGGCCTTCGGCCTGATCGTCAAGGACCGCCGCCAGGGCGTCGCGGTCGTCGGCGTGATGGCGCTGCTGCTCGTCGATCTCCGATCGCGCTGCTCACCTGGGCCGAGATGGCCGGGCCCGGCTCCGCCCCGCACGCCGCCGGCGGGGCGATGGAGGGCAAGGAGGTCCGCTTCGGCGAGGCGGCCTCGGCCCTGTTCGCCGCCGCCACGACCGGCACGTCGACCGGCGCGGTCAACTCCATGCACGACTCGCTCACCGCACCGGGCGGCGGCGTGGCGATGTTCAACATGATGCTCGGCGAGATCGCGCCCGGCGGCGTCGGCTCCGGCCTCTACGGCATGCTGATGCTGGCCGTCGTCACCGTCTTCCTGGCCGGCCTGATGGTCGGCCGCACGCCGGAGTACCTCGGCAAGAAGATCGGCCAGCGCGAGATCGTCCTGGTCGCGCTCTACGTGCTGACCACCCCGGTCCTGGTGCTCGCCGGCATCGCGGTCGCGCTCACCGCGCGACGACGGGCTCGCCGGGCTCCAGCAGCCGGGCCGCACGGCCTCTCCGAGGCGGTGTACGCCGTCACGTCGGCGGCCAACAACAACGGCAGCGCCTTCGGCGGGCTCACCTCCGGCACGCCGTTCTGGAACACCCTGCTCGGGCTGGCATGCTCGTCGGCCGGTTCCTGCCGATGGTCTTCGTGCTCGCCCTGGCCGGCCGGTTCGCCGCCGCCAAGCGGCTGCCCGCCAGCGCCGGCACCCTGCCGACGCACCGGCCGCTGTTCGTCGCCCTGCTCACCGGCGTCGCGCTGGTCGTGGTCGGCCTGACCTACGTGCCCGTGCTCGCCCTCGGCCCGATCGTGGAGTCCCTCTCATGAACCCCGTCATGAATCCGCAGCCCTGGACCGCGACGTCCTCGCTGCGGCGCGCTGCGCAAGCTCGACCCGCGGGAGCTGGTCGGCACGCCCGTGATGCTCGTCGTCGAGCTCGGCGCCGTCGCCACCACCGTGCTGTCGCTCGTCGACCCGAGCGTGCTGGGCTGGCTGGTCACCGTCTGGCTGTGGCTGACCGTGCTCTTCGGCACCCTCGCCGAGTCGGTGGCCGAGGGCCGCGGCAAGGCCCAGGCCGCCAGCCTGCGCGCGCTGCAGGCGGAGACCACCGCGCGCCGGCGTGCGCGCGGCACGGCACCTGGCGGTACCGATCGAGGAGGTGCCCAGCACCGCCTGCGCGCCGGGCGACGTCGTGGTCGTGGTCGGCCGGCGAGCGGATCCCCGGCGACGGCGAGGTGATCGAGGGCGTCGCGTCGGTCGACGAGTCGGCGGTGACCGGCGAGTCCGCGCCGGTGATCCGCGAGTCCGGCGGCGACCGCAGCGCCGTCACCGGCGGCACGACGGTGCTGTCCGACCAGATCGTCGTCCGGATCACCTCCGACCCCGGCCAGTCGTTCGTGGACCGGATGATCGCGCTGGTCGAGGGCTCCGAGCGGCAGCGCACCCCCAACGAGATCGCGCTCAACGTGCTGCTCACCGCGCTGACCGTCGTCTTCGTGGTCGTCGTGCGCGACGCTCTTCCCGGTCGCCGACTACAGCGGCGCCCGCCAGTCGGTGATCGTGCTCACCGCGCTGCTGGTCTGCCTGATCCCGACCACCATCGGCGCGCTGCTCTCGGCGATCGGCATCGCCGGCATGGACCGGCTGGTACGCCGCAACGTGCTGGCCATGTCCGGCCGGGCGGTCGAGGCGGCCGGCGACGTCGACGTACTCCTGCTCGACAAGACCGGCACCATCACCCTCGGCAACCGGCAGGCCACCGAGCTGCTCCCGCTCGACGGTGTCGCGCACGACGAGCTCGCGGAGGCCGCGCTGCTGTCCTCGCTGGCCGACGAGACCCCCGAGGGACGCAGCATCGTGGCGCTGGTCGGCGGCCCGAGCGGCTCGACGGTCGACCGGCGGGCGGCGACGCTGGTGGAGTTCTCGGCCACCACCCGGATGAGCGGGCTCGACGTCGGCGACCGGTCGCGATCCGCAAGGGCGCCGCCTCGGCGGTGACGACCTGGGTGCGGCACGGCGGACCGACCGCCCGAGCTCGACGCGCTCGTCGAGCGGGTCAGCGCGCGCGGGCGGCACGCCGCTGGTCGTCGCCGAGCAGGCCGGCGCGGCTGCTCGGCGTCATCCACCTCAAGGACGTCGTCAAGGACGGCATCCGCGAGCGGTTCGACGAGATGCGGGCGATGGGCATCCGCACCGTGATGATCACCGGCGACAACGCCGTCACCGCGGCGGCGATCGCCGCCGAGGCCGGCGTCGACGACTTCCTCGCCGAGGCCACGCCCGAGGACAAGATGGCGCTGATCCGCACAGGAGCAGGAGGGCGGCCGGATGGTCGCGATGTGCGGCGACGGCACCAACGACGCCCCCGCGCTGGCCCAGGCCGACGTCGGCGTCGCGATGAACACCGGGACGACCGCGGCCAAGGAGGCCGGCAACATGGTCGACCTCGACTCCGACCCGACGAAGCTGATCGACGTCGTCGAGATCGGCAAGCAGCTGCTGATCACCCGCGGCGCGCTGACGACGTTCTCGGTGGCCAACGACGTCGCGAAGTACTTCGCGATCCTGCCGGCGATGTTCGTGGTGGCCTTCCCGGACCTCGACGTCCTCAACGTCATGCGGCTGTCGCTCGCCGGAGTCGGCGATCGTCTGCGCGGTCGTCTTCAACGCGCTGATCATCGTGGCGCTGATCCCGCTGGCGCTGCGGGGCGTGCGCTACCGGCCCGTCGTCGGCCGCCGACCTGCTGCGCCGCAACCTGCTGGTCTACGGCGTCGGCGGCCTGGTCGCGCCGTTCGTCGGCATCAAGCTGCTCGACCTCGTCATCTCGCTGATCCCCGGACTGTGAGGACGTCGTGGACCGATGAAGGACCTCTACGCCCTGTTCCGCCAGAGCCTCGCCGGGCTGCGCGTGCTGCGTCGCCGCTCACCGCTGCGTGCTGCGGCGCTCGGCCTACCCGCTCGCTCGTCTACCGGCGTCGCGCCGCGGTCGCCGCGCCCTGGCAGGCCCACGGCTCGCTGGTCACCGCGACCGGCGCGCACACCACCGACCCGGCCGAGGCCGTCGGCTCGGCGCTGCATCGGCCAGCTGGTCGACGACCCCGACCTGTTCCAGCCGCGGCCCTCGGCGGCCGGCGACGGCTACGACATGCTCTCGACCGTACGGCTCCAACCTCGGGCCCGAGGAGCCCCGACCTGATCGCGGCGATCAAGGAGCGCAAGGCCGAGATCGCCGAGCGCGAGGGCGTCGACCGCGGCCGACGTCCCGCCGGACGCGCGTGACCGCCTCCGGCTCCGGCCTCGACCCGCGACATCTCCGTCGGCGTACGCCGACCTCCAGGTGCCGCGGGTGGCCGGGGCCAACGGCCTCGAGCGAGGCCGAGGTCGCGCGCCTGGTCGACGACCACACCTCCGGCCGCACGCTCGGGCGTCCTCGGCGAGCCGCGCGTCAACGTGCTGATGCTCAACATCGCCGTGCTCGCGCGGCCGCGGCACGAGCTGACAGGATCGACACATGGAGCCGACGCGCCCGCCGCGGGCCGGCTGACGGTCTACCTCGGCGCCGCGCCCGGCGTCGGCAAGACCTACGCCATGCTCGGCGAGGCCCAGCGCCGGCACGACGCGCGGCACCGACGTCGTCGTCGGGTACGTCGAGACGCACGGCCGCGCGCACGACCGAGGCGCAGCTCGAGGGGCTCGAGGTCGTGCCCCGCGCCGGAGATCGAGCTACCGCGGCGCCGACGTTCACCGAGATGGACACCGACGCGGTCATCGCCCGCGCAGCCCGCGGTCGTCCTGGTCGACGAGCTCGCGCACACCAACGTGCCCGGCAGCCGGCACGAGAAGCGGGCCGCAGGACGTCGAGGAGATCCGGGCCGCCGGCATCGACGTGATCACCACCGTCAACATCCAGCACCTCGAGTCGCTCAACGACGAGGTCGAGCGGATCACCGGCGTCCGCCAGCGCGAGACCGTCCCCGACGAGGTGGTGCGCACCGCCGACCAGATCCAGCTGGTCGACATGTCCCCCGAGGCGCTGCGGCGGCGGATGGCGCACGGCAACATCTACCAGCCCGAGCAGCATCGACGCCTCGCTGACGTCGTACTTCCGGGTCGGCAACCTGACCGCGCTGCGCGAGCTGGCGCTGCTGTGGCTGGCCGACCGGGTCGACGACGCGCTCGACGACTACCGGCGCGCGCACCGGATCGAGGACCCCTGGCCGACCAAGGAGCGGATCGTGGTCGCGGTCACCGGCGGCGCCGAGAGCGAGACCCTGCTGCGGCGCGGCGCCCGGCTGGCCCAGCGGGCGGCCGGCTCCGAGCTGCTGGCGGTGCACGTGATCGCCACCGACGGGCTGCGCAGCGCCGACGAGCGCCGGATCGCCCGGGCCCAGCAGCTCGTCGCCTCGCTCGGCGGCACCTTCCACTCCGTGGTCGGCGAGGACGTCTCGGCCGCGGTGGTCGACTTCGCCGCCGGCGCCAACGCCACGATGATCGTCGTCGGCGTCTCCCGGCACGGGCGGCTGCGCCGGCTCTTCACCGGCACGACCGGCGACCGGATCGCCTCGCTGGCCGGCGTCGATCGACGTCCACCTCGTCACCCACGACGCAGGTCGCCCGGCGCGCGCTGCGCCGGCCCGCTGCTCTCGCCGCTCACCCGCGCCCGCCAGGTCGCCGGCTGGGTCGGCGCGCGTGGTGCTGCCGCTCGCTGCTCACCTGGGTGCTGCACGGCGTTCGACGACACCGACCAGCTCCCGCTGGCGATGCTCCCGCTGCTCGCCGCCACCGTCGCTCGTCGCGCTGGTCGGCGGGCTGCTGCCGGCGCTGCTCGCGCGCGGTGGTCGGGTTCCTCGCGCTCAACTACTTCTTCACCCCGCCGGTCGGCACGCTCACCGTCGCCGAGCCGACGCAACCTGCTGGCGCTGCTGGTGTTCGTCGCCGTGGCCGCCGCCGTCGCCACCGTCGTCGACCGGGCCTCGCGTCGGGCCGCCGAGGCGACTGCGCGCCCGCACCGAGGCCGCCACGATGGGCGCGCTGTCGCGGTCGGTGCTGACCGGCCAGGACACCGCCGAGGCGATCGTCGAGCCGGCTGCGCGAGACGTTCGGCCAGGACGCCGTCTCCCTGCTCGAGCGCAGGGCGACGCGGGCTGGACGGTGCTGGCCGTCGTCGGGCGCCCCGTGCGCGGCGACCCCCGACGAGGGCGACACCCGGGTCGCGCGTCGACGACGACCACGTGCTCGCGCTGTGCGGCGAGCCGCTGCGCGCCACCGACCAGCGGGTGCTGGAGGCGTTCGCGGTGCAGACCGGCCTGGTGCTGGAGTACCGCCGGCTCCGCGAGCGCGAGGAGCGCGCCGCCGCCCTCGAGCGCGCCGAGGCCACCTGCACCGCGCTGCTGCGGGCGGTCTCCCACGACCTGCGGACCCCGCTGGCCACCATGCGCGCCGCCGTCGACGGCCTGCTCGCGCCGGGCGTCTGCCGACGACGACCGCGCCGAGCTGGTCCGCGTCGGTCGACGACTCCACCGACCAGCTCGAGCGGCTCATCGACAACCTGCTCGACCTCTCCCGGCTCCAGTCCGGGCTGCTCCACCCGGTGCTGCGGCCCCGCAGCCTCGACGAGGTGCTGCCGCTGGCGGTCGCCGGCCAGCCGCCGGGCGCGGTCGTCGCCTCGAGGTCGACGAGCCGGCGCCGCTCGTCCGCACCGACGCCGGGCCTGCTCGAGCGGGTGGTCGCCAACCTGGTCGGCAACGCCGTGCGGCGTCTCCGACGGGCACGCCGGTGCGGGTGCTGGCGCAGGTGCTGCCCGAGACGCGTCGAGGTCATGGTGGTCGACCGCGGCCCCGGCGTCCCGCCCGACCAGCGGGAGCGGATGTTCGAGCCGTTCCAGCGGCTCGACGACACCGGCGCCCGGCGGCCTCGGCCTCGGGCTCGCCGTCGCGCGCGGGCCTCGACCGAGGCGCTCGGCGGCACGCTCGACCGCCGAGGACACCCCCGGCGGCGGGCTGACCATGGTGCTCTCGCTCCCGCGGGCCGGCAGCGCCGACGTGAGCGGCGCGTCGTGACCGCAAGGTCCTCGTCGTCGACGACGAGCCGGCGCTCGCCCGCGCGCTCGCGATCAACCTGCGCGCGCACGGCTGGGAGGTCGTCACCGCCGCCGACGGCCGGTCGCGCGCTCGACGCCGCCGCCGACCACCCACCCCGACGTCGTCGTCCTCGACCTCGGGCCTGCCCGACATGGACGGCACCGAGGTGATCGCCGGGCTGCGCGGCTGGACCTCGGTGCCGATCGTCGTGCTCTCCGCGCGCCAGCACGGCGAGGACAAGGTCGAGGCGCTCGACCTCGGCGCCGACGACTACGTCACCAAGCCGTTCGCGATGAACGAGCTGATGGCCCGCCTGCGCGCCGCCGTACGCCGCGCCGCCGAGCGCCGAGCCCACCGAGACCGAGGTCGTGGTCGGCGACCTGGTCATCGACCTGGCCCGCAAGCGGGTCCGCCGACGCCGGCGACGACGTGCGGCTCACCCCGACCGAGTGGGCCTTCCTCGAGCTGCTCGCCCGCAACCTCGGCCGGCTGGTCCCGCGCGAGCAGATCCTGCGCGAGGTCTGGGGCCCGGCGTACCTGCACGAGACGCCACTACCTGCGCGTCTACGCCGCCCAGCTGCGCCGCAAGCTCGAGGACGACCCGGCCCACCCCCGGCACCTCGTCACCACGTCCGGGCTCGGCTACACCCTCGAGCCCTGACCGACCGCGCTCGGGTCAGTGCCGCTCCTCCAGCCCGACCGCCGTCCGCAGGCGTTCGACCGCGGGCTGCAGCTCGGGATCCTGCCGGGCTTGAGACTCCATGAGGTCCGAGAGCGCCTCGGCCAGCACGTTGAGCTTCTCCTGGGCCGCCTCCTCGCCACGGCGCGAGGAGTTCTCGAGCAGCACCAACAGCAACAGCGACATCACGGCGCCGACCGTGTGGATCGCCGACTGCCAAGACTTGAAGTCGTGCCAGAACGGAAGGCTGACCAGCCACACCAGGACGATGGCCAGGACGACGCCGAAGAACGGCGCCCGGCTCACGACGTGATAGACCGCCTCGACGAACCTCTCGAAAAGGCTGCGCTCGTCGTCGTGCTCTCTGGTGACCGCCGCATCGCTCCGCTCCATCCACGGAGACTAAGGGTTTTTTTTTTTTTTTTTTTTTTTTTTTTTTTTTTTTTTTTTTTTTTTTTTTTTTTTTTTTTATCAATTCGAGAAAGTGCCAGCGTGTTGTTGTTTTCTGTGATGACTGTTCTGAGTACCATCACACATCGAGTTGCAGACCACACGCGTGTGCTAACTCTCACATTCTCTCAGAGCATCTGGATCACTACGCTGCACGAGCTGATCTGCGACACAGCGCCGGCCACGAGGTTGCGTCACAGGTCGTCGTGGGGATCGAGACCGATCGCGGCGCGTGGGTCCAGGCGCTGCTGGCCGCCGGGTACGAGGTGTACGCGGTCAACCCGTTGTCGGTGGCCCGCTACCGCGAACGGCACACCACTTCTGTTGCCCAGAGCTACCCCGGCATGCGCACGTGTTGGCCGACCTGGTCCGCACCGACCGGCACCAGCACCGCCCCATCGCCAGTGATTCCGAGCTGGCCGAGGCCTATCAAGGTGCTGGCCCGTGCCCACCAGTCGATGGTGTGGATGCGTGGCCAGCAGGCCTACCAGCTGCGCTCGACGCTGCGGGAGTTCTATCCCGCCGCCCTCGACGCCGTTCGAGTCTTCTGACCAGCAGCGACGCATTGGCGGTGCTCGCGATCGCACCGACCCCCTACCAGGGCCGCTGCCTATCTCTCAAGCGGATCGAGACCGCGCTACGACGCGGGGGACGTCAGCGGTTACGTGACCGCCAAGACCGAGGCGATCCACACAGCGCTGCACCGCGCGCTGCTGTACCTGCAGCCCAGCAGCCACCGGTGGTCGCCGAGGCGTTCGGTGCCAGCGTGCCGCGCACTGGTCAGAAGTGCTCACCGCCTCCGTCACGGCCGCCGCAGCACTCGAGAGGCAGCTCGAGGCCTCTTTTTGGCCAGCACCCGGCCGCTGAGCTGTACTGATCCCAGCCCGGCCTCGGAACGGTGCTCCGTGCCCGCGTGCTCGCCGAGTTCGGGGACGACCCCCTCCGCTACGCCGACGCCAAGTCACGCAAGAACTACGCCGGCACCTCACCGATCACCAAGGCCTCCGGCCAAGAGCCACGTCGTGCTGGCCCGCTACAAGACCAACAAGCTGCTGCGCGACGCGCTACGCCTTCAAGCCTTCGCCGCGCTCACCAACTCACCCGGAGCACGCGCCTACTACGACGCCCACCGATCCGGCCGGCGACCCACACGACAAAGCCCTACGCGCCCTGTCCAACCGCCTCGTCCGCATCCTGCACCGCTGCCTTCGCCACGGCACCCTCTACGACGAACACACCGCCTGCCACACCGCACCGACCACGCCCGACGCCGCCTGAGCCCTTGACGCCTTAGCCGCGTGGATGTCTAGGGCCGGTTCGCGCGATGCTTGCAGGTGCCCGTCAACGCTCGAGCCCGAGGGGGGGTCGGCCCGGTCAGGCGGCGACGCGGTGGCTGACCTGCGCGGGCTTGGCGACCGCCGGCTCGGACAGATTGCGCTCCATCCGGCGCATGGACCGGGCCCGACGCCACTCGGTGAACAGCGTGCGGAGCACCCGGATGCCGTCCTGGACGGCGCGGAGGTTGGACTCGCCGACATCCGCAGCTTCTCGACGAGGGCACCTCGGTGATCGAGACCTGGGCGGCGGCGAAGCGGCAGTTGATGACCGTCTCGATCTCGAATCCGTCACCCCACAGCATCTTGCCGTTGTCCGGCGCCGGACCAGTGTGGTCGGGCAGGTCCAGCAGCGGGATCAGGTCGGCCCAGAACGCGTTGTAGCCGTAGCAGAGGTCGGAGTAGCGGGTCCGGAAGCCCGTGTTGAAGACGCCGTTGAGGAACTGTGTTGCCGAGGCGGCGCACCGGGTGATGTCGGCCGAGCCGCCGCCGGCGGCGAACCGCGTCCCCTTGGCGAAGTCGGCGCCGGCCATGAGCGTCGTCGACGAACCGGGTGATCTCCTCCGGGTCGGCGGAGCCGTCGGCGTCGAACATGATCACGATGTCGCCGGTGACCGGCGCGAAGCCGCGGCCAGCGCGTTGCCCTTGCCCTTGCGGCTCTGCAGGACCGTGACGATGTCGGGCAGCGCCCGGCGGGCCGCCATGACGGTGCCGTCGACGGATCCCCCGTCGACCAGGATGACCTCGTGGACCGGCGGAAGCTGTGGCAGCACCACCGAAAGGTTCAGCGCCTCGTTGAGCGCCGGCACCACGATGCTGATCAGCGGGTCCTCGGTGTTCCGTTCCGGACTTCCGAAATCGACCGTCATGCTGCTGTGACCCCCATGTCGTAGCCGTCCCCCCACGGTCCGGCTGCAGGATGAACCTATGCCCTCCGGGGTGTTCGGGAAACCTCCACAGCGCAGTAACAGGACGCTGTTTCCGCAGGTCAGACCCCCCTTATGGGCCTTTCGTACTAGTCCGAACTGTTGCCCATTCGTGGAAGGAGTTGACACGTGTCACCAACCCTTTACCGCGCGGGCGAGACGGGCGTCACATTCCGCCCCCCCGATTCGGGTCGCTCCCACCGGTTTGAGAGGATCGCGCCATGGTCGAGCTGAGCCCGCGCGAGCGCGAGATCCTCACCTTCGAGCGGGATTGGTGGAAGTACGCCGACGCGAAGGACGCCGCGGCCAGGGCGCGGCTGGGGCTCACACCCCAGGAGTACTACCGGGCGCTCACCACGATCATCGACCAGCCCGGCGCGCTGGCTCACGACCCGCTGCTGGTCCGCCGGCTGCGCCGCCAGCGGATGACACGACAGCGCCAGCGCCAGGCCAGCCGATCGGGGCGATACGCCCACCGGCCGCGCACTCGGGTTCTGACCTAGGCATCACTTAGGCACGATGGCGTGGTGACTCGGGCTGCGGTAGACCGGACGGATGGTTCGGGTAGTCCGTTCGGGGCATTCTCGCCCAGAAGGCACTAAGTCCCTTCCCTGAGCGGCCTCCCCTCCCCTAACGTTCCACTTGTTGAACCGCTGGTGACCCGAGACTCCAGCGGTTCAACTCTTAACCCCACT
Organism: uncultured Actinomycetota bacterium; assembly: GCA_963800715.1. Taxonomy (GTDB): domain Bacteria; phylum Actinomycetota; class Actinomycetes; order Propionibacteriales; family Nocardioidaceae; genus Nocardioides. The sequence goes on along the minus strand of CAWDBZ010000011.1, from coordinate 155,873 downwards.
TCCCTCACTCAGTTTCCTTTTTTTATTTCCTTTTCATTCTCTCTCAATTTAGCCTCTCAATTTTAGCTTTTTTAGCGAAGCGACCCTTTCTTTCTCTTGCGAATCCCGTGCGCCCCGCGATCTTCCTCCGTGCCGAGCTCTCTCTTTTATGAAACTCTATCCTCGCGTTGCGAGCGAAGCGACCCTTCTCTTTCCGAGCGAAGCGAGCTCGCCCCGCGATCCTCCTCCGTCCCCCTCTCTCTCTCCTCTTTTTTTTTTTTTTTTTTTTTTTTTTTTTTTTTTTTTTTTTTTTTTTTTTTTTTTTTTTTTTTTTTTTTTTTTTTTTTTTTTCTCTTCTCTACCCTCTCCTCATCTATCCCACTCTCTAATCTATCTCCCCTCTATCTTCTTTTTCCCCCATAACTATTTACTCTTCCTCACCTCTCCCCCCGCCTTCCTCTCACTCTTGTTCTCTTAGTCTATCGGCTCATCATGCCTATCGTGTAATAGCTACATCTCCGTTGTAGAACCCGTAGCACCAGTCCAGCACTACGCTCTCGCCTCCTTCTCGTCCGTGAACTCCTCTCGTGAGAGAACTTCCCACTCCAGCTATGAGAATAACGCCTCCGCCACCGCGTTGTCCAAGCACTACCCCACGCCACCCATACACTGCTTCATGCCGAGCTGGCCGCACAGCCTCGTGAACGACTTCGCCGTGTACGTCTCTCCCCCTCCGTGTGGAAAACAACCCGCTGTCCTCCTCCTGCGTCCAGATCTCGTCCCAGCCACCGCTTACCGTCTACCGCCATCCTCATCGCCGCACTCTGCCAGCTCAGCGTCTGCGCGCTCACTCGTGGCCGCGCCGAGGAGCCCGCGTGAGTACAATCTATCACCGTGGCCAGGTACAGCTTGCCCGTCGGCCGTGCGATTTCCGTCATGTCGCCCACCCAGCGCGCGTTGCGTCGCGACGCGCTGAAATCGCGTCTGAGCAGGTCGGGGAACTTCGGGGCGGTCTTGTCCTGCCTGTCAGTCCGCTGCGACGCCTGATCCGGCGTGCCACCAGCCCCTGGCCGCGCATCCAGTCCGCCACGTCTTCTCACTGACCCGCCAACCGTCCTCACGTAGGTCGTGCAGCAGTCGCGGGGAGCCGTGCAGCCCCCGCGCCTTCGTGAAGGCCACCCTCACCGCACTGTCCATGGTCTCGCCGCGCCGCTCCCCCGTCGTGTGCAGCCCCGTGACCGCACCCGGACCCGAAGCACTGCCCACCCACTTGTCGAACCACGACTCGCTGACCTCCAGCAGCGCGCACGTCAGCGTGTGTGGCACCCCGTGCAAGCGTCCTCTGGTCCGCGATGAAGCGTGCCACGCTCACCTCGTCGCCTCCTTGACCCACAGGACCACTGATCGCTTGAGGACATCACGCTCCATCCTGAGCTCCTCTACCTCAGCCCGCAACCGCCGCAGCTCCACCTCTACGTCGCCTCGCAGCTCTAGATCAACCTTCGCCTATACCGGTCCAGGCCCCTCTCGAGCCGTCTGCACCCACCCTGCCAAGGTCCGCTCGTTCACATCCAAGTCTCGAGAAACCTGCGCGACCGTCTTCCCTGTCTCTAAAACGATCCGGACAGCCCCTGCCTTGAACGCCTCGTCGTACTGCTTCCGTATCTCTGTCATCTATCCTCATTCTCCACGCCTCCACGCTTCTGGGGGAACCTCAATCGACCCCCATAAACACTACTACTACTAAACCCTCTATCTAAACTAACTTCTTCTTAACCTCTATACCTAATCTCTCCCACATAAATAACCATCTAACCACACTCCCTACTAACTCCATCTAACTTCTCCACATACTAATACCTAACTTCACTCTCATATGAAACTCAATACACGCCATGCGAGCTAAACTACCCCATCTTTCCTATCTAAGCGAAACTCCCCTCTATCCACCTCCTCACCTTATCTACCCACTCCTAGCGAACCCACTCTCTAAGCTAACTCCCCACTATCCATCCCCATACACACTACTACTACTAAACCCTTGAGCCAAGCTAACGTCGTCGTCACCTCCACGCCAAAACTCACCTTATCAAATCGCCAGCGAGCCACACGCCCTGCGAGCGCCAGCAGCGTCGCCACACTGCCCCCAAAAAAATCAACGGCGTGAGCAGCTCCGCCGGAAGCCACTCCTCCACGACCAGCCAGCCGCCGTTCGCCTCGAGCGGCCGCAGCCGCGCGGCGTACGTCACCCGGCCCTCCCAGCGGCCGGCCACCTGGCGCCACTCGAGCAGCAGCCCGGGCCGCTTCACGCCCTCTGCGTCGACCGCGCCGGAGACCCAGCAGTGCCGGGCCGGGCAGTCCGGCCCGACCGGGTCCTGCGCCGGGGGCAGGTCGCCGCGCACTCGCTGGGCCAGGGGCACGCCGCTGCCGCGCTTGCCCCAGCCGCCGCCCATGCCGCCCGCCATACCGAATGGTGGCACAGATTCGAACAGGTGTTCGCACGGTGGTTGAGGAGGGCGCTCTGCGCCCGTCTCGAAACCAAGTGACCCGGGGCTGGGACTCCAACATGGCCAGTCCTACGACACGCTCAGCGGTTTCGAGACGCTCGCTAGCGCGAGCTCCTCAACCAGTGGGGGTAGCTACTCGTCGTCGGTGGAGAGCTGCTCGTCGTGGGTGCCGGGGCGGGGTGCCCAGGGCAGCTCCTTGGCCGGGCGTACGACGACCAGCCGGTCGCCCCGGGCGAGCTGGGTGACGACCGGGTCGAAGTAGCGGTAGACCTTCTCGTCGCGGACCACCGCGATCACCTGGTCGGGCAGCTGCTGGGGCTGCTTGCCGACCTCGGTGACCAGGAGGTCGCGTTCGGCCACCTCGAGCCCCTCGCCGTACGTCAGCAGGTCCTCCATCACCGAGCCGAGAGTCGGCGAGAGCGACGAGACGCCGAGCAGCCGGCCGACGGCGTCGGACGACGTGATCACCGAGTTGGCGCCGGACTGCTTCATCAGCGGTGCGTTCTCGTGCTCGCGGGCCGAGGAGACGATGTAGACCTCGGGATTGAGCTGGCGGACGGTGAGGATCGCCAACACGTTGGAGTCGTCGCGATTGGTCGTGATGATCACCTGGTCGGCCTCGGCAACGCCGGCGCGGCGCAGCACCTCGCGCCGGGTGGCGTCACCGGCGACCACGGCCAGCCCATCGGCGTGCGCGTCCGCCATCGCCGCCTGCCCCGGGTCGACGATCACCACCGACTCGCGGTCCTGTCCGTTGCTGATCAGGGTCTCGACCGCGCTGCGGCCCTTGGTGCCATAGCCGACGACGACGACGTGGTGGCCCATGCGCTTCCTCCAGCGTGAGATCCGGAACATCTCCCGGCCCTGCGAGGCGAGCACCTCGAGGGTGGTCCCGATCAGCAGCACCAGGAAGGCGATGCGGGCCGGCGTGATGACGAAGGCGTTGATGAGGCGGGCGCCGTCCTTGTACGGCGCGATGTCGCCGTACCCCGTCGTGCTCAGCGTCACCGTCGTGTAGTAGATCGCGTCGACCAGGCTGACCGACAGGGTCGGGTCGTTGTTGTCGCGGTAGGCGTCGCGGTCGAAGTAGACCAGGCACACGGTGCCGACCAGGATCGCCAGCGCAGTCAGCAGCCGGCGCGACAGCGCCCACCACGGCGAATGCACCCGCTCCGGCAGCGAGATGTTGCCGCGACCGGCGGCCCCGGGTTCCCACTCCTCGCGGCTCGCCTCCGACACGCTGCTCAAGTTAGCGCTCCCCGACGAAGATCTTGTCGAAGGCGGCGTTCACGGCCGCGCCGATCAGCACGGCGATGGCGACGATGTAGAGCCAGAGCAGTACGGCGATCGGTGCGGCCAGTGGCCCGTAGATCGAGCGCGAGTCGGCGGCGGTGACCGTGAGGATCCAGCGCAGCAGGTAGCTGCCGAAGATCCACGCGACCAGCGAGAACACCGCGCCCGGGAGGTTGAACCGCCAGCGGGTCCGCACCGGCACCGACACGTGGTAGAGCGTCGCGAGGAAGCAGATGCAGATCACGCCGATCGCCGGCCAGTAGAAGGAGAGCAGGAAGTCGAACCGGCGCGGCAGCGCGTCGTCGACCAGCCGCGGGCCGGCCAGCATCAGCGGGATCGCGGCGACGCCGGTGACGACCGCGAGCACGTAGAGCACGAACGACAGCGCCCGGGTCTTGATGATCCCGCGGTGGCCGCCGAGGCCGTGCATGACGGTGATGGTGTCGATGAAGACGTTGAGCGCCCGGCTCCCCGACCACAGCGCCAGCACGAAGCCCAGCGAGATGATGTCGAACCGGCCACCCTTCAGGACGTCGTCCAGGGTCGGCTCGATGACCTTGTTGACGGCCCGCTCCGTCAGCAGCCGCCCGGAGAACTCGATGACGGCGTCCCGCATCTGGTCGACCTGGCTGGGGTCGAACCGGTTGGTGACGTAGCCGATGCCGCCGGCAAGGCCGAAGAGCAGCGGCGGAACCGAGAGTACGGCGAAGAACGCCGCCTCCGCCGCGAGACCGGTGACGCGGTAGCGCAGGCAGGAGCTGACCGTGGTGACGACCAGCCGCCACAAGGTGTCGAGAGCGCGGCGCCACCACGCCCTTTGCTCCGATCCCGACGCGGCGGCGTCCCGCACGGGCTCCGCCACCATGGGCTCTACCGTAGGGCCATGGGGACTTCCGATCGCGCACCCGTGCGGGCGGCCGCCAACCAGGTGCCGCCGCTCGTCGGCCACAACGTCGTCGCCGCCGACCATGCGCTGAGCGAGGCCGTCCTGCGCCACGGCTCGGCCGACGTGCTGGAGGGGCTGCTGACCCTGGGCGCCGAGGCCGGCACCGCCGAAGCCCGCGAGCAGGGTCGGCTCGCCAACGAGCACCACCCCTTGCTGACGTCGTACGACCGCTACGGCAACCGGATCGACGAGGTCGAGTTCCACCCGGCCTGGCACTGGCTCATGGAGCGCGCGGTCGGCCACGGTCTGGCCGCGACGCCGTGGGAGCGGCAGGCCGACGGCGATCCCGACGCACACCTGCGCCGCGCGGCCGGCTTCCTGGCCTGGTCGCACACCGAGCCCGGCCACGGCTGCCCGATCTCGATGACGTACGCCGCGATCCCGGCGCTCCGCGTCGACGACGCGCTGGCCAAGGAGTGGACGCCGCTGCTGGCCTCCACGACGTACGACCCCGGCCTCCGGCCGGTGAGCGACAAGCGCGGCGCGCTGTGCGGCATGGGCATGACCGAGAAGCAGGGCGGCTCCGATGTCCGTGCCAACGTCACCGAGGCACGGCCGCAGCCGGACGGCAGCTACACCCTGCACGGTCACAAGTGGTTCACCTCGGCGCCGATGAACGACGTGTTCCTGGTGCTCGCGCAGGCGGCCGGCGGCGTGACGTGCTTCGTGGTGCCGCGGGTGCTGCCGGATGGCACCCGCAACCAGCTCGACGTCGTACGCCTCAAGGACAAGCTCGGCAACCGGTCCAACGCCTCGTCCGAGCTCGAGTTCGACGGCACTGTCGCGCTTCGGCTCGGCGACGAGGGCCGCGGCGTTCGGACCATCATCGAGATGGTCGCGGCCACCCGGCTCGACTGCGTGCTCGGCTCGGCCGGCCTGATGCGACGTGCGGTGTCCGAGGCGTCGTGGCACGTCGCCCACCGCTCGGCGTTCGGCTCGCTGCTCGCCGACAAGCCGCTGATGCAGAACGTCGTCGCCGACCTCGCCGTCGAGTCCGAGGCGGCCACGCTGGTGGCGCTGCGGCTGGCCTCGGCCGTCGACGACCTGGCCGACCCACACGAGGCCGCGCTTCGGCGGATCGCGCTGCCGCTGGCGAAGTTCTGGGTCTGCAAGCGCACGCCGGCGCTCACCGCCGAGGCGCTGGAATGCCTCGGCGGCAACGGGTACGTCGAGGAGTCCCTCATGCCGCTCCTCTACCGCGAGGCGCCGCTCAACTCGGTGTGGGAGGGGTCGGGCAACGTCAACGCGCTCGACGTGCTGCGCGCGCTGGCCCGTGAGCCCGAGGCCCTGGAGGCCTGGATCACCGAGGTCGGCCTGGCCCGGGGCGGCGACGCCCGGCTCGACGCTGCGATCGACTCGACGCTGGCCCTGCTGGGCGAGCTGATGGGCGACCCAGACGGGCTGGAGGTCGGCGCCCGCCGGCTGGCCGGCCGGATGGCCGCCGTACTCCAGGGCTCACTGCTGGTGCGCTTCTCACCGCCCGAGGTGGCCGACGTCTTCTGCGCCTCGCGCCTCGGCTCGTCGTACGACGGGACCTTCGGCGCCCTCGCCGGCGGCGACCTGCACGGCATCGTCGAGCGGACGACCCCGACCCTCTGAACCACGCGGGCACCGAGGTTGCTGGCTGACCGCCGGTCCGGCTCGAGCCGCGTGGGCGGTCAGTGAGCAACCTCAAGCCGGCCGAACGGGACCCGCCAAGGTTGCTGACTGACCGCCGGTCCGGCTCGAGCAGCGCGGGCGGTCAGTGAGCAACCTCAGGCCGGCAGATCGGCACCCACCGACGTTGCTGGCTGACCGCCGGTCCGGCTCGACCCGCGCGGGCGGTCAGTGAGCAACCTCAAGCCGGCCGAACGGGACCCGCCAAGGTTGCTGACTGACCGCCGGTCCGGCTCGACCCGCGCGGGCGGTCAGTGAGCAACCTCAGGCCGGCCGAACGGGACCCGCCAAGGTTGCTGACTGACCGCCGGTCCGGCTCGAGCCGCGCGGGCGGTCAGTGAGCAACCTCAGGCCGGCCGAACGGGACCCGCCAAGGTTGCTGGCTGACCGCTGGTCCGGCTCGAGCCGAAGGAGCGGTGAGTGGGCAACCCGCAGTACTTTCCCTCCATGGGCAACCGCGACGAGCTCGGCGCCGCCGACGTCAGTGACGCGCAGCTGGCCGCGATGGTCGCGGACCTGCTGCACGAGGATGCGGTCGAGCTGCTCGACTCGCAGGTCGACCCGGTCGACTACCACCTGCCTGCGATCACGACCGGCGGGCGGTGGTGGGTCAGCGGGCATGTCGCGGCGCAGGCTGAACGGGCGCCGTTCCGCTTCTTCGTGAAGTTGGTGCAGTCATGGGAGCGGCACCCGTTCTTCGAGTTCGTGCCCGAGGAGTTCCGCGAGATGGCCGTGGCCACGGTCCCGTGGAAGACCGAGGCACAGGTCTACCGATCCGACATCGCGACCCGGCTCCCCGAGGGGCTCGCCGTGCCTCGGGCACTCGGTGTGTTCGACGTCGATGCGACGTCGTGCAGCATCTGGCTCGAGGAGGTGCCCGTGCGGCAGGTCCACTGGGACCGCGCTCGCTACGAGTGGGCGGCGCACCTGCTCGGCCGGTTCTCCGGCAGTCGTGACCTGGCACCGCTGGCCGAGCTCCGTGACGTCGACTGGAAGCTGAGCACGTACGTCGGTGGGCGGGTGAACGTCGAGGTCGCGCCGATGCTGCTCGGCGACGACATCTGGCAGCACCCGCTGACCGCGCCCTTCGACGAGGAGCTGCGCGACCGCCTGCGCGCCACGGCCGGCCGGGCGAGTGCGCTGGCCGACGAGGCGGATGCGCTCCCCCGCGTGCTCAGCCATGGAGACGCCTGCCCCAACAACCTCCTGGCCGGAGAGCGCGACGACGAGCTGGTGATGATCGACTTCGGCTTCTGGGGCGGTGCGCCGGCCGGCTTCGACCTGAGCCAGCTCCTCGTCGGGGACATCCAGATCGGCAAGCGTGGCGCCGACGACCTGGCCGAGCTCGACGAGGCGATCGTGGCGGCGTACGTCGCGGGGCTGCGCGCCGAAGGCTGCGAGATCCCCGAGGAGCAGGTCCGGCGCGCCCACGCACTGTGCCTGCTGATCATGACCGGGCTGTCGACCGTGCCGGTCGACCTGTTCGAGGGCCCGATCACCCCCGAGACACAGCGGATCGCCGCGGACCGCGAGAAACTTGCCCGCTACGCTCTCGACCTTCTCGACAGCGCCGCGGGGACATCCTCCTGACTGAATCCCGCTAGCCTCCGGAGATGGAGGGTCCCGGTCGCGATGCGACCTGTGTGCTGCCGGACGGTCGGAGTCTCGACTACTGGGAGGGCGGCGATCCCGACGGGAAGGCTGTTCTGTATCACGGTGGGACGCCGTGCACGCGCGTGTTCGGGCGCACTGGGCACGAGACCGCACTCGACAACGGCGTACGACTCGTGTCACTCAGCCGGCCCGGGTACGGCGGGTCGGCCGTCCCCCCGGGCGTACCTAGCCTGCGGGCGACCGGGCAAGACAGCGCGGACCTCGCCCGCCTGCTCGGGATCAGTGAGTACGCCGTGCTCGGTACGTCGGGTGGCGGCCCATTCGCCGTCGCCACGGCGGTCGCCGACCAGGACGGGGTGCGCGGCGTAGGAGTCGTGGGCGGCATCGGGCCGTGGCGGCTGCTCAGCGACGCGTCGGAGGAAGGGGAGGCCGAGCTCGAGGAGCGCAGCTTGCTCGCGCTGCTGGACGCCGGGGACCTTGCTGGAGCCTGGGCCGGCTACCTGGCCGTTCTCGAGCGCGACCTAGGTCCTTTGGCCGAGCTCGACGACGACGCTCGCGTCGACACGTTCTTCGCCGGCATCGGCACGTCGCCGCAGGACCCCTTCCACCGGTCGCTCTGGGCCGAGAACCTGGCCGACGTGGCCGCACGCCTGGACGGCTGTGCGTTCGACAATTTCGCCTGGGGAGGGACCTGGGACATCGATCCGAGCGAGGTCGTCGCACCCACGATGCTCTGGTACGGCGGCGCGGACGTCATCTGCCCACCGGCCCACGGGGAGTGGTACGCCGAGCGCATCGCGGGCGCAGAGCTCGTGGTCTTTCCCGGCGAGCCGCACATCGAGGTCTGCACCAACCACTGGAGCGAGGAGTTCACCGCCCTGCTCGACCGCTGGCGCGACTGACCATTAAGCGAAGCTGGCCCGCTACGCCCTCGACCTTCTCGAGAGCACAGCGGGCCAGCGGCACTAGCTGGGTCAGGCAGACACCGGCTCCTTCGCGGGCTCCGGCTCCGGCTCGAGGCCCTCCTCGTCCGGGTCGAGCATCGTGGTCTCGTCGAACGGATCGTGGCCGTCGAGCACCTGGTCGAGCTTGTCGCGGTCCAGGCTGTCGGTCCAGTGACCGACCAGGACCGTGGCGACCGAGTTGCCGGCGAAGTTCGTCAACGCCCGTGCCTCGGACATGAACCGGTCGATGCCCACGATCAGGCCGACGCCGTCGACCAGCTCGGGCCGGTGCGAGCTCAGCCCGCCGGCCAGGGTGGCCATGCCCGCGCCGGTGACGCCTGCGGCGCCCTTCGACGCGATCACCATGAAGACCAGCAGCGAGATCTGCTCGCCGATCGACAGCGGGTCGCCCAGCGCCTCGGCGATGAACAGCGAGGCCATGGTCAGGTAGATCGCGGTGCCGTCGAGGTTGAACGAGTACCCGGTCGGGACCACCACGCCGACGGTCGTCTTGTCGACGCCGGCGTGTTCCATCTTGGCGATCAGCCTCGGGAGTGCGGACTCCGAGGACGACGTCGACAGGATGAGCAGGAACTCGCGGGCCAGGTACCTGAACAGCTTGAGCATGTTGACGCCCGTGACGAGCTTGAGGATCGTGCCGAGGATCACGAACACGAACACCGCGCAGGTGATGTAGAAGGCGACCATCAGGATGGCCAGGCTCTTCAACGCGTCGACGCCGGTCTCACCGACCACGGCGGCCATGGCGCCGAAGGCGCCGATCGGCGCAGTCCACATGATCATCGCCAGCACCCGGAACACGACGCGCTGCAGGTGCGCGACGCCTCGCAGCACCGGCTTGCCGACGGCGCCCATCTGCTGCAGGGCAAAGCCGACGAGCAGCGCGACCAGCAGGGTCTGCAGCACCTCGCCGCTGGTCAGGCTGGAGAACATCGACGTGGGGATGATCCCCAGCAGGAACTCGGTGGTGCTGCCGTGGCCGGCCGCCGCCTGCTCCTGGCCGGCGCTCGCGGCGGCGTCGTCCAGGTGCAGCCCATCGCCGGGCTTGATCAGGTTGCCGACGACGAGGCCGATCGCGAGCGCGACCGTCGACATGCTGAGGAAGTAGCCGAGGGCGAGGCCGCCGACCTTCCCGACCCGGGCCGCGCTGGCCACCGAGCCGACGCCGAGCACGATCGTGCAGAAGATGACCGGCTGGATCATCATCTTGATCAGGGCGACGAAGCCGGTGCCGAGCGGCTTGAGCTCCACGCCGGCGTCGGGAGCCACGAGGCCGACGAGCACCCCGAGGGCGACGGCGACGATCACCGCGATGTAGAGGTAGTGGGTCCGGTTCCGCGGTGCGGTCCCGGTGCTGGGATGGGACATGCTGCCTCCTGGGCCGAGAACGCCGGTCCACCCGACGTCCCGCCCACCATCGGACGACATGTGACCCCGGTCACTGTTGTGGTCGTTGAGTTCGCGAGACCGGTGTCACAATCCGGGCGTGCGTCCGCGCTGGAATCTCTCGGTGGCTCGGCAGGTGCTGCTGCTGCAGATCCTTGTCGTGCTCGTGCTCGTGGTCGCCTCGGGCGCGCTGGCGACGTACGACGCACGCCGCGACGCCCGGGCCACCGCCACCGACCGCGCGGTGTCCGTCTCGCGGGCCGTCGCCGACGCGCCGACGATCACCGCTGCCCTCGGCGAGCCGGAGCCGAGCGCGACCATCCAGCCCTACGCCGAGCAGGTCCGACAGGACGCCGACGTCGACTTCGTGGTCGTGATGTCGATGGAGCGGATCCGCTACAGCCACCCCGACCCGGAAAACATCGGCAAGAGGTTCATCGGCGACGTCGGCGGCGCACCCGAAGGCGACGTGTTCACCGAGCAGGCAACCGGCACCCTCGGCTCGTCGATGCGGGCCGTGGTTCCCGTCTTCGCCTCCGACGGCAGTGACCAGGTCGTGGCGATGGTCTCGGTCGGCATCACCATCGCGTCGATCGACAAGCAGCTGCGCAACGACTTCGAGCTGATCGGCATCTCGGCACTGCTGGTGCTCGGCGTCGGGCTGGCCGGCACCTGGCTGGTCGGTCGCCGACTGCGCCGCCAGACGCACGGGCTCGGCGCGGCCGAGATCACCCGGATGTACGAGTACTACACGGCGGTGCTCGGCGCGGTCCGAGAAGGGCTGCTGTTGCTCGACACCGGGGGCCGTGTCCAGCTGGTCAACGACGAGGCGCGCCGGCTGCTGGACCTGCCCGACGACGTCCTCGGCCGCCCGCTCGCCGAGCTCGGCCTCGCCCCCGGGCTGGTGCAGGCGGCGCTCGGCCGGACCGCCGACGCCGACGACATCTACCTCGCGGGCGACCGGGTCCTGGTCGTGAGCTCGGCGCCCGCCACCTGGCAGGGCGCCGACGTCGGTGCCGTGGTCACCCTGCGCGACCACACCGAGCTGCGCGCGGTCACCGGCGAGCTGGACGTGGTCCGCGGCCTCAGCGACTCGCTCCGCGCCCAGAACCACGAATCCGCCAACCGGCTGCACACGATGGTCTCGCTCATCGAGCTCGGCCGGGTCGACGAGGCCGTCGACTTCGCGACCGAGGAGCTGCAGGTCGCGCAGCTGCTCACCGACCAGGTCGTCGGCGCGGTCGGCGACCCGGTGGTCGAGGCGCTGCTGCTCGGCAAGAACGCCGACGCCGCCGAGCGCGGCATCGAGCTCCGCATCGAGGGCGGACTCCCCCACAGCGACCTGCCCGCCCGCGATCTGATCACCGTCCTCGGCAACCTCGTCGACAACGCCTTCGACGCGCTGGTCCCGGCCGACGTACGTCGCGTCCGGGTCACACTGGGCGGTGACCCGGACGCCGTCGTCGTCACGGTCGAGGACAGCGGTCCGGGCCTCGACGACGACACGGCGGCGCACGCCCTCGAGCGCGGCTGGACGACGAAGGGCTCCGGCGAGGGCAGCCACGGCGTCGGCCTGGCCCTGGTCGCGCAGGTCGCGCGCCGGCACGGCGGCGACGTCGAGATCGGCCGATCCGAGCTCGGGGGCGCCCGGTTCACCGTGACGCTGCACCCGGTGGAGGTGCCGCGATGAGTGCTGCCCCGGACGCCGTACGCGTGCTCGTGGTCGAGGACGAGGCCACCGCCGCGGAGGCGCACGGGGAGTACGTCGGCCGGGTGCCCGGCTTCGAGCTGGCCGGCACCGCCCGCTCCGCGCATGACGCGATGCGGATCCTCGCGGGCGACCCGCTCATCGACCTGGTCCTGCTCGACATGCACCTCCCCGACGGGCACGGGCTCGGGCTGCTCCAGCGGGTGCGGGCGGCCGGCCACCGGTGCGACGTGATCGCGGTGACCTCGGCCCGGGACGCCGACGTGGTCCGCAACGCGGTCACGCAGGGCGTGGTGCTCTACCTGCTCAAGCCGTTCACGTTCGCGACGTTCCGAGCCAAGCTCGAGCAGTACGCCGCCTACCGCGCCTCGGCCGAGGCCGAGAACCTTGACCAGGAGGACGTCGACGCGCTGCTCGGCTCACTGCGCACGACCAGCACCGCGCTGCCCAAGGGGATGAGCGTCGAGACCCTGCGCGAGGTCACCACGGCGCTCCGCGACGCGTCCGCCGGCCTCTCCGCGACGGAGGTCGCCGCCCTGGTCGGCGCCTCCCGGGTGACCTCCCGGCGCTACCTCGAGCACCTCGCCGACGGCGGCCGGGTCGAGCGGCAGCCGAGGTACGGCGGCAGCGGCCGCCCCGAGGTGGAGTACCGCTGGAAGGGATGACCGGCGTACGGCGGGATAGTCCGTGACGTTTGGGTTGTGGAAACGCTGGTTCCACAGGCACAAACGTCACGGACTATCCCGACCATGCCATCAGCCGAGGTTGAGGCCCGGGTAGAGCGGGTGCTTGTCGAGCATCTCGGCGGAGGCGTCCTTGACATTGTCGGCGATGCCCTCGGCGAGGACGTACGACGCCTTGGAGGGCTTGCCGTCCTTCGTGGTGCCGGGCTGGGTGTTCTGGAGGACGTGCACGATCAGCTCGGCGACGGTGTCGAACTCGTCGTGGCCGAAGCCGCGGGTCGTGAGCGCCGGGGTGCCGAGCCGGATGCCGGAGGTGTACCAGGCGCCGTTCGGGTCGGACGGGACCGAGTTGCGGTTGGTGACCACGCCGGCGTCGAGCAGCGCGGTCTCGGCCTGGCGGCCGGTCAGCCCGAACGACGAGACGTCCAGCAGCACGATGTGGTTGTCGGTGCCGCCGGTGACCAGGTTGGCGCCGCGGGTCAGGAAGCCTTCGGCCAGCGACTTGGCGTTGTCGGCGATGTCCTGGGCGTAGCCGCGGAAGGAGTCCTGCCGCGCCTCGGCGAGCGCGACCGCCTTCGCGGCCATGATGTGTGAGAGCGGGCCACCCAGGACCATCGGGCAGCCGCGGTCGACCGACGGCGCGTACTCCTCGGTCGCCAGCACCAGCCCGCCCCGTGGGCCGCGCAGCGACTTGTGGGTCGTGGTCGTGGTGATGTGGGCGTGCGGCACCGGGTCCTCGTCTCCGGTGAAGACCTTGCCGGCGACCAGGCCGGCGAAGTGCGCCATGTCGACCATCAGCGTCGCGCCGACCTCGTCGGCGATCTCGCGCATCTTGGCGAAGTTCACCCGCCGCGGGTACGCCGAGTAGCCGGCGACCAGCACCAGCGGCTTGAACTCGCGGGCCTTCGCGGCCACCTTGTCGTAGTCGAGCAGCCCGGTCTCCGGGTCGGTGCCGTACTGCTGCTGGTGGAACATCTTGCCGCTGATGTTGGGGCGGAAGCCGTGGGTGAGGTGGCCGCCCGCGTCGAGGCTCATGCCGAGCAGGCGCTGGTTGCCGAGCTCGTGGCGCAGCTTCTCCCAGTCCTCGTCCGTGAGGTCGTTGACGTTCTTGGCGCCGAACTTCTCCAGCCACGGCCCCTCGACCCGGTGGGCGAGGATCGACCAGTAGGCGACCAGGTTGGCGTCGATGCCGGAGTGCGGCTGGGCGTAGGCGTACTCGGCGCCGAACAGCTCGCGGGCGTGCTCCGCGGCGATCGTCTCGACGGTGTCGACGTTCTGGCAGCCGGCGTAGAAGCGGTGGCCGATCGTGCCCTCGGCGTACTTGTCGCTGAACCAGGTGCCCATGGTCAGCAGCACCGCCGGCGAGGCATAGTTCTCGCTGGCGATCAGCTTCAGCGAGCCTCGCTGGTCGATCAGCTCCTGGCGGGTCGCCTCGGCGATCCGCGGCTCGACCGAGGCGATCACCTCGAGGGCCTGCTGGTAGGCGGAGCTGGTCAGAGCGTCGATGTCGGCCATGGCCACACCCTAGAAGCACGAGGTGGGGTTTTGCCCACCATGGCTGGCGGCTTGGGCTCCTGTCGGGCAGCCGCCGCCCCGACGAGCGTGGTTGCCATGACCACGACAGTTCTCTCCCCAACACCGACCAAGGCCCGGGAACGGGCCCTCGCCCCCGACCTCACCCGCGGCGCGCTGCTGCTGTTCATCGCGATCGCGAACGCCGCCAACGTCGCCTTCGCCGGCCAGCCCGGCGTCGACCCGACCCCGCACGGCCTCGAGCGGGTCGCCAACCTGTTCCTGCTCATGGCCGTCGACGCCCGCGCCTACCCGGTGTTCGCGGTGATGTTCGGCTACGGCCTCGTCCAGATGTACCGGCGTTCGGGCCGCACTCCGGTCCTGCGCCGCAGCGCAGTCCTCATCGGGTTCGGCGCGCTGCACGCGACGTTCCTCTACTTCGGCGACTTCCTCGGCGCGTACGGCGTGGTCGGGCTGGTGTGCGGCTGGCTGCTGCTCCCCCGATCGCCACGGTTCCACCGGATCGCGCTCGCACTCTGGGGAGTCCAGACGGTCTCGATGGCAATCATCGCGCTCGGCGCGCTCACCCAGCTCCACGCCGGGAACGCCACGCTGGTCAACAGCCCCAACCCCTCGCTGGCCGACGGCTCGCCGTTCGGTGCCATGGTCGACCGGCTGCACGAATGGCCGGCGCACACGCTGACCGTGCTCCCGATCATCGTCGTGGTCTGGCTGGGCATCTGGGCCGCTCAGCACCGGATCCTCGAGCACCCCGAGCGGCACCTGCCCCTGCTGCGCGTGACCGCGGTCGTGGGCCTCGGCAGCGCCTTCCTCGGCGGGCTGCCCTACGCCCTGGTCGGCGCCGGCTGGCTGCACGTCGACGCGGCCACCGTGGACCGGCTGGCCTACCTGCACGGCATCTCCGGTGAGTACGGCGGGCCCGGGTACGCCGCGGCGTTCGCCCTGCTCGCTGTCCGCCTGTCCCGGCGTACCAACCAGGGCCGGGCCGTCACCTCGGTCGTCGCCCTGGGTCGCCGGTCGCTGTCCGGCTACCTCACCCAGTCGGTCGTGTGGACGGTGCTGCTGATGCCGTGGACCCTGCACCTCGGTGCCCGCGGCTCCACCACCCTCGTCGCGCTTGCCGTCGGCGTGCTCGCCTGGGCGGGCACGGCCGCGGCGGCGGGCGCCCTCGAGCGCCGCGGCCACGCCGGCCCGGCCGAGACGGTGCTCCGCAAGCTCGTCTACCGACGCTGACCTGCGCCGGAGCGACGCGGCGGTGGTCCCATTGGGGCCGCCGCCGCTCGCTCAGGCCGGCGCGCGTACCGCGTAGGTTCCCTCGAGGATGCACGTCCCGGGATCGCAGGAGACCTGGAGCTCGAAACCGTCCCGGTTGACCCCGGGGAAGGTGGTCGCGGGGTCGAACACGCCCACCCCAGTGACCTTGAAGGCGCCTCCCTCGTAGATGCAGAGCCAGCCGTTGGGAGCGACCTGGCCTACTCCGGGGCATTGGACGGTCGAGCCTCCCGGTGGCACGACGGTGGTGCGAGAGGCAGGCAGCACCGCGGACAGCGCGGCCGGGAAGGCCGCCGTCGTTGCCCCGTTCGAATTGGCCCCGTTTGTCGTCACCATGGCAAAGACGCCTGTCATGACCTCGCCCGGAGCAGCGGTGCGCGACCGGAACGCCGTCGAGTCCAGCCCGTCGAGGCGATCGGCGTCGGCGGGCTTGCGGACGATGTCGTTGGGCAGGTAGCCCGCCTTGTCAGTCGCGACGAGCTTGCCCGAGCGCTTGGCAACGCTCGCCTTGGCGGCCACGGCGTGCTTGCCGTCGACCTTGTCGGCGTTCTTCACCTTGGCCGCGATGCTGGGCGTGGCGGTGACCAGCGTGGCCGCAACCACGGCAACCAGCACAGTGCGGACGTCCCGGACCCACCCGGGACTGGTGGTGCGAGTCATCGGCTCCTCCTGCTGTCGGGTAGGACACACTCTGTCCACGGCGCACCGGGACGGGCATGGCCCCATCGGGTCATAGTGTCCGCATCATGGACAGACGTCTCACATCACGAGATGACCGTTTGTGGACAGCCGTATCGAGGGCTGAGACTCATTGACATGGTCTCCGCTGTCACCCATGCGCACCTCGTGGTACGTCGCCACGTGGACTACATGCGCACGCGCAGCATGATCTGTCGGGCTCGCTGACCACCCTCAGCCCAGCCAGCCCCGCCGCAGCGCGCGTGTCAGTGTCGACAACGCAACGCGCGGCCCTCGAGCCAAGGACAGTCCATGCCGGACATGAGGTTCCAGGCGAAAGCCGCCACCGAAACCGAGATCCCGCGCGCCAAGCGCGGTGAGGGTCAGTGGGCGCTCGGTTACACCGAGCCGCTGAACAAGAACGAGCAGTCCAAGAAGGACGACGACCCGCTCAACGTGCGCGACCGGATCCTGCACATCTACTCCAAGCGCGGCTTCCACTCGATCGACCCGGCCGACCTGCGCGGCCGGTTCCGGTGGATGGGTCTCTACACCCAGCGCGCCCCGGGCTTCGACGGCGGCAAGACCGCGATGCTCGAGGAGGAGGAGCTCGACGACGAGTTCTTCATGCTGCGGGTGCGCTCCGACGGCCGGTTGCTGCCCGCCGCCACGGTGCGGGCGCTCGGCGAGATCGGCCAGGACTACGCGCGGGACACCGCCGACGTGACCGACCGGGAGAACATCCAGTACCACTGGATCCGGATCGAGGACGTCCCGGCGATCTGGGCGACGCTGGACGCCGCGGGTCTCGACAGCACCGAGGCGTGCGGCGACTCGCCACGGCCCTTCCTGGGCTCGCCCGTCGCCGGCGTCGCCAAGGACGAGATCATCGACGGCTCCGAGGCGCTGGCCGAGATCAAGCGGCGCGCGATCGGCAACCCGGAGTACTCCAACCTCCCGCGCAAGTACAAGACCGCCCTGACCGGCCACCCCAGCCACGACGTCTCCCCCGAGACCAACGACATCGCGTTCGTCGGCACCGTGCACCCCGTCCACGGACCCGGGTTCGACGTCTGGGTCGGTGGCGGACTGTCCACCAACCCGATGCTGGCCCAGAAGCTCGGCGTCTGGGTGCCGACCGCGGACGTGCCCGATGTCTGGGAGGGCGTCACCTCGATCTTCCGCGACTACGGCTACCGGCGGCTGCGCTCGCGGGCCCGGCTGAAGTTCCTCGTGGCCGACTGGGGTGTCGAGAAGTTCCGCGAGGTGCTCGAGAAGGAGTACCTCGGCCGCGAGCTCGTCACCTGCGACTCGCCGCCCTCCCCCACCGGCCACCGCGACCACGTCGGCGTGCACGAGCAGAAGGACGGCAACTTCTACGTCGGGATCGCGCCGATCGCGGGCCGGATCTCCGGCACCAAGCTGGTCGAGCTCGCCGACGTCATGGAGCAGTACGGCGTCGCGGGCGCCCGCCTCACGCCGTACCAGAAGATCGTGCTGATCGGCGTCACGCCCGACCAGGTGGAGCCGCTGGCGGCGGCCCTTGACGGCATCGGCCTGCCGGCGCGGCCGTCCTACTGGCGGCAGAACACGATGGCCTGCACCGGCATCGAGTTCTGCAAGCTCGCCATCGTCGAGACCAAGGCACGGGCCCGCGACCTGGTCGAGGAGCTCGAGCGGCGCTTCCCCGAGCTGGACGTGCCGATCACGGTCAACGTCAACGGCTGCCCCAACGCCTGCGCCCGCACCCAGGTGGCCGACATCGGCCTCAAGGGCCAGCTGGTCATGCACGAGGGCGAGCAGGTGGGCGGCTTCCAGGTGCACCTCGGCGGCGCGACCGGGCTCCAGGCGAACTTCGGCCGCAAGCTCCGCGCCCACAAGGTGACCAGCGAGGGGCTCGACGACTACGTCACCATCGTGGTCTCCAACTTCCTCGCCGACCGGGTGCCCGAGGAGTCGTTCGCGACCTGGGTGGCCCGTGCCGACGAGGAGCTCCTCCGCGGCGAGAAGACCCTGGAAGGGGCGCCGGCATGAGCGAGCGTGGCTTCCCCGTGCACTGCCCCTACTGCGGCGAGCAGGACCTGTGGCCGCACGACGAGACGCCCGGCTCGTGGGAATGCCGCGGCTGCCTGCGCGCCTTCTCCCTGAAGATGCTCGGTCTTGTTCGGCCGGGTGCGTCGACGCCAGGGAGTGCCCCCTCATGACCGCTGCGACCACCAACACCGCCCGCGCCGGGCGCGGGATCGAGACCTCCGGCCGCTCCCCCGAAGAGCTCCGCGAGCTGGTCTCGCACTGGGGCGCCGAGCTCGAGCTCGCGCCGGCCGAGACGATCATCGAGTGGGCCGCGGCCACCTTCGGCGATCGGTTCTGCATCACGTCGTCGATGGGCGACGCGGTGCTCGCGGACGTGGCCTCCAAGGTCGTGCCCGGCATCGACGTGGTCTTCCTCGACACCGGCTACCACTTCATCGAGACGATCGGCACCCGTGACGCCGTCGCCTCGACGCTCGACGTCAACCTGCTCACGATCACGCCGGTGCAGAGCGTGGCCGAGCAGGACGCGGCGTACGGCAAGGACCTCTACAAGACCGACCCCGACCTGTGCTGCGCCCTGCGCAAGGTCAAGCCGCTGACCGAGTCGCTCGCGAACTACGACGCGTGGGCCACCGGGCTGCGTCGGGCCGAGACGCACAACCGCGTCATCGCCCCGGTGATCGGCTGGGACGCCAAGAAGGGCAAGGTCAAGGTTTCCCCGCTCGCGCGATGGAGCGACGAGCAGGTGGAGCGCTACATCGCCGAGAACGGGGTGCTCGTCAACCCGTTGGTCTACGACGGCTACCCGTCGATCGGCTGCGCTCCTTGCACCCGTCGAGTCGCTCCGGGCGAGGACGCCCGCAGCGGCCGGTGGGCCGGCACCAACAAGACCGAGTGTGGGATTCACTCATGACTCGGCTGCACAACCCTGAAGGGAGGCCCTGAGATGGCCGCACCTGCCCTGGTGGCCCTGGCGCACGGAAGCCGGGACCGCCGCTCCGCCGCCACGATCAAGGCCCTGGTCAAGGAGGTCCGCGCCATGCGGCCGGACCTCAAGATCGAGGCCGCATTCCTCGAGCTCTCCAAGCCGGACTTCCACACGGTCGTGGACCGGCTGGTGAAGGCGGGTCACGACGAGATCGTCGTCGTACCCCTGCTGCTGACGGATGCCTACCACGCCAAGGTGGACGTGCCGTCCGCCGTGGCCGAGGCCTCTGCTCGCCACCCTCAGGTGCGCGTCCACGCCACCTCGATCCTCGGCCTCGAGGCGTCGTTCCTCGAGGTGCTCGACGAGCGGCTGCGCGAGGCGCTCAAGACCGTCCGGTGCCGCGAGCTCGACGCGCTGGTGCTGGCCGCAGCCGGCTCCAGCGACCCGCTCGCCAACCAGGCCGTCGCCCGCCTGGGCCGGGTCTGGGGCTCGCACCACAAGCTGCCGGTCACCGCGGCGTACGCCTCGAGCGCGCCGCCGGCCACCGGCGAGGCCGTCCGAGCGTTCCGGGCCGAAGGGCGCCGCCACATCGCGGTCGCCTCGCTGTTCCTGGCCCCCGGCTTCCTTCCGGACCGCGCCGCCGAGCTCGCCCTGGAGGCCGGAGCCGTCGCCGTCTCCGAACCCCTTGGCGCCCACCCCAACCTGGCTCGCGCCGTACTGGCCCGCTACGCCGTCGGCGCCGTCGAGCTCGTCCCGGTCTAAAACGCTGACCCGGGACTTTCTGTCGCCTGAAGACCGCTGACCCGGGACTTTGTGTCGCCTCTGTGCGACACAAAGTCCCGGGTCAGCGCGTTCTGCGCGACACAAACTCCCGGGTCAGCGTTCTAGCCCACGAGCTGTTCGAGGAGGCGTTCGAGCTGGCGGCCGGGGTCGGCGGTGACACCGCCGTGGACGGGGCTGGTCTGGAGGACGGTCGAGCGCGGGGCCTTGAGGAAGCCGAACCGCTGGGTGAGCGGCTCGGCGGCCGGGGCGCCGCCGGTCGGGTGGCCGGAGCAGACCGCATCGATGAAGGCCAGTGACTCGCAGACCTGGTCGACGTCGATCCGCGGGTCCAGGGAGAGCAGCCGGTCGCGGTCGACGTGCCAGGCGACCTTGAGGAAGTCGGCCATCTGGCAGTGCAGCACCACGCCGACGTTGACGAACTCCTCGCGGTCCACGCGCGGGACGCACCGGAGCACGACGTACTCGTAGGAGAGCTTGCTTTCAGTCATGCGGCCACCTGCGGGAGCCACTGGCGCGCGCCGAGGCGGGCGGTGAGGAAGTCGACGTACGCCGCACGCACCGCGGGCGGGTCCTCGGCGCCGGGCACCGGCTCGAGCCAGCTGTCCGGCACCTGCGCCAGGACCTCGGCGAAGACCTCCGGGCCGAGCAGGTCGCGCAGCTCGGCGTCCGCGGCGGGCAGCTCGGACGCGTGCTCGCGGAAGATGTGGTCGTCGACGTTCCAGGCCTGCTCCGCGAACCGCTCGGCGTCGCTCACTCCCCCGGCCCAGCCGTGGTGGAAGTAGAGCGCGGCGCCGTGGTCGATCACCCACAGGTTGCCGTGCCACAGCAGCAGGTTGGGGTTGCGCCAGGACCGGTCGACGTTCGCGACGAACGCGTCCAGCCACAGGGTCCGGACCGGGTCCGTGGCCCCGGCCGGGACATGGCCGTCGAAGCCGAACGAGCCCGGCAGGAAGTCCGCGCCGAGGTTGAGCCCGGGGCTGGCGTTGAGCAGGTCCTGGACCTCCTCGTCGGCCTCGTAGCGGGCGATGGCCGGGTCGAGGTCGAGCGCCACGAGCCTGGGCGTCCGTAGCCCGATCCGCTCGGCCAGCCCGGCGACGATCACCTCGGCCACGAGGACGCGGACGCCCTGGCCGGCGCCGCGGAACTTGCACACGTAGGTGCCGAGGTCGTCGGCCTCGACGATCCCGGGCAGGCTGCCGCCCTCGCGGAGCGGCGTGACGTAGCGGGTGACCCCGACGGTCGGGATCACTTAACCGGGACCTCGTCGGCCAGCCTGGCCTTCTGCTCGTCGACGTCGAAGTCGGCGGCCGGCCACTGGGGGTTCATGTTGGTCAGGGTCTCGTGCAGGAGGTTCGCGATGGCCAGGTTGCGGTACCACTTGCGGTCGCTCGGCACGACGTACCACGGCGCCACTTCAGTGTTGGTCCGCTCGAGAGCGATCTGGTAGGCCTCGCGGTACGCCGACCAGTGGGCACGCTCGTCGATGTCACCGGGGTTGAACTTCCAGTGCTTGGTCGGGTCGTCCAGCCGGGCCTGCAGGCGCTCCTTCTGGGTGTCGGCGGAGATGTGCAGCATGCACTTGATCATCGTGACGCCCACAGCGGCCAGCTCGGCCTCGAAGGCGTTGATCACGTCGTAGCGCGGCTCCATCTCGTCCTTCGGCACCAGCTCGTGCACCCGGACGATGAGCACCTCCTCGTAGTGGCTGCGGTCGAACACGCCGATGATGCCCTTGCTCGGCAGCGCCTTCCTGATCCGCCAGAGGAAGTCGTGCTGCATCTCCTCGTCCGTCGGCTTCTTGAACGAGGTGATCCGCACCCCCTGGGGATCGACCAGACCCACGGTGTGCCGGAGCGTGCCGCCCTTGCCCGACGTGTCCATGCCCTGCAGCACCAGCAACACGGCGCGACCGTGGCCGACGTCGGCGGAGCCCTCGGCGTAGAGCCGCTCCTGGAGGTCGGACAGGTCCTCGCCGAGGGCGGCCAACGCGGCCACGCCGGCCTGCTTCTTGCCGTCGAAACCCGTGGTGGCCCCGCTGTCGATGGTGGTCAGGTCGACCGGGCCGGCCGGCAGTCGCAGGTCCGCGGCCCTGAACGAGGTCGTCATGGCCTCAACCTATGACGGTGGCGACATCCAGGCTGCACCCGACCACGGTGGTCGTTTCACCGTTCTCCTGCGGCTCGTCGAACCACAGCCCCTCGGTGAAGCCCGCCTTGGCCAGGATCCGCAGTGACGCGACGTTGCGGTGGTCGGGCGCCGCGAAGTACGTCGTCGCCTCCGGGAACCGGGTCCGGGCCCGCTGCATCCACGCCCAGAGCATCCGCTGCCCGAGGCCGCGGCCGCGCCAGAGGTCGGAGCCGATCGCGTAGTCGACCCCGATCGCGTCCGGGTCGGGGCCCAGCACGGCGTAGTCCGGGTAGTCGCCGATGCGGTAGTCCTGCACGAACCCGACGGACCGGCCGTTGACCTCGAGCACCCACATCCGGGTCGGGCTCATCCCGTCGATCCGCTCGGCGTACTTCATGGCCATCTTGTCGGGGTCGCTGAGCTCCCCCGGCGACCACCAGCGCTGGACCTGCGGACTGGCGCGCCAGGCGACCACGTCGTCGATGTCGCCGGGGGTCATCGCCCTGATCGCGAGCCGGTTGTCGTGGTCGATGACGAACCGCTTGGTCTCCCCTGAGAGGTCGAGCGGCTCGGGTTCGGCGTGCATGCTCGCGCAGGTACGCCGGGCCGCAGCCGCCCACGACTCGCCGTCGCGGACCACTCCTGCGAGCTCGCGGCCGCGGTCGAGCACCACAAGATGGACGGGACCTTCGGGCGGCACCAGCCCATTGTGTCGATCGCGGCCCCGCGCGACGAGGGCTCAGACCGAGTGCGGCTCCTGCGGCTCTTCGCGACCGGCGGAGGCGAGCTCGTCGCGGACCACCGAGAACGCCAGCCCGGAGGCGTAGCCCTTGCGGGCGAGCATCCCGACCAGCCGGCGGGTGGCCGTCTGGTCGTCGACCCTGGACAGCGAACGGAGCTTGCGACGGACCAGCTCGCGGGCGGCGGCCTCCTCGTCGGCGGGGTCGATCTCGTCGAGCGCCTCGCGGGCGGTCTCGTCGTCGATGCCCTTGCGACGCAGCTCCTGGGCCAGCGCCCGGGGAGCCAGGCCCTTGCCGCCGTCGGCCGACTGGCGCTGGCTCACCCAGGTGCGGGCGAAGGCGCCGTCGTCGACCAGGCCGACCTCCTCGAACCGGTCGAGCAGCCGCGCGGCGATCTCGGCCGGCACGCCCTTGGCGGCCAGCTTGTCGCCGAGCTCCTTGCGGCTGCGCGCCCGGCCGGTGAGCTGGTCGAGCAGGATCTTGCGGGCCACCGACTCGGGGTCGGCGTCCGGGCCCTGCGCCACGGGGTCGGGCGGCAGGTCGGGCGGAGGTGCGGCCGGGTGGTCACCCACCCAGGCCCGCACCCCCGTCTCGACGCCACCCGTCCAGGCGTCGGTCGACCCCGAGGTCGACCCGGGCGCCTGTCCGGAAGTCACTGCGCTGCTCAGAAGTCGTCGACGCCGACCGGCTCGGCCGGTGCGGGCGCCTCGTCGGTCACCGCCGGGCCGACACCGAGCTTCTCGAGGATCTTCTTCTCGATCTCGTTGGCGAGGTCGGGGTTGTCGTGGAGGAACCCGCGGGAGTTCTCCTTGCCCTGGCCGAGCTGGTCGCCCTCGTAGGTGTACCAGGCACCGGCCTTGCGGACGATCCCCGCCTCGACGCCGACGTCGATCAGGCCGCCCTCGCGGCTGATGCCCTTGCCGTACATGATGTCGAACTCGGCCTGCTTGAACGGCGGGGCCACCTTGTTTTTCACGACCTTGACCCGGGTGCGGTTGCCGACCATGTCGGTGCCGTCCTTGAGGGTCTCGATGCGGCGTACGTCGAGGCGGACCGAGGAGTAGAACTTCAGCGCCCGGCCACCGGAGGTGGTTTCGGGCGACCCGAACATCACACCGATCTTTTCGCGCAGCTGGTTGATGAAGATCATCGTGGTGCCGGAGTTGTTGAGGGCACCGGTCATCTTGCGCAGGGCCTGGCTCATCAGCCGGGCCTGGAGGCCGACGTGGCTGTCGCCCATCTCGCCCTCGATCTCGGCCCGGGGCACCAGCGCGGCCACCGAGTCGATGACGATCAGGTCGAGGGCACCGGAGCGGATCAGCATGTCGGCGATCTCGAGCGCCTGCTCACCGGAGTCGGGCTGGGAGACCAGCAGCGCGTCGGTGTCTACGCCGAGCGCCTTGGCGTAGTCGGGGTCGAGCGCGTGCTCGGCGTCGATGAAGGCCACGATGCCGCCGGCCCGCTGGGCGTTGGCCACCGCGTGGAGGGCGACCGTGGTCTTGCCGGAGGACTCCGGCCCGTAGATCTCGACGACCCGCCCTCGCGGGAAGCCGCCGATGCCGAGGGCGATGTCGAGCGAGATCGCCCCGGTGGGGATCACCTCGAGCGCGGCGCGGGACTCCTCACCGAGCCGCATCACCGATCCCTTGCCGAACTGGCGCTCGATGTTGGCGAGGGCAGCATCAAGTGCCTTTTCGCGGTCTGCAGCCATGGGCCGTGCCTTCCTGTGCGTCTAGTGGACGAGGTGCTCCTTCGACGCTAGGGATGGCCACCGACGGTCGGTCCTACCGGCTGTCGGGTTGTGGAGAAGCTGCCCCGGCGTCGCACCTGTGGAGAAAATCTAGCCGAACAGGTGTTCGATCAGGGGACCGACACGCCGAGCCTTCAGGTCGGGAGCCGGACCAGGAAGCGACAGCCGACGGCGGCCACGTTCTCGACCCGCACCACGCCCCGGTGCGCCTCCACGATCCCCTTGACGATCGCGAGCCCCAGCCCGGCTCCCCCGACGCCGGCCAGCTCGTCGGAGCGGTCCGGCGTCCGCGCGGGACCGCCGCGCCAGGCCAGGTCGAAGACCCGCTGCATGTCGGCCTCGGAGATGCCGCCGCACTGGTCGCTGACACTGAGCTCCACGCCGTCGGGCACCGACCGGCCCCGGATCTCCACCGTCCCGTCCGCCGCGGTGTGTCGGACCGCGTTCATCACGAGGTTGGTCATCACTCGGGACAGCCCGATCGGGTCCGCGGTCACCGCAAGCCCCTGCTCCACGCTGCCGCCGAGGCGCACCGACCGGGCCCGCGCCATGGGATCGGCACCGGCGATCGCCTCGCTGACGATGTCGGTCAGCACCACCGTCTCAGGGTTCAGGGTCAGCACGCCCGCGTGGATCCGCGACAGCTCGAACAGGTCGTCGACCATCCGCACCATCCGGTCGACCTCGGCGCGGATCTGCCGGTGGTAGCGCGCGGGGTCCTCGGCCATGCCGTCCTCGAGTGCCTCGGCCATCGCCCGCATGCCGGCCAGCGGCGTGCGCAGGTCGTGGGAGACCCACGAGACCAGCTCGCGCCGGGAGGCCTCGAGTCGTGCTTCGCGGAGCCGAGACTCCTCCAGTCGCCGGCTGGTGCGTGCCAGCTCGGCCGAGAGCTCCTGCAGCTCGCTCGGTCCGCGGCGCGCGCCGACGAACGACCCGTGCGTATCAAGCCTGCGAGCGTCCTCGCGCAGTGCCGCCGACCATCGCGAGATGGCAGCGCCGACGGCAACGGCCACCGAGAGGGCGACCGCGCCGGACACCACGCTGACGAGGGTCACCACCTCGCGGTCGTGCGACGAGATGAACATCAGCCGGGCGATCGCGACGACCCCGGCCAGCACCGAGCCGATGGCCACCCCCACGACCAGCGCGAGCTGCCAGAAGATCGAGCGATGGCGGATGGTCCACGCCACGGCCAGGCCGGCGAGGCCCACCCCGACCGCGCACGAGCTGGCCACCAGCAGGATCTGGAGCTGGTCGCTGCTCACGCGGCGGCCTCCCACCGGTAGCCGACGCCCCACACCGTCTGCAGCCGGACCGGCCTGGTGGGGTCCGGCTCGATCTTCTCGCGCAGCCGGCGTACGTGCACCGTCACCGTCGACTGGTCGCCGAACGACCACCCCCACACCTGCTCGAGCAGCTCGTCGCGGGAGTACGCCGTCCCCGGGTGGGCCAGCAGGAAGCGCAGCAGGTCGAACTCGCGGCCGGTGAGCGCGAGCGGCTCGCCGCCGCGGTACGCCGCGTGCCGGGCCTCGTCGACCACGAGGTCGCCGTCGACCAGCCGCCGGGGCGCGGTGGGTGCATCGACCCGCCGCAGGACCGAGCCGACGCGGAGCGCGAGCTCGCGCGGGCTGAACGGCTTGGTGACATAGTCGTCAGCGCCCACCTCGAGCCCCATGACGCGGTCGGTCTCCTCGCCGAGCGCGGTCAACATGATCACTGGCACGTCCCCGTGCTCGCGCAGCCGTCGGCAGACCTCGATCCCATCGATGCCGGGCAGCATCAGGTCCAGGACGACCAGGTCGTGCGGAGCCTCGCGGTGCCGCTCGAGCGCGGTCTCCCCGTCGGCCGCCTCTACGACCTCGTGGTCCGCGGCGCGCAGGTAGCTGACGACGACCTCCCGCACGGTCGGGTCGTCATCCACCACAAGGACTCGGGCCACGGTCACCTCCGCTTCGAGCCTACGAGCGAGGCCGCGACCACGGCGACCAGGACCAGGCCGGCGAGCACCAGCCACCCGACGGTGTAGTCGCGATCCAGCAGCGACGGGTTGTCCGACCGGGCGCCGAACCTCCCGAGCACCGGCACGGCCAGCAGCGTCACCGAGCCGAGCACCACGAACCCGACGGCGGCCGGGGCCTTGGTGGACCGAGGCAGCGACCACATCACGACCGCCCCGACCGCCAGCACGACGAGCGCCAGCACGCCGTCGTGGAGCACTACGCCGCCGGCCAGCCACAGCACCAGGTTGAGGAGGTCGTGTCCCCGGCTCAAGACCAGCCACGCGCCGTACAGGCCCACGACGACGCCCAGCGCCCCCAGCGCCACCCGGGTCCTCATCACGTCGGCACCTCCAGCCGGGACAACCACTTGGTCTGCAGCACGCCGGGCCGGTTGGGCGCGATCAGCCGGGCTGGTTCACCGTGGTCGCGGTGGAGCGGCTCGCCGTGCAGGGCCAGCGCCACCAGGGTGCGGTCGTCGTCGGCGAAGTTCCCCTGGAGCACGGTGTGCCGGTAGGGACCCGACGGCTGCAGGGAGTAGACGTCGACGTCGCGGCCGGACGGAGCGTCCACCAGGTCGAGCAGCTCGCGCACGCGTACGCCCGTCCACTCCCCGCTGGCGCTCCAGCCCTCGACGCACGCGATGGGCAAGCTCTCGGTCCGCTGGGTCATCGCCTGGAGGTCCTCACGTCGCAGCTGGACGCTCCGATCGCCGTGCACCACCTCGAGGCGGTACGACGGCCCGACCAGGTCGTCGGTGATGTGGGCCGCGGCCGCCGACTTGTTGATCGGCACCCCCTGCGGCCCCTCGCCGCTGCGGACGGCGAAGACGGAAACCTTGCGCAGCCACGGGACGGTGCTTCCGGCCACCGCGAGCACCGCGACGCCTGAGGCGAGGAACGCCGTCCGCAGCAGCCCGCGCCGCGTCAGGGCTCCGGGCTCGGTCGCGGTGGGCCGGTCGTCGACGGTCGACTCGACGTCGGAGGTCAGGGCCCGACGGATGATCGGCAGCTTGACCGCGATGTGCACCGCGAGCGACCCGATGGCGACCCAGGCGAGGGCGTAGTGGGTGGCGCGGAACGAGAATTCCCAGGGGTACCACTGGGCGCTGTTGAGCGTCCCGGTCGCGAGCTGGAAGACGGCGGAGGCGACCAGGACTGCGATGGAGAGCCGCTCAAGGGCGTCGAGGACCAGTCTTCGGGCCCCGCGCTCCGGCCGCCGGAACAGCCGCGGATAGACGGTCCAGAGCTTGACCAGCAGCAGCGGCACCGCCGCGCTGCCGGTGATGATGTGCAGCCCCTGGGTGACCCGGTAGCCCCCGGCCGGCGACACCGGGAACGGTATCGGGTGGTCAGGGTTCTGCGCGTAGTGGCTGATGAGTCCGGTGAGGAAGCAGATCCCGAAGCAGACGCCCAGCCAGAGCCCGACCCGCGCGGTCACCGCGGCACTGCGCAGCCGCGAGGTGAAGTCCGCCTCGGACGGCGGCCGCAGCGGCAGCCTCGTCGACAGGTTCGTGGGCATGTCCGGACAGTAGGCAGATGGAACGTCGGCCAATCGGGTTCTGGTGCTTACGAAGTCGTGACGGGTCCCGACGCACACTGGTCGCGTGCTCGACTCGCTCTCCCCCGCGCGGCGCCGGTTGGTGCTGGGGATGGCGGTGCTGGCGCTGGTCCTGGCGGTCGCGATCGCGGTGGCCGTCGTCGTACGCCGGGATCCGCCCGTGGACCCCGTCGCCCAGGATCAGCCGGGGCCGGTGCTGCTGGTGCCGGGGTACGGCGGCTCGACCGCATCCCTCCAGGTCCTGGCCGACGCCCTGGCCGACCAGGGGCGGGACACCCGCATCGTGAGGCCGACCGGCTCCGGGACCCAGGACCTGCGCCAGCAGGCGGAGCACCTCGGCGACGCCGTGGACGCGGCGCTCGACGAGACCGGGGCGCCGTCGGTGGACCTGGTCGGCTACTCCGCGGGCGGTGTCGTGGTCCGCATCTACGTCGCCGACCTCGGAGGGGGGTCGCACGTACGCCGTGCGGTCACGCTGGCCGCCCCGCATCACGGCACCGACCTCGCCTCACTCGCGGGCGCGCTCGGCTCCACGGCCTGCCCGACGGCCTGCCAGCAGCTCGATCCGGACTCCGAACTGCTCCGCAAGCTCAACGCGGGCGACGAGACACCACCGGGGCCGGTGTGGGTCGCGCTGTGGACCGAGGACGACAAGACCGTGGTGCCGCCGGACTCCGGGTCCCTCGAGGGCGCGCTCGACATCTCGCTCCAGTCCGCATGTCCGGGCGTCCAAGCCGACCATGCCGACGTGCCCCGCACCCCCGCGGTGATCTCGATCGTCGAGTCCGTGCTCCGACAGCCCGCCCCCGTGACCCAGCCTCCGGTCTGCAAGCCGGGGTAGTCCGTCACCTTTGGCGGGCTTCTGCGGACAAATCGCCGTCAAAGGTGACGGACTATCCCCGACCCTCCCGCTAGTCCGTGACGTCCTTGGTCATGAAGTTGGCCCAGCCGGCCCCCAGGAACACCACGACGTAGATGCCCTGCAGCAGCACGCCACGCACGACGTCGCGCCACAGGATCGGGTCGCGGAACAGGTCCACGAACGCCAGCCAGTAGCGGGTGGGCAAGTAGGGCTGCAGTGGGTCGGCGGCGTCGAGGGTGAGCAGGAGGGTGGATGCGATCAGCAGCGCCAGCGTGCCGAGCGCGGCGCCCAACGGGGACTCGGTGACCGTCGAAAGGAACAGCGCAACGGCCGCCACGCCGAGCATGCAGAGCATCGCGTAGCCGAGCGCCAGGAAGGTGCGGCCCACGAGCTCGGGCGTCGACATCGAGCTGCCGGACACGCTGGCGGGACCGGTGGCCGTCACGCTCTCGTTGCCGAGGAGCAAGATGCCGAGGATGTACGCCGTAGCCGCCACGATCAGCACGGTCAGTACGACGAACGCCATGACCGCGACCAGCTTCGCGCCCAGCAGCCGGGTGCGGCCGACCGGTCGCACCAGCATGTAGCGGAGCGTCCCCTGCTGGGCCTCGCCGGCGATCGCCTCTCCAGCTGTGATCGCCACCGCGATCGGCAGGAACAGCGGCAGCACGATGCCGAGCGCCGCGAGCGGGAACAGCGTGCCGTCGGTCAGCACCGTCGACAGGAACGCCGGACCGGTGCCGGGTCGCGGACCCAGCTCGGTGACCGCGAGCAGCACCGCGACCAGGGCCGGTAGCGCGTCGATGAGCGCGATGGTGGCCCAGGTCCGGCGGCTGAGGACGAGCTTGAGCAGCTCGACCCGGATCACTGGCCCCTCCGGATCGACGCAGCCCCGAACCGGTCGGCGCTCTCCGAGGTCGCCGCGAGCACGACCTCCTCGAGCGTGTGCCGCTCGGCCCCGAACCTCGTCACCCTGATCCCCGCCTGCACGAGCCGCGCGTTGAGCGCCGCGGGATCCGGCTCGCGGACCAGGAGCCGCTGCCCGTCGTACTCCTCCACGACCCCGTCGAGCAGCCGCCGGACCTGCTCGACGTCGGGCGTGTGCACCTCGACCCGGCCGGTCGGACGGCGGAGCTCCTCGAGCTCCGCCTGCAGGACCAGCCGGCCCCGGTCGAGGACGCCGACGCGGGTGCAGAGCTGCTCGATCTCGCCCAACAGGTGGCTGGAGAGGAACACGGTGGTGCCGGCCCGGTTGAGGTCGAGCAGCAGCTCCCGGATCTCCTGGATGCCCTGCGGGTCCAGGCCGTTGGTCGGCTCGTCGAGCACCAGCAGCCGGGGACCGCGCAGCAGGGCGCCGGCCAGGGCGAGCCGCTGCCGCATCCCGAGCGAGTACGCGCGCACCGGCCGCTCGTCCACGGCGGCGAGCCCGACTCGCTCGAGCGCCTCGGCCACCCGGCTGCGTCGGGTCGGCCGGTCGCCGTCCCGCCCCATGGCGTCGAAGAGCGCCAGGTTGCGCCGTCCCGACAGGTGGGGGTACGCCGCCGGCCCCTCGACCAGCGCACCGACCTGTGGCAGCACCCGCCGGGCGGCCTGCGGCATCTGCTCACCGAGCAGCTCCATCCGTCCCGAGGTGGCGAGCACCAGTCCGAGCAGCATCCGGACCGTCGTCGTCTTGCCCGAGCCGTTGGCGCCGAGGAAGCCGAAGACGTCGCCCTCACGGACGTCGAGGTCGATCCCGTCCACCGCGGTGATCGGCCCGAACCTCTTGGTCAGTCCCTCGGTGCGGATCACCGCTGGGCGCCCGTCGCTCATTCCTCGTCCACGTAGACGAACCCGTCAAGCACGTCGTCCGCCGCACGGACCAGCGCCGCCCGGGTCAGCGTCCCGGCCAGCAGCCACCCGCCGTCGCCCTCCGCGCCGGTGAGCACCACTCCGAGCGGTCCGACGGAGACCACGGTCCGGTGGCGGTCCTGGTCAACCCCTTGCGTGTTCGCAAGCTGGTCGCGCAGGGCATCCGCTTCCCGGTCGCGGAGGGGGATGGCGATGACCTGCGTCATCCCGGTGCCGTAGACCCCGACCGCTCGGTCCGACACCGCCGCCTTGGCGAGCCCGACCACGGTGTCGGGCGGGCGCACCGGGGCGTACTGGTTGGCGGCGTCGGCGATGTCGAGGACGTCGTCGAACTCCACGTCGACCCCGGCCGGCGGTTCGAAGCCGACGCTCGCACGGTCGGGAGGATCGCTCGAGAACTCCCGGAACTCGCTGGTGAAGGCGGCGGTACTGGTGCCGGCGGCGTACACCTCGACCCGGAGGGGTACGCCGGAGCCAGGGTCGAGCCACAGGTCGGCGTGGTCGATGCTCGAGAGGTCGGAGGACGGCACCAGGCGCAGCCCCGGCGCACTCACGCCCGCCACCCGCCGGGCGGGGACCCGTCGTACGTCGTCGGCGCCGATCCCGCGCAGCAGTCGCTCGGCGAGCACCGGGGGCAGGAGGTCCGCGGTGCGGGGCAACCGGATGTCGGGGTCCCGGCTCAGCGTCGCCTCGAGGTGCTCGTAGTCCCAGCGCAGGGTCGTCTCGCCCTCGTGCACCAGGTCGGTCTCGCCGGTGAGCAGGAGCTGGTCGACCCGCCAGTGGTCGTCGTCCAGCCACCACGCCCGCATCCGGGTGTGCTCGCCGAACAGGGCGCCGACATCGCTGAACCGGTCGGCGTCGGGCAGCTGGAGCGTTCCGTCGGTCTCGACGAACCCCGACCACGCGTGCCCCTCCGCAGCGCGCGCCTGGGCCAGCAGCCTGCCGGCGCTCACGTCACTGTCGGCGGCCGGCAGCAGGTGGAGCGCGATCGGCGCACTGACCAGCAGCAGCGTCCCGGCCACCACCACTGACCAGCGCCGGAAGAGGGTCACGAACTCGACGGTACGTCGGGATCCGGACCGGTTGAGCCCTCAACCGATGAGGCTTTTCTTAGACCGCGCCGTGGACTGGGCGACGTCCACCACGCGACCAGGAGGCCGGCCAGCAGGGCTCCCGACGTGCCCAGCGTCTCGTCGCCCAGGGTGTCGCGGTAGGCGCCGCCGGCCTCCTTGCCGTCGCGGATGAACAGCGCGTACTCCCCCAGCTCCCAGCCCAGGGCGAGGATCGCTCCGACCCCGCCGACCAGCGGGACCAGCACCCAGCGCGGACGCACCGAGGGCGCGAGCAGGAGCCCGAGGCCGGTGCCGAGCAGGAACCAGTGCGCCGCGTGGCTCAGGTCGTCCCACCAGCCGATCCTCCGGAACAGGTCGAGCCAGTTTGCGGTGGTGTCGGAGAGGAAGGGCAGCATCAGCAGCCCGAACGCGAAGTACGGCGGGTCGACTTCGCTGCCACGATGGGTCAGCCACCAAACGGCCGGCGCGGCGAGCATCAGTGCCGGGTAGACGAGCAGTCGAACCGCCCAGCCCTTGCCGTCGAACTGGTCGACGCCGGGGATCGCGACCGCGGCCACGAGCTCGACCACGGTGGCCGTCAGGACCACCGCGGGGAACCACGCTCGGCGAAGCTCGATCATCCCTCCATCATGCGCAGCACAGCACACCAGCGCCGCTCTCCGACCCGGTGCACGTCGGCACGGCCGAACCCGGAAGCGGTCGCGAGCTCGCCGATGTCGTCGGTGCCGACGGTGGCCCAGCGAAACGGCGCGCTGCGGACCCCGTCGCACTCGAGCACGGCCCAGCTGCTCGTGGGCGGAACTCCGGGACCGGCCAGCTCGACCACGGCTCGGCCGGAGGCCACGAGCAGCCGCCGCGCACGGCGAAGCAGGGCGAGCGGATCGCCACCGATGCCGACGTTGCCATCGGCGAGCAGGACCGTGTGCCATCGACCCTCGCCCGGGAGCCGGTCGAAGACGTCGCGCCGGAGCGCCGAGGCGCCGCGGGCGTGGGTCTGGTCCACCGCCTCACCGACCACGTCGATCCCGAGCGTGACGTGGCCGAGCGACGCGAGCGCGGCCGTGAGCCGTCCCGGCCCGCAGCCGAGGTCCAGGGTGTGCCCATCGCAGTGCCCGAGGAGCTCCAGGTCGTCAGGGTCGGCCTCCCGGCGCCAGCGGGACACCGGCAGCTCCTCCGGGCGGTCGCCGAGCCCTGCCACGGAACAGGGTCGGCCGCGCAGCGCCTCTGCGAAGACCTCCGAGAACGACGCCCGGCCCGTGGGCAGCTGCTCTGCCAGGCTCATGCGGACACCAGCCCCCACGCCGCGGCGAACCGCGATCCCGGGACCAGCCGCGCCACCGCGTCGGCGTCAGCCACCTCGTCGACGTCGCGCAGCGTCGCGGTCGTGCCGACGTCCAGGCCCGCCTCGGCAAGAGCGGCCCGGGTGTCGGCGCCAGTGGTCAGGGTGGACATGCGTACGTCGCGGAGCACCGCCGCACGGGCCGGGTCGCGGAGCGCGAGGACCCACCAGCCTCCGTCCTCGGCCGGGCCGAGGACAGCGTCGTGGTAGAACAGCCCGGCGGCCGCGGCGATCAGCAGGTCGGGCGTCACGTGCGGGGTGTCCATGCCGATCTGGACCACCGGGCCCGGCATCCGCGCGTGGGCATCTGCCAGCCGGGCGCCGAAGTCGGCGCCGCGCTGAGCGTGGACCTTCCACCCCGCCAGGGCCTCCCTGAGCTCCGGTCCGTGGGCGCCACGCTCGAGGTCGCCTGCCAGCGAGAGGTGACAATGTCCGGCACCCACGGCAGACGTCGCGGCGGCCAGCGTGTCGAGGAGCGACGCGGCAGCCACCTCGGCGGCTCGCTCCATGCCGACCTCGGCGCCGAGCCGGGTCTTCACCCGGCCCACCTCCGGGGCCTTGGCGACGACCAGCACTGAAAGCATCACGCGAGCACCCGCCAGAAGTCGCGAGCCGCCCGCGTCGTACCCCGCACGGAGCCGGAGACCTTCGAGCGGGTGCCGAGCGCGCGCGGGTGGTAGGCCACGTCACGTTCGGAGAGTCGCCAGCCGGCCAGCGTGGCCTTCTGGAGCAGCTCGACCGGGTAGCCGAACCGGCGATCCTGGACGCCGAGCTCGAGCAGCCCGTCCCGGCGGCAGACCCGCATCGGGCCGATGTCGTGGGCGGTCATCCCGATCCGCCGGCGCAGCCACCACACGACCAGGTTGTTCCCGAGCCGTGCGTGCCAGGGCCAGACTCCGTGGGCGACCGGACGCCGGCGGCCGACGGCGAGGTCGGCGCGGCCGGACCGGACGTCGTCGAGCAGGCTGGGCAGGTCGCCTGGGTCGAACGAGCCGTCGCCGTCCATGAATGCGACGTACTCGCTGGTCGCGGCCAGCAGGCCGGCGTGCACGGCGGCGCCGTATCCCGCGACGGGCTCCTGGACGACGGTTGCCCCCGATCGGCCTGCCACACCGGCGGTGTCGTCGCGCGACCCGTTGTCGACGACGACGACGTGGAACCCCGCGGGCACCTTGGGCAGCAGGTCGAGCAGGGCGGCCGCCTCGTCACGGCACGGCAGTACGAGGTCGCACAGGGTCTCCACGTCAGCGACGGTAGGCAGGGCCAGGGCCTGGGAAACGGGTCTGCCTCCTTACGAAGTGGTGACGCCGTTCTTCCGGGTCTTCCCGGTCCGGTCGCGCACCTAGGGTCGGAACCATGTCGACCTCGGCCGCGGTTCGCGCCGCCTGGGCCGGCGTTCTTCTGACCGCGGTGCTCCTGGTGGTGGCGTTCGGAGCGCCGCACTGGCTGGACTGGGAGGTCGCAGCTCGCGCCCCGCGCAATGCCTCCCCTGACGAGGTCCCGCCCCTGCACGGGCTCTGGCGCCCGAAGCCGTTCGGGCCAGGCACCATCCCCGCGGTCCTGATCGCCCTCCTGGGTTGGCGGTACGCCACCGACCTGGCCGCCCGGCTCTCCTGGCGCCGGCTGCTGCTCGCGTCGTACGCCGGGTCGCTGGCGTGGCTGCTGTCGCTGGCCCTGGTCGACGGGTCCCGTGGGCTGTCGCGGTCGCTGGGCAACCCGTACGAGTACCTGCGGACTGCCCGCGAGGTCGGCAGCGTGCACATGCTCCTCGAGACGTACGTCGACCGGATCCCCTACGCCGCCGACGACAACTGGCCCACGCACGTCGCCGGCCACCCGCCCGGCACGCTGCTGTTCTTCGTCGGCCTCGTGAAGGTGGGGCTGGGCGGCGACCTGGCTGCCGGGGTGGTGGTCACGGCGCTGGCGGCGTCCACGGCGCTTGCGGTGCTGGTCACGTTGCGGGCGCTGGACGTCGAGGTGGTGGCGCGCCGCGCGGCGCCGTTCCTCGTGCTGACGCCGGCCGCGGTGTTCATGGCGGTCTCGGCGGACGCACTGATAGCGGCGGTGATGGCCTGGGGACTGGCCTGCCTTGCCCTGGCGACGCGGCGGCTGTGGTGGGCGGTGCCCGCGGGACTGCTGCTGGGCTGCGGCGTACTCATGTCCTACGGCATGCCGCTGATGGGCCTCGTCGCGCTCGCGGTGCTGGTGGCCGCCCGCTCGTGGCGGCCGCTCCCGGTCGCGGCCGGTGCGGCGCTGGCGGTCGTGCTCTTGTTCGCCGCGGGGGGCTTCGCGTGGTGGGACGCCTACCCGGTGCTGCGCGAGCGCTACTACGACGGGATCGCCCAGGACCGGCCGCAGTCCTACTGGTGGTACGGCGACCTGGCCTGCCTCGTCGTCAGCGCCGGTCCGCTGCTGCTGCCGGCGCTCGCCGCGGCCACCCGAGCCAGCCGTGCCGCTCGGGTGCCGCTGCTGCTGGTCGGCGCCACCGTCCTCGTCGTCGTGCTCGCGGACGTGTCAGCCATGAGCAAGGCCGAAGTGGAGCGGATCTGGCTGCCGTTCGTGCCGTGGCTCACCGTGTCGTTCGCGCTGCTGCCCGACGGCTGGCGGAGGTGGGGGCTCGGGGCCCAGGTGGCGGCGGCGCTGCTGGTCCAGCACCTCTTCTACACGGCCTGGTGACACACGATTCGTCTGCGACCGCGAGCCGAGAAGTACACGTCGTACCGCAGACGAATCGGCGTGGTCAGTCGCGGAGGGGTGCCGTCGCGAACGCCGGGATCCCCTGGTCGGGAGTCACCTCGGCTGTGAAGCCGAGCTCGGCCGCCGCCCTCGCCGGGGAGGCGACGACATGCCGGACGTCCCCGAGTCGGTAGCCGCCGGTGACCGCGGGCGTGATGGCGCGGCCGGTGCCTTCGGTCACCAGGATGGCCACGTCGAGGATCCGGACCGGGTGCCCGGAGGCCACGTTGTAGGCGGCGTACGCCGGCGTCGCGTCATCCGTCACCGCCCGCAATGCGGCCAGGTTGGCCCGCGCGACGTCGGTGACGTGCACGAAGTCGCGGGCCTGGCCGCCGTCCTCGAAGACCTGCGGCGGCTCGCCGCGCTCCAACGAGGACCGGAAGAGCGCGGCCACGCCGGAGTACGGCGTGTCCCGCGGCATCCCCGGTCCGTAGACGTTGTGGTAGCGCAGCGCCACCGCTCGCGCCCCCGCCTGCCGAACCCACGCCGAGGTGTAGTGCTCCTGGGCGACCTTGCTGGCGGCGTACGACGAGCGCGGGTCGAGCCGCGCGTCCTCGTCGACCAGCGCCCAGTCGAGCGAGTGGTCGCAGCGCGGGCAGTGGTTCTCGAAGTCGCCGGCCTCCAGCGCCGCCACCTCGCGAGGAGGCGGAGTCTGGTCGCCGTGCTCGGGACACCGGTAGCGGCCCTCGCCGTAGACCACCATCGAGGAGGCCAGCACCAGCCGTTCGAGGCCCGTCTCGTGCATGGCGGCCAGCAGCGCGGCTGTGCCGAGGTCGTTGTGGCCGGCGTACTCCGGCAGGTCGCTCACCCGCACCCCGGCGCCGACGACGGCGGCCTGATGGCTGACGGCGTCCACACCGCGCAGCAGGTCGACCCAGCCGGCGGCATCGCGGACGTCGAGCTGGTGGGTGCCCGCCGGCGGCTCGGACGCGCCGTGCGCCATCGGCAGCATGAGGTCGACTCGGACCACCTCGTGGCCGTCCTCCTCGAGAACCTCGCCGACGGCGGTCCCGATGAAGCCGGCCGACCCGGTGAGCAGGACCCTCACGGGACCTCGTAGGTCAGCTCGATGCCCTCGGCCCAGGTCGAGCAGGTGCAGCCGTCGGGGTCCGGCAGCGCCGCGATCGCGGTGGCGAGCAGGCCGGTCAGCCGCTCGAGGTTCTCGCGGAACAGCGCGAACACCTCGGCCTGTCCGACGCCCGACCCGCCCTCGACGCCGGCATCCATGTCGGTCACCAGGGCCAGCGCCGCGTAACACATCTGCTGCTCGCGGGCGAGCGCGGCTTCGGGGGCGCCGGTCATGTTGATCAGCGTGCTGCCCTGGGCGGCGTACCACTGCGACTCCGCGCGCGTGGAGAACCGCGGCCCCTCGATGACCACCATGGTGCCTCCGCGACGTACGCCGGGTGCGGCCGCGACGAGCGCGTCGGAGACCCGCGGACAGTAGGGGTCGGCGAACGGCAGGTGCACCGCACCGTGCTCGACGTACGACGAGACCCGGCCACTGGTGCGGTCGACGAGCTGGTCCGGCACCACGAGGTCGCCGGGCGCCACGTCGGCGCTGAGCCCGCCCACCGCGCACGGCGCCAGCACCTGGCGCACGCCGAGCGAGCGGAGCGCCCAGAGGTTGGCGCGGTAGTTGATCCGGTGCGGCGGGAAGTCGTGGTGCCTGCCGTGCCGCGGCAGGAACGCCACCCGCCGGTCGGCCACCGTGCCGACCGCGACCGGTGCCGACGGGTCGCCGTACGGAGTCGTGACGGCGTGCTCATCCATGCCCTCCGGGGAGGCCTCGAGGAAGGAGTAGAAGCCGGTGCCGCCGATGACGGCGACGTCGGCCACGGGGGTCATCGCTGGTTGGCCGGGAGCTCGAGCGCCCGCCAGACCGCGGCCCACACCTGCTTGGGCGGGAGGCCCGCGTCGAGCGCCTCCTGGGCGGTGCGCCCGCCGAGCTCGGCCATCACGAACTGCTTCGCCCAGGCACGGTAGTACGCCGACCCGAGAGCCTGCTCCATCCGGCTCCAGAACTCGGTGTGCCTCACCCGCTCAGAATTGCACGGCCCTGATCGTCAGCCACGCCTGCCCGCTGCCGCCTATCCCGTGCGCCAGCTCCTGCACCCGCCAGCCGGCCTCGGTGAGCACCGCCCGGACGGGGGCCTCGCGCCAGTAGGTGAACCGCCGCGGTGAGCGCACATGTCCGTGCACGGACCACTCCTCGCCGTCACCCTCCTTGAGGGACATGGCCAGCGCCCCACCCGACCGCGTCGCCCCGGCCAGGTTGCGGAGGACGGTCGGCAGGTCCTCGCGCGCGACGTGGAGCAGGCAGGCGCTCGCCCAGACGCCGTCGTACGGCCCGCCGAGGTCGTCGGTCAGCGGGTCCAGCAGCTCGGCGTCATAGCCCCGGCTGCGCATCAGCTCGACGAACGCGGGTGTGACGTCGGTTCGCCGCACGGTCAGCCCGCGCTGCTCGAGCTGGATCGCGTCCCGTCCGCCGGCGCTGCCGATCTCGAGCACCGACGCACCCGCTCCGACGGCGCCGGCGAGCCAGTCGAGCTCGGCGCGTACCTCGTCGTTCATGGCCCAGGTGGCCTCGCTGTAGGGCGTCGCGTCGCCGTCGTAGGCCGCCACCGTGGCCCGGGCGGCGGTGCCGCGGACGTCGTGGCTGTGGTGCAGCACGTCGTGCAGGTGGTAGCGGGCGATCGAGTCGACCGTGAACTCGCTGCCGTTGTCGCGCAGCCCGCGGCGGGCCCAGGTCTCCTCGGGGGCGTCGCGGATCGCGTCGTACCGCGCCGCGACCGCCTCGGCCGCCGCCACCAGCTCGGGGCCGACGACCGCGGGGTCCTGGCGGTCGTAGCGCTCCTCGACGGCGGTGACGTCCTGGTCCCAGTTGGCGAAGGTCGGCTCGTCGTGCTCGAGCATCAGGTCCAGCCGCTCGCCGAAGACGAGGTGGACGTCGCGGACGTGACAGGCGTACTCCAGCGGCGACCAGGTCTGCTCGTCGGGCCGCTCGGTCGCGTTCGGCTGGCTCAGCACCGCGGCCCAGCCCGTTGCGTCGTCGCGCAGCAGCCGGCCGATATCGGTGCGGTCGAGGTCTCCCGCGACATAGCCGCACTCGGGGCACCGGTCCTCGAGGACCCACGTCCAGTCCTTGGTGTCGGGCTCGATGCTGGGCTCGATGCTGGGCTCGATGCTCGGCTCGATGCTCGGCTCGATGCTCGGCTCGATGCTCGGCTCGATGCTCGGCTCGATCATGGGGCACATCATCATGGAACCCGTGACCGTGCGCAGCGCAGATCCTGCCGACCTCCCACGAATCGCGGCCATCTACGACGACCAGGTGCGGACCGCGATCTCGACCTTCGACCTCGACTCTCCCGGGCTGCACTACTGGGAGGCGCGGCTGGCCAGCGACGAGCCGGGCGACCACCTGCTCGTCGCCGACTCCCCCTCCGGTGACGTCGTGGGCTATGCCTACTCGTCGTCGTACCGCCCGCGGCCGGCGTACGCCCGCACCCGCGAGGTCTCGGTCTACCTCGACGGGTCCGCGCGCGGGCAGGGACTCGGCCGCCGGCTGTACGACGAGCTGCTCGGCCGGCTGCGGGCCGACGGCGTGCACCAGGTGCTCGCAGTGATCGCGCTGCCGAACGACGCGAGCGAGGCGCTGCACCGGGCGTGCGGCTTCTCGCGGGTCGGGGTCCTGCCCGAGGTGGGGTGGAAGTTCGACCGCTGGATCGACACCGCGCTGTGGGGGCTGACGCTCTGACTTGTTGGGGTCAGCAGGTTGCTGGCTGACCGCTCCACCGACGCAACCCCGCTCAGCGGTCAGCAGGCAACCTCGACCGGCCGCCACCGGCCCCAGCCAGGTTGCTGGCTGACCGCTCCACCGACACAACCCTGCCCAGCGGTCAGCAGGCAACCTCGACCGGCCGCCACCGGCCCCAGCCAGGTTGCTGGCTGACCGCTCCCCGACCACACCCTGCCCAGCGGTCAGCAGGCAACCTCAACCCCCCATCACGACGACGTGGTTCACCCTGCAATCTCGCGGTCGACCTGGAGCCAAGACTCCGACAAGTTTCCTTAACACGGGCGATGCGCATGTAGTGGCGACAGGGCTATAGATGGAGGGCTACATCGTCCGCCGAACCGCGCTCGGTCGGGGTCCGGCCCAAGGGATGGGGGACCCAATGATGCGCAAACTACTGGCTCTGATCTGCGGAGCAGGCCTGGCCGGATCGTTGCTGGGAGTGGTGGGAGCC
Organism: uncultured Actinomycetota bacterium; assembly: GCA_963800715.1. Taxonomy (GTDB): domain Bacteria; phylum Actinomycetota; class Actinomycetes; order Propionibacteriales; family Nocardioidaceae; genus Nocardioides. Next base: position 115,620 of record CAWDBZ010000011.1, on the reverse strand, counting down.
ACTCCGGCCCAGGCAGCACAGCCACGCGGAAGTGTGTACAGCTCGGGCCCGTACAACGTTCCCTACAAGTTCAACGACAAGTGCGGGAGCCTCAAGTTCGAGGTCAAGGGCCGCGCGAAGGGGTTCGAGACCGTCTACAACGTGCCGGGGTCCGGCGGGCAGGCGTTCCTGGGCGACAACCGCAACCGGTACCGCGAGGTGTGGACCAACAAGGCGACCGGCCGGAAGGCATACGTGTCCGGCGAGTCCCGCTTCCGCGAGGTGAAGGCCACGCACGTCAAGGGCGACGTCTGGCGCTTCCGCCAGCTGATTTCCGGGGCGCCGTTCGTCGTGAAGAACGACAAGGGAAACATCGCTCTCGCCGAGTGGGGCGTGCTGGTGGTGGACCAGACGTTCGACACGCTCGGCGACAGCGAGCCGGGCGGCGAGTCGTTGGGCGAAGAGGTCGTCAGCATGCGCGGCCACTGGCCGACGTACGAGCCGGACTTCGACTTCTGCGACCTCGTGAACAAGGTCCTCGGCTGAGTCAGGTCAGCAGCAAGGCGTCCAGCCGGCGGCGCACGACGACCAGTCCGGCCAGTCCCATCGCGACCAGGTAGAGCACCGAGACCGCCGAGGCCCACGTGAGCGCGCCGGTGGTGAGCTCGCGGCAGAGCACCACCCCGCGGTAGAGCGGCGTGCACTCGACCAGCCACTGGACCGGGGTCGGGAAGGCGCTGATCGGGAAGAACGTGCCCGAGAACAGGAACAGCGGCAGCTGCACCAACGTGATCTTGTCGAAGTCCTGCCAGCTCTTCATGTACGTCGTCGCCGCCATGCAGACCGCGCTGGACGCGAAGCCGATCAGGATCGTCGCCGGCAGCGCCAGGATCGCCCACCAGGAGTGCACCAGCCCCATCGCGGTCATGATCACCAGGAACGCCGCGGCGTACGCCGACCCGCGCAGCTGGCTCCACGCGATCTCGCCGCGCGCCACGTCGCGCGTGGTCAGCGGAGTGGCGAGCATCTGGTCGTAGAGCTTCATGAAGCGGAGCTTGAAGTAGGTGTTGTAGGTCGCGTCGATGAGCGCGCCGTTGAGCGCCGAGGCCGCGAGCATGCCGGGCGCGACGAACTCGGCGTAGGGCACCTGCCGCCCGTTGAACTCGAAGGTGTCGATCAGCTGGCCGACGCCGATGCCGATCGAGAGGAGGTAGAAGAACGGCTCGAGGAAGCCGGTGATGAACAGCTTCCACGCCTTGCGATAGACGATGTAGTTGCGCAGCAGCAACAGCCGGGTGGCGCCCAGCGGGCCGAGCGGCTGGACGTCGACAGCGGTCATGACACCAGTCGCTTCTCGAGGCCGCGGACCGCCCAGAACCACCCGGCGACGGTGAGCACGACGAGTACGGCGACGTTGACGCCGACCTGCCACCAGATCACGTGGTCGAGGGCGAACATCCGCGACAGGTTGACGCCGTGCCACAGCGGCGTGCACCGGGCCACCCACGCGCCCACATCGCCGAGGTTGCTGACCGGGAAGAACGCGCCGCTGAACAGGAAGAGCGGGAAGACGCCGAGCCGGAACAGCACGCCGAACCCCTCCTCCGACGTGAGCCGGGCGCTGAAGCCGTAGACCCAGACCGCGAAGGCCATGCCGACCAGCACCTGACTCCCGAACGCCGCGAACGGCCCCCACCAGCTGCCGTAGACGCCGAACGGCGCGAGCACCAGCGTGTAGACGCCACACGTCGTCGCCAGCCGGAACAGCACGAACGACAGGTGCGCGGCGACCAGGTCGCGGCAGCCGAGCGGCGTGGCCAGCATCGAGTCGTAGATCCGCTGCCACTTGATCATGCCCATCACCGGGAACGTCGTCTCCCCGACCGCGGTCTGCATCGCGTGGGCGGCGATCAGGCCGGGCACCACGAAGTCGAAGTACGAGGTCGCGCCCTCGAGCACCTCGGGGTCGGCGTCGATGAAGCCACCCAGCAGCACTCCCATGGCCAGCACGTAGAGCAGCGGCGCGAGGAACGAGCTGACCACGGTCGCCCGCCACGTGCGCTGGTAGACGACGGACCAGTAGTCGACCTGGCGGCGTACGCCGTCGACCAGGCGCAGCTGGTTGACGGGGCTCGCGACGGTGGCCGTCATCAGTCCACCAGCGTCCGGCCGGTGAGGCGGAGGAAGACGTCCTCGAGCGTGCTGCGCCGCACCAGAGTCGCGGCGGGCTGGAGCCCGCGCTCGTGCACCTGGGCGATGACGCGGTCGCCGTCGTCGCTGTAGACCAGCAGCCGGTCGGGCAGCGCCTCGACCCGGCCGAGGTCGGCGACCTTCTCGGCGAGGGCGTCGTGGTTCTCGCCCTCCTCGGCCACCCCGAACCGGAGCTCGGCGACCTCGCGCGTGGAGTGCTCGCGGATCAGGTCCAGCGGCGAGCCCTCGGCCACGATCAGCCCCTTGTCCATCACCACCAGCCGGTCGCAGAGCTGCTCGGCCTCGTCCATGTAGTGGGTGGTGATCACCAGGGTCACGCCCTGCTGCTTGAGCCGGAACAGCCGGTCCCACAGCACGTGCCGGGCCTGCGGGTCGAGGCCGGTGGTGGGTTCGTCGAGGAGCAGCACGTCGGGGCGGTTGATCAGGCTGCGCGCGATCGTGAGCCGGCGCTTCATGCCGCCGCTGAGGTCGTCGACCTTGCTCTTGGCCTTGTCGGTCAGCTGCACGAAGTCCAGCAGCTCGTCGGCCCGCTCACTCACCTCCGCCCTGGGGATCCCGAAGTAGCGGCCGTAGATGTAGAGGTTGTCGCGCACGTTGAGCTCGGTGTCGAGGGTGTCCTCCTGCGGGCAGACGCCCAGCCGGCCCCGGATCGCCGGCCCGTCCACCGCCGGGTCCATCCCGAGGATCCGCAGCTCTCCCCCGCTGATCGGCGAGACCGCCGCGATCATCCGCATCGTGCTCGACTTGCCCGCGCCGTTGGGCCCCAGGAACCCGAACGCCTCGCCCCGCTGCACCTCGACGTCGATCCCCTTGACCGCCTCGAAGTCCCCGAACGACTTGCGCAGCCCGCGGGCGGAGATCATCGGTGCGGCGTCAGTCACGTGGGCGACCCTACAAATATTCGCCGACAACGCTCACCGGGTTTCCGCCACCCCGGTGCTGGAACGCGACCACCGCTCATCGAGCGCGGCTGCGTCAGCGCGCTGGCTTGGAGGTTTCGAGACGCTCGCTAGCGCGAGCTCCTCAACCACCGGGTGCTCGCGTCCCTCCGGTGGTTGAGGAGGGCGCTCTGCGCCCGTCTCGAAACCCGGTGACCCGGTGCTGGAACGCGACCACCGCTCATCGAGCGCGGCTGCGTCAGCGCGCTGGCTTGGAGGTTTCGAGACGCTCGCTAGCGCGAGCTCCTCAACCACCGGGTGGCCGCGTCCCACCGGTGGTTGAGGAGGGCGCTCTGCGCCCGTCTCGAAACCAGGTGACCCGGTGCTGGAACGCGACCACCGCTCATCGAGCGCGGCTGCGTCAGCGCGCTGGCTTGGAGGTTTCGAGACGCTCGCTAGCGCGAGCTCCTCAACCACCGGGTGGCCGCGTCCCTCCGGTGGTTGAGGAGGGCGCTCTGCGCCCGTCTCGAAACCAGGTGACCCGGTGCTGGAACGCGACCACCGCTCATCGAGCGCGGCCGCGTCAGCGCGCTGGCTTGGAGGTTTCGAGACGCTCGCTAGCGCGAGCTCCTCAACCACCGGGTGGCCGCGTCCCACCGGTGGTTGAGGAGGGCGCTCTGCGCCCGTCTCGAAACCAGGTGACCCGGTGCTGGAACGCGACCACCGCTCATCGAGCGCGGCTGCGTCAGCGCGCTGGCTTGGAGGTTTCGAGACGCTCGCTAGCGCGAGCTCCTCAACCACCGGGTGGCCGCGTCCCACCGGTGGTTGAGGAGGGCGCTCTGCGCCCGTCTCGAAACCAGGTGACCCGGTGCTGGAACGCGACCACCGCTCATCGAGCGCGGCTGCGTCAGCGCGCTGGCTTGGAGGTTTCGAGACGCTCGCAAGCGCGAGCTCCTCAACCACCGGGTGCACGAGTCCCACCGGTGGTTGAGGAGGGCGCTCTGCGCCCGTCTCGAAACCCGGTGACGCGAGGCGTGCGGAGGTCTTTACGAGTACGGCGGCACGCTGGAGCATGAACCGGGTGAACAGTCAGGATCCCGCGGCTGCACCAGCACCGCACGACAGCACGCCGGCCGCGGAGGCGGCCCGCTCGCTGTGGGCGATCGGCGACTACGTCCGCATCAGCGACCTGCTCCTCGCGCAGGGCGACCGGCTCGTGGAGTGGAGCGGGCTCGGCCCTGGGGACCGGGTGCTCGACGTAGCCGCCGGCACCGGCGCGGCCAGCCTGCCGGCGGCAGCGGCCGGCGCGAGGGTGACCGCCACCGATCTGGTGCCCGAGCTGCTCGAGATCGGGGAGCAGCGGGCCCTCGAACGCGGGCTCGACATCGAGTGGAGTACGGCGGATGCCACCGCGCTGCCGTTCGCCGACGCGTCGTACGACGTCGTGATGTCGGCCATCGGCGCCATGTTCGCGCCCGACCAGCAGGCCACTGCCGACGAGCTGGTCCGGGTGTGCCGGCACGGCGGCACCATCGCGATGGCGAACTGGACACCCGACGGTGGCGCCGGCCGGTTCTTCGGCGTGGTGGCTCCCTACGTGCCGCCGCCACCGCCCGGACCCGGGCCGACTGCGTGGAGCGACCCCGAACACGTCGCGGCACTCTTCGGCCCGCGGGTCACCGACCTCGTCACGGAGGCCGGCGTGGTGGAGGTCGACTTCGCCGGAACGGCCGAAGAGCTCGCCGCCCTCTACCTGTCGAGCTTCCCACCAGTCGTCGCGACCCTGGCCGACCTGGCCGAGACGCCGGAGAGGGAGGCGGCGTTCGTCCACGACCTGACTGAGTTCTTCCGCAACGAGTACGCCGCCGGCGGGGTCCGCTACGAGTACGTGCTCGTCCGCGCGACCGTCGTGTGACGCAAGCCCGCAATCAGAGCTCGAGCCGCCAGTGCTGGCCGACCAGGTCATGGCCGAACGAGTGGTGCGCCTCGGAGTCGACCAGCTCGAAGCCGGCGGCCTCGTAGATCCGGCGAGCTGAGGCGAGGACGTCGTTGGTCCAGAGCGTCATCGACGAGCAGCCGGCAGCCCGGGCGTGGTCGACGCAGGCGGACACCAGAGAAGCGCCGGCGCCGTGGCCGCGGGCGTCCGGGGTGACGAGCAGGATGCGCAGAACGGCGGTGTCCGGCGAGTCCGGTGCCGGCACGCAGATGACGCAGCCGACCCGGCGGCCGTCCAGCTCTGCGATCCAGCCGCCCAGGCGCGGGTCGGGTGGCGCCGCGGCGAAGTCGGCGACGATCCGCGCGACCAGCGCCTCGAACGACGTGTCCCAGCCGAGCGTCGCGGCGTACACCTCGCCGTGCTGCCAGACCATCCAGCCCAGGTCGCCGGGCTGGTCGGCGCGTCGGACCACGAAACCCATCGCAGAGCCTCCTACTGAAACACTCGTTTCAGTTAGGCTAGCGCGCGTGACGGTTAGGCGCGAGGAGCTTTTGGAGAAGGCGTACGCGTTCGTGCTCGAGCACGGGCTCGCCGACCTGTCGCTGCGGCCGCTGGCACTGGCGATCGGGAGCAGCCCGCGGGTCCTCCTCTACCTGTTCGAGTCCAAGGACGGCCTGGTGCGCGAGCTCTTGGCCCGCGCACGGCGGGACGAGCTGGCGGCGATCCAGGGCATCGAGGGCGACCTCGACGCCGTGACCGCAACGCTGTGGGAGTGGCTGGCGGCGCCCGAGCACGGGCAGCTGCTGGTGCTCTGGGTCGAGGCCTACGCGCGCTCGCTCGTCGATCCTGCCGGCCCGTGGGCCGGGTTCGCACGGCAGAGCGTCGAGGACTGGCTCGACGTGCTGGCGAAGGCCCAGCCGCCGGCGGTACGCCGCACGAAGGCCGGCCTGGCCGAGCGCACCCGCGCCCTCGCCCTACTGCGGGGCGCCCTCCTCGATCTGCTCGCGACCGACGACCGGGCCCGGGTGGGTGCCGCCCGGCGCCGGCTCGCCCGCTGACACCCGCTCTCCCGCCACCCAGGTCCCGGCCACGTCGGCGGGGCCGGCCAGCGCGAACACCTTGGCCAGGGCGTCGTCGTCGGACGTGGCGTGTCGCAACGCCACGTCCAGGGTCGACGAGGGCGAGGGCCGCAGCCACAGCGCATCGAACTCCTTGCCGACCGAGAAGTCCCCGATCGTGTCCGACAGCCCCAGCACGTCCGCACCGGCGGCGGTGGCCAGGTGCAGCAGGTGCCGCGCCGAGAGCCGGTGCCCCTCGCGGCCCAGCAGCTGCTGGGCGAAGTAGGCCTGCAGCCCTTCCTTGAACAGCGAGAAGCCGGTGCCGGCCCCGACGTCGGAGCCCAGCGCGACGCGGACGCCGAGGGCCAGGTGCGACCCCAACGGGAACAGGCCGCTGCCGAGGGCGGCGTTGGACGTCGGGCAGTGCGCGACCGCGGCGCCGTGCCGGGCCAGCATCATCAGCTCCTGCAGCGTGGGGTGCACGTTGTGCGCGAGCACGCTGCGCGGCCCCAGCAGACCGGAGCGTTCGTACGACGTCACGTAGTCACAGCCGAACAGCTGCCGGACACCCTCGATCTCCTCGACGTTCTCGTTGAGATGGGAGGTGAACCACAGTTCCTCCCCGTCGGCGAGCAGCGAGCCGGCCGACTCCATCAGCGCGTCGGAGCAGGACAGCGAGAACCGGGGGGTGACGGCGTAGCGCGTCCGGCCCTGGCCGTGCCAGCGCTTGGCCAGCTCGAGCCCCTCGTCGTACGCGCGTTCGGGCGTGGTGAACAGGTCCTCGCGCAGGATCCGGTCGGACAGCACCAGCCCGGAGGTCACCCGCAGCCCGACCCGGGTCGCCTCGGTGAAGAGCGCGTCCACCGCCGAGGCGAAGTGCGAGCCGAAGACCAGCGCGGTCGTGGTCCCGGCCCGCACCAGGCCGGACACGAAGTCGGAGGCCACCGAGGCGGCGTACGACGCGTCGGCGAGCCGGGCCTCCTCGGGCAGCGCGCACTTCTCCAGCCAGTCCAGCAGCGGCATCCCGAGCCCGCCGATCGCGCGGACCTGCGGGTAGTGCACGTGCGTGTCGACGAAGCCGGGCAGCACCAGCCCCTCGCGCAGGTCGACGTAGTCGGAGCCGTGGATCGAGGACGTGAACGGCTCGCGCGCCTCGATCACCCCGTCGCGGACGACGAGGGCGAGGTCGGTCTCCGCGCGCAGGTGACCGCCGGTGAAGGGGCTGCGCGGGGTGTCGAGGAAGGTGCCGCGGAAGACGGTCACCTCTTGCGAAGGCCCTCGTGCGAGGCTGAGCTCTTGTCGAGGGCAGCCAGCAGCGCGGCCGCGACCGACACCGCGATCGCGGCGGGGTCCTTGCTGGTCGTCACGCCCGGGAGCCCGATCGGCGTCTCGATCCGGTCGACGACATCGGCCGGGAACGACGTGAGCAGCTGCGACCGGAACCGCGCCCACTTGGCCGACGACCCGATCAGCCCGATCGCGCCGAGGTGGTCGCAGCGCAGCGCCGCGTCGATGATCGCCAGGTCCTCGGCGTGGTCATGGGTCAGCACCAGCACGCGGGTGCCGGGCGGCAGCTCCCCGAGCACCAGCTCCGGGATCACCGGCACGTGGTGGGCGTGCACGGCGGCCACCGAGTCGGCCAGCGGCGCCAGCTCGGCCTCGGAGAGGTGGGACGAACGCGAGTCGACCAGGTGCAGGTCGAGGTCGTGGCGGGACAGGATCCGCGCCAGCTCCAGGCCGACGTGGCCGACGCCGAAGATGGCCACGGACGGTACGACGGCCAGCGGCTCCAGCAGCACGCTCACCTCTCCCCCGCAGCACTGCACGCCGTGCTGGAACGGCGCCTTGTCCGACAGGTTCGCCGTGAACCAAACCGGCGCAATTGCGCTGGATTGGATCATTTCGCGCGCGCGGCGTACGGCCTCCTCCTCGAGGTTCCCGCCGCCGATCGACGCCCAAGTCGCGTCGGCCGAGACGACCATCTTGGCGCCGGCCTCCCGCGGCGCGTGGCCGCGCACGTCGGTCACCGTCACCAGCACGCCGGCCTCGCGGGCCGCCCGCAGCGCGGCCACCGCCGCGAACCAGGTCGTCACAGCGCACCCCGTGCAGCCGACAGCGCCCAGTAGACCGCCTCCGGCGTGGCCGGCGAGGCGAGCTCGAGCGGCCGACCCGGCGGGCCGAACGCCGCACACGCGTCGCGCAGCGCCTCGCGCACGCTGAACGCCAGCATCAGCGGCGGCTCGCCGACGGCCTTGGAGCCGTAGACCGCGCCGTCCTCGTGGGCCCGCTCCAGCAGCGCGACGTTGAACTCGCTCGGCATCTCGGAGAACGACGGCAGCTTGTAGGTCGACGCGGCCTGCGTCGTGAGCCGGCCGCGGCCCTTCCCGTCCGTCTCGTCCCAGCGCAGGTCCTCCAGGGTCAGCCAGCCGGCGCCCTGCACGAAGCCGCCCTCGATCTGCCCGAGGTCGACAAGCGGGGAGAGGCTGTCGCCGACGTCGTGCACGATGTCGACCCGCCGGGTCGTGTTGGCGCCGGTGAACCCGTCGACCTCCACCTCGGCGACCGCGGCGCCGTACGCGAAGTACTTGAACGGCGAGCCGGTCATCGTGGTGAGGTCCCAGCTCAGGCCCTCGGTCTTGTAGAAGCCGGCCGCCCAGAGCTGGATGCGCTGGTGGTACGCCGTGCGGACGAGCTCCTCCCACGAGAGGTCGGGGTGCTCGGCCCGGACCGGCACCAACCGGGCCATGATCTGCTCGCAGGCGTCCTTGACCGCGCCGCCGTTGAGGTCGGCACCGGCGGACGCCGCGGTGGCCGAGGTGTTGGGCACCTTGTCGGTCCGCGTCGGCGCCAGCCGCACCTTGTCCAGCGGCAGGCCGAGCGCGGTCGCGGCGACCTGGAGCATCTTGGTGTGCAGCCCTTGGCCCATCTCGGTGCCGCCGTGGTTGATGAGGACCGACCCGTCCTTGTAGACGTGCACCAGCGCGCCGCCCTGGTTGAACGTCGTGAAGTTGAACGAGATGCCGAACTTCACCGGCGTGATCGCCAGTCCGCGCTTGGCGTGCGGGTGCGCCTGGTTGAACGCCGCGACCTCCGCTCGCCGGGCATCCAGACCGGCGGACGCGGACACCTGCTCCCAGGCCGACACCAGCCGCTCGGGGTGGCGGACCGGCTGGCCGTACGGCGTGGCCTGCCCGTCGACGTAGAAGTTGCGCCGCCGCAGCTCGGCCGGGTCGATCCCGAGCGCCGGCGCGCAGCGGCCGATGATGTCCTCGATCACGAGCATCCCCTGCGGACCGCCGAAGCCCCGGAACGCGGTCTGCGAGGTCTTGTTGCACTTCGCGATCTGGCCGTGCACCAGCACGTCGGGGATCCAGTAGGCGTTGTCGACGTGGCACAGCGCGCGGGAGAGCACCGGCTCGGACAGGTCGAGGCTCCAGCCGCCGTCGGCGGTCAGCGTGGCCTCGAGCCCGGTGAACAGCCCGTCGTCGTCGAAGCCGACCTTCCACGTGGCGTGGTAGCCGTGCCGCTTGCCGGTCATCGTCATGTCCTGCTGACGGGTCAGCCGGAGCCGGACCGGGCGACCGGTCAGGGTGGCGCCGAGGGCGGCGACGGCCGCGAGCCCGTGCGGCTGCATCTCCTTGCCGCCGAACCCGCCCCCCATCCGCAGGCACTGCACGGTCACGGCATGGCTCGGGACGCCGAGCACGTGCGCGACGATCTCCTGGGTCTCGGTCGGGTGCTGGGTGCTGGACTGCACGAAGACCTGGCCGCCCTCGTCGACCATCGCCAGGGAGCAGTGCGTCTCGAGGTAGAAGTGCTCCTGCCCGGCCATCGCCGTGACGCCCTCGAAGACGTGCGTGGCGCGCGCCAGCCCGGCGGCGGCGTCGCCGCGCGCCAGGGTCGGGTGGGCGCCCTGGAAGCTCTCGGCCGCGATCGCCTCCTCGACGGTCAGCAGCGCCGGCAGCTCGTCGTAGTCCGCCTCGATCGCCGCCGCCCCGCGCCGAGCGGCCTCGAGGCTCTCGCCGAGCACCCAGCAGACCGCGTGGCCGAAGTACATGACCTCGGACGGGAACAGCGGCTCGTCGTGCTTGATGCCGGCGTCGTTGATGCCTGGCACGTCGGCGGCGGTCAGCACGCGGACCACCCCCGGCACGTCGTACGCCGCCGCGACCTCGAGCCGGGTGACGTGCGCGTGGGCGTGCGGTGCCTGCACGGGGTGGGCGTGCAGCACGTGGCTGGTCCGACCGACGAGGTCGTCGGTGTAGAGCGCGTGGCCGGTGACGTGCAACGCCGCGCTCTCGTGGGGCATGGTCTCGCCGACGACGGGGTTCTCCGGCCGCTGGCTGAGCGGGCTCGTGACCGGTCCGGTGATGGTGGTCATGCGGGCACCTCCGTGAACAACTTTCGGAGCGCCTGCCCGAGCATCGCCGTGCGGAACTCGGCACTGGCCCGCTGGTCGGAGATCGGCGTCCCGGCGCGGCCGAGCACCTCGGCTGCGGCGTCGACGGTCTCCTGGGTCCAGGGCTTGCCCTCGAGTGCGGCCTCGGCGTCGAGCGCCCGGATTGGCGCGGCGGCGACCCCACCGAGCCCGATCCGCGCCTTCGCGACCGTGCCCTCGCGAACGTCGATCGCGAACCCGATGGCCACCGACGAGATGTCGTCGAAGGCCCGCTTCGCGATCTTGTGGAACGCCGTCAGCTCGGCAGCCGGCAGCGGCACCACCACCTCGGTGATGAGCTCGCCCGAGCGGCGTACGGACTCGCGGTAGCCGGTGAAGTAGTCCGCCAGCGGGACCGTGCGCTCCCCCTCGTTCGAGGCCAGCACGACCGACGCTTCGAGGGCGAGCAGCACCGGCGGGGCGTCGCCGATCGGCGAGCCGGTGCCGAGGTTGCCGCCGAGCGTGGCGCCGTTGCGGATCAGCGGCGAGGCGAACTGCGGCATCAGCGCCAGCAGCAGGGGCAGCCGGCCGTCGAGCCGGCGCTCGACCTCGGTGAGCGTGAGGGCGGCACCGATGCGGGCCTCGGTGTCGGAGATCGTGAAGCCGCGCAGCTCCGGCAGCCGGTCCACGGCGACGACCAGCCCGGCCCGCGCGCCCTTGAGGTTGACGTCGACGCCCCAGTCGGTGCTGCCGGCGACGACGGTCGCGTCTTCGTGGTCGTGGAGGAGCTGGAGCGTCTCGGCCAGGTCAACCGGGCGGAGGAACGCCGCCTCGCCGTCGTGCAGCTGGGTGGCCATCGGCGGCGGTGCGGGCGCCGTACGCCGAGCCGCGAGCGCGTCGTCGGAGGCCGGGAAGGCGAGCGCGTAGGCCGCGTCCTTGATCGGCCGGTAACCGGTGCAGCGGCACAGGTTGCCGCTGACGGCGTGCAGGTCGAAGCCGTTCTCGCCGTGGTAGTGGTCGCGGGGCTTGGAGCCGTTGGTGGCCGCGCGGCCGGAGCGGTAGAACTCGGCGGCCATGCTGCAGACGAAGCCGGGCGTGCAGTAGCCGCACTGCGAGCCACCGCGCACCGCCATCTCGTGCTGGACCGGGTGCAGGTCGTCGGGCGCTCTGCCTGACATCGGGGAGAGCCCCTCGGACGTGACGACCTCCTGGCCGTCCAGCGAAGCGGCCGGCACCAGGCAGGAGTTGATCGCCGTCCACTCGGTCGCGTCCGACCCGTCGGGTGCGGGGCGGGCGACCATGACCGAGCAGGCGCCGCACTCGCCCTCGGCGCAGCCCTCCTTGGCCCCGGTCAGCCCGCAGCCGCGCAGGAAGTCGAGGGCGTTGGTGTGCAGGGGCACACCGGCCAGGTCGCGATGCTCGCCGTTGACCACGATTCCAGCCATCGCGCACCTCCCGTCGCATCGACGATTGGCATGGTTGCTGGTCCCGGTCGGGAACGATCCGCCGGTTGACCATGCGAACAACGGACCGCCCTGCAACTCTATACGCGTAGGGGCCGGGGTTTCGAGAGCGCTCGCCCCGCTCCCGCGGGTGACTGATCGATCAGCAGGGCGCGCGGGCCGGCGCTGTTACGGTCCCTCCATGCTCAAGACGGGATTGTGGATCGCGGTCATCGGCTTCCTGCTCGCGCTGGCGTCGCGCGTGTTCTGGACGCTCTCCATCTTCAACACCGAGTGGTACGGCAAGGAGCGGTACTTCGACGCCAACAAGGCCTTCCACGTCGTCGACACCGTCGGCACCTTCATCGTCATCGTCGGCCTGGTGCTTGCCGCGAGCGGCGCGGGCCGCGCCGTCCGGGCCGGCCGCCCCGGCCCGGCGATGGGCTCGTACGGCGGACCGGGCCAGCAGTACCCCGCCCCGGCGGGCAGCTACCAGCAGCAGCAGCCGTGGGCGCCGGCCCCGCAAAGCCCGCAGCAGTGGGGCGGACAGCCGCCGCAGGGCCCGCAGCACGGGCCGCCGCAGGGGCCCCCGCCCACCAACAGCTGAGGCTCGCCTACAGGGTCAGCCCCACGTGCCGGTTGACGTCCTTGTAGAGCAGGTAGCGGAACGGGCCCGGGCCGCCGGCGTAGCAGGCCTGCGGGCAGAACGCCCGCAGCCACATGAAGTCGCCCGCCTCCACCTCGACCCAGTCCTCGTTGAGCAGGTAGACCGCCTTGCCCTCGAGCACGTAGAGCCCGTGCTCCATCACGTGCGTCTCCGGGAAGGGGATCGTGCCGCCGGGCCGGAAGTTCACGATATTGACGTGCATGTCGTGGCGCAGGTCCGCGATCTCCACGAACCGGGTGGTCGACCAGGCGCCGTCGGTGCCGGGCATGTCGAGCGGCGTGACGTCCTGCTCGCGGGTGACGAACGCGGGAGGTACGTCGAGCCCCTCGACCCGGTGATAGGCCTTGCGGATCCAGTGGAACGTCGCGGTCGCCGAGCCCGTGTTGTGCAGCGTCCAGTGCGTCCCGGGCGGCAGGAAGGCGTACGAGCCCGGCTCGAGCGCGTGCTCCGACCCGTCCACAGTCAGTACGAGCGCGCCGTCGACCACGAACAGCACGCCCTCCGCCGCCGGGTCGACCTCGGGGTGGTCGGAGCCGCCGCCGGGCGAGACCTCGACGACGTACTGGCTGAACGTCTCGGCGAACCCGGACAGCGGCCGGGCCAGCACCCAGAGCCGGGTGTCGGCCCACCCGGGCAGGTAGGACGTCGTGATGTCGCTGAGCGTGCGGGCCGGGATCACGGCGTACGCCTCGGAGAACCGCGCCCGGTCGGTGGTGAGCGCGGTCTGCGGCGGCAGCCCGCCCTTGGGCACGTAGTACGTCATCGCACTCCTCGTCGCAGCAGTCGCCCTCTTGGGGCATCGTCACTCACGGGTACGCCGCGCAGCCAGGTCTCCCGCACCACGCCGGCGAGCCGGCGGCCGGCGTACGCCGAGACCGGGTTGCGGTGGTGCAGCCGGGCCACGTCGACGGTGAACTCCTCGTCCGGCGCGAACCGCACCAGGTCGGCGTCGGCGCCGACCTCGATCCGGCCCTTGTGTGTGAGCCCGACCCGGTCGGCGGGTGCGCTGGCCGTCCAGCGCACCACGTCGGCGAGCGAGTGGCCGCGGGCGCGGGCGCCGGTCCACACCGTGGGGAGGCCGAGCTGGACCGACGCGATGCCGCCCCAGGCCGCGCCGAAGTCGCCGCCGGAGTCGTGCTTGAGTTCGGCTGTGCACGGCGAGTGGTCGGACACGACGAAGTCGAGGTCGCCGTCCGCGAGCGCGGCCCACAGCGCCTCGCGGTTGGCGGCCTCGCGGATCGGCGGGCAGCACTTGAGCTCCGTCGCGCCGTCGGCGATGTGCTCGGCGTCGAAGGTCAGGTAGTGCGGGCAGGTCTCGACGCTCACGTCGACGCCGGTCGCGTGCGCGGCCCGGATCATCGGTACGGCGTCGGCACTGCTCAGGTGTACGACGTGCGCGCGGCCCCCGGTCTCGCGGGCCTGGGCGATGACCAGCTCGATGGCGGCGTTCTCGGCCGCCTTCGGTCGCGAGGCGAGGAAGCCGGCGTAGTGGGTGCCGTCCAGCGCGCTCTCGTCGAGCAGGTGCCCGTCCTCGGCGTGCACGATCATCAGCGCGCCGATCCGGGCGGTCTCCTTCATCGCCAGCGCGAAGGCATCCGGCTCGAGATGGCCGAACTCCTCGACGCCCGAGTCGAGCAGGAAGCACTTGAACCCGAAGACCCCCACGTCGTGGAGGGACGCCAGGTCGGGGAGGTTGCCCGGCACTGAGCCGCCCCAGAAGCCGACGTCCACCCGCACCTGTCCGGTGGCCACCAGGCGCTTGATCTCCAGCGCCGCGACCGTGGTGGTCGCGGGAATCGAGTTGAGCGGCATGTCCAGGATCGTGGTGACCCCACCGGCCGCGGCCGCCCGGGTCGCGGTGGCGAACCCCTCCCACGCGGTGCGACCGGGTTCGTTGACGTGCACGTGCGTGTCGACCAGGCCGGGCAGCAGCACCTCGTCGTCGGCGAGCGTGATCGTGCGGGTCGCGGCCGGTGCCTCGTCGTACGACGTCACGGCGGCGATCCGCTCCCCCGTGATCGCGACACTCACCGCCGACTCGCGCCCACCGACCACCGCGCGGCGAGCCCGGATGACGAGGTCAGCTGCCACGGTAGGTCGAGTAGCCGTAGGGGCTCAGCAGCACCGGCACGTGGTAGTGCTGGCCGGGGTCGTTGACGGTGAACACGACCACGACCTCGGGGTAGAAGCCGTCGACGTAGGTGCCGGTGTCGAAGCGGAGCACGTAGGCGCCGCGCTCCAACGTCTCGGGACCGATTGCGCCCACCCGGCCGTCGTCGTCGGTGACGCCCTCGCCCAGGAGTTCCCCGTCGCGGGTCTCGAGGCGTACGTCGATCCCGCGCGCCGGGCGGCCGACCGCGGTGTCGAGGACGTGCGTGGACAGCGTGCTCACAGGGCGGCCTTCAGTCGAAGCAGCGCGATCTGGCGCAGGTTGTCGACGGTCTCGGCACGCTCGGTCTCGTCGTCGTTCTGCAGCCGCCGCAGGAGGTGGCTCAGGATCTCCTCGGCGTCGCGGCCGGCGGCGCGGATCAGGAAGACCCGGTCGAAGCGTTCCTCGTACGCCGCGTTGCCGGCCTTGAGCCGCGCCGCGGTGTCCCCTGCGTTGGGGTCGACCCCGGACTGCTCCTTCTGCGACTGTGCACTCATTCCGGGGGCGCCGCCGCGCTCGCCGATCCGCGGATGGCCGGAGAGCGCCTGGTCGAGCTCCTCGTCTGTGAGCTCGCGTGCCGCCGCGTCCGCCGCGGCGATGAGCGCGTCCTGGTCGTCGTACGGCTGGCCGGCCAGGACGTCGTCCGCCCAGCGCGGGACGGACAGGCAGCCCAGCAGCACCTCCCTGGTGATCGCCATCAGCAGAACCCCGAGAGGTGCAGCCACGCGTCGCCGGCCGGGGGCGCGTCGTCGCGGCCCACCTGCGCCTCGATCAGGCCGTAGGGCCGGTCGGCGGCGATGAACACCTCTCCGTCGTTGGTCAGACCGTCGACGTCGAAGCCGGAGAAGTCGACCAGGAAGTGGTGCTTGTTGGGCGCCGAGAACTTGATCTCTGCAATGCCCGGCTGGTCGTCGAGGAGGGCGCAGCCCATCGCGTGGAGCGTCTCCTGCAACGCGCGGGAGTAGGTGCCGGCGAAGGTGTCGAGGAGCGTCTTCATGGCGGCGTCGTACGACGCGTTCCAGTCGGCGTCCGTGTCGGCGTGCCGCCACTTCGCGACCAGCGAGGTCGCCAGGATCCGGTCGTCGGTCTCGGGGAGCGTCGTGAACTCGTCCTTGAGGAAGCCCTTGAACTCCGAGTCGGTGGAGTTGAGGAGGACGAGCTCCTGGACGCCGGACAGGACGTGGGTCTCGTCGCGGCCGACGGTGACGACGGCGCTGCGCACCGCGCCTCCGCGGCGCACGAACGAGTGGTCACCGATCCGGTCCCAGGCGTACTCCTCGACCCGCACCTGGGCCGCGCTCGCAGCCGAGCACGCCTCCATCAGCCGGTTGCCGAGCGCCAGCGCGTAGTCCTCGACCGAGTCGATCCCGTGGATCTTGGCGTAGGCGAACGCGGTGTTCTTCTGGGTGTCGGTCGGCAGCACCTGCGCCTGGTCGCCGGTGGTGTGCGCGTCACCGAAAGCTCCCCGAAGCGACGTCGACACGTTGAGGTCGCGGATCTCGTGGCGCGGGGTGTCCCGGACGATGCGGACGACGCGGTTCTCCGCCTTGCCGTACTGGTTGGCTCCCAGGACGTTGCCCATGCCGTGACCCTAGAGGAAGGCCCGCAGGTCGAGCCCCCGCACCTCGGCTTCGTCGACGGCGCCGCAGTCGACCCCGCGCAGCACGTACCTGGCCAGTGCTCGGGCGGTCGCGGGCTCATCCGCGATCGTGCCCTCGACGCGCCCCACGTAGGCCCGAAGCCGGTCGAGCGCTGACGCCAGTCCCTCGCGGTAGAACGCGTACGTCGCGGCGTACCGCGTCGGCAGCTGGGCCGGGTGCAGGTCCCAGCCCTGGTAGTAGCCGTGCGCCAGGGAGCGGCGGACCAGGCGGTGGTGGTTCTCCCAAGCCGCGTGCACGTCCTCGGCGGTTCCGACCGGAAGCACGTTGGTGGAGCCGTCGGAGAGCCGGACGCCCGTGCCGGCGGCCGCCGCCTGCATGACCAGCTTGGCGTGGTCGGCGACCGGGTGCTCCAGCGACTGGTAGGCCGCAGCGATCCCGGTGAACGCGGAGTAGTCGTAGGTGCCGTAGTGCAGCCCGGTCAGCCGCTCGCCGCCCGCGTGCACCATCCGCGCCACCAGCGCGGTGCCGTCGGGTCCGAGGATCGACTGCGGCGTCTCGACCTGGACCTCGAAGCGCAGGTCCATGACCTCGCACACGTGCACCATCGCCTCGACCTGGTCGACGCTGGTGACCTTGGGGAGCGTGACCACCCAGCCGTCGAGACTCCCGCCCTCGTCGACGAGGGTCGCGACGTACGACGTGAGGGTCCGGATCGCCCGGCGCCGCGTCGGCGCCTCGAAGCACTTGATCCGGATGCCGCCGAACGGCGCCGCCGCACCGGCCTGCTGGCTCTCCGCCAGCGCGGTCGCCGCCCGCACCACGTCGGCGTCCTCGTCGGAATCGCTCTTGCCGACGTAGCCGTCCTCGAAGTCGACCCGCAGGTCCTCCACCGGCTCGTTGGCGAGCTTGGCCAGCACCCGGGTCACCAGGTCGTCGTCGGGCACCAGCGTCGCGAACGCAGCCGCGTGCTCGTCGAGCACGGTCAGGGCGGCGCGACCGTACGCCGGCACCAGGTCGGCGGCGTACCGGTCCGC
Organism: uncultured Actinomycetota bacterium; assembly: GCA_963800715.1. GTDB lineage: Bacteria > Actinomycetota > Actinomycetes > Propionibacteriales > Nocardioidaceae > Nocardioides. The sequence goes on along the minus strand of CAWDBZ010000011.1, from coordinate 98,287 downwards.
AGGCACATACACCGTGTGCACCGGCTGCCGACCCGGGCGCTCCCCCGGAAACCCGCTCGCCAGCGCCGCGTCCGCTGCCGCCAGCCGCTCGTCGAGCTCCTGAGTCAGGCGGGCGGTGAGCTCGCCGGGGTCGGCCATGCGGCCCATCCAACCCCAGCGGTCCCGGTCAGAACATGGTGAGGTCGACATCCTGACCGAGGAGGGCGGCGCCAGCCCTGGTCAGCGTGTCAGGTTTGACGAGGTGGTGCTGGGTCATCGCGTGCAGGTCGCGGAACCGGCGCTGGAGCGGGTTCGCGGCGTAGAGAGCGGTCCCGCCGCCGGCGTGGTAGGCGGTGTCGACGACCGCGGCCGCCCGTGCCGTGACCCAGACAGCCGTCGCCCGGATCCGGGCCCGCTGGGCCGGGGACCACGCCGTGCCCGCTGCAGCGGTCACCCAGGCCTCGTCGGCCGTCTCGTAGAACAGCGCCCGGGCCGCGCGCAGCTCGGTGTCCATCCGCGCCAGGTCGTGCTGGAACAGCGGGTTCCCGGCCAGCGTGGTCGCACTCATCAGCGGCACCTTGTCCTTGGCGAGGCCGAGGATGTCGTCGAGCGCGCCCTGCGCGGCGCCGAGGGCCACACTCGCGGTGAGCTGGGCGAACAGCGCCGGCAGCGGGATCCGCAGGATGGTGTCGTCGAGGCTCGGGTCGACCGAGAAGGCGGGGGCGGTCCGCTCCGTGGGGACGAAGATGTCGTCGACCCGCACGTGGTGGCTGCCGGTGCCGCGCAGCCCGGACACGTGCCAGGTGTCCTCGATCGTCACGTCGCCGGGAAAGAGCAGGACGGTGCGCAGCGACGGAGCGCCATCGGCGTCCTCTACACAGTTGGCGAACAGCCAGTCGGCGTCCTCGCAGCCGCTGGCGAAGGGCCACCTGCCGTCGACGCGATAGCCACCGTCGACGGGCCTGGCGGTCCCGTTGGGGCTGAAGACCCCGACGCCGACGACGTCCGGACCGTCCGCGAAGAGGGAGGCGAACGTCGCCCGCGGGAGTCCGGCCAGGTTGAACCAGCTGGCCGCGCCGATCATGACCGTCCACCCCACGGATGCGTCGGCCCGGCTGAGCTCCTCGACGATCCGCGCCCCCGACATCAGGTCGGCCGCGGCGCCACCGTGGCTCGCGGGCACGAAGGTCCGGAAGCACCCCGCCGCGGCGAGCTGGTCGAGGAGGTCGCGCGGCAGGCGCCGGGACGACTCGATCTCGGGGGCCCGCGCAGCGATGGCCGGCGCCAGCCGCCGGACCTCGGCCAGGATCTGCTCCGCCGTTGTCGCGGTGTGCCTGGCCGTGGTGGATGTCGTCATGTCGGCTCCGTTCGTGGGGTTTGGAGTGGCTTCGGTCGACGCGGGATCAACATCGGTGTGTGCCTGCGGTAGGCGCGGTAGTGGTCCCCGAACGTGCCGACCAGGTCGCGCTCCTCGAACCGCACCGCCATGAGGACGTAGCCGGTCATCGCCGCGGCGAACAACAGCCGACCCGCCGACATCGTCGGCGCCATCCAGAACGCGACCAGGAACCCGAGGTAGAGCGGGTGACGTACGACGCGGTAGAGCAGCGGCGTGGCCAGCGTCGGCGCCGACGGCGGCTGGCCGGTGTGGTGACGCCGCACCTGGCTCAGCCCGAACATGTCGGCGTGGTCTATCGCGAACGTCGACAGCAGCACCAGGCCCCACCCGGCGAACGACACCGCGTACGCGATGCCCCGCACCGCCGTCGAGTCGGTCTCCCAGACCACGTCCGGGAGTGGCCGCCACAGCCACATCACGACCACCAGCACCGTCGTGGCGAGCAGCACGAACGTCGAGCGCTCGGCTGGTGCCGGGACGACGCGGGTCCAGAGCCGCTTGAACCACGGACGAGCCATCACCGAGTGCTGCGCGGCGAACAGGCCCAGCAGGAGCAGGTCGACGACGATCGCGAGGGCGGTCGAGCCGGCCGGGCCCTCGTCGATCGTGCGCGTCACCACGAGCCCTTCGACCCAGCCGATGAAGTAGACGAACCCGGCCAGGAAGGCGCCGTACACGACGAACCCGTACGCCCGCATCTCGCCTCCCTCGTCCTCACCCGGTGGTGCGACAAGAGTCGAGGGGACGGGAGCGGTTGTCAGGCGGGGAACTACCCCAGCCGGTACCTCACTCGCCTACCTCACTGGTCTGGCTCAATGGTCTGGGTCGCCCACCAGGCGGCGACCTGGGCACGGGAGGTGACGCCCAGTCGCTGGCGGATCCGTTCCAGGTGTCCCTCGGCGGAGCGCTCCTGGATCCCAAGGCGCGCGCCGATCTGGCGGTTGGTGAGGCCGTCGGCCACCAGGGCCGCAACCTGGAGCTGCCGGGCCGTGAGCATGTCGGGAGTCACCGATGACCCGGCCGCGCGGGTGTCCGGCTCCTTGCCATGACCGAGGAACTCGAGGATCGCGCGGACCACGGCCGCCGAGTCGCCCGCGTACGGGAAGTGGCTGCGTCCCGTCAGGGACTTCAGCCGCGCGCCCGGGATCCGGGCGGCGAGCTCCCGACCCAGTCGGTAGGGGATCGCCCGGTCACCGCGCCGGTGCAGGATCAACGTCGGCACCGAGATGCTGTCGAGCAGGTCGTCGACGCGGGTCTCGTAGCACTGGGCCAGCAGCTCGCACGCGAGGTCCACGGGCGCCGCGTCACGCTGCAGCCGCGCGAAGTGCGCCTTGGCCTCGGCGCTGGCGTCCGGCAGGAAGACGTCGGACAGCACCTCGGAGCCGAGCCCCCAGTGCGCACGCACCAGCGCGATCATGGCCGCCCGGACGTCGTCGTCGGCGACCTCGTGCCCGTCGGCGTACCCGCCGTAGAGGACCAGCCGCCCCACTCGCTCCGGATGCCGGGCCGCGAACGCGATCGAGACCGGCGCCGCCACGGAGATGCCGAAGAGGTCGAAGCGCTCCAGGCCCAGGTGGTCGGCGACCGCGGTGAGCACCTCCAGGTCGGTCTCGAGCGACTGCGGGCCCGGCCACGGGTCGGAGAGCCCGCACCCGGGCTTGTCGTACTCGATCACGGTGCGGCGCGCGGCAAGAGGGGCGAAGAACGCTCGCGCTTCGGAGTCCTGCCACATCAGCTCCAGGTGGCTGATCCACGCGGCCGGCACCAGCAGGGCGGGACCGCGACCCGAGGTGGCGAAGGCGACCCGCACGCCCGTCGCGGTGGCGCAGAAGCGGACCTGACGGGCCGGCACGGGTTCGCGTGCCCGCCTTGACGGCGGCTGGCCCATGGGACCTCCGGAGATCGGTGGCTTGCCTGATCCATGATGCCCGGCCAGTCCGTCCGCCGGCCCGGCGATCCACCCGCCTTGCAGGAACCCGCCCTTCACAAGTGCGAATCCGTCGCTTAGGTTCGCGTGAGGTCAAGCCACCCATCGGGGGATGGTTCGGCCTTCTCGGAATGGAGAAACACGTGAAGAAGGCGCTAGTCGCAGGGCTTGGCGGCAGTTTGGTCGCCGCCCTGGGCCTCACCATGGGCCAATCGGCAGTCGCAACAGGCTCGTCCGCCGCGGTCACACACGCCGCGTCAGGACAGGTGGCCCACAAGGCGGTGTCCCACAAGAAGGAGCGCGTCACCACCGACGAGCTCCCCAATCCCCAGGAGGACAAGCGCCGCGCGCTCCGCGAGGAAGCCGTCAAGGCCGTCCTCAACGGCGAAGCGACGGCCATGCAGCGCGGTCCGAGCACGGTCGTCAACCTCGGCGGTCAGCAGGTGCAGGGCGTCGCGGGCAAGAAGGACGCGCAGTACGTCGAGCTGGCTCGCGAGACCACCGACAAGGTCTTCGTGATCCTGGCCGAGTTCGGCAACACTCGGCATGCCTCCTACCCGGACCAGGACACCAACGCGACCATCCCGGGCCCTGCACGGTTCGACGGCCCGCTGGTCAACGAGATCCCGGAGCCCGACCGGTCGGTCGACAACTCGACCGTCTGGAAGCCGAACTACAACCGGGCGCACTACCAGAAGACCTACTTCGGGGACGGCCCCGGAGCTGAGTCGCTCAAGACCTACTACGAGAAGCAGTCATCCGGCCGCTACAGCGTGGAAGGCACGGTCACCAACTGGGTGCGCGTGCAGTACAACGAGGCGCGCTACGGCCGGTCCAACGGCTTCCCGTGTGCCGGCAACGTCTGCAGCAACACCTGGAACCTCGTGGCCGACGCCGCCAACAAGTGGTACGCCGACCAGCTGGCCGCGGGCCGTCCAGCCGCCGAGGTCAACGCCGAGCTGGCGAGCTTCGACGTGTGGGACCGCTACGACTTCGACGGCGACGGCGACTTCAACGAGTCCGACGGCTACATAGACCACTTCCAGATCGTGCACGCGGGCGGCGACCAGGCCGACGGCGACCCCTGGCAGGGCGAGGACGCCATCTGGTCGCACCGGTGGAAGACCTTCCAGAACACCGGCCAGGGCCCGGCCGGCAACCCCGACGGCGGCAACCAGATCGGCACCAGCGGCATCTGGATCGCCGACTACACGATCCAGCCCGAGAACGGCGGCCGGAGCGTGTTCTTCCACGAGTTCGGTCACGACCTCGGACTGCCGGACGACTACAACGTCCTGTCCGGCGGGGACAACAACAACGAGCACTGGACGCTGATGGCGCAGAGCCGGCTCGGCGCCAAGGGTGAGCAGTTCATCGGCGACCGCGCCGGTGACCTGGGTGCGTGGAACAAGCTCCAGCTGGGCTGGCTCGACTACGAGACCCTCGTGGCGGGACCGGGCGTCGGTGGCAACCGGACGATGAAGCTCGGCCCGGAGGAGTACAACACCAACGATCCCCAGGCGGTGGTCGTCGTGCTGCCGCAGAAGGAGGTCGTCACCGAGCTGGGTGCGCCCTCCGCCGGAGCCAAACAGTGGTACAGCGGCGCGGGCAACAGCCTGGAGAACACGATGACCCGCCAGGTCACCCTCCCGGCCGCGGCAGCCACGCTGGCCTTCAAGGCGCGATGGGACATCGAGGACTGTGGCCCCGACCCCTGCGACTACGCCTACGTCGAGGCATCCACAGACGGCACCACCTGGACGAAGCTCCAGGGCTCGATCACCAAGCCCGCCGAGGGCAACGGGATCGAGGGCACGCAGGCGGCGTACACGCCGGCGACGTTCGACCTGTCCGCCTACGCCGGCCAGACGATCGGCCTGCGGTTCAGGTACTCGACTGACGGTGGAGCCCAGGGCAACTCGGCCACGGTCCCGGACGGCATCTTCGTCGACGAGATCGCGATCACGGCCGGCGCCACCACGGTCTTCGCCGACGGCGCCGAGACCGGCGCCAACGGTTGGACCCTGGCGGGCTGGAGCGCGGTGGGGGCGTCGACCAGTGAGATGTTCGACAACTACTACATCGCGGGGCATCGCTCCTACGTGTCCTACGACAAGTACCTGAAGACCGGGCCGTACTACTTCGGCTACGCCAACACCAAGCCGGACATGGTCGACCACTACGCGTACCAGCAGGGTCTCCTGATCTCCTACTGGGACACGTCGTACGCCGACAACGACACGATCGCGCACCCCGGCTCGGGCCGGAACATGTATGTGGACGCCCATCCGGTGCCGCTCTACAAGCTCGACGGCCTGCCGTGGCGTTCTCGCATACAGGTGTACGACGCGCCGTTCGGCTTGAAGAAGGCTGACACCTTCGACCTGCATCACAACAGCAGGCTGGAGCACATCCATGGCCAGAATGCGGTGCCGCTGTTCGACGACACCGGCAAGTACTGGTACTCGGAGCTGCCCAACCACGGCGTGAAGCTGCCGGCGGTGGGAGTCAAGATCCGGGTGCTGTCGGTCGACGGCACGACCATCAGGATCCGTGTGACGTCCTGATCCGGGACGACCGCACACGCGCGACGCCCGGGGGCAGGTCCCCCGGGCGTCGTGCTGCGGAGCCTCATCGCCATCACGCGCGTCAGATAAGAGTGCGTGGCGTCCTCGGGAGCAGGCTCGCGGCCGCGGCTGTGATCGCGGCGCTGATGATGCTGTCCGCCTGTGGTGACCCGGCGTCCGACTCCGCGTCGGATCAGGCCAACCCGACCGACAGCCCGTCCGCCAGCCCGTCCGCCAGCCCGTCCGCCAGCGCGTCGTCGTCCTCGCCGATGTCGACGACCCCGCCACCGACCCAGCAGTCACCGATGGAACCACCGTCGACGCCCAGCGACCCGCAGCCCGTCGACCAGGTGGCCGGCCAGGTGGTCCGAGGCGGCGCCGGGCCCTGCTACGGCGTCGAGACGGACGACGGGAAGCTGTACGCCGTCCACAGCCCGTCCACCGGCGAGCTGGAGCGCGGTACTACCGTCCTGGTCAAGATCGGGCCGGCCGAGTCCGATGTGGACTGCGGTCCCGGCGAGCCGGTGGCCGCAACGCAGATCGACGTCGTGGGCCGGTGACGACGAGTCGTCGGAGTGGGTCACCCACCCAGGCTCACCAGTCGACGTAGGCGACGCCCCGCCCGGGCACCGCCAGCCGCGGGTGGCGCCCGTCCGCGTCGACCACCCATACGCCCGGCTGGGCAGTACCGCCGGCGCCACGAGGCCCGTCGCTGCGCACGACCACCCGTCGGCCGTCCGGCGACCAGGCCGGTCCGTCGTCCAGCCCGGCTGTTGCGAGGAGTACCCGTGGGTGGGTGCCGTCGGCGCGGACGGTCATCACCGTCGTGCGCCGGCGCCGGTCGAACTGACCGCCCAGCGCGAGCGTGAACGCGATGCGGTCTCCTCGCGGGGACCACGACGGGTCGAGCTCGGAGCCCCGGAGCCGGGTCAGCCGCCGGACCGGTCCCCCGCGCGCGCCGACCACCATGAGGTGGGTGACGTCGGTGTTGTCGGTGAGGCTGAACACCAGGACGTCGCCGCCGGGGGCGAAGGACGGGTGGGAGACGGTCTCGACGTCGTTGTCGGAGATCCTGCGGCACTCGCGCACCCGGGTCGCCAGCGTGTACACACACAGGCGCGGTCCGCTGCCGTAGGCCACCGCTCGCCCGTCGGGTGCCCACGTCAGCTCCGGCGACCAGGACCCGAGGCCCGTCATCCGCCGGAGACCCTGCCCGTCCGCGCGGACGGTCCACAGCGCGTAGCCCCCTCGTCGGTTCCTGACGGTGAACGCGAGGCTGCGGTGGTCCGGGGACCACTCCGGTGTCGCGATGTTTCCGGTGGTGGTCAGCCGGCGGACGCCCGCGCCGTCCGGGCGCGCGGTGAAGAGATCGAACCCGGTGTCTGTCATGGCGACGTAGGCCACCCGCGGCCCGGGCCGCGGTCGGACACCCGTCGTACCCGGCAGCGGGACCTCGAACCCCGGCCGCCAGCTGGCGCCCCACCCCTCACGGACCACGAGCCGACGGTCCGTGCCGTCGGGCCGGAGCGTCCAGATGCCGTCCATGGTGGGGAAGAAGTCGGCCGCGCTCGAGACGACCACCCGGCTCCCGTCCGGGGACCACGACGACCCGAAGTCCGACCCGTCCAGGGCCAGCACCGAGGTGCGGGCGGTGCCGTCGGGGTGGACGAGCCACACGTCGCCGCTGCCCTCGCCGCCGCGTCCTCCGTAGTAGTCGGTGTACATGATCGACGTGCCGTCCGGGGACCACAGCGGGTCGATGCCCTGGGGTGCGGTGCCGGGCACCGCAGCGGTGCCGGTGCCGTCCGCATGGACCGTCCACACCTGGGTGTCGCTGGTGTAGTCGTCTCCGTCGGCGCTGACGCGGGTGAAGGCGATGGAGCTCCCGTCGGACGACCAGGAGGACGACTCCACCCATGGCCAGTCCTCCGTCGCCGGCACGACGACCGAGCTCTGGCCGGTCGTCAGGTCGTGGACGCACAGGCCGTCCTCGCAGGCGTAGCTCAGTCGGTGGCCGTCGGGCGCCCAGGCCGGGTGCTGCCCGTCAGGGATGATCTGGTGCTGACCGGTGCCCGTCGCGGTCATCAGCCCGATGCCCTTGTAGGTGCCGTAGGCCAGCTGGCTGCCGTCCGGCGACCACGCTGGGTCGTAGGCCGCGCCGCCACCGGTCAACACCCGTTTGTGCGAGCCGTCGGTCCACACCGTGGCGATCCGGGTCTGCCCGCGGCTCCCCACGCCGAAGGTGTAGGCGAGCATCCCCGCGGTGGCGGGCTCGTCAGCGCGCATCACGGCGTGCAGCTCGGGCTCTGCGGCCTGGCTCGCGGTCGGCGTCCCGGCCGTCATGGCCAGCGCCAGCGCGACACCGGCCACGGGCATCGTGCGCCCCCACCTGCTCGGCGATGCCGCCGGTGCGGTGATCACGTCTGCCATCATGCGCTCCTCCGACTCGATGTGTCTGGTGTGATGCGCGACTCCGAGGTTCGGTTCGCCGGGCCCTTGCCCAGCGCTGTTGACGGAGTACTTGAGCGGTGGACGTCCTCATGCAGCGGGGGTCGAGGCGTAGGTTCTCCTGACCCTTCCTCATCCCGGAAGGGGTCATGACGACGAGGAGCACAGGGCGGCGATGATCGAGCTGGGACGTTTCGGCGGTGTGACTGCTCTGGTCACCGGGGCGGGGCAGGGGATTGGTCGGGCATGTGCCGTCCGGCTCGCGGCCGAGGGCGCGCGAGTGGTGGTCAGCGACCTCGACCCGGACCTGGCTCAATCAGTTGCTGATGACCTGCCGGAGTCGACTGGGTCCGTGGCGCTCGCGATGGACGTGACGGACCGAGTCTCCGTCGATGATGCGCTCTCCCGGGTCGCGGATGAGCACGGTGGGTTGGACATCGTCGTCAACGTGGCTGGAGGAGACCTCCCACACGGCGTCTTCGAGGAGACTGGCGATGAGGTCTGGTCGGCCGTGCTGGAGCTCAACCTGATCGGGGTAGCGCGGGTATGTCGTGCCGCCATCCCGTTGCTGCGTGGCAGCTCACGCCGTCCGTCGATCGTCACCGTCAGCTCGATCAACGGTCAGACTGCCCTGGGCAGCGAGCCGTACTCATCGGCGAAGGCCGGCCTGACGGCGCTGACTGCCAACCTCGCCCGGTATCTGGCCTCGGATGGGGTGCGGGTGAACGCGGTCGCTCCCGGCACCATCCGGACCCGCGTCTGGGACGCCCAGGTCGGTGGCGCCGAACGGATGTTGCCGCTGTACCCGCTCGGCCGCGTGGGTGAGCCCGAAGATGTCGCAGCCGCCGTTGCGTTCCTCGCTTCGGCCGACGCTGACTGGATCACCGGTCATGTCCTGCCAGTCGACGGCGGGCTGCTACTGGCCCGCCCGATCGTCTAGGCCCACCACGGCGGTGTGCCCTCCCAGTCAGATCACTGCTGATCGACTGCTCCGCGCGCTCTCAGTGGCATGGTCGGGCGGGTGGCCCTGAGGCAGCGAGCCTGCACGTTGATTCATTTGTGATTGGCTGCCCAAGTGGCCCGCCTGATCCTCATCAACGGGGCGCCAGGGTCACGGCGGGACTAGGAGGGTATGGAGGGATCATGAAGAGACTGACGACGCTCGTGGCAGCAGCGGTGGTCGCGGCCGGCCTGACGGTCCTGGGCCATCCCGCGCCGGCGGCGGCGACCGCTGGCAGCGTGGGTCTCCCGCACGGCGACGCTCCTGCGGCGATCGACATCACCAAGTTCAGCGTCGACAACGCCGAGCGCACGTTCTCGCTACAGGTGCAGGTCCGCAATCTTGCGAGAAGGGGCGGCAGGTTCGAGTTCCACTACTGGGGCGGGCCCCTGAGTCAGACACCGCCGGACCGGAGTCTGCTCATCATTGTGAGCAGCGTCGGGGGCCACGCTCGGACGAAGTTCCTCACGTGTGACACTCAGATCTGCCTTCCGGACAAATGCCCGGGGCTGCGTGCGCACTGGGATGAGGCGAACGACCGCGTCAGCGTCTCTGCACCGCAGCGCTGCTACCCACAGGGTCGCCGTGATCCGGTTCCGCTCGACACGGGCCGGTTCTTCGTCGGCAGCCAGATGGGCCGAGCCTCCGACGACGGGCAGAGGGACCCGCTGAAGTTGACCCGCGGCTGAACCGACCGAAGGCCAGACGGGCAAAGTCGGCCCGTCCCAGGACTCGTCGGCGATGAGTTCTGGGTACGTGCATGGTCATGACTGGCATGCAGCAGAGCGAGATCGCCGAAGTCCTGAACCGTCCGCTGAGCAAGGAGCTGCTGAACCGGCCGATCACGCGCCTGTCCTACGTGGCCAAGGACGGCACGCCGCGCGTGATCCCGATCGCGTTCGTGTGGAACGGCACCGAGGTCGTCGTCGTCTCCCCGACGAACGCGCCGAAGCTGACGAGCTTGCGCGCCAACCCGGCAGTGGCACTGACCATCGACACCGAAGACTTCCCGCCCAAGATCCTGCTGGTCCGCGGTCAGGCCGAGCTCGACTACGTCGACGGCATCCCCGACGAGTACACCCAGGCCAACGCCGTGCCACCCGACCAGTACGACGCGTGGGAGAAGGAGATCCGCTCGATCTACACCGACGGGATGGTTCGCATCGTCATCACCCCGACGTGGGCGAAGCTCATCGACTTCGAGAACACTCTGCCCACCCCGGTCCAAGAGCTGCTGGACGCACGGGAGGCCCGCCAGCGCGGCTGACCGATTGCGACCAATCGGCGCGCAAGGAGGGCCGGTCCACCAGGACCGACCCTCCGGCACGCTCTCGCAGGTGAGCCCTCAGGCCGCATCCAGCGCCAGGTCGAGCTCCGACTCGGCGACCAGCTCCGGCTGCAGCTCGTCGCGGCGAATCAGGGTCAGCGCGGCGATCAGTCCGAGCCCGGCGACGATCGCCCCGGCCAGGAACGCCGACGAGAATCCGTCGACCAGGGCCACCGGCAGGATGGAGCCAGTTGCCACCGAGTCCTCGGTGCGCGACGTCGCGATCGTGGAGAGAGCGGCGATACCGAGCGCGCCACCGATCTGCTGCGAGGTGTTGATCAGCCCCGATGCGAGCCCGGCCTCGGAGGGCGTCACGCCGGCCAATGCGGCGATCGAGATCGGCACGAACGAGAAGCCGATGCCGACCCCGATGATCAGGAAGCCGGGCATCAGGTCACCGACGTAGCTGCCTCCGACCGACACCTGGGTGAAGTAGAGCAGTCCCAGGGTCAGCGCAGCCATCCCCGTCACCAGGACCGGCTTGACCCCGACCCGGGTGACGAGCTGGGCCGCGACCGCCGACCAGATGATCGCCGTACCGGCGACCGCGAGGTAGGCGACACCCGTCTTCATCGCGGAGTAGCCCAGCACCTGCTGCATGTAGAGCGTCAGCATGAGGAACATCGAGAACATCGCGGTGCCCATGATGAACCCTGCGACGTTGGCCCCGCTCAAGGTCCGGGTCCGGAGGATGCCGAAGCGCATCAGCGGGTCGGGGTGTCGGAGCTCCCAGCCGACGAAGCCGGCCAGCAGCGCCAGGGAGACCCCGAACACAGCGAGCGTCTGCCCCGCCAGCCAGCCGTCGCGGCCGGCCTGGGTGATCGCGTAGACCAGGGACGAGAGCCCGGCAGTCACCAGAAGGGCACCGGGTACGTCGAACCGCTTGACCCGCGCGTCGCGGCTCTCCTGCAGGAGGACCGGCGCCACCGCGAAGGCGGCGACCCCGACGGGGACGTTGACCAGGAAGATCCACTCCCAGCTGAGCGCGTCGGTGAGCACGCCGCCGAGCAGTACGCCGGCCACGGCGCCGAAGCCGCCGACGGCGCCCCAGGCACCCAGCGCGATGTTGCGGTCCCGGCCCTCGGCGAACGTCGTGGACAGGATCGACAGCGCTGCCGGCGTGATGACCGCAGCGCCGAGGCCCTGCACGGCGCGGGCTCCGAGGAGGGACGCCTCGGACCAGGCGAACCCGGCGAGCAGCGAGGCCGCGGTGAAGACGACGAGGCCGCCCAGGAAGAGGCGGCGGCGTCCCAACATGTCCGCGGCGCGTCCGCCGAGCAGGAGGAATCCGCCGAACACGAGTGCGTAGGCGCTGATCACCCACTGCAGGTTCTCCTGGGAGAACCCGAGGTCGACCTGGATGGAGGGCAGCGCGACGTTCACGATCGCGATGTCGAGGACGACCATGAACTGGACCACGCACAGGAGGGCGAGGGCGAGCCACTTCCGGCGGTCGGAAGTCGTAGTTGCTTGCATTTCTGAAGTCATGCTCGCGACCGTAACAGTCGTTACTTCTGTTTTGCAAGCAATTACTTCTGGATCGCGATCAAGTGGTAATCTTTCGGCATGGTCAAGCGCTATGAGCAGTACTGTCCGATGGCGCACGCACTCGACCTGGTGGGCGACCGCTGGGCGCTTCTCGTCATCCGCGAGCTCATGCACGGGCCGAAGCGCTACACCGATCTCGTCGACTGCCTGCCCGGCATCGGGACCAACATCCTTGCCGGGCGACTCCGTGACCTCGAGGGCCACGGCGTCGTCACCCGGCGTACCCTCCCCCCGCCTGCGGCGTCGAAGGTCTACGAGCTGACTGACTACGGCCGTGAGCTCAAGCCGGCCATGCGTGAGCTGGCACTCTGGGGTGCGCGCTCCCTGGGTCCGCCCCTCGCCAAGGACGAGCTCTTCGAGGGCTGGCTGGCCAACGCCATGGACATCGTGATGGCTTCGCTCGCGCCCCCCGGCCGCTTCGAGTTCCGAGCGGGCCCCGAGATCGCCGGACTGGTCGACGGCGAGGTGGTGGCCGGTCCGATCGACGACCCGGACGTCCTCGTGGAAGGCGATGCGCAGGGGATCTACTCACTGTTCGTGGACAGGTGCCTCGACGGAGTCACGATCCAGGGCGACCGGGCCCTTCTCGATGCGTTGCTCGAGGCGGCCCCACCGCGGGTCGAGACGCCTGCTACGACCTAGCGTCGAGCGCCCATCCAGGGCCACTGTCGGTGGCGTGAGCAAGACTTGGCGTCATGTCCGCGCCCGCCGATGCGCCGCATGACGCGCTGAGCCGATTCAGCGAGCCCACGCGCACGTGGTTCGCCGCGGCGTTCGCGGCGCCGACGCCTGCGCAGGTGGGCGCATGGGAGGCGATCGGGGCCGGCCAGCACGCGCTCGTGGTGGCGCCGACGGGCTCCGGCAAGACGCTGAGCGCGTTCCTGTGGAGCCTCGACCGGCTGCTCACCAGCGAGCGACCGGCCGACAAGACCAAGCGGACCCGGGTGCTCTACGTCAGCCCGCTCAAAGCACTCGCGGTCGACGTCGAGCGCAACCTGCGCAGCCCGCTCACCGGCATCCGCCACACCGGTGACCGGCTCGGCCAGCAGGTGCCCGAGGTGACCGTCGGCGTGCGCTCCGGCGACACCCCGGCCGCCGACCGGCGCCGGCTCGTCACCCGGCCCCCCGACATCATGATCACGACGCCGGAGTCGCTGTTCCTGATGCTCACCAGTCAGGCCCGCGAGAGCCTGCGTGGCATCGAGACGGTGATCGTCGACGAGGTGCACGCCGTGGCCGGCACCAAGCGCGGCGCCCACCTCGCGATCACCCTCGAGCGGCTCGACGCTCTGCTCGACAAGCCCGCCCAGCGGATCGGGCTGAGCGCGACCGTCAGGCCGTTGGAGGAGGTCGCCCGCTTCCTCGGGGGCAGCGCCCCGGTCGAGATCGTCGCGCCGCTGAGCACCAAGGAATGGGACCTCCGGGTCGTCGTCCCGGTGGAGGACATGACCCAGCCCGGGGACTACGACGAAGACAGCGAAGAGCCGACAAGGGCGCAGTCGATCTGGCCGCACGTCGAGGAGCACGTCGTCGACCTGATCGAGCAGCACAAGAGCACGATCGTCTTCGCCAACAGCCGGCGGCTCGCCGAGCGGCTGACCGCCCGCCTCAACGAGATCGCCACCGAGCGGGCGACGGGAGAGAGCCCGGAGCCCCACAAGGTCCCGGCCGAGATCATCGCCCAGTCCGGATCGAGCAGGGGCATCGATGCGGTCATCGCCAAGGCCCACCACGGCTCGGTCTCCAAGGAGCAGCGCGCGCTCATCGAGGACGACCTCAAGCGCGGCCGGCTCCCCGCGGTCGTGGCGACCAGCAGCCTCGAGCTCGGCATCGACATGGGTGCGGTCGACCTGGTCATCCAGATCGAGAGCCCGCCGAGTGTTGCCAGCGCCCTCCAGCGGGTCGGCCGGGCCGGGCACCAGGTCGGCGAGGTGAGCCGCGGGGTGCTGTTCCCCAAGCACCGCGGCGACCTGGCGCAGACCGCGGTCGCGGTGCAGCGGATGCGATCGGGCGCCATCGAGTCGCTCAGCGTCCCCACCAACCCGCTGGACGTGCTGGCCCAGCAGGTCGTGGCCGCCACCGCGATGGACGGGTGGGGGGTCGACCACCTCTACGACCTGATGAAGCGCACCGCCGGGTTCGCCCAGCTGCCGCGGTCGGCCTACGACGCGGTGCTCGACCTGCTCTCCGGCCGCTACCCCAGCGACGAGTTCGCCGAGCTCCGCCCCCGGATCGTCTGGGACCGCGTCACCGGCACGCTCACCGGCCGACCGGGCGCCCAGCGACTCGCCGTCACCAGCGGCGGCACCATCCCCGACCGCGGGCTCTTCGGGGTCTTCCTGGTGGGTGGCGAGGGTCCCGGCAAGCGGGTCGGCGAGCTCGACGAGGAGATGGTCTACGAGTCCCGCGTCGGCGACGTGTTCGCGCTCGGCGCGACAAGCTGGCGGATCGAGGACATCACCCACGACCGCGTCCTGGTGACTCCTGCTCCCGGCGTCCCCGGCCGGCTGCCGTTCTGGAAGGGCGATGCCCTCGGTCGCCCGGCCGAGCTCGGCGAGGCGGTCGGAGCCTTCACCCGCGAGCTGGCGGCGATGCCGAAGCACCTGGCCGAGCAGCGGGCCATGGCGGAGGGGCTCGACTCCTACGCCGCCGGCAACCTGGTCGGCTACCTCCACGAGCAGCTCGAGGCCACCCAGGTGCTGCCCAGCGACCAGACCCTGCTGGTCGAGCGGTTCCGCGACGAGCTCGGCGACTGGCGGCTGGTCGTGCACTCCCCCTACGGCACCCCCGTCCACGCGCCCTGGGCGCTGGCGATCAACGCCCGCCTGCGCGAGCGCTACGGCATCGACGGCCAGGCCGTGGCGTCCGACGACGGCATCGTGATCCGGATCCCCGACACCGACGCCGAGGCGCCCGGCGGCGAGGTGGTCGTGTTCTCCCCCGACGAGATCGACGACCTCGTCACCCAGGAGGTCGGCGGCTCGGCGCTGTTCGCCTCCAGGTTCCGCGAGTGTGCCGCCCGCGCGCTCCTGCTCCCGCGCCGCGACCCCGGCCGGCGCAGCCCGCTGTGGCAGCAGCGCCAGCGCAGCGCGGCGCTGCTCGAGGTCGCCAGCCGCTACCCGTCGTTCCCGATCGTGCTCGAGGCGGTCCGGGAGTGCCTCCAGGACGTCTACGACCTGCCCGCCCTGGTCGGGCTGATGCGCTCGGTCGAGCAGCGCAAGGTCCGGGTCACCGACGTCTCGACGCAGAGCCCGAGCCCGTTCGCGCGAAGCCTGCTCTTCGGCTACGTCGCCCAGTTCGTCTACGAGGGCGACTCCCCCATCGCGGAGCGCCGAGCCGCGGCCCTGTCGCTCGACCAGGGCCTGCTCGCCGAGCTGCTAGGTCGCGCCGAGCTGCGCGAGCTGCTCGATCCCGAGGTGCTGGCCGAGCTCGAGGCCGAGCTCCAGCGACTCGCGCCGGAGCGCAGGGCCCGGGGCGCCGAGGGTGTCGCCGACCTGCTCCGGCTGCTCGGCCCGCTCAGCACCGCCGAGGTGCAGGAGCGTTGCGCCCAAGGCGTCGACGGCCTCGAGGCCCTCGAGGGCCTGGCCGCCACGAGGCGAGTGGTCGGGGTCCGGGTCGCCGGCGTCGAGCGCTGGGCCGCGGTCGAGGACGTCGGCCGGCTCCGCGACGGTCTGGGCGTCGCCGTGCCACCCGGCACCCCCGACGCGTTCACCGACCCCGTCGACGACCCGCTGGCCGACCTGGTCTCCCGCTACGCGCGCACCCACGGGCCGTTCACCACGGACGACGTTGCGATCCGGCTCGGCCTCGGCAGCGCCGTGGTCCGGCTGACCCTCCAGCGGCTGGGCGCCCATGGGCGGGTGCTCGACGGCGAGTTCCGGCCGGGTGCGTCCGGGCTGGAGTGGTGCGATGCCGAGGTGCTGCGGTCGCTGCGGCGCCGGAGCCTGGCGCGGCTGCGCAAGGAGGTCGAGCCGGTCCCGCCGGCCGCGTTGGGCCGGTTCCTGAGCGCCTGGCAACACATCGGCGGCAAGCTCCGCGGCGTCGACGGCGTGGTCTCGGTCATCGACCAGCTCGCCGGTGCCCCGGTGCCGGCCAGCGCCCTCGAGCCGCTGGTGCTGGCCGCCCGGGTCCGCGACTACGAGCCGTCGTACCTCGACGAGCTCACCGCGGCCGGCGAAGTGCTGTGGGCCGGACATGCCTCGCTGCCTGGCTCCGACGGGTGGGTGAGCCTGCACCTTGCCGACCAGGCACCGCTGACGCTCCCTCCGCACGAGCCGTTCGAGCCGGCGTCTGATCAACGGCGTGAGCTCCACCAAGCCGTGCTCGACGCGCTGGCGCCGGGTGGCGCGTGGTTCTTCCGCCAGCTCGCCCAGCAGGTCGGATCGACCGATGACAAGACACTCAGCGCCACCTTGTGGGACCTCGTCTGGTCCGGGCGGATCAGCAACGACACCCTCACGCCGCTCCGCGCGCTCACCCGCTCCGGCACGCCCAGCCACCGCACCAAGAGGCCCCCTGCCCGGCCCAGGATGGCCTCCACCACCGGCCGCGGTGGCGCCTCGATGCGCACCGGGCCGCCCGAGACCGCCGGCCGCTGGGCGCTGCTCCCCCAGCTCGACACTGACCCGACCCGCCGCGCGCATGCAGCGGCCGAGCGACTGCTCGACCGGCACGGAGTCGTCATCCGCGGCGCGGTGGTCAGCGAGCGCCAGCCCGGCGGCTTCGCGGCGGTCTACAAGGTGCTCTCGGCGTTCGAGGACTCCGGTCGCTGCCGGCGGGGCTACTTCGTGGAGGGGCTGGGCGCCGCCCAGTTCGGGACCGCCGGCGCGATCGACCGGCTCCGGACCTTCAGCGAGGTCGACGACGGCGGCAAGCCGACGTCGGTCTGCCTGGCCGCCACCGACCCGGCCAACCCCTACGGCGCGGCCCTCCCCTGGCCCCAGAAGACGGCAGAGGGCGACGGCGGCCATCGCCCCGGTCGCAAGGCCGGCGCCCTGGTCGTCATGGTCGACGGCGAGTTGGTCCTCTACGTCGAGCGCGGCGGCCGCACCCTGCTGACCTGGGGCGACGACGCCGACCGGCTCGGGCCGGCGACCGCGTCGTTGGCCGAGGCGGCCCGACGCGGCTCTCTGGGCCGGATCACGGTGGAGCGGGCCGACGGCGCGGCCCTGCTCGGAGGTGGCTCGACCCCGCTGCGTCAGGCGCTCGATGCGGCCGGCTTCGTCGCGACCCCTCGGGGACTGAGGCTGAGGTCATCGAGCGGTGCCTGAGGGCGACACGGTCTACCGCGCGGCCCGGCTCCTCGACCGGTCGCTGAGCGGGCAGCGGCTGGACCGGACCGACTTCCGGGTGCCCCAGCACGCCACCGCCGACCTCAGCGGCGGCACTGTCGTCGAGACCGTCTCCCGCGGCAAGCACCTGCTCACCCGCATCGACCGCGGCCCCGACCGGTGGACCCTGCACACGCACCTGAAGATGGAGGGCACCTGGAAGGTGCTCACCCCGCGCCAGCGGTGGCCGCGCCCGGCGCACACGGCCCGAGTCGTCCTCGAGACGGCCAAGGCCACCGCGGTGGGGTTCTCGCTCGGCGTCGTCGAGCTGCTCGACCGCGCGGCCGAGGACGACGTCGTCGGACACCTCGGCCCCGACCTGCTCGGCCCGGACTGGGACGACGAGCGTGCGCTCGCCAACCTCATCCGAGACCCCGAGCGCACGCTTCGCGACGCGCTGCTCGACCAGACCAACCTGGCCGGCATCGGCAACATGTACGCCGCCGAGCTCTGCTTCACCTCGGGCGTTCACCCACAGACCCGGGTCGCCGCCGTGCCCGACCTGCGCCGGCTGGTCCGTCGAGCCCACCAGATGCTCGAGCTCAACAAGGAGCGACCGCACCAGTCCACCACCGGCGACCTGCGCGAGCGTGAGCGCATGTGGGTCTACCGCCGCGACCGGTCACCGTGCCGCCGGTGCGGCACGCCGGTGGTCGTGGAGCTGCAGGGACCGGCAGGACGGGAGCGGGCGTCGTACTGGTGCCCGTCCTGCCAGCCCCTCGCAGAGCCGTCAGCGCCTGCCTAGGACTTCTTCTTCTTCTTGACCTTGATGACGAAGTCGTCCTGGCCGGCCGCGACCGTGGCAGAGCCGAGGTACTTCGCGGTCAGCGTGTTCTTGCCGATCTTCAGCTTCTTCGCCTTCTTCGCCGAGATCTTGATGGTGACCTTGCCGTTGCTCTTCAGGGTGCCGGTCCCGAGCAGCTTGCTGCCCTTGTAGACCTGCACCACGCCGGCCGGGACACCACTGGCGGTGCTGACGGTGACCTTGACCTTGAAGCGGCGACCGTCGGTGATCTTCTTCGGCTTGGCCGAGGCATCGACGGCCGAAGCGGGCAGCGCCGGCGTGATGGAGAAGTTGGCGTCATTGACATCGAAGAAGTAGTTGTCGATCGCCTCCACCTTGATCCTGGCGGTGGAGGTGGTGATGCCGGGCAGGTTGACCAGTTGCGCCCCGTCGTTGGGGGTGGAGCCCGCGAGCACCGTCGGGTAGGTCAGTCCGCCGTCAGTGGACAGGCTGATCTTCACGTTCGGTGCCAGCGCAGCGCCCGCCGTGCCGGCGACGTTCCAGGTGACGTTCTCGACACCGGCGGCGGGTGAGCCCGCCGTGGCGCGCGACGTGACCAGGAACGGTCCAGCGGCCGGGTCGACGGTCAGGGCCAGGTTGTCCCACGACACCCCGCCCGGGTCGTCGGCAGGAGCGTCCGGCGTGAACTCGTCACGCGCGGTCAGCCGGAAGTGCAGCACCCGATCGCCGGTGCCGACCCAGGCGTTCGTCGGAAGGAACTCCGAGAAGCAGTTGAGCGCCGGGTCGGTGATGGGGATCGTGGCGTTGGGCACCAACGGCGCCGGACAGGTCCCGCTGGCCGCGTTGGTGTTGCCGGCCAGGATCTGGACCAGGTCCGGGAAGGTGCGGGTCGGGTCGGTCCCCGCCAGGTTCTCGCCAGGCGAGTTGTAGATCAGCGAGTTGGGTTCCGAGACCTGCGCGGAGACGCCGAACACCCGGAAGAGCGGTCCGTTGACCTTGGTGTTGTTGACCAGGCTCGTGCCGGTGACGCCACCGACGTCGGTCTGCTCCCACAGGTAGGTGAGCGTGTCGCCGTTGGAGTCTGTCGCGGAGCCGGCCAGGGTGAACGGCGTTCGCGTCGGGATGGTCTTGTCCGCCCCAGCGTTGACCACAGGCGAGTTGTTGGCCGTGGCGGCGGTGGTGCCGCCGTTGGTCTGCGGTCCGCCGTTGGTGCGGACGCCGGTGGCTGCGGTGAACGTCCCAGAGAAAGGCGTGACGATCAGTCGCTGCTGGTTGGTGGTGGCGGTCCAGGTGGCGGTGAACCCCGCTGCAGTCGGCAGCGCGGCTCCGTCGTAGCCGGTGACCACGGCGGCGGAGCCCGTCGCCGTGTTGACCGCCGTCGCGATGGCCGCGGCGTCAGTCGCCCCGACACCCGTGAAGGTCACGTTGGAGGTACCGCAGGCCGTCGTGCAGGTGATGGTCATCTCCTCGCCGACGTCGAGACCGGTGAACTGGACCACCTGCTGTTCGCTCAGGTCGGCGCGCACCGTTGACGTGGTCGTCTCGAACTGGTCGATGCTCCGGAAGGAGAAGTACGGGTCGCTGTGCGGCTGGAGGTTGTCGCTCGAGCAGATGCCGGCGTAGGCCTGGATCGAGGTGCCCGAGCCCGGCTCCACTGAGTTCGCCGCGCTGCGGTTGCCGCCGGCGCAGTTGCCCTGGGTTCCGTTGAAGGTGTGCGAGCCACCCATCTGGTGGCCCATCTCGTGAGCCACGTAGTCGATCGCGTAGACGTCGCCGATCGGCTCCGGGAGGCCGGTGCAGCCGCGCGCCTTGCTCGCGCCGCCCACGACGCCGAGGCCGGCGACTCCGCCGCCGTTGACGCCGAGGCCGATGTGGCCGATGTCGAAGGTGTCGGCGCCGACGAGCTGACCGAGCGCGAACATGTTGCGATCGAGGACGTCGCCGCAGTCATAGGTGCCGGTGGCCGCGGGGTAGCAGGCGTTGGCGCCGCACGGGCCGTTGGTCCCGTTCAGCTCTGCGGCCGTGAGCAGGTTGAGCTTGGTGTCGGTGCCGTTGATGAGCAGGTACTTGTAGGCGACGTCGTCGTTGTAGACCTGGTTGATGCGGTTGACGAGGGAGGTCTTGGCGGCGAGCACCAGCGGGTCGGACAGCGCGTGGGTGCCGGCCCCGGGAGCGACGTAGGCCGCATAGGCTGGATCGGTCACCAGGGCTAGGTTGAAGGTGCGCGAGGTGACCACGCCACCCGGTGTCGAGAACGACTCGCTCGCGTCCGGTGCGACCGCCTCAGCGGCCTGCTGGACCTGCTGCTCGACGAAGGGCTCAGCCGGGGCGCCCAACGCGCCGCCCGGGAAGCTCACGACTCGGGACTCGCCGACGCTGCGGGTGACGGGCTCGACGTACCAGGCGACGCCGTCGGGACGACGGACCATCGCGTGGAAGCCGAACGGCGTGACGTCGAGGCGGATGCTGGTGCCGTCGGCGGTGCCACCGGCGTAGGTGCGGATGTCTGGGTGCGCGGCCTGGAGCTCGGGCTGCATCACCGAGTCCTCGACCACGTTGAACTCGGTGGGCGTGCCCGCCGGGTCAGGGATGGTCAGCGTGGTCCCCCCACTACCGGCCAACTGGGCACGCAGCCCAGCCAGGTCGGCCCGATATGCCTTGAACTGGGACGGCCGGACAGTGGCGTCGCTCAGCTCGGAGGGAGTGAACGCGGGCATCGGCTTGAACAGCGCGGCGTCGTCGGCCGCGGAAGCCGTATTGGTCGCGGTCGTGACCGCGATCAGGGGGACGAGGAAGAGCGCAGAGAGGAGGGCGATTAGTCGCCGGGCCGTCATCACCGCGACAACCTAACCCTAACTATGCGGCGCTGGCGACTACCTCGGTGCTGGAAGGTGTGCTGGTCAGCGATTCCTCGAGGGCGACCAGGTCGGACACCTCGCGCAACATCACGGAGAGCGGGAGGTCCAGGGCCGAGCAGAGCGAGGCGAGCAGCTCAGACGAGGCTTCCTTCTGGCCGCGCTCGATCTCGGAGATGTAGCCCAGGCTGACCCGGGCCTCGGCGGAGACCTCGCGCAGCGTCATCCCGCGACGCATCCGCTGAGCACGGAGCACATCGCCGAGCAGTCGGCGGAACAGCACCATGCGCATCTCCTTTCCTTCGTCCCAGGGTGCAACGCTACCCGAGCCGTGCATCTTCCCGTGGCTCATCCCGGGGCTGGGTGTCCTACTTGTGGATAAGCATGCCCTCGAGAGCCGACAGTGCCTCCACGCAGGTGCGGTCCTGGATCGCCTCTCGCCCGCCCAGCAGCTCCAGGGCGAGGGCGGTCGAGACTCCCGGCCCGACCAGCCCGACGTGCACGGTCCCAGGCGGGTGGCCGTCCTGCCCGTCGGGGCCGGCCACGCCGGTGGTCCCGATCCCCCAGGCCGCACCGGTGACCCCGGCGGCACCGCGAGCCATGGCCAGCGCGCACTCGGCCGAGATCACGCCGTACCGCTCGACCAGGGCGGCCGGTACGCCGAGCAGGCCCTGCTTGACCGAGGTCGCGTAGGCGACGACGCCCCCGACGTAGCTGTCGGACGCGCCGGGTACGCCGGTCAACGCGGCCGCCAGCCGGCCGCCGGTCAGCGACTCGGCGGTCGCCACGGTCTCGCCCCGCTCCTGCAGCAGCGCGTGCACTCGGGCGGGAAGCTCCATGAGCCCGACTCTAGAGTCGACGCCATGGCGCTGCCGATCGAGGACTACGCGATGATCGGCGACCGGCGGACCGCGGCGCTGGTCGGCACCAACGGCTCGGTGGACTGGCTCTGCCTGCCGAACTTCGACTCAGCCGCCTGCCTGGCCGGCCTGCTCGGCACCGACGACCACGGCCACTGGCAGCTGGTCCCCGACGGCCATTACTCCACCGAGCGCCGCTACGTCGGCGCCTCCGCGGTCCTCGAGACGACGTTCACCACCAGCGACGGGGTGGTCACGCTGACCGACCTGATGCCGCGCCACGACGGCCGCGCCGACCTGATCCGCAAGCTCAAGGGAGTCCGCGGGACGGTCCGGATGCGGCACGAGTGGCGGGTCCGGCTCGACTACGGCCTGGTCCGGCCGTGGGTGCGCCGGATGACGATCGAGGGCGAGCAGGTGATCACCGCGGTCGGAGGGCCGGATCTCCTCGTGCTGCGCGGACCCCGGTTGCCGAAGGCGGGGGACGGCACCCACAACGACGAGTTCGACGTCTCCAAGGGGGACGAGCTGACCTTCTCGATGACCTGGTTCCCGTCGTACGCCGAGCCCTCCGACCTCGGCGTGCCACACGACCGGATCGAGGAGACCATCCGGGAGGACGAGGAGTGGGCGTCACGCTGCACCACCGACATACCGCACTCGGACGTGGTCCGCCGCTCGCTGCTCACCCTCCGGTTGATGACCGACGAGGTCACCGGTGGGATCGTCGCCTCTCCGACCACCTCGCTGCCCGAGGACTTCGGGGGCGAGCGCAACTGGGACTACCGCTACTGCTGGCTCCGCGACTCCGCACTCACCCTCGACTCCCTGGTCCAGGCCGGCTACACCGAGGAGGCCAACGTCTGGCGGAACTGGCTGCTGCGCACCATCGCCGGCGACCCCGCCCAGATGCAGATCATGTACGCCGTCGACGGGTCGCGGCGGCTGCCCGAGGTCACCCTCGACCACCTGCCCGGCTACGCCGACTCGCGGCCGGTCCGGATCGGCAACGGCGCGGTCGAGCAGACCCAGCACGACGTGCTCGGGGAGGTGATGGACGCCCTCGACAGGGTGCGCCGCGCCGAGGGCATGCCGGACAAGGACGCCTGGCCGCTGCAGCGCGCCCTGGTCGCCGAGATGGCGACTCGCTGGCAGGTGCCCGACCACGGGCTGTGGGAGATCCGCGGCGAACCCCGGGCGTTCACCCACTCCCGCGTGATGATCTGGGTCGCCTTCGACCGCGCGGTCCGTGCGATGGAGGACTACGACGTCGCCGGGCCGCTCGAGGAGTGGCGGGCGCTGCGCGACCAGGTCCGCGAGGAGGTGCTCGACAAGGGGTACGACGCCGAGCGCGGCACGTTCGTGCAGCACTACGGCACTACAGAGGTCGACGCCTCGCTCCTCATCCTGCCTCTCGTCGGCTTCCTCGACGGCGACGACCCCAGGATCCTGGGGACCATCCGCGCCATCGAGGAGGACCTCCTCTACGAGGGCCTGGTGTTGCGCTACCGGACCCAGAGCGGCGTCGACGGGCTCCCCGGCGACGAGCACCCGTTCATCGCCTGCTCGTTCTGGCTGGTCTCGGCGTACGCCGCGGCCGGCCGGGTCGAGGACGCGCACGCACTCTTCGACCGGCTGGTCGCCCTGCGCAACGACGTCGGCCTGCTCTCGGAGGAGTACGACCCGGTCCGGCAGCGGATGGTGGGCAACTTCCCTCAGGCGTTCAGCCACCTCGCCCTGGTCCGGGCGGCGTTCTACCTCGCGGAGGCCGACGCGCGAGCGGCCGCCGCATCCTCCGCCGGTTGAGTCCCAGCGCTGCGTCAGAGGTTTCGAGACGGGCGCAGAGCGCCCTCCTCAACCAGCGGTGGTTGAGGAGGCCCTGCGTTGCTTGAGCCCGCGCCGAGGGCCGGGAGCGGCTCTCGCCACTCCCGGCCCCCGGGCTCGGTTCAGGTCAGGAGACCGTGAACGTCACCTTGTCGTCGCTGCCCTCAACGGTGCTGCTGCCGAGGTAGGTCACCTTCACCTTGTGCTTGCCCTTGCCGAACTTGCCGAGGTTGAGCTTCAGCTTTCCGTTCTTCAGGGTCTTGGTGATGGTGTCGCCGTCCACCTTGATCTTGACCTGGCCGGTGGCCTCGACACCGTTGGAGCCGTCGACGTCGACGATCAGCTTGACCTTCTTCTTCGGGGTCAGGTTGTTCGGCTTCACGTCGGCCTTGGTCTTCGAGGTCGCCTTGGTCACGGTCACGGTCAACGCCTTCGAGCTCGCCGTGTAGTTGGCGTCACCGGCGTACTCCGCGGTCAGAGCGTTGGCGCCCACCGGCAGCGAGCCCGCCGGAAGGGTGAACGTCGCCGACCCACCCGAGAGCGTGCCCGAGCCGAGCGTGGTCCCGCCGGACTTGAACGTCACCACGCCGGTCGGCATCACGCCGCCGGGTGTTCCGGTGACGGTCGCCGTCAAGGACTTGGCCAGGCCGTACTGGACCGTGGTGTCAGCCGCGGTCGTCGTCGACGTTGCCTTCGTCGTAGTGAGCGTCAGGGCGTCGTCCGACGCGCCATGTGTGGCGTCGCCGTCGTACTCCGCCGTCAGCGTTACCTGACCGACCTGATAGGTGTTGGCCGGAACGGTGAGTGTGACGTCCCCGCTGGCGTCGAGCGTCCCCGAAGTGATCTCGGTCGCGCCGTCCATCAGGTGCACGGTGCCGGTCGGGGTGAGCCCCGGACCGCTCACGGTCACCTCGATCTGCGCCGCCTGACCGTAGGTCACGCTGGCGTCATCGGCGGCCACCGCGCTGGTGCCGGCAACGATGGTCACCGTCACCTGCGACTCCGACCCGGTCTGCGCACCTTCCAGGGTCAGCGTCATCGAACCCGGCGCCTGGCCGTTGGGCACCACGACATCCACCGTCGCCTTGCCGGTCACGTCGAAGCCGGGCAGCGCCGCCTGGGCGACGTTGTCCAGCGTTGCCGTGCCGAGCGTGGTCGCGCCCAGCTTGACCGTCACTGCCGTGTCCTTCGTGTCGAGCGCGTTGGTCATCGACCAGCCCTGCACGTCGAAGATCACGTGGTCGCCCGGCGCGTAGCTGGCCGGAGCGGCTGGCGGGAAGGAGACGTTGACCCCGTTCTGCTCGTAGTCGGGGTCGACCTGGTCGGGCGAGGTGCCGAACTCGGCCATGTAGTCGACCATGCCCTGCAGGTCGGTCTTGCCGGTGTCCTGCTTCCCGGCGCCGTTGTTCAGCTCCAGGAACCCGTCACCGCCGGAGGCGAGGAACGAGTTCACCGTCACCGAGTACGTCGTCGCGAGGCCGATCGGCGTGCCGTTGAGCCACATCCCGGTCACCGTGCCCCGGGTGCCGGCTGGCGAGCCTGCCGGCGGCGGGGTCGAGGTGTAGGTGAAGCCCTTGGAGATGCCCAGCTTCAGGAACGGACGCGCCGCGCCCGCCGCCTGCCACTGCTGCTCGAGCACCGTCTTGAGCTGCGCACCCGTCAGGTCCATGTTCACCAACGTGTTGGCGAACGGCTGGACATCGGCGGCCTGCTTGTACGTCAACGTGCGCGGGAAGGCACCAGCACCCGTACCGACCATGTCGGCACGCAGCCCACCCGGGTTCATGAACGCGATCTGCGCCGAACCGGACTCCGGGTTGCGGGTGTTCCACCTCTGGGCCTCGGCGACCAGGTTGCCCAGGGTCGACTCAGCACCACGGTTCTCGGTCGACCCGTCCGCCAGCTTGCCGCGGAAGAACGGGCCACCGATCTGACCCAGAGGCTGGGCACCGAGCACCGCCGCATTGGCTACCGCCGCCGCCACGATCGCCGCAGTGTTCGGGTCCGAGGGGTAGTTGAACGTGCTGCCCGTGACGCCGACCTTCAACGGCAGCAGCGCCTGGGTCTTCGCCTGCACCACACCGGTCGTGTTGTCGACGGTGAAGACCAGCTTGTTCAGCGCCATGCCGTACTGACCGGCCGAGACCACCGGACGCTCGGTCACCGGACGACCCGCCCAGGCCGCGACCGGGAACGAGCAGTCATAGGCCAGGTGGGTGTGTCCGGACACGATCGCGTCGATGTTGGAGTTGACGCCGTTGATGATCGACCCGAAGTCCGAAGCCGGGTCGTCGTCCATCGTCGCGCAGTTGGTGTTCGGCGCACCCTCGTGGACCAGCAGCACGATCACGTCGGCACCGGCAAGCTCGAGCGCGTCCGCCGAGGCGTTGGCCTCGTTGACGATGTCGGTGACGTGGATCTGGGAGATCCCAGCCGGCGAGACGAGCTCGGGCAGGTGCTCGGTGACGGCTCCGATGAAGCCCACCTTCACGCTGCCGAAGTCCTGGGTCCACGTCGGCGTGATCGGCTGGGAGTTGTCACTGTTCAGGCGCACGTTGGCCGCGAGGTACTCCCAGTTGGCGCCGCCGAACGGGTTCGTGGTGGCGTCGTAAGGCGCCATCACCCGGTTGACCAGGTCGTTGTAGCCCTGGTCGAACTCGTGGTTGCCCACCGAGGAGACCTCGAGACCCGCCTCGTTCAGTGCATCGATCGTCGGCTTGTCCTTGGCGATGAACGACTCGAACGTCGTCGCACCGATCAGGTCACCCGCCGCAGCAAACACCGTGTTCGGGTTGTTGCCGCGCAGCTGCTTGACAGCTCCCGCCAACACCGCAGCACCAGAAGTCGGCGCCGTCGTGTCGTTCTGCAACCGACCATGGAAGTCATTCGTCCCCAGAATCTGGACGTCGGTCGTGGTTGGGTCGGCTGTGTTGATGCCGACGAGCTCCGGGTTGTGGTCGGAGGACTTGAACGGGTTGGCCTGGTAGAGGTTGGTGACGTTGTAGTTGAAGCGGCTGTACTCGTAGTAGACGGACTCGTGGCCGTTGATCGGCCAGATGTCGACGTCCTCGACATCGGCGAGCGCTGCCGCGTTGGCGAGCACGTGGTCGAGCGAGCCGATCTGGCCGTCGAAGTTGTAGCTCTCCTCGTCGGGGTCGCTGGTCGAGTCCAAGCTGGTGTAGCCGGCCGCGTCGAGGATCTGCATCGGGTCCTCTTCGGTGTACGCGTTGAAGTCACCTGCCAGGAAGACCCGGGTGATGCCACGCAGCGTCTTGAAGGTGTTGGCGAAGGCCACCAGGGAGTTGGCCTGCAGCATGCGGCGGTCGTTGGCGTTGCCCTGACCGTCGGGGTCCGGCGTGCCCGAGCCCTTCGACTTGAAGTGGTTGACGATGACGGCGAAGGCGTCGGCGTTTGGCGTGCCTACCCTCTTGAACGCCTGGGCCAGCGGCTCACGAGCGTCGGCGAACGCCTCCGTACCGCTCGACTCGTCGGCCAGCACGACCGAGCCGCCGACGAGCGCGACGTTGGCCGGCTTGTAGATGAAGCCGTTTCGGATCACGTCCTGCTCCGCGAGCGGCGGCAGCTCGGCCGCCGCCGGCGAGGGCACCGCGGCCCAGGTGCCGGGACCGGCGGCGGCGTTCAGCGCGGTGACCAGCGCGTCGATAGCGAAGTCACGGGGCTTGTTGAAGTGCACCGAGTTCTCGAGCTCCTCGAGGGAGACGATGTCGGCGTCGGCGGTGTTGATCGCGGCCACGATCTTGTCGCGCTGCCGCACCAGGTTGGCGTTGTTGGCAGCACCACGCGGACCGTTGGGGTTGCACGAGTTGTTCGTGATCTGGTTGCCCTCACGGTCCGTGAAGTACGTGCAGGTGCCCAGTCCGGCCGTGACGTACTCATTACCCGTGGTGGGGAAGAAGTTCAGGACGTTGAACGTCGCGAGCTTGACGTCACCACCGACGTCCTGAGGCGCCGCGTTGGCGGCCCGGGTCTGCGAGAACTGCGGCTGGGTGCCGGTCGGCGCACCGATGACCTGGGTCGTGGGCAGGATCCGCCACGCACCGAAGCCGAAGGTGAAGATCACCGGAGCGGGGAACGTGACTGCCGAGCCGACCCGCGGGAAGTGGCTGGGGGTGTACCACGGGAACGGGAGCCCGGTGTTCGCAGCCGCCGTGTAGTTGGTGCTCGAACCGTCGTCGATGGTGATCCGGTGCGCGTCGTTGTAGGCGATTCGCGCGTTCTTCGCGGCCGTGGCCTGGGCGTCGATCACCTCGGTCGGCGTCACCAGCGCCAGGGTGCTGTCGGCGGCCACGCCGATCTCGCCGAACATCGACGAGCTGAAGGGCTGGCCGGCTACGAACGGCGAGCCGTCGTAGACGTCGGTCGCGGTCCACGGTGCGGTCGGCTGGAAGGCTTCGCCCTCGGTGACCTCACGCGCGGCGTCGAGCGCGGCACCGGTCAGGCACGCGGTGCCAGGCAGCGCGCAGTCGGTGCCGGGGACCTGGGTCTTCGGGGTCACCGTGCCGAGCGACGAACCGTGCGGCGTGACGCCGCCGTCGTTCGTGGTGATCTGGGTCTGGCCGGAGAACTCACTGACCGTGCCGGTGACGTCGACCGAGTCGCCGATCGCCGGGTACGTCGTGAAGCCGCCTGGACCGCCGTAGACGAAGATCGCGTCGGACGCGTTGGCGGTGTCCGCGCCGGGCTTCTGGATGTAGAAGCCGTTCAGGCCGCCGGTCGGGTAGCGCGCGGTCACCACGCCCTCCGTGTTGACCACCTGGGTGTCGAACGGGCTGGTCGCACCTGTCCCCTGGATGTCCGCGATCGGCGTCACGCCGGCCGGGGCGGGGTTGATCGTGAACGTGAAGTCCTCGGTGTCCGTCGCCGCGGTCGGCGCGGCGGAGTCCGTTCCCGTGATCACGACGTTGTACGCGCCCTGCGTGGTGGGCGTGCCCGAGACTGCGCCGTTGGCGGCGATGGTGACGCCCGGCGGCAGCGTGGTGCCCGGGTCGGTGAACGTGTACGGCGAGGTGCCGCCGGTCGCGGTCGCGCTGAAGCCGGAGATCGCCTGACCAACCGTGCCGGTCTTGTTCGTGATGTCGGCGACGGCCAGCGGGCCGGAGGGACCGGTCTCGCCCGCCGCGTTTGTCGGCGTCGGTACGGCCTCGGTGAAGTCAGGGTTGTTGGTGTCGTTGTCAGCACCGGACGCATTTCGCTGTGCTGACGTGGTCGCCGTCAGGGCGACATTGGTGTTCGTGGCCTCGAACGTGGTCGGTGTCGTGCCGAAACCGACGGTGTCAACCACATTCGCCGGCGGCGCCGGCACCGAGCCCGCGGCAAAGTTGCCAACAGCCGTCACTGCGACCTGGTCGTTAGCGAGGATCACGACGCCGTTGCTTCCGGACATCGGGATCGCCCCACTGGCGTCAGGCGTGGGCATAGCCGCTCCCACGGCCGCCGTCGAGGCCTCTTGGATCAAGTAGTGCCCACCTGCCGGGACCGAGCCCGTGAGATTGGTGAGCTGAGCGGTGTTGCCCGTCGCGCTTCGATACTGCACCGACCAGCCGCCGACGTTGATGGGCGAAGCGGTGGGGTTGAACAGCTCGATGAAGTCATGCGTGCGGGATGCGCCGCTGTTGCCTCCCCCGCCGTACACCTCGCTGATCACCAGGGCGGTGCCACCCGGGTTGGCCTGGGCGGCCGGTGGAGCCAGGAAGAACTGGAACCCGGTGATGGCCAGGACGACCGAGACAAGGGCAGCGAGACGGGCGCGGCTTTGCGACCGGGGTGCAAGCATCAAGTGGCTCCGATGAGGTGGTGAGACGACTACATCGAGCCGGGGAAGGGATCTCGATCGGAGTCGACGACGGGCGAAAATTGACGGTCCCGAGTGGACGAAACCGTATGCGTTACCGACGGCCCGAGACCGCGCAGGTGGATGAACTCTCGGTTACGAAATGAACCCCGTCAAGTCAGAAGGGCCCGTCTAAGAAAGAACGGTCACAAATGACTAGGACGGGTCATTTTGCGGTTTCGCCCCTCAGGGCGTGCCGCTGCTTCCACACGCCCGCGAAGAACTGGGCACCCGAAACCAGCGTAAGGACCACCGCCACGGCGACGAACGCTACAGCCAGGTAGTAGAGCCATTCGCCGGGCGTCTCCATCCAGTCGGGCAGGTCCGGGTCGCGCAGCGGCAGCACCAGGCCGCTGAGCCCGATCACCTGGAAGGTCGTCTTCAGCTTCCCGAGGTTGTCGGCGGCGATCACCACCTTCTTGAGCACCGAGAGCCGGAGCAGGGTCACGCTCCACTCCCGCACCAGGACGACGATCGTCACCGCCCACCACCACGGGCTCTCGAAGATGACGGCCAGGCCGACGAAGGCCATCCCCGTCATCGTCTTGTCGGCGATCGGGTCGGCGATCTTGCCGAAGTCGGTGATCAGCCCGCGCTTGCGCGCGATGTCGCCGTCGACCTTGTCGGTGATCATCGCGACCACGAAGATCACGAAGGCGGTCAGCCGCCAGGCGACGGACTCGCCGCCGTCCATCAGCAGCGCGGCGCCGAAGAACGGCACCAGCGCGATTCGCACCGTGGTGAGGATGTTCGGCAGGTTGAGGTTGCTCGGCCTCGCGTCCGCGGCCTGGGAGTCGGTCACCGCGGGCTCGCCACCAGGTCCACGCCGTCACTCTTCACCACGACGGCGGGCACCAGGTCGCCGACCCGGGCGTCGGAGCCGACCAGGCTCGTGGTGCCGTCGACCTCCGGGCCCTGTGCCTCCGTGCGGCCTACGACCTCACCGTCGCTGACCTCCTCGACCAGGACGACGACCTCCTCGCCGACCCGCTCCTCGGCTCGTTGCGAGGTCAGCTCCTCGACCAGGTCGGCGACGCGCGCGGTCCGGGCGAGCACCTCGTCGGCGTCGAGCTTGTCGTCGTACGTCGCGGCCTCGGTGCCGTCCTCGTCGGAGTAGCCGAACACCCCGACCACGTCGAGGCGGGCGGCCACCAGGAAGTCGCAGAGCGTGTCGAGGTCCTGCTCGGTCTCGCCGGGGAAGCCGACGATGACGTTGGACCGGATGCCGGCCTCGGGTGCGAGCGCGCGGACCCGGTCGAGCAGGCCGAGGAAGCTCTCGGGGTCCCCGAACCGGCGCATCCGGCGGAGCACGGGGTTGCTGGCGTGCTGGAAGGAGAGATCGAAGTACGACGCGACGCCCGGCGTGGTCGCGATCGCCTCGAGCAGCCCGGGCCTGATCTCGGCCGGCTGGAGGTAGGAGACGCGGACCCGCTCCACTCCTTCTATGGACGCCAGCTCCGGGAGCAGCGTCTCGAGGAGGCGAAGGTCGCCGAGGTCCTTGCCGTACGACGTCGAGTTCTCGCTCACGAGGAACAGCTCGCGCACGCCGTCGGCGGCCAGCCATCGCGCCTCGTCGAGGAGGTCGGTGGGCCGCCGGCTCACGAACGAGCCGCGGAACGACGGGATGGCGCAGAAGGTGCAGCGTCGGTCGCAGCCGGAGGCCAGCTTCAGGGGCGCCATCGGGCCGGTGGTGAGTCGCGTCCGCGGGGCCACCGGTGCGGCGCTTCGGTCGGTCGGAGAGATGGGCAGCAGCCGGCGCCGGTCCTGCGGGGTGTGCGGGTGCTGCTTCTCCCCCGCCACGATCGAGCGCAGCCGCGCCGCGATGTCGGGGTAGTCGTCGAAGCCGAGCACCGCATCGGCCTCGGGCAGCGACTCGGCCAGCTCGGCGCCGTACCGCTCCGCCATGCACCCGACCGCGACGACCGCCTGCGGCCCGCCCTCGCCCTTGAGATCGGCGGCCTCGAGCAGTGCGTCGACACTGTCCTTCTTGGCCTGCTCGACGAAGCCGCAGGTGTTGACCAGCACGGTGTCCGCGGAGGCTGGGTCGTCGACCAGCCGGAACCCGTCGGCGGCCAGCCGGCCCGCGAGCTCCTCGGAGTCGACGTCGTTGCGAGCGCAGCCCAGCGTCACCACGGCGACCGACAGCTGCTGACTCACCCGAGCCAGTGTGCCTACCCCGGGTAGGGAGCGCGAATCTTCAGAGGCCGGTGGTTGGGTCCCAGCCGCAGGTCACCAGGCTTCGAGACGGGCGCAGAGCGAGCTCCTCAACCACCGCAGGTGGCGCGATGACCGGTGGTTGAGGAGCTCGCGCTAGCGAGCGTCTCGAAACCTCGCAAGGTTTCGCCGGGACTTGCTCGGCCCTAGCGAGCGGTGAAGACGTCCTGCGCCGGCTGGCCGGTCTTGCCGATGGCGCCGTGGTCCTGGCCGTCGACGTTCACCTCGACCGAGCCGTCGGTGGTCTGGATCCGGACCGGCGGCGAGACCTGCAGGGTGCGGTTCTGGCCGAAGGCGAGCGAGCCGGTGAAGACGACCTTGCCGGTCCCGTCGCGCACCACGACGTGCGCGCCACCACCGGCGGCGGTGAGCACGACCGAGACGGGCGCCGCGGCCTGGCCGCCACTGGTCAGCCCGGCCGACCCGTCGGCCAGGCTCGGCGACGACGGCGAGGCCGTGGTCGGGTGGTCCATCACCAGCCGCGCCACCGACCAGGCGAGCACGACGGTCATCACGGCGGCGACGATCACCGACCAGTTCGGCCCGCCGCGGGTGCCGCGGATCGGGCCGCCTCGTCCGGTGGCGAGCTCGGCCTCGAAGACCCGGCGCGGGTCGATCGGCGCGTCGGCGTACTGCTCGTCGTAGGTGGCAAGCATCGGCGCGACGTCGACGCCGAGCACTCGGGCCAGGGTGCGCAGGTGGCCGCGCGCGTAGAAGTCGCCGCCGCACGGAGCGAAGTCGTCGATCTCGATGGCCTCGATGACGTGCGGGCGGATCCGGGTGCGGTCGGCGAGCTGGTCGATCGAGAGCCGCAGCCGCTCGCGGGCCGTCGCCAGCTGGGGGCCGATCACCGGGTCGACCGTGTCGAGCGCGGCCAGGTCGTCGATCACGAAGGTCGTGGTGGCGCTGGGGATGGCCGGCAGCTCGAGGGACTGGGTGGCCTCCGGCACCCAGCTGCCTTCGCGCTCGACGTCGGCGCGGACCGCGGGGCGCAGGTCGCGGAGCGGGCTCGGCGTCGGGCTGGCGGCCAGCGCAGCGGCGGCCGGCGGTACGACGACCTCGGGCTCGTCGAGCTCCTCGCCGTCGTCGGGGTCGACGTCCCGCTCGAAGTAGTCGGAGAGGTCGGCCGGGACGGGTGCCTCGTCGTACTCGTCGGCGGCCGGCACCACCTCGACGATCTCGCAGCGACCGTCGGCCAGGCGGGCCAGCGCACCGATCAGGTCACCGTGGGCACCGAGCACCCTGGTGGTGAGGCCGAGCGGCATGGCGAACGGCGCACCGAACATCCGGTGGGTCAGCCGGGCGTGCCGACGTCCGGCCGGACCGAGCATCGCCAGCTCACCCTCGAGCTCGCACGGGAACAGCACCAGCCGTCCGTCGCGGACGACGTGACGGCGCGGGGCGTACTCGACCTCTTCGAGGTCGTGCCACGCCATCCCCCGCCAGGTCCGGCCGAGCCGGATCCGGACGCCGTGCGAGTCCGCGACCAGCAGCGGCATCCGGGAGTCGAGGAAGGAGAAGACGTGCGCCCAGGTGAGCCCCGCCAGCCCGATGCAGAGCGCCCAGTCGAGGATCTGGTCGAACTGGGTGATCGCGCGGGCGAAGTACGCCGCCGACAGCAGCGCGCTCACCCCGGCCAGCACCACCGAGATCCGGCCGTTGCGACGGATGATGACCTCGTCGGCCTCCGGCTCGTCGGGGATGCTCGCCCAGCCCGGGTGCTCGGGCCGGTCGGCCACCGCCGGTCGCTCGGCGGTGTCCACCTGGTCGGGCTCGGGGCTCAGCAGATCGGTCATCACAGCTCCCCTTGCAGCGTCATGATCACGGCGTCCACCTCGTCCGGCTTGACCAGCACGTCGCGGGCCTTCGAACCCTCGCTCGGGCCGACCACGCCGCGGCTCTCGAGGATGTCCATCAGCCGCCCGGCCTTGGCGAACCCGACCCGCAGCTTGCGCTGCAGCATCGACGTCGAGCCGAACTGCGTGGAGACCACCAGCTCGACGGCCTGGATCACCAGCTCGAGGTCGTCGCCGATGTCGTCGTCCAGCTCGCGCTTGGCCGCAGTGGGCGCGGTGACGTCCTCGCGGTAGTTGGGCGCCAGCTGCTTCTTGCAGTGCTTCACGACCGCCTGGATCTCGGCCTCGCTCACCCACGAGCCCTGGACCCGCACCGGTTTGGACGCACCCATGGGCAGGAACAGGCCGTCACCCTGGCCGACCAGCTTCTCCGCACCGGGGGTGTCGAGGATGACCCGGCTGTCGGCGAGCGAGGAGGTCGCGAACGACAGCCGCGATGGCACGTTGGCCTTGATGAGTCCGGTGACCACGTCGACCGACGGCCGCTGGGTCGCGAGCACCAGGTGGATGCCGGCGGCCCGGGCGAGCTGGGTGATGCGGACGACGGCGTCCTCGACGTCGCGCGGCGCCACCATCATCAGGTCGGAGAGCTCGTCGACGATCACCAGTAGATAGGGGTAGGGAGTGAGCTCGCGCTCGCTGCCGGGCGGCACCTGGGCCTTGCCCGAGCGCACCGCCTTGTTGAAGTCGTCGATGTGGCGGAAGCCGAAGTTGGCGAGGTCGTCGTAGCGCATGTCCATCTCGCGCACGACCCACGCCAGCGCCTCGGCGGCCTTCTTGGGGTTGGTGATGATCGGGGTGATCAGGTGAGGGACGCCCTCGTAGGCGTTCAGCTCGACCCGCTTCGGGTCGATCATGATCATCCGGACCTCGTCGGGCGTGGAGCGCATCAGGATCGAGCAGATCATCGAGTTGATGAAGCTCGACTTGCCCGAGCCGGTGGCGCCGGCGACCAGCAGGTGCGGCATCTTCGCGAGGTTGGCGACCACGAAGCCGCCCTCGACGTCCTTGCCGAGACCGCAGACCATCGGGTGGTGGTCGCCGCGCGCGGTCCCGGACCGCAGCACGTCGCCCAGCGAGACGATCTCCTTGTCGATGTTGGGGATCTCGATGCCGATCGCGGACTTGCCCGGGATCGGGCTGAGGATCCGGACGTCGGCCGAGGCCACGGCGTACGCGATGTTCTTGGAGAGCGCGGTGACCTTCTCGACCTTGACCGCCGTGCCGACCTCGACCTCGTAGCGGGTCACCGTCGGGCCGCGGGTGTAGCCGGTCACCTGCGCGTCGATGTCGAACTCTTCCATGACCGTGGTGAGCCGGCCGACCACGTCGTCGCTGGCCTTGGAGCGCGCCTTGTGCGGTGACCCGGGCTTGAGCATCTGGTTGCCGGGCAGGTGGTAGACGACGTCGCCGGACAGCGCGAGCTGCTCGACCCGGTCGGGCAGCGGCGCGTGCGGCGGCGGCTCGAGCTCGGGCGCCGTGTCGGACGACGGGTCCGCCGCGGAGTCGGCCGCCGGCACCGGCTCGATGCCGGTCGCCTGGGTGTCCTCGAGGCCGATGCCGGTGTCCGCGAGGTTCTTGCGTCGGCGCCGGAGCAGCGGACTGTCGTAGGCCGGGTCGCCCATGAGCGGGTCGATCTCGCCGGTGGCATCGAGGTCGGTACGCCGTCCGCGGCCGCGCATCGGCCGGGTGGCGGTCTCGGTCTCGTTGCCATCCGGGCGCTCGCGGCCCAGGGCCCGGTCGCGGGCCGAGGCCAGTCGACGGGGGACTTGATAGAGAGGAGTGGCGGTGATGACCAGGACGCCGAAGAGGCAGAGGAGCAGCAGCACCGGCACCACGACGTACGGCGTGCGGAGCAGGTCGAGTAGGAGAGAGGAGACGACGTAGCCGATCGCGCCGCCACCCTCCCGGAGCGGGCCCGCGTCGCCGGAGACCGGCTGCGGACTGCCCTCGGCGATGTGCACGATGCCGAGCAGGCCCAGGCCGAGCGCGCCCCAGCCGACGAGCTGCCGGCCGGCCGGGCCGTTGCGGATCGGGTCGCGCAGGTTGCGCCAGCCGACGACGAGCAGCATCAGCGGCACCAGCCAGCCGACCTTGCCGACGCTGCCGGTGACCGCGATGCGGACCGCGCCCATGACCGGACCGCCGAGCTGGAACCACACCGCGGCGGCGCTGATGACCGACAGCGCGAAGATGAAGAGGCCGACGCCGTCGCGGCGGTGCTCGGGCTCGAGCTCGCGGGCGCCGTGGCCGATCCCGCGGGCGACAGCGCCGATGCCGTGGGCGACCGCGAGCCAGATGGCGGCGACGGCCCGGAAGACGGTGTCGAAGAACCTGGCGATCGGTCCCCTGCCGGTGCGGACCGCGCGGGGTGCCGGGCGCCGGTTGCGGCTGGCCGCTCCCCTGCCGCCCCCGCCGCGGCGCGCGGCCGGCTTCCGCGTCGGCTTCTTCTTGCTCGACGCGGTCCTGCTCTGCTTCCGGGTACTCCGTGCTCGCGTCGTCGAGGACCGGTCCGAAGATCGGGCCTTGCTTCGCGAACCCGGCGGGGAAGACGTACGGGTCGCCACGTCAACACCCTAGGCAATCGTCACTCCAGTCACAGGGACCCCACTGGTGCGTGTCGGGAACTGGTGCGTTTCCTGGGGTGGCGCGCGAGGGGCCCGGCCACCATGGCCGGGCCCCTTGTCGTCCGTCCTGGCGAAACCGGACGATTTCAACCCTTCGCCCCATCAGCCACACCGGTCACAGGCACCCGAATGGCCCCCGGAAGTTCTCATCAACCAAGGGTTTACGGGGGATGGTCCGGTGCTTAGGGTGCGCTCAGGCGTTCGGGTGCCTCCGGGATGTGTTCCGCATCGGATGGCTGATCGCCTACTCGTCGAAATATCTCTCCTCGGAGGCTAAATCTCGTGAAAATCCTCAAGCAAGGCCTGTGCCTTGCACTGCTCGGGGCCGGCCTGGTGGCAGTCCCGGCGACCCTGGCTGCACAGGCGGCGACCCCGTCCGGCAGCGCGTCCAGCTCATCGCCCCGACGGCGCCTGGTCCAGACACGCGCGACACCGCGAGTGGCGCATTCAAGACGTCCACCCAGTCGGCGACCGGTGAGTCTCGGACTCGCCCGCGGTCGACTCCGGCGGCGACCTGCTGCCCGGCATCAGCGGTGACAGCAAGGCCGCGGCCGGTGCCAAGGCCGACGCGTACCTCGCAGAGTTCGCCGGCGCGTTCGGCGCCGGCCAGGCGCCAGCTCAGCCGCAGTCGGACGTGCTCAAGACCGCCTACGGCGGCTGGACCGCGACGTACACCCAGTCCTACAAGGGCATCCCGGTCTTCGGCGCGCTGCTCCGCGCGCACTCTGAACAACGCCGGTCAGCGTTGACCGCGGTCAACGGCTTCGCCGCACCTGGCATCGACGTGTCGACCGACGCCAGCCGTACGCCCGCCCAGGCCGCCACCTCCGGGCGGTCGAGTTCATCAAGTCCCCCCCGACCGAGGCTGCCGCTGGCGGTCAGGCGGCGTCCTCCGGGCTGCGGGCCAACTCCGCGAAGCTGGTGATCTACCGGACCGGCGCGATCAAGGGCGACGAGGGCGCCAACATCCTCGCCTACGTCGTGGAGGTCGTCGATGCCGCGGTTCGCGAGAAGGTCTTCGTGGACGCCAACACCGGCAAGCTGCTCAACCGCTACTCGATGATGCACAACGACCTCTACCGCGAGCTCTACGAGACGTCTCCCGACCCGAGCGACCTGGTGTGGGAAGAAGGCGACCCGCTGACCGGCCTCAACGCCGAGCAGCTGAACCTCGTGCACGGCACCGGCGAGTCCTACTGGTTCTTCCGGAACACGTTCAACCGCGACTCCTACGACGGCAACGGCGCGCGGATGAGGACCGTCAACAACGACCCGACGATCGCCTGCCCCAACGCCAACTGGAACGGGAACACGACCAACTACTGCAACGGGGTGACCTCCGACGACGTCGTCGCGCACGAGTGGGGCCACGCCTACACCGAGCACACCTGGGGCGGCATCTACCAGTGGCAGCCAGGCGCGATCAACGAGTCCTACTCGGACATCTGGGGCGAGACCGTCGACCTGATCAACGCCCGCATGAACGAGGAAGAGGGCGACATCAACGCCACGGCCCGTCGGTCAGTGCTCCACGCATCGCCCGCCGACTCCGATCGTGACGATCAACTCGCCCGCGGACATCGCCAAGGACTGCCACGCGGCGCGCCGCATTCGGACCGGTGAGCGGCGCCCGGGATCACCGACAACGTGGTCGTCGGCTGCTCCCGCCCAGACGTCTGCGCATGCCGCTCACCAACGGCGCCGCGATCGCCGGCAACTTCGTCTAGTCGACCGCGGCGTGTGCGGGTTCGCCATCAAGGCCAACCACGCCGAGACCGCCGGCGCCATCGGCATCATCGTGGCCACAACGTCGACGCCACCCCCGGCCCGATGTCCGGCTCGGCCGACATCCCCGTGGTCAGGATCACTCAGCGACGGCAACCCGATCAAGTCGCGACTCCCGGGACCGTCAATGTCACCATGCGGAGCAGCGGCACGACCCGGTCGACAACTCCTACCGCTGGCTGCAGGGCGAGTCGACCCTCGCCTTCGGTGGCGCGATCCGCGACCTGTGGAACCCGAACTGCTACGGCGACCCGGGCAAGGTCGAGCGACGTCC
The DNA here is from genome assembly GCA_963800715.1 of uncultured Actinomycetota bacterium. Taxonomy (GTDB): domain Bacteria; phylum Actinomycetota; class Actinomycetes; order Propionibacteriales; family Nocardioidaceae; genus Nocardioides. The sequence continues at coordinate 59,871 of CAWDBZ010000011.1, read as the reverse complement.
AGTACCACTGCGACACCTGCTGACAGCGGCGGCGTGCACAGCAACTCCGGTGTGCCTCAACCACACCTTACGCGCTGCTGGTCGACGGCGGCACCTACAACGGCGTCACCGTGCCGGCCTCGGCCTCGACAAGGCGGCCAACCTGTTCTGGCAAGCCCAGACTGCGTACCTCGGCCCGATCTCCGACTTCGGAGACCTGGCCCAGCAGCCTCCAGTCCTCCTGCGACGACCTGGACGGGGGAGGACATCAACCAGATGGACATCACCCCCGGCGCCGGCCCGACACTGGCCGCGGACATCACGCCGGCCGACTGCGCGGCGGTGGATCAGGTCATCGCTGGCGACGCAGCTGAACACGGAGCCGACGCAGTGCAACTTCCAGCCGTTGCTCCAGCAGGGCCCTCCCGCCCTGACGTGCGGCGCGGGAACAACTCTGAAGAACGTCTTCACGGAGGACTTCGAGGACGGCCTGGCCGGTTGGACGACCGAGACCCAGATCGTCTTCACCGGTGGCAACAGCAGCCCGTGGGTGGCCGACGCCACCCCGCCGGGCGGACACACCGGTGGTACGGCGCGCGGTGTGGACGACAACGTGGGTGACTGCACCGAGGCAGCTGGTGACTTCTCCTCGCGAGACACCATCATCAGTCCGTCGTTCACGATGCCGGCCAACGTGACCGGGGCCGAAGCTGTCGTTCGAGCACTACGTGGCCACCGAGGCCGGCTTCGACGGCGGCAACGTCAAGGTGAGCGTCAACGGGGGTGCGTACACAGAGATCCCGCTGTCGGCGTTCGTCTTCAACCCGTACAACACCCCGCTGTCGGCCACCAGCCCGCTCGATGGTCAGGAGGGCTTCTCCGGTACCGACGGTGGCGTGCCCATCGGGTCGTGGGGCACCACGATCATCAACCTGTCGGCGATCGGCGTGACTGCCGGTGCCCAGGTGAAGCTCCGGCTCGACATGGGTCGCGACGGCTGCGGCGGTCTCGATGGCTGGTACGTCGACAACATCAAGGTCACCGCCTGTGAGTCCCCGGCGGTGCCTGGCATGCTCGCATCGACGACCAGCGCCTCGGCGGACCCGAAGAAGATCGTGAAGGGCAAACCCTTCAAGGTCAACGTCACGGTGGGTGCCACTGGCGCCACTCCGGCCGGGACGGTGCAGATCTACAAGGGCACCAAGCTGCTCGCGACCGGAACACTCGCGAACGGCAAGGTGACCATCAAGGTCTCGAAGAAGATGGCCAAGAAGCTCAAGAAGGGCAAGAACACCCTGACCGCGAAGTACCTCGGCTCGGCGACCGTCGCCGTAAGCCAGGGCGACTTCGTGGTGAAGGTGGTGAAGAAGAAGCACTGACGCGCTTCTGAGCAACGCGGCCGGCCCCGTCCTCGTGGACGGGGCCGGTCGCATTCTGCCGGCTGGCCAGCTGGGGGGAGAACCGGACGATTTCCACCCTTCGCCCCACCAGCCACACCGGTCACAGGCACCCGGTTGACCCCGACAAGTTCTCATCTACCAAGGGTTTACGAGGGGGGGTCCGGTGCTTAGGGTGCGCTCAGGTGATCGGGTGCCTCCGGGATGCAATTCGCGACGGATGGCTGATTGCCGACTCGTCGAAATATCTCTCCTCGGAGGCTAAATCTCGTGAAAATCCTCAAGCAAGGCCTCTGCCTTGCGTTGATCGGGGCCGGCCTCGCCGCAGCCCCGGTGTCCCTGGCCGCGGCCACGGCGCCCCACAGCGCCGCCGCAGCCCGGGCCGCAGCGCCCACTGACCTCGTCTCTCAGATCAGGGACGGCGCCAGGGGCTCAGTCACTGCCCAGACGTTCCGCGCCACCGGCGCGTCGGGCATGCTTCGCGCCAGCGTCAACGGTGACCTGCTGCCTTCGGTTGCCGGTGACTCGAAGGCGGCCGCGGCTGCCAAGACCGACGCGTTCCTGTCCCAGTACGGCGCGGCGTTCGGCGCCGGCGCGGGTCAGCTGACCCGCAGCCAGATCACCTCCGACGGGCATGGCGGCTGGACCAGCTCCTACAACCAGTCCTACAAGGGCGTGCCGGTGTTCGCGAGCAGGATCAAGGCTCACGTCAACGCCGACGGTGCTCTGACCGGTGTCTCCGGCTACGCCGCTCCTGACATCAACGTTTCCACCACCCCGCGGCTCTCGCAGGGTGCGTCCGCCGACCAGGCGATCGCCATGGTGAAGACGTCCCCGTCCCTGGCCCGCAACGGCGGCACCGCGAAGGCCAAGGACCTGTCGGTCGTCGGCAACACGCTGATGATCTACCGGACCGGTGTCACCAAGGGTGAGGCCGGCGACAACCACCTCGCGTGGGTCAGCGAGGTCAGTGACGGCCACGCGGTCCGCGAGCAGGTCATCGTGGACGCGCAGACCGGCAAGCTCCTCAACCGCTGGTCGATGCTCGACAACGCTCTGGACCGTCGCCTCTACGAGACGAACTACAACCCGGCCAGCCCGGCCACCAACCTCGTCTACACCGAGGGCGGCCCGATCCCGGCCAACCCGGACCAGGCCAACGAGATCATCACCTCAGGTGAGTCGTACTGGTTCTTCGAGAACGTCTTCGACCGCGACTCCTACGACGCCAACGGTGCGACCCGGATCACGGTCAACAACGACCCGACCATCGCGTGCCCCAACGCCAACTGGAACGGCATCACCACCAACTACTGCACCGGCGTCTCGTCCGACGACGTCGTCGCGCACGAGTGGGGCCACGCGTACACCGAGTACACCAGCGGCCTGATCTACCAGTGGCAGTCCGGTGCACTCAACGAGTCCTACTCCGACATCTGGGGCGAGACCCTCGACCTGATCAACAACCGCGACGACGTGGGCGAGGGCGACGTCACCTCCAAGCGCCCGGACAACCTGTGCTCGCTCTACACCCGCGGTGCCGTCCAGCTCGAGGTGTCCGCGCCCGTCGGTATCTGCGAGGCGGCTCCCGCGGCGTTCGGCCCGACCATCACGGCTGCCGGGTTCACCGACACCGTCGTCGTGGCTCTTGACCCGGCCGACCCGGCCGGCCCAACGGTGAACGACGGTTGCACGGCGTACACCAACGCTGGCGCCGTCAACGGCAACTTCGCCTACGTCGACCGCGGGGGGTGCACGTTCCAGATCAAGCTCAACCAGGCGATGGCCGCGGGCGCGACCGGCATCATCGTCGGCCACAACGCGGCGACACCGTTGACCTCGATGTCGGGCACGGGCACCATCCCGGGGCTGATGATCACCCAGGCCAAGGGCACGGAGATCAAGGCCGCTGCCGGCCCGCTCACCGCGACCATGCGGGCCATCGACAACTCGCCGAAGGCTGACTCCTACCGCTGGCTGGTGAGCGAGAAGTCCACCGCGTTCGGTGGAGCCATCCGCGACATGTGGAACCCGAACTGCTACAACGACGCGGGCAAGGTCAGTGACGTCCAGTACATCTGCGGCACTGAGGATGGCGGCGGCGTTCACTCGAACTCCGGCGTCGCGAACCACACCTACTCGCTGATGGTCGACGGTGGCACGTACAACGGCCAGACGATCGAGGGGCTCGGGCTGACCAAGGCCGCGCACATCTACTACGGGCCATGCACGACTACCAGACGCCGGTCACTGACTTCACCGACCACGCGGACGCTCTGGAGGCCTCCTGCGCGGACCTGGTCGGCCCGCAGCTGAAGGACCTCAGCACGCACCAACGACGCGGACGCTTCCACACGATCACCGCGGCCGACTGCGTCGAGGTGGCCACATGGCTCCGGCCGTCCAGCTCCGCACGCCCGACACAGTGCAACTTCGGGCCGCAGCTCGACCCCGACCACGCCTGCTATGTGGGCCGGGCACCGGTCCCAGGACGGCGCTTCCTCGACGACTTCGAGGACGGGATCAGCGACTGGGACCCCACGAGAGCGTCTTCGGTGGTCCGGACCTTCAACGAGTCGTGCACCCGACCTACCGCCGGGCAACAAGCCGGCAGGTGCCCAGCGTGTCCGCATTCGGGCCGGCGGGCGACGAGTCGGCGCCTGCTCGCGGTGACGCTGACTACTCCAGCGTCGTACATGACCAGCCCGGAGATCACCGTCGGCCAGGTCCGGCGACACGGGGCCTCGGCTGGCCTTCGACCACAACATGAGACCGAGCTGGCTTATGACGGCGGCACCGTGGTCATCGAGGGCGCGGCCTTCGAGACCGTCCCGGCCGAGGCCTATGTCTTCAACGAACCGTCGGTGCTCGCCACCGCGGCCGCTGGCAACACCAACCCGCTGGCAGGTCAGCACGGGTTCACCGGCACCGACGGCGGCGAATGAGCGACTGGGGCACGTCGATCATCGACCTCACCGAGCTCGGTGTAGACATCGGCGACACCATCGAGGTGCGCTTCGCGGTTGGTCGTGACGGCTGTGGCGGTGTCTTCGGCTGGTGGGTCGACAACGTCAAGGTCACCACCTGCAAGGTGCTGGCCGCGTCCACCACTGCGGCGGTTCACGTTCCCGAGCCTTCGACCTTCGGGTCGGCAAGCTCGATCAACGTGACCGTCTCCGGCGGCTCCGGCACCCCGACCGGAAGCGTCACCGTCAAGGAGGGCGCCACCACCATCGGCACGGGCACCCTCAACGGTTCCGGCCAAGCCACGGTGGCGCTACCCGCCTCGACGCCGGCCGGAGCGCACAACCTGACCGTCACCTACGGGGGTGACGCGACGTACGACGTCTCCAGCCGCAACGTGACGGCGAACGTCAACAAGGCGTCGTCGACCACGTCTGCGACGGCCCCGAAGAAGGTCAAGTTCAAGCAGGACTTCGACGTCAAGGCCACCGTCGCGGCGGCGGGCGGGGCTCCCACCGGAACGGTGGAGGTCTACGACGGCACGAAGCTGATCGGTACCGGGACGCTGTCCAACGGCACCGTGACGATCCACATCACCAAGAACCTCAAGAGCGGGAAGCACACGCTGACCGTGAAGTACCTGGGTTCGACGAACGTGGCTGCAAGCGAGACCACGGTCAAGGTGAAGGTCAAGAAAAAGAAGAAGAAGAACTGAGTCCCTGACTCGGTGAGCTGAAGCGGCCGGCCCCGTCCCTCGTGGACGGGGCCGGTCGCCTTTTCCTCGGGGCCTGGACGGTGACTCACCGTTACTGCTCATCAGTAACTACGGCTCAGCTTCGTAGCATGGTGACCCGTCGATACGCTCTCAGAACGACGGCTCGCCGCTGACAGGTGGTGACCCGTCGTTACCCCTCTCATCGACGGCAGGCGGCTACAGCAGGCCGGAGGCCTCGAGGCCGACGCGGAGGGCGGCGACCTCGTCGTCGTCGAGCGGCACCAGCGGGCCGCGGACGTTGCGGTTGTCGAGCACGCCGAGCAGCTGGAGGCCGGCCTTGGCGGTGGTGGCGCCGTAGTTGGGGACGCCCATCACCGCGTCGATGGCGGGCAGCAACCGGGTGAAGATCGCGAGGGCCTCGGCGTGGTCACCGGCGTCGAACGCCTCGAGCATCGCGCGGGTCTCGTTGCCGGCGACGTGGCCCACGACCGAGACGAAGCCGGCCGCGCCGTGCGCCAGCCAGCCGAGGTTGCTGGCGTCGTCGCCGGAGTAGATGGCGTAGCCCAGCTCGCGCAGCTTGACGCCACGCACGAAGTCGTTGACGGCGTCCTTGACCGCGACGACGGTCTCGATCTCCTTCGCCGCGGCGTACGTCTCCAGCGAGATCGTGGTGCCGGTGCGGCCCGGGACGTCGTAGAGCATCACCGGGACGTTGGTCGCCTCGGCGACGGTCCGGAAGTGGTGCAGGACGCCGGCCTGGCCGGGCTTGTTGTAGTACGGCGTCACGAGCAGCAGCCCGTCGGCGCCGATCTTCTCGGCCTGCTGGGCGAGCTCGAGCGAGTGGGCGGTCGAGTTGGTGCCGACACCTGCGACCACCGTGGCCCGGTCGCCCACGGCGTCCTTGACCGCGGCGAGGATCTCGCCGTCCTCAGCGACCGTGGTCGTCGGTGACTCCCCCGTCGTACCGGAGACGACGACGCCGTCGTGCCCGTGCTCAACGAGGTGGGTCGCGATCCGCGCGGTGCCCTCGAGGTCGACCGACCCGTCGTCCTTGAACGCCGTTGCCATCGCGGTCAGCACGCGGCCGAACGGGGCGGAGGGCGAGGCGTTCATGGGATCAGGATATCGGCGTCGCCACTCAGACGTGCGGCGCGACCTCCGCGGCGACGAGGTCAAGGTGGTCGAGGTCGTCGAGGTCGAGCGTCTGGAGGTAGAGGCGGGTCTGACCGGACTCGGCGTAGCGACCGATCTTGTCGACCACCTCGGCCACCGTGCCGCCCAGCTGGTCCCGCCGCAGGGTGTCGACGTCCTGGCCGATCGCCTCGGCCCGGCGGCGCACCTCCGCCTCGTCCGCACCGACGCAGAGCACGAGTGCGCTCGAGAACCGCATCGTCGCCGGGTCCCGGCCGATGGCCTCGCAGGCCCGGCGGACCCGGTCGTTCTGGGGCAGCCCCTCCTCGAACGGAACGAAGGGCAGGTTGAACTCGTCGGCATAGCGGGCCGCCAGCGCCGGCGTCCGCTTGGCGCCGCGGCCACCGATGATGACGGGCGGCTTCTCCTGGACGGGCTTGGGCAGCCCGGGCGAGTCCACGACCCGGTAGTGCTCGCCCTCGAACGAGAAGTTGCCGGTGCTCGCCCAGAGGCCGGTGACCACGGCGAGCTGCTCCTCCAGGATGTCGAACCGCTCGCGGGTGTCTGGGAACGGGATCCCGTATGCCGAGTGCTCGGCGTCGTACCACCCCGCCCCGATGCCCAGCTCGACCCGGCCACCGCTCATCTGGTCGACTCCGGCGACCTGGATCGCCAGTGGGCCGGGGTTCCGGAACGTCGCACTGGTCATCAGCGTGCCGAGCCGGATCGTGGTGGTGTCCCGGGCCAGCCCCGCGAGCGTGGTCCAGGCGTCCGTCGGCCCGGGCAGCCCGTCGGCGCCAAAGGCGAGGTAGTGGTCGGATCTGAAGAACGCCCCGAACCCGAGCTGCTCGGCCTCCCGCGCGACGCGGAGCAAGTCGTCGTAGGTTGCGCCCTGCTGGGGCTCGGTGAAGACCCGGAGCTCCATGGCTTCAGCCTGCTCACCGCTCGCAACGCACGACCTCGAACCCCTCGTGTGGCTCGCGGCTGACCTCACGCCAGTCCGCGCTGTCGATTTCCGGGAAGAACGTGTCGCCCTCGGGCTCGAGGTCGATCTCGCTGATCACCAGCTCGTCGGCGTACGGCAGCGCGGCCTCGTAGACCGCCGCTCCCCCGGCGACGTAGACGTCGCCCTCGGCCAGCGCCAGGGCCTCTTCGATCGAGGCCGCGGTCGTCACGCCGTCGGCCTGCCAGTCCGGGTCACGGGTCAGGACGATCGTGGTGCGGCCGGGGAGAGGGCGGCCGATGGAGTCGTACGTCGCCCGCCCCATCACCAGCGTGTGGCCCATCGTGGCGGCCTTGAAGAACGCCTGCTCCCCCGGGACCCGCCACGGGATGCCGCCGTCCGCGCCGATCACACCGTTGCGGGCGACGGCGGCGATGAGCGTGACGCGTCATACGGCGATGGGGGCCTTGATGCCCGGGTGCGGGTCGTAGCCCTCGATCTCGATGTGCTCGAGGTCGAACGCATCGAGCCCTTTGACCGACGGGTCGAGCCTCAGCGTGGGCAGCGGCCGCGGGTCGCGGGTGAGCTGGAGCCGCGCCTGGTCGAGGTGGTTGAGGTAGAGGTGCGCGTCGCCCATCGTGTGCACGAAGTCGCCGACCTCGAGGCCGGTGACCTGGGCGACCATGTGGGTGAGCAGGGCGTAGGACGCGATGTTGAACGGCACTCCGAGGAACACGTCGGCGCTGCGCTGGTAGAGCTGGCAGCTGAGCTTGCCGTCGGCGACGTAGAACTGGAAGAGCGTGTGGCACGGCGCCAGGGCCATGTCGGGGATGTCGGCGACGTTCCAGGCGCTGACGATGTGGCGGCGCGAGTCGGGGTTGGCCCGGAGCTGGTCGACGACCTGGGTGATCTGGTCGACGTGCCGGCCGTCGGGGGTCGGCCAGGAGCGCCACTGGTAGCCGTAGATGGGGCCGAGGTCGCCGTCCGCGTCGGCCCACTCGTCCCAGATCGAGACGCCGCGATCCTGGAGCCACTTCACGTTGGTGTCGCCGCGCAGGAACCACAGCAGCTCGGCGAACACCGACCGGGTGTGGACCTTCTTGGTGGTGACCAGCGGGAAGCCAGCGGCTAGGTCGAAGCGCATCTGGTGGCCGAAGACCGAGAGGGTGCCGGTGCCGGTCCGGTCGGACTTTTCGACGCCCTCGTCGAGGATCCGGGTGAGGAGGTCGAGGTACTGCTGCACACCCCAAACCTAGTCGCCGACCGACACCTCTCCACGGACCGTCGTGCGGGTGTCTCCTCCCACCCACACCGTGCTCCCCTCCCGCCTCACGTGCACCCGGCCGGCGCGGCCGATCGCGGTGCCCTGCGCCGCGACGTACTGCTCGGGGAGGCGGCTTCCGACCAGCCACTGCGCGAGGCTGGCGTTGAGGCTGCCGGTGACCGGGTCCTCGGTGCTGCTGTCGAAGGCGCGGACCTCGACGTCGGCGTCGGACCCACCGTCGGTCCAGGGGCCGATGACCCCGATGTCCCAGCCGTCGAACAAGGTGGCGTCGGGCCGCAGGTCGAGCACGGCTCGGGCGTCCTTCAGGAGTACGCCGACCCAGCCCGGGCCGTTGTCGCACCACTTGCTGTCGACGATGTCGTCGCGCGTGATCCGCAGCGCTCGGGTGACGTGGTCGAGGTCAGCGTCGCTCACGGGTCCGTCCCGGAGCAGCGGAGGAGCTTCCAGGGCAAGCCGTTCCCCTCGCTGGATCGTGACCAGGCCGGCGCCGCACTCCTGGACCACCGCGTCGCCGTGCGGCGTACCCCCGGCCTCGAGCCACGCGTGGGCGCTGCCGAGGGTTGGGTGGCCGGCGAACGGAAGCTCCCGGCTGGGCGTGAAGATGCGCAGCCGGTAGTCGGCGTCGGTGGTGGTGGGCGGCAAGAGGAACGTCGTCTCGGACAGGTTGGTCCACTGCGCGAACAGCTGCATCCGTGCGTCGTCGAGATCGTCGGCGTCGTGGACCACCGCGACCGGATTGCCGGTGAGCGGGCCGGAGCCGAAGACGTCGACCTGGCGGAACTGGTGCGTCTCTCCCATGCGCTCAGCGTGCCAGCACCGGCGGTGTCGGCGGCGCGTGCCAGTCGTCCCCAGATGGCCGTTTCCTACCAGTTGGTGATCGACTGCACGTCGCCCGAGCCGCTCGCGCACTTCTGGGCCGAGGCGCTGCACTACGTCATCGAGCCCCCGCCGTCCGGGTTCGACTCGTGGGACGACTTCTACCGGTCGATCGGCGTCCCCGAGGAGGAGCTCGGCATCGGCGCCGACAGCATCGCGGATCCCAACGGCGAGGGTCCGCGCATCTGGTTCCAGGTCGTCCCCGAGGCGAAGTCGATCAAGAACCGCATCCACATCGACGTCCTCGCAAGCGGTGGCCGCGACAACCCGCTCGAGACCCGGCGCCAGCTGGTGGAGGCGGAGGCAGCGCGGCTGGTGGGCCTCGGAGCGACGCGGAAGGGCCCGATCACCGAGGAGGGGCTGGACCACTACGGCGTCGCGATGGCCGATCCCGAGGGCAACGAGTTCGACATCAACTAGCTGTTCGTCGCCCAACCGGGCCGCGCCAAGGGTGGCCGGGCTGGGCTGGACCATGCAGCCCGAAGTGCGTCGCCGGTCCTACTCTTACGTGTTGGGTTTGCGCGGGGGATCTGGGGGATCTGACGGGCCCGACCGGCGCCCTCCGCACTTGTAGCGGAGGGCGTTCGTTGTGCGGTGAGGACGGCCGCGTCGACACCAACTAGGCACTCAGCGACATCGGGCCGTAGACGACGCGTTCCGCCTCCATCAGGGTGACCGCGGCGACTCCGAGCTCGGCGAGGTCGGACCAGGTCTCGCCGACCCAGGACTCGGCGTCGGCCTGCGAAGGGAACCGGCGCCCGGCGTAGTCGGGCGGCACGGTCACCTCCGCGCCGGAGGCGTCCTCCAGCCGCCAGGACCATGGCCGCTCGGCCGGGCTGGGGGGCCGGAAGGTGGGTGGCTGCTCGGGGAGGTTCACGATTCGCGTACCGAGGGCCGGACGAACGGCGGCGAGGTGAGCTGGAAGATCTCGCGGCGGCCGCGTACGTCGACGCCGACCTCGGCCTCGGGGTTGACCACCGAGGAGAGCAGCGCCAGACCGATGCCCTTCTTCAGGGTCGGCGAGAAGGTGCCGGAGGTGACCTCGCCGAGCTGGACGTCGGGGGTGAGCGAGACCCGCATGCCGGGCCGCGGGATCGCCCGACTGGTGGAGACGATGCCGCGGAGAATCCGCTTGGGCCCGTCCTCCTTCTCCTTGAGCAACACGTCGCGACCCCAGAACGCCGGCTTCTGCCAGCCGACCGCCCAGCCGAGGCGGCCCTCGTTGGGGGTGGTGGACAGCGAGATGTCCTGGCCGTGCAGCGGGTAGCCCATCTCGGTGCGGAGCGTGTCGCGGGCGCCGAGCCCGCAGGGCAGCATCCCGAACTCCTCGCCGGCTGCCACGAGCGCGTCCCACAGCGCGAGCGCGACCTCGTTGGACGCGATCAGCTCGTAGCCGCGCTCGCCGGTGTAGCCGGTGCGACAGACCACGACCCCCTGGTCGGTGAGGTGGTCGCCAGGAACGGGAGCCTCGACGAAGGACATGTAGTCGTGGCCGGTCGGAAGCCCGACCTTCTCGAGCACCTCGTCGGAGCTGGTGCCCTGGACGGCCAGAACGACGTAGTCGCGGTGCCGGTCGTGGACCGAGACGCCCTCTGGCGCCGCCTCGGTGAGCCGGCGGGCCACCTCTGCGGTGTTGGCGGCGTTGGGGACCAGCAGCACCCGGTCGTCGGTGTGGAGGTAGGCGATCAGGTCGTCGACGATCCCGCCGGTGGCATCGTCGCAGCACAGCGTGTATTGGGCCTTGCCGTGCTGGATCCGGCCGAGGTCGTTGGTGAGCGTCGCGTTCACGTAGTCGGCCGCCCCCGGACCGACGACGGTGACCTTGCCGAGGTGGCTCACATCGAAGATGCCGACCGCCTCGCGGACCGCGGTGTGCTCCTTGACCACACCGGACGAGTACTCCAGTGGCATCGACCAGCCGCCGAAGTCGGCGAACTTCGCGCCCAGCGCCACGTGCCGCTCGTGCAGTGGCGACGTCAGCGGCGAGTCCTGGGCCGCGGGCTCTGTGCCGTCCATGCTCGGAACCTACCGCGACTATCCTGCGCCGGTGAGTACCTACACGCTGCGCGCTGCCAACGCTGCAAAGACGCGCTGCGACGCGGTAGTGGTCGGGGTGGTGCAGGGCGGCAAAGGTGTCGGGAGCGGACTGAGCCTCGCGGCCGGCGGGGAGGACGTCGCGAAAGCGTACGGTCGCGCGCTCCTGCCCCTGCTCGCCTCGCTCGGGGTGACCGGCAAGCCAGGCGAGGTCACCAAGGTGCCGACCGACAAGCGGCTGTCATCGCCGCTGCTCGTGCTCGTCGGGCTGGGCAAGCTCGCCAAGGGCGAGGCGCCGTCGGCCATTGCCGTACGCCGGGCCGCGGGCGCCGCGTCGCGGGCCGTCACCAACTCCGCCTCGGTCGCGATCGCCCTCCCCGCGGACTCCGTGGAGCTCGTGCGTGCGGTGACCGAGGGGTTCCTGCTCGGCGGCTACACGTACACGACGTACAAGAAGAAAGCCGACGACGAATCGGCGAAGGGGCCCGGCGAGGTCGTGGTGCTCTGCCCGTCGGCGCGGAAGAAGGAGTTCGGCATCGCCTTCGAGGAGGCGCAGGTCGTGTCGGAGGCCGTGGCCGCGACGCGCAGCTGGGTCAACACGCCACCCGGGGACTTCACGCCGCCGGCCTTCGCCGCCGCGGTCGAGGCCGCCGCGAAGGACGTCTCGAAGGGCCGCGGACCCAAGGTGTCGGTCCGGGTGCGGGACGAGAAGGAGCTCCTCGAGCTCGGCTGCGGCGGCATCCTCGGCGTCGGGATGGGCTCGTCGGCGCCGCCGCGGCTGGTCGAGCTGTCCTACGCCCCGCGCCAGGCGGTCGCGCACCTCGCGCTGGTCGGCAAGGGCATCACCTTCGACTCCGGCGGGCTGAGCATCAAGCCGGCCGCGGGGATGAACGAGATGAAGTCCGACATGGCCGGCGCGGCCGCGGTCGTACAGGCGACGCTGGCGATCGCGCGGCTCAGGCTGCCGATCAAGGTCACGACGTTCGCGCCGATGGCGGAGAACATGGTGTCCGGCTCAGCGGTGCGGCCCGGCGACGTCCTGACCATGTACGGCGGCACCACCGTCGAGATCCTCAACACCGACGCGGAGGGCCGGCTGGTGCTCGGCGACGCGCTGGTGCTGGCGACCGAGAAGAAGCCCGACGTGATCATCGACGTGGCCACGTTGACAGGGCACATGGTGGTCGCGCTCGGTGACAAGGTCGCGGGCGTGATGGGCTCACCCGACGTGGTCGACGCGGTCCTCGACGCGGCCCACGTCGCCGGCGAGGAGAGCTGGCCGATGCCCATCCCGGAGTTCATGGACGAGCGGATCCACACCAGCCGGATCGCCGACCTGTCCCAGCACGACTGGATCCGGTGGGGCGGCGGGCTGTTCGCGGCGGCGTTCCTGCGCGAGTTCACCGGCGGGCTGCCGTGGGCGCACCTCGACATCGCCGGGCCGGCGTACAACTCGGGCGGCCCCTCCGGCCACCTCACGTCCGGCGGCACCGGCTTCGCGGTGGCTACGTTGGTCGACTACGCAAGAGCCCTCTGCGAGAACGTTGGTTGAGGAGGGCGCTCTGCGAGAACGTTGGTTGAGGAGGGCGCGCTGCGAGAACGTTGGTTGAGGAGGGCGCTCTGCGAGAACGTTGGTTGAGGAGGGCGCTCTGCGAGAACGTTGGTTGAGGAGGGCGCTCTGCGAGAACGTTGGTTGAGGAGGGCGCGCTGCGCCCGTCTCGAAACCACGCAACCCGGGGCTGGAACTGACACCAGGCCAGTCCCAGCACCGCCTCACCAGGTTTCGAGACGCTCGCTGGCGCGAGCTCCTCAACCAGCGGCCTAGTCGCCTTTGAGTTTCTGTCGCTTGTTGTAGTCGCGCATCCGCTGCGGGATGCCGACCACGGCGGCGTCGTACGACGGGACCTGGTGGCGGTTGCAGAACTTGTGCGCCCACTCGACCGAGGGCACCCGGCGACGCGTCCACTCGCCGTCGTGGGCGACCAGCAGCAGGGTCACGTCGCTGACCGCCGTGCGGGGCTCCACGAACCCCTCGACGCCCTTGTGGCCCGCCACGAACTGGTTCAGGTGGTCCTGGTCGACGTTGTCGGACGCGCGCACCCGGGTCGACCCGGTGCGGGACGCATCCTTTGCCGGTCCCTTCATCCGCGGCCGGGCGCCGCCTCGGAACCGGTCCATCCATGACATGGGGACTAGTGTGCCTCGCCGGTCCTTAGGGCGGTGTGGACACGCACGGTTCAGGTGCAAAGATGGTTCGGTGTCCGACTTCGACGTCCTCATCCTCGGAGCCGGGTCGGGTGGCTACTCGTGTGCCCTGAGGGCCGCCCAGCTCGGGCTCAAGGTCGGTCTGGTCGAGAAGGGAAATCTCGGCGGAACCTGCCTGCACATCGGCTGCATCCCGACCAAGGCGCTGCTGCACGCCGCGGAGATCGCGGACAACACGCGGGAGGCCGGGCAGTTCGGGGTGCAGGCCACCTTCGACGGCATCGACATGGCCGCGGTCACGGCGTACCAGGACGGCGTCGTGCAGCGCCTGTTCAAGGGGCTGACCGGGCTGATCAAGGGCCGCGGCATCACCGTGATCGAGGGCGCCGGCCGGCTCACCGGCCCGCGCGAGGTGACCGTCGACGGCACGGCGTACGCCGCCGAGCACGTCGTCCTGGCCAGCGGCTCCTACCCCAAGTCCCTTCCCGGCCTCGACATCGACGGCCAACGCATCCTCACCTCGGAGGAGGCCTTGCGCCTCGACCGGGTACCGGCCTCCGTGATCGTGCTCGGAGGTGGGGTGATCGGTTGTGAGTTCGCCAGCGTCTGGCGCAGCTTCGGCGCGGAGGTGACCATCATCGAGGCGCTGCCGCGGCTGGTCGCCCTGGAGGACGAGGCGTCCTCCAAGGTGCTCGAGCGGGCCTTCCGCAAGCGCGGGATCGCGTTCAAGACCGGCACGCCGTTCCAGAGCGCCAAGACCACCGACGACGGGGTCGCCGTGACCGTCGAGGGCGGTGACGTCATCGAGGCCGAGCTGCTGCTGGTCGCGGTCGGCCGCGGCCCGTCGACCGACGGGCTTGGTTACGACGAGCAGGGGGTCGCCATGGACCGCGGCTTCGTGCTGGCCGACGAGCGGTGCCGGACCAACGTCGAGAACGTCTGGGCGGTCGGCGACATCGTCCCCGGGCTCCAGCTCGCGCACCGGGGCTTCCAGCAGGGCATCTTCGTGGCCGAGGAGATTGCCGGCCTCTCCCCCGCGCCGATCGACGAGGCCGGGATCCCGCGGGTGACCTACTCCCACCCCGAGGTCGCCTCCGTCGGGCTCACGGAGGCGCAGGCCGTCGAGCAGTACGGCGCGGACACGGTCGAGTCTCTGACCTACGACCTCGGCGGCAACGGCAAGAGCCAGATCCTCAAGACCCAGGGGTTCGTCAAGCTGGTCCGCCGCAAGGAAGGCCCGGTCATCGGTGTCCACCTCGTGGGAGATCGGGTCGGGGAGCTCATCGGCGAGGCCCAGCTGATCTACAACTGGGAGGGTCACGCCGAGGACGTCGCTCCGCTGGTGCACGCGCACCCGACCCAGAACGAAGCCCTCGGCGAGGCGCACCTCGCCCTGGCCGGCAAACCCCTGCACGCCCACTCCTGACCAACTTTCACCGCAGCGTTCCACGAGCGAAGGAGCTCCATGGCCACCGAAGTCAACCTCCCGGCGCTGGGCGAGTCCGTCACCGAGGGCACCGTCACGCGCTGGCTCAAGCAGGTCGGTGACGAGGTCGCCGTCGACGAGCCCCTGCTCGAGGTCTCCACCGACAAGGTCGACACCGAGATCCCCTCGCCAGTGGCCGGCACGCTCCTCGAGATCAAGGCGAACGAGGACGACACGGTCGAGGTCGGCGCGGTGCTCGGCATCATCGGCGAGGAGGGCGAGGGCGGCGGCTCCGACTCCTCCTCCTCCTCCGATTCGTCTGAGTCGTCCGAGCAGGAATCAACAGGTGAGACCGCAGACGAATCGGAGTCGGACGAGGGCGAGGCCGAGCCCGAGAAGGACCCCGAGCCCGAGAAGGAGCCCGAGCCCGAGAAGGAGCCCGAGAAGGAGGAGGAGCCGGCAGCGTCCTCCGAGTCCGAGTCCGAGTCCGAGTCCGAGTCCGAGTCCGGGTCCGCCGATTCGTCTGAGGAGTCCGAGTCGGAGACGACCCGTGAGAGCGCAGACGAATCGTCGTCCGGCGGCGGCGAGTCGACCCCGATCACGCTGCCGGCCCTGGGCGAGTCGGTGACCGAGGGCACCGTGACCCGCTGGCTCAAGAAGGTCGGCGACGACGTCGCCGTCGACGAGCCGCTGCTCGAGGTCTCCACCGACAAGGTCGACACCGAGATCCCCTCCCCGGTGGCCGGAACGCTGCTCGAGATCAAGGTCAGCGAGGACGAGACCGTCGAGGTCGGCGCCGAGCTGGCGCTGATCGGTTCGGGCAAGCCGGCTGGCGGCGACAAGGGTGACGACACCGGTGGCGGCGGTGAGGACAAGGAGCAGGAGCGCGCCGAGGAGCAGGCGAAGCAGGTCGAGGAGCAGGAGCCCGAGAAAGAGTCCGAGCCCGAGGCCGAGAAGGAGTCCGAGCCCGAGGCCGAGCCTGAGCCCGAGCCGGAGCCGGAAAAGGAGCCCGAGCCAGAGGCCAAGGAGGAGCCGGCCAAGGAGAAGGAGCCCGAGCCCGAGCAGCAGGCGGCCCCCGCGGCGTCGAGCGGCTCCGAGGACGGCGCCGGCTACGTCACCCCGCTGGTCCGCAAGCTCGCGGCCCAGCACAACGTGGACCTGGCAGGCGTGACGGGTTCGGGCGTCGGCGGCCGGATCCGCAAGCAGGACGTCCTCGAGGCGGCCCGACAGGCTGAGGAGTCGGCGAAGCAGGCGGCCCAGCCCGCCGCGGCGGCCGCTCCCAGCGGTCCTCCAGGAGCCGGCGCGGCACCGGCGGCCAGCGCGCCGAGCATCACGCCGGACTCGCGTCGCGGCACCACCGAGAAGATCAGCCGGCTGCGCAAGATCATCGCCGAGCGGATGATCGACTCGCTCCAGACCTCGGCCCAGCTGACCCAAGTGGTCGAGGTCGACGTCACCAACGTCGCGCGGCTGCGCGAGTCGGTGAAGAACGACTTCCTGGCCCGGGAGGGCGTGAAGCTCAGCTATCTGCCGTTCTTCGCCAAGGCCGCGATCGACGCGCTCAAGGAGCACCCGAAGCTCAACGCGACGATCGACACCGAGGCCGGTGAGATCACCTACTACGACCGCGAGAACCTCGCGTTCGCGGTGGACACCGAGAAGGGTCTGATCACCCCCGTGATCAGAGACGCCGGTGACCTGTCGGTCGCCGGGCTGGCCAAGAAGATCGCCGACGTCGCCGAGCGGACCCGCACCAACAAGATCAGCCCGGACGAGCTCTCCGGCGGGACGTTCACGATCACCAACCTCGGCAGCGTGGGCGCGCTCTTCGACACCCCGATCATCAACAAGCCGCAGGTGGCGATCCTCGGGCCCGGCGCCGTTGTGAAGCGGCCCGTGGTCATCGACGACGCGAACCTCGGCGAGACGATCGCGGTGCGCTACATGGTCTACCTGGCGCTGACCTACGACCACCGGCTGGTCGACGGTGCCGACGCCGGCCGCTTCCTCCAGGATGTGAAGAAGCGACTCGAGGCCGGCGCCTTCGAGGTCTAAGGCCCCCATGCACGTCGTCATCGCGGGCATCTCCGGCCTCCTGGGTTCCCACCTCGCCGGCGACCTGCGTCGCGCGGGGCACACGGTGCTCGGCCTCACCCGGAAGCCGACCGACGAGCCGGGGATGTCGACCTGGGACCCGGCCTCGGGCCAGTACGACCCGCAGGTGTTCGAGGACGCCGATGCCGTAGTGGGCGTCACCGGGTCGTCGTTGTTCCGCAATCCCCGGAGCAGCTCCTGGCAGCGCGAGCTGTTCGAGAGCCGCGTGCAGCCGACGCGCGTGCTCGCCGAGGCGGTCGCCGGCAGTGACCGCAAGCCCACGCTGCTGTCGGGCAATGGCAGCAGCTGGTACGGCGACCACGGGTCCGAGCCGGTGGACGAGTCCGCCGACACTCGTGGTGACGCCCTGCTCACCAAGGTCACGCGGGCCTGGCAGGAGGCCACGGAACCCGCAGGTGCTGCGGGAGCCCGGGTCGTCGTGCTGCGCACTGCCCCCGTGATGGACCGGCGCGGTGGTGCGCTCAAGATCCTGACCCCGCTCTTCCGACTTTGCCTCGGAGCGCGCCTGTCGCACGGTAGTCAGTACTTCCCCGTGATCAGCCTGCGCGACTGGAGCGGAGCCGTCGTCCACCTGATCGATCGCGAGTCGGTCGAGGGTCCGGTCAACCTGTGCTGTCCGGATACGCCGACCAACGCGGAGTTCACCTCCGCTCTGGCGCGCCAGGTGCACCGACCGGCGCTGCTGCCGGCACCGGCCCCGCTCCTCCGCGGCGCGCTGGGCCCGGCGGCGCCCGAGTTGCTGCGGTCGCTCGACCTTCGACCGCAGGTGCTGCTCGAAGTAGCGACATCGGGCCGTAGACGACGCGTTCCGCCTCCATCAGGGTGACCGCGGCGACTCCGAGCTCGGCGAGGTCGGACCAGGTCTCGCCGACCCAGGACTCGGCGTCGGCCTGCGAAGGGAACCGGCGCCCGGCGTAGTCGGGCGGCACGGTCACCTCCGCGCCGGAGGCGTCCTCCAGCCGCCAGGACCATGGCCGCTCGGCCGGGCTGGGGGGCCGGAAGGTGGGTGGCTGCTCGGGGAGGTTCACGATTCGCGTACCGAGGGCCGGACGAACGGCGGCGAGGTGAGCTGGAAGATCTCGCGGCGGCCGCGTACGTCGACGCCGACCTCGGCCTCGGGGTTGACCACCGAGGAGAGCAGCGCCAGACCGATGCCCTTCTTCAGGGTCGGCGAGAAGGTGCCGGAGGTGACCTCGCCGAGCTGGACGTCGGGGGTGAGCGAGACCCGCATGCCGGGCCGCGGGATCGCCCGACTGGTGGAGACGATGCCGCGGAGAATCCGCTTGGGCCCGTCCTCCTTCTCCTTGAGCAACACGTCGCGACCCCAGAACGCCGGCTTCTGCCAGCCGACCGCCCAGCCGAGGCGGCCCTCGTTGGGGGTGGTGGACAGCGAGATGTCCTGGCCGTGCAGCGGGTAGCCCATCTCGGTGCGGAGCGTGTCGCGGGCGCCGAGCCCGCAGGGCAGCATCCCGAACTCCTCGCCGGCTGCCATGAGCGCGTCCCACAGCGCGAGCGCGACCTCGTTGGACGCGATCAGCTCGTAGCCGCGCTCGCCGGTGTAGCCGGTGCGACAGACCACGACCCCCTGGTCGGTGAGGTGGTCGCCAGGAACGGGAGCCTCGACGAAGGACATGTAGTCGTGGCCGGTCGGAAGCCCGACCTTCTCGAGCACCTCGTCGGAGCTGGTGCCCTGGACGGCCAGAACGACGTAGTCGCGGTGCCGGTCGTGGACCGAGACGCCCTCGGGCGCCGCCTCGGTGAGCCGGCGGGCCACCTCTGCGGTGTTGGCGGCGTTGGGGACCAGCAGCACCCGGTCGTCGGTGTGGAGGTAGGCGATCAGGTCGTCGACGATCCCGCCGGTGGCATCGTCGCAGCACAGCGTGTATTGGGCCTTGCCGTGCTGGATCCGGCCGAGGTCGTTGGTGAGCGTCGCGTTGACGTAGTCGGCCGCCCCCGGACCGACGACGGTGACCTTGCCGAGGTGGCTCACATCGAAGATGCCGACCGCCTCGCGGACCGCGGTGTGCTCCTTGACCACACCGGACGAGTACTCCAGTGGCATCGACCAGCCGCCGAAGTCGGCGAACTTCGCGCCCAGCGCCACGTGCCGCTCGTGCAGTGGCGACGTCAGCGGCGAGTCCTGGGCCGCGGGCTCTGTGCCGTCCATGCTCGGAACCTACCGCGACTATCCTGCGCCGGTGAGTACCTACACGCTGCGCGCTGCCAACGCTGCAAAGACGCGCTGCGACGCGGTAGTGGTCGGGGTGGTGCAGGGCGGCAAAGGTGTCGGGAGCGGACTGAGCCTCGCGGCCGGCGGGGAGGACGTCGCGAAAGCGTACGGTCGCGCGCTCCTGCCCCTGCTCGCCTCGCTCGGCGTGACCGGCAAGCCAGGCGAGGTCACCAAGGTGCCGACCGGCAAGCGGCTGTCGTCGCCGCTGCTCGTGCTCGTCGGGCTGGGCAAGCTCGCCAAGGGCGAGGCGCCGTCGGCCATTGCCGTACGCCGGGCCGCGGGCGCCGCGTCGCGGGCCGTCACCAACTCCGCCTCGGTCGCGATCGCCCTCCCCGCGGACTCGGTGGAGCTCGTGCGTGCGGTGACCGAGGGGTTCCTGCTCGGCGGCTACACGTACACGACGTACAAGAAGAAAGCCGACGACGAATCGGCGAAGGGGCCCGGCGAGGTCGTGGTGCTCTGCCCGTCGGCGCGGAAGAAGGAGTTCGGCATCGCCTTCGAGGAGGCGCAGGTCGTGTCGGAGGCCGTGGCCGCGACGCGCAGCTGGGTCAACACGCCACCCGGGGACTTCACGCCGCCGGCCTTCGCCGCCGCGGTCGAGGCCGCCGCGAAGGACGTCTCGAAGGGCCGCGGACCCAAGGTGTCGGTCCGGGTGCGGGACGAGAAGGAGCTCCTCGAGCTCGGCTGCGGCGGCATCCTCGGCGTCGGGATGGGCTCGTCGGCGCCGCCGCGGCTGGTCGAGCTGTCCTACGCCCCGCGCCAGGCGGTCGCGCACCTCGCGCTGGTCGGCAAGGGCATCACCTTCGACTCCGGCGGGCTGAGCATCAAGCCGGCCGCGGGGATGAACGAGATGAAGTCCGACATGGCCGGCGCGGCCGCGGTCGTACAGGCGACGCTGGCGATCGCGCGGCTCAGGCTGCCGATCAAGGTCACGACGTTCGCGCCGATGGCGGAGAACATGGTGTCCGGCTCAGCGGTGCGGCCCGGCGACGTCCTGACCATGTACGGCGGCACCACCGTCGAGATCCTCAACACCGACGCGGAGGGCCGGCTGGTGCTCGGCGACGCGCTGGTGCTGGCGACCGAGAAGAAGCCCGACGTGATCATCGACGTGGCCACGTTGACAGGGCACATGGTGGTCGCGCTCGGTGACAAGGTCGCGGGCGTGATGGGCTCACCCGACGTGGTCGACGCGGTCCTCGACGCGGCCCACGTCGCCGGCGAGGAGAGCTGGCCGATGCCCATCCCGGAGTTCATGGACGAGCGGATCCACACCAGCCGGATCGCCGACCTGTCCCAGCACGACTGGATCCGGTGGGGCGGCGGGCTGTTCGCGGCGGCGTTCCTGCGCGAGTTCACCGGCGGGCTGCCGTGGGCGCACCTCGACATCGCCGGGCCGGCGTACAACTCGGGCGGCCCCTCCGGCCACCTCACGTCCGGCGGCACCGGCTTCGCGGTGGCTACGTTGGTCGACTACGCAAGAGCCCTCTGCGAGAACGTTGGTTGAGGAGGGCGCTCTACGAGAACGTTGGTTGAGGAGGGCGCGCTGCGAGAACGTTGGTTGAGGAGGGCGCGCTGCGAGAACGTTGGTTGAGGAGGGCGCTCTGCGAGAACGTTGGTTGAGGAGGGCGCTCTGCGAGAACGTTGGTTGAGGAGGGCGCGCTGCGCCCGTCTCGAAACCACGCAACCCGGGGCTGGAACTGACACCAGGCCAGTCCCAGCACCGCCTCACCAGGTTTCGAGACGCTCGCTGGCGCGAGCTCCTCAACCAGCGGCCTAGTCGCCTTTGAGTTTCTGTCGCTTGTTGTAGTCGCGCATCCGCTGCGGGATGCCGACCACGGCGGCGTCGTACGACGGGACCTGGTGGCGGTTGCAGAACTTGTGCGCCCACTCGACCGAGGGCACCCGGCGACGGGTCCACTCGCCGTCGTGGGCGACCAGCAGCAGGGTCACGTCGCTGACCGCCGTGCGGGGCTCGACGAACCCCTCGACGCCCTTGTGGCCCGCCACGAACTGGTTCAGGTGGTCCTGGTCGACGTTGTCGGACGCGCGCACCCGGGTCGACCCGGTGCGGGACGCATCCTTTGCCGGTCCCTTCATCCGCGGCCGGGCGCCGCCTCGGAACCGGTCCATCCATGACATGGGGACTAGTGTGCCTCGCCGGTCCTTAGGGCGGTGTGGACACGCACGGTTCAGGTGCAAAGATGGTCGGTGTCCGACTTCGACGTCCTCATCCTCGGAGCCGGGTCGGGTGGCTACTCGTGTGCCCTGAGGGCCGCCCAGCTCGGGCTCAAGGTCGGTCTGGTCGAGAAGGGAAATCTCGGCGGAACCTGCCTGCACATCGGCTGCATCCCGACCAAGGCGCTGCTGCACGCCGCGGAGATCGCGGACAACACGCGGGAGGCCGGGCAGTTCGGGGTGCAGGCCACCTTCGACGGCATCGACATGGCCGCGGTCACGGCGTACCAGGACGGCGTCGTGCAGCGCCTGTTCAAGGGGCTGACCGGGCTGATCAAGGGCCGCGGCATCACCGTGATCGAGGGCGCCGGCCGGCTCACCGGCCCGCGCGAGGTGACCGTCGACGGCACGGCGTACGCCGCCGAGCACGTCGTCCTGGCCAGCGGCTCCTACCCCAAGTCCCTTCCCGGCCTCGACATCGACGGCCAACGCATCCTCACCTCGGAGGAGGCCTTGCGCCTCGACCGGGTACCGGCCTCCGTGATCGTGCTCGGAGGTGGGGTGATCGGTTGTGAGTTCGCCAGCGTCTGGCGCAGCTTCGGCGCGGAGGTGACCATCATCGAGGCGCTGCCGCGGCTGGTCGCCCTGGAGGACGAGGCGTCCTCCAAGGTGCTCGAGCGGGCCTTCCGCAAGCGCGGGATCGCGTTCAAGACCGGCACGCCGTTCCAGAGCGCCAAGACCACCGACGACGGGGTCGCCGTGACCGTCGAGGGCGGTGACGTCATCGAGGCCGAGCTGCTGCTGGTCGCGGTCGGCCGCGGCCCGTCGACCGACGGGCTTGGTTACGACGAGCAGGGGGTCGCCATGGACCGCGGCTTCGTGCTGGCCGACGAGCGGTGCCGGACCAACGTCGAGAACGTCTGGGCGGTCGGCGACATCGTCCCCGGGCTCCAGCTCGCGCACCGGGGCTTCCAGCAGGGCATCTTCGTGGCCGAGGAGATTGCCGGCCTCTCCCCCGCGCCGATCGACGAGGCCGGGATCCCGCGGGTGACCTACTCCCACCCCGAGGTCGCCTCCGTCGGGCTCACGGAGGCGCAGGCCGTCGAGCAGTACGGCGCGGACACGGTCGAGTCTCTGACCTACGACCTCGGCGGCAACGGCAAGAGCCAGATCCTCAAGACCCAGGGGTTCGTCAAGCTGGTCCGCCGCAAGGAAGGCCCGGTCATCGGTGTCCACCTCGTGGGAGATCGGGTCGGGGAGCTCATCGGCGAGGCCCAGCTGATCTACAACTGGGAGGGTCACGCCGAGGACGTCGCTCCGCTGGTGCACGCGCACCCGACCCAGAACGAAGCCCTCGGCGAGGCGCACCTCGCCCTGGCCGGCAAACCCCTGCACGCCCACTCCTGACCAACTTTCACCGCAGCGTTCCACGAGCGAAGGAGCTCCATGGCCACCGAAGTCAACCTCCCGGCGCTGGGCGAGTCCGTCACCGAGGGCACCGTCACGCGCTGGCTCAAGCAGGTCGGTGACGAGGTCGCCGTCGACGAGCCCCTGCTCGAGGTCTCCACCGACAAGGTCGACACCGAGATCCCCTCGCCAGTGGCCGGCACGCTCCTCGAGATCAAGGCGAACGAGGACGACACGGTCGAGGTCGGCGCGGTGCTCGGCATCATCGGCGAGGAGGGCGAGGGCGGCGGCTCCGACTCCTCCTCCTCCTCCGATTCGTCTGAGTCGTCCGAGCAGGAATCAACAGGTGAGACCGCAGACGAATCGGAGTCGGACGAGGGCGAGGCCGAGGCCGAGCCCGAGAAGGAGCCCGAGCCCGAGAAGGAGCCCGAGCCCGAGAAGGAGCCCGAGCCGGAGCCGGAGCCCGAGAAGGAGGAGGAGCCGGCAGCGTCCTCCGAGTCCGAGTCCGAGTCCGAGTCCGAGTCCGAGTCCGTCCGGGTCCGCCGATTCGTCTGAGGAGTCCGAGTCGGAGACGACCCGTGAGAGCGCAGACGAATCGTCGTCCGGCGGCGGCGAGTCGACCCCGATCACGCTGCCGGCCCTGGGCGAGTCGGTGACCGAGGGCACCGTGACCCGCTGGCTCAAGAAGGTCGGCGACGACGTCGCCGTCGACGAGCCGCTGCTCGAGGTCTCCACCGACAAGGTCGACACCGAGATCCCCTCCCCGGTGGCCGGAACGCTGCTCGAGATCAAGGTCAGCGAGGACGAGACCGTCGAGGTCGGCGCCGAGCTGGCGCTGATCGGTTCGGGCAAGCCGGCTGGCGGCGACAAGGGTGACGACACCGGTGGCGGCGGTGAGGACAAGGAGCAGGAGCGCGCCGAGGAGCAGGCGAAGCAGGTCGAGGAGCAGGAGCCCGAGAAAGAGTCCGAGCCCGAGGCCGAGAAGGAGTCCGAGCCCGAGGCCGAGCCTGAGCCCGAGAAGGAGCCGGAAAAGGAGCCCGAGCCAGAGGCCAAGGAGGAGCCGGCCAAGGAGAAGGAGCCTGAGCCCGAGCCCGAGCAGCAGGCGGCCCCCGCGGCGTCGAGCGGCTCCGAGGACGGCGCCGGCTACGTCACCCCGCTGGTCCGCAAGCTCGCGGCCCAGCACAACGTGGACCTGGCAGGCGTGACGGGTTCGGGCGTCGGCGGCCGGATCCGCAAGCAGGACGTCCTCGAGGCGGCCCGACAGGCTGAGGAGTCGGCGAAGCAGGCGGCCCAGCCCGCCGCGGCGGCCGCTCCCAGCGGTCCTCCAGGAGCCGGCGCGGCACCGGCGGCCAGCGCGCCGAGCATCACGCCGGACTCGCGTCGCGGCACCACCGAGAAGATCAGCCGGCTGCGCAAGATCATCGCCGAGCGGATGATCGACTCGCTCCAGACCTCGGCCCAGCTGACCCAAGTGGTCGAGGTCGACGTCACCAACGTCGCGCGGCTGCGCGAGTCGGTGAAGAACGACTTCCTGGCCCGGGAGGGCGTGAAGCTCAGCTATCTGCCGTTCTTCGCCAAGGCCGCGATCGACGCGCTCAAGGAGCACCCGAAGCTCAACGCGACGATCGACACCGAGGCCGGTGAGATCACCTACTACGACCGCGAGAACCTCGCGTTCGCGGTGGACACCGAGAAGGGTCTGATCACCCCCGTGATCAGAGACGCCGGTGACCTGTCGGTCGCCGGGCTGGCCAAGAAGATCGCCGACGTCGCCGAGCGGACCCGCACCAACAAGATCAGCCCGGACGAGCTCTCCGGCGGGACGTTCACGATCACCAACCTCGGCAGCGTGGGCGCGCTCTTCGACACCCCGATCATCAACAAGCCGCAGGTGGCGATCCTCGGGCCCGGCGCCGTTGTGAAGCGGCCCGTGGTCATCGACGACGCGAACCTCGGCGAGACGATCGCGGTGCGCTACATGGTCTACCTGGCGCTGACCTACGACCACCGGCTGGTCGACGGTGCCGACGCCGGCCGCTTCCTCCAGGATGTGAAGAAGCGACTCGAGGCCGGCGCCTTCGAGGTCTAAGGCCCCCATGCACGTCGTCATCGCGGGCATCTCCGGCCTCCTGGGTTCCCACCTCGCCGGCGACCTGCGTCGCGCGGGGCACACGGTGCTCGGCCTCACCCGGAAGCCGACCGACGAGCCGGGGATGTCGACCTGGGACCCGGCCTCGGGCCAGTACGACCCGCAGGTGTTCGAGGACGCCGATGCCGTAGTGGGCGTCACCGGGTCGTCGTTGTTCCGCAATCCCCGGAGCAGCTCCTGGCAGCGCGAGCTGTTCGAGAGCCGCGTGCAGCCGACGCGCGTGCTCGCCGAGGCGGTCGCCGGAAGTGACCGCAAGCCCACGCTGCTGTCGGGCAATGGCAGCAGCTGGTACGGCGACCACGGGTCCGAGCCGGTGGACGAGTCCGCCGACACTCGTGGTGACGCCCTGCTCACCAAGGTCACGCGGGCCTGGCAGGAGGCCACGGAACCCGCAGGTGCTGCGGGAGCCCGGGTCGTCGTGCTGCGCACTGCCCCCGTGATGGACCGGCGCGGTGGTGCGCTCAAGATCCTGACCCCGCTCTTCCGACTTTGCCTCGGAGCGCGCCTGTCGCACGGTAGTCAGTACTTCCCCGTGATCAGCCTGCGCGACTGGAGCGGAGCCGTCGTCCACCTGATCGATCGCGAGTCGGTCGAGGGTCCGGTCAACCTGTGCTGTCCGGATACGCCGACCAACGCGGAGTTCACCTCCGCTCTGGCGCGCCAGGTGCACCGACCGGCGCTGCTGCCGGCACCGGCCCCGCTCCTCCGCGGCGCGCTGGGCCCGGCGGCGCCCGAGTTGCTGCGGTCGCTCGACCTTCGACCGCAGGTGCTGCTCGAAGCGGGCTACCGCTTCCATGACCCTGACGTCAGCGCGGTGCTACGGGCCGGGGCCGAGCGGCTCGACGGCTGAGACGAGCCACCGACCGCTGACTCGCCGCAGCTCGACGGTTCGGGTTGTAGGCGCGTCGCGCGGCAGCGACCGCCGCGCCCTCGCGCCGACTGCGAATCCACCCACCAGCCGGTCGGTCACGACGAGCGTCCAGATCGAGGCGGTACGGCGCACCTCACGCACCTCGAGCAGCTGGGTCTGCAGCCCGCGCACGACCAGCCCACGCGCCAGCCAAGCCCGCAGCATCGCCCCGTCGCGCCGTCCCGCCACCGAGCCCGGCGTGTACAGCGCAGCCAGGAGCCCGGGGTCGCCGCGGGCCCATGCCTCGGCGCGCTGCGCGTCCCAGGTGCGGAGGACTTCGACGGGCGGCGGGCCGGCGGGTGCCTTCGCTGCGGCGATCTCGACAGGCTCGATCAGCGGGGGGCCCGTCCCAGCGCGGATGTCAGCGCCTCCGCAGGCGGTGGTGACCACGGCAACCACGAGCACCAGCAGGAGCGTCTTCCGAGACATGTCCACAGGTCTACCCCGCCGGGCCGACCTTCCGCCGGGCTCATCCACAGGCGAACTACTCGTGCGGCTGAAGTGCCCCCGCGAGGTCCAACGCGTTGATGAGCTCGAGACCCGGGTAGCCCCTGAACAAGGCGCGCTCCCTGCCTTCGGCCTCCGTGCCGTCCTCGACCCGCTCGGTGAACGCGAGCATCACGTCCTGGCCGCTCGGCTCCTCACCGGACGACTGCATGAGAAACGCCGGCGAGCTCGGCTCGTTCTCCCCGTCCATGTAGAGGCAGGAGGGAACCCGTGACGAGGGCTGCCCAGAGACGTGTGGGCCGAGGGACTGCAGCCCGTCCGCCGTGCATGCATTGCTCGGCCACTGGTCGCCCACGGGCGTGGCGACCGTGATCAGGACGGTGTGGTCGGCTGCGACGTCGTAGCGCAGCTGCCAGGCTGTCGCCTCGCCGAACTGTTCGTCCGGGAGCCGCAGGCCCGCCGCCGGCGCCATCCACCCGGGCTCGTTGCCCGGCCTCCGCCAATCCATCGGGAAGACGTCCGCCGGCGCCGGCAGCATCGGCATCGCTGTCGCCACGGCCGCCGCCAGTCGCTCGTCGATGTCCGTGCCCGGGACCAAGGACGAGTAGGTGGACACCGCGCTGCTGGCGGCCCCGTCCCCTGCACGGTCAGCTCCGGCGGCCACGAGCGGGGCCACGACGGCGACCGCCACGACCGCGACTGCCGACGACCCCGCGATGTAAGAGATCACGGTGGCTCGGCGCTTACGACGACCACCCGCGATGGCGTCGGCGAGGTCGGGCGTAGGCAGCCCCCCGTCGGTCAGCCGGTCAAACCGGTCGCGCAGCTGTTCAATCGTCATGATGGACTGCCTCCTGGCCCTGAGGCCCGTTCGCTGAAGTGGATGGGTGAAAGAAGCGGTTCGAGCCGTGCCAGGGCTCGCGAGCACTGGCTCTTGACGGTGCCTTCGGGAACGTCGAGGGCCGCGGCCACGTCACGGACGGACAGGCCCTCCAAGAAGCGGAGGGAGAGCACGGCCCGGTCCCGCACCGGGAGCCGTGCGAGCGCATCCATGAGATCGACCGAAGCTTCGCCACTTTCGCTGAAGCCCTCGGGCACCCGGTCGACCACCAGCTCGTGCTTGCGCTTGCGCAACATCGAGATGCAGGTGTTGACCAGCACCCGTCGCCCGTAGGCCTCAGGGTTGCCGGAGCGGATCCGCGGCCAGTGGGCGTAGAGCGAGGTGAACGCCGCCTGTGCTGCGTCCTCGGCGGCAGCCCGGCTCCCGAGCATGGCGTACGCCGTGCGCACGAACGACCGCTGCCGCGCGATGAAGTACTCGACGTACTCCGGCTCCCACGCGGGTGTCCGAGTCATTTCCATCCTGCCCTTGGGGAACGTTCCTCACCCGTATCAAGTCAGGGACAGGTCATTCGGTTCCACGAGAGTAGGAACTTTCTGTCCGACCGCGGGTCACCCGCGCGTCGGCGGAAGTGTCAGCAGCCGCAGGTGTAGAAGGTGACGTCCCAGTGGTTGCCCTCGTCGGCGTAGATGTTGCCCGACGCCGCCTCGTACATCGGCGCACCGTCGCTGCGCACGCCGATGTAGGTGTAGGTGTTGTGGACCCACGAGGTCAGGCACGAGGTGCGGGAGAAGTCGAGCTTGTAGCCGTTCGCGTGGCTGTAGGTGCCTCCCGCGTGGCCGGTCTCGGTGCCACCGGTGATGGTCAGCCCGCAGCCGCTGGCGTTCTTCAGGGTGATCCCGCCGTCGATCGTGGCCTGGCGGATCCCCTCGAACGACGTGCACGACGGGATGGTGGGGTTGGTGCAGCCGCCGGATGACGTCCAGCCGATGCCGGCGGCGCTGAACTGCGCCTCGGCGCTGGCCTGGCTGACCGCGGACGCGGGTGACGCGAGGGCCACCGAGCCTGCGACGGCCAGCGCGGCGCCGGCGGTGAGAATGCGGAGACGGGTTCCCGAGAAAATGCTCATGACGTGCCCCCTACCAGCCCGGGTACGCTCCTAAACGTGGCTGAGCCGTTGGTCTTCGAGATCGCCGGGACCGGTGACGGCGCGATCGACTACCTCGATGCCTGGGAGCTGCAGCGTCGGGTGCACGCCGAGGTCGTGGCCCGCGAGCGGCCGGACACGGTGCTGCTGCTCGAGCATCCGCCGACCTACACCGCCGGCAAGCGCACCGAGCCGCACGAGCGGCCCGTCGACAGCGGCGGCGCGCCGGTCATCGACGTGGACCGCGGCGGCAAGATCACCTTCCACGGCCCCGGCCAGATCGTGGCCTACCCGATCGTCCGGCTGCCCGAGCACGTGCTGGTCGTCGACTTCGTGCGCCGGCTCGAGGAGGCGATGATCGCGACCTGCGCCGACTTCGGCGTGGCCACCGCGCGCGTCCCGGGCCGCAGCGGCGTCTGGCTCCGTGCCGACGAGCTGCGCCAGGAGCGCAAGGTCGGCGCGATCGGGCTCCGCGTCGCCCAGGGCGTGACGATGCACGGCATCGCACTCAACTGCGACGTCGATCTGGGGTGGTACGACCGGTTCATCCCCTGCGGCATCGCCGACGCCGGTGTCACGACCCTCAGCCTCGAGACCGGCCGCCCGGTCGGCGTGCCCGAGGCGCTGCCGGTCCTCCAGGCGAGGCTCGCGGAGCTGCTCGCCTGGGCGCCGTACGCCGCGACACCGGACTACGAGCCCCGCCGCGACCCGGCCGCCAAAGTGGGTACCGCGCAGCCGCGGATCGAGCTCGTCCGCCCCTAGCCTGCCGGCCCGTCAGCTCCGGGTACTGCTCGTGAGGGATGGTTGAACCCTCTTCCAATCGGGCTCGTATACAACATACGGTGTCCCAGAAGTCGGTGTATCTCGGGAAGGCAGGGCCATGCTCAAACACCCACGCAAAATCGTGATCGGAACGGCGGTCGCCACACTGCTGGCGCTCGCCTCGTGCTCCTCGGTGGGCTCGGACAGCGGCGACTCCGGGGAGCGGAACACCGACGTGGGCGGCGAGGCCGTCAATGCCAAGGACGGCGGCACGCTCACCATGGCGCTCTCCGCGGAGCCCGACTTCCTGGACCCGACCCTCGCGGGGTCGTTCTACAGCCGGTACGTCTTCAACGCCATGTGCCAGAAGCTCTACGACATCAACGCGGAGACCGAGATCGTGCCGCAGCTCGCCGAGTCGCTACCGACGATCAGCGACGACGGCACCACGGTCACGATCAAGCTCCGCGAGGGCATCAAGTTCGCCGATGGCACGGAGCTGGACTCGAGCGCGGTGAAGACGTCGCTCGAGCGCCACCTCACCAACCCCGAGAGCTCCCGCGTCACCGAGATGGGGCCGATCGACACGATCGACGCGACGGACCCGACCACGGTGGAGATCCACCTCCAGACCCCGTTCGCGCCGCTGACGGCCGCGTTGGCCGACCGGGCCGGGATGATCATGAGCCCGACCGCGCTGGAGAAGCTGGGTGACGACTTCGGCACCGACCCGGTCTGCGTCGGCCCGTTCAAGTTCTCGGAGCGGGTGCCGCAGAACTCCATCACCCTGGTGAAGGACCCGAACTACTACGACGCCGACAAGGTGCACCTCGAGTCGATCGTCTACCAGATCATCACCGACTCGAGCATCAGGGCGGCCAACCTCCAGAGCGGTGACGTGCAGGTGGCCGACACCGTCGGCACCGACGACGTGCAGACGATCGAGTCCGACAGCAAGCTGACGCTGCTGCAGGCGGCGTCGTTGGGCTACCAGGGCATCACGTTCAACGTCGGCAACACCGCGGGCGTCGGGGAGCCGCCCACCGCCATCGACGAGCCGTACGCCCAGGACCCCCGCATCCGGCAGGCCTTCGAGTACGCCATCGACCGCGACGCACTGGTGGAGACCGTCTTCAACGGGCAGTACGACACCGCGTGCGGACCGATCTCCCCGGAGAGCGAGTTCAGCACCGACGCCATGCAGGAGTGCCGCTCCTTCGATCCCAACCAGGCCAAGCAGCTCCTAGAGGAGGCGGGCGTCCAGACGCCGTACAAGCTGGACATGCTGGTGACCAACACCCCCGACGCCCTGGAGTTCGCGCAGGCGCTGCAGGCGATGGTGAAGGAGGGTGGCTTCGAGCTCGAGCTCCAGCCGCTGGAGTTCACCACGCTCCTCGACCAGCAGGACCAGGGGAAGTTCCAGGTGCTCCAGCTCGGCTGGTCGGGCCGGGTGGACCCGGACGCCAACATCACCAACTTCATCGGCACCCAGGGCTCGCAGAACGTCGCCGGCTACAGCAACCCCGAGGTGGACGACCTTCTCGACGAGGCGCGGCAGACCGACGACGTGGCCGAGCGCGCCGACATCTACGGGCAGCTGCAGGCGATCATCCAGGAGGACAACCCACTCATCTACGTCTACCGGCAGCGCAACCTGACCGGGGTGAGCAAGGAGATCACCGGTGTCCAGGTGTTCCCGGACGGCATCATCCGGGTCGCGTTCGCCGGGTACGCCGAGTAACGCCACCAGGACACGACCTGATGGGTCGCTACCTGCTTCGCAGGCTCGGGCAGTCCGCGGTGACGCTCGTGCTCTCCACGATGGTCGTCTTCGCGGGGGTGCGGGCGCTGCCCGGCGACCCCGCGCGGGCCCTGGCCGGGGAGCAGAACGACCCCGACCAGATCGCGGCGATCCGGGCGAAGTACGGCCTCGACGACCCGGTCTGGGTGCAGTACTGGAACTACCTGACCAACAGCCTGAAGGGTGACCTCGGCACGTCGGTGCGCACCGGCACTCCGGTCAACGACCTGCTCAAGAGCGCGCTGCCGGTCACCCTCGAGCTGTCGGCGCTCGCGCTGCTCGTCGCGTCCGTCATCGGGGTGCTCGCCGGGGTCGTCGCCGCCACCCGCCGCGGCACGTGGGCCGAGTGGCTGGCCAACGGGTTCGCGCTGGTGGGGTTGTCGGTGCCGAACTTCTGGCTGGGGCTGATGGCGATCCTCTGGCTGTCGGTGGCGCTGGGGGTGCTGCCCGCGTCGGGGTTCGTGCCCTTCCGCGACGACCCGATCGCGAACCTCCAGCACCTGGTCCTGCCGGCGATCGTGCTCGGCATCCAGCTCGCGGCGGTGATCATGCGGCAGACCAGGTCCTCGATGCTGGATGCGCTGGACACCGACTACGTACGCACCGCCCGGGCCAAGGGGCTTCGCGAGGGGCGGGTGGTGTGGGTGCACGGCCTGCGCAACAGCCTGATCGTCGTGGTCACCATCGTCGGCCTGCAGCTGGGCGCGCTCATCTCGGGCGCCGTCGTCACCGAGCGGATCTTCTCCCTGCCCGGGTTCGGCAAGCTCACCATCGACGCGGTCTTCCAGCGCGACTACCCCGTCATCCAGGCGGTCGTGCTGGTCACGGCGACGGCGTACATCGTCATCAACCTGCTCGTCGACCTGCTCTATTCGCTCATCGATCCGCGCATCCGGGTCTCCGGGGAGGTCTCGTGACCGTCGCCGACACCATGCCGGCCTCCGATCCGGCCGGCGCTCCCTCCTCCGGCGCTCCCCCGACCGGCCCCGACGCCAGCCGGCCCCGAGGCCGGCGGCTGTTCCGTCGGCTGTGGCGCAGCCCGCTGGCCATGACCGGGCTGGTCGTGCTGACCATCGCGGTGCTGGCCGCGATTCTCGCGCCCCTCATCGCGCCGTACCCGCCCGACCAGGCGCACTTCGACGCGTCGTTCACCCCACCGGGCAACGACGGCTACCTGCTCGGGACCGACTCGCTGGGCCGCGACATCCTCTCGCGCATCCTGTACGGCGCTCGAGCGTCGCTGCTGGTCGGGGTGCTGTCCGTCGTGCTCGCACTCGCGGTCGGGGTGCCGCTGGGACTGCTCGCCGGCTACTTCCGGGGTCTCGACGCGATCGTGTCGCGGCTGACCGACATGGTGCTGGCCTTCCCCTTCCTGATCCTGGCGGTCGGCCTGGCGGCGATCCGCGGCGCCTCACTCAGCAACGCGGCCCTGGCGATCGGGATCTCCCAGATCCCAGGGATCATCCGGGTGACCCGATCGGAGACGCTGCGGCTGAAGTCGCTGGACTACGTCGCGGCCGCGGTCGCCGAGGGAGCCAGCGACCTGTGGGTCGTCGTACGCCACATCCTGCCCAACGCCACCAGCGTGCTGATCGTGCAGGCCACGGTCGCGATCCCGGCCGCCATCCTCGGCGAGGCCGTGCTGTCGTTCCTAGGCCTTGGCATCCAGCCGCCCTCGCCCAGCCTGGGCACGATGCTGTCGGAGGCCCAGCAGTCCATCTCGAGCGCACCGTGGACCGCGGTCATCCCCGGGCTCGCGATCGCGGTGCTGACCCTGGCGTTCAACCTCGTCGGCGACGGCCTGCGCGACGCCCTCGACCCGCGGGCGGCCCGCCGATGAGCGCCATGGCCGCCGACTCCTTCCCGCCGCCCGGAGCCGCCGACGACCAGCCGCTGCTGCAGGTCCGCGACCTGTCCGTCAGCTTTCGCACCGAGGACGGCACGGTCCATGCCGTCGACGAGGTCTCGTTCGACGCCCGAGGCGGCGAGCTCCTGGCCGTGGTGGGCGAGTCGGGCTGCGGGAAGAGCGTGATGGCCACCGCGCTGTCCGGCCTGCTGCCCGGCAGCGCGACCGTCACCGGCAGCGTGCGGCTGCGCGGCCAGGAGTTCGTGGGTGCGCCGGCCGCCGAGCTGCGGCGGGCCCGCGGCCGGCGCATCGGCTACGTCTTCCAGGAGCCGATGACCTCGCTCAACCCCGTGTTCACGGTCGGCCGCCAGATCTGCGAGGTGCTGAAGCTGCACGAGGGCATGGACCGGCGGGCCGCGCAGACCCGCGCCGCCGAGCTGCTGGACCTGGTCGGCATGGCCAACCCGCGCGAGCGGCTGAAGCAGTATCCCCACCAGCTCTCCGGCGGGCTGCGGCAGCGCGTGATGATCGCGATGGCGGTGGCCGCCAACCCCGAGGTGCTGGTCGCCGACGAGCCCACCACCGCCCTCGACGTGACCGTGCAGGCCGGCATCCTCGACGTGCTCCGCGACCTGCGCGACCGGCTCGGCGCGGCGGTCGTGCTGATCACCCACGACCTCGCGGTCGTCGCCGACGTCGCCGACCGGGTCGTCGTGATGTACGCCGGCCGGATGGTCGAGCGCGCCGACATCGACGACCTCTTCGCCCGGCCCCGGCACCACTACACGGTCGGCCTGCTCGGAGCGGTGCCGACCGCACGCACCGCCGGTGGCGCGGACCACCGGCTGCGCGAGATCCCGGGCCTGGTGCCCGTCGTCGAGACGCCGGAGGACCGGTGCATCTTCGCGGAGCGCTGCCCGGCGGCAGACGACACCTGCACGTCGCACCGGCCGCCGCTGGGTGCGGCTCCGGACACCGCGGCCGGTCACGAGGTGGCCTGCTGGCACCCGGCCGGCACCGGCGAGGCCGACGCATGACCGCGCCGGTCTGCGAGGTCGTCGACCTCGTCAAGCACTTCGGCCCCGTCCACGCCGTCGACGGCATGTCGCTGGAGGTCGGGCAGGGCGAGGTGGTCGCCCTGGTCGGCGAGAGCGGCTCCGGCAAGTCGACGGTCGGCCGCCTGATCGTGCGGCTGCTGGACCCGACGTCGGGGCAGGTGCTGCTCGGGGGCGTCGACGTGAGCGCGCTGTCGCGGCGGGCGCTGCGCCCGCACCGGCGTACCGTCTCGATCGTCTTCCAGGACCCCGCCTCCTCCCTCGACCCGCGGATGAGCGTCGGTGACCTGGTGGCCGAGCCGCTGCGGCTGCACAGCGTGCCGCGGGCCGAGCGTGGCGCCAAGGTCCGGGCCATGCTCGAGAAGGTCGGGATGCGTGCCGGCGTGGCCGAGCGCTACCCGCACGAGCTCTCGGGCGGCCAGCGGCAGCGGGTGAGCATCGCCCGTGCGCTGGTCACCCAGCCCAGCCTGCTGGTCGCGGACGAGCCGACCAGCGCGCTCGACGTGTCGGTGCAGGCGAGCGTGCTCAACCTGCTGGCCGACCTGCAGCGTGACCTCGGCTTCGCCTGCCTCTTCATCACCCACGACCTCGCCGCGGTCGAATACCTCGCCGACCGGGTCGTGGTGATGTACCTCGGCCGGGTCGCCGAGGTCGGTGCGCGCGAGCAGGTCTTCTCCGCGCCGCGACACCCCTACACGCAGGCGCTGCTGTCCTCCGCCCCGGTGCCGGACCCGGCCGAGCAGCGCCGCCGGCGTCGCGTCGTACTCTCCGGCGAGCTGCCCAGCCAGCTGAACCCGCCCAGCGGCTGCCGCTTCCACACCCGCTGTCCGCTGGCCGTGGAGCGCTGCCGCATCGAGGTGCCGGAGCTGCGCCCGATGCCCGGCGGCGGGCTGGTGGCGTGCCACCTCGTCGACGATGACGGGACCGGCCCGGACGTCCGTGCGGTCGATGCCGGAGGATCGAGCGCGTGAACGGCGGACCGACCACGCGCCCCACGGTGCGCGGCTCGTTCGGCATGGCGTCGTCGACCCACTGGCTGGCCTCGCAGTCGGCGATGGCCGAGCTCGAGGCGGGCGGCAACGCCTTCGACGCCGTGATTGCCGGCGCGTTCGTCCTCCACGTCGTCGAGCCGCACCTCAACGGTCCCGGTGGTGAGGTGCCCGCGATCTTCGCGACCGCCGACGATCCGGCGCCGCGGGTGCTGTGCGGGCAGGGCACCGCTCCCGCCGGAGCGACCCGCGAGCACTACCTCGGGCTCGGTCTCGACCTGGTGCCTGGCTCCGGTCCGCTCGCCGCGGCGATCCCGGGGGCGGTCGACGCCTGGCTGATGCTGGGCCGCGACCACGGCACCCGCCCGCTGCGTGACGTCCTCTCCTATGCGATCGGGTACGCCCGCGGCGGTCACCAGCTGCTCCCGACCGCGGCCGCGACGCTGGCCAGGGTCGAGCAGCTGTTCCGCGAGCACTGGCCCACCTCGGCCGCCCGGTGGCTGCCCCACGGCGGGCTGCCGAGTGCGTGGGAAACCGTCACCAACCCCGAGCACGCCGCCGCGCTGGAGCGGCTCGTGACGGAGGGCGAGGCGTCTGGGAGCGGCCGCGAGGCGCAGTACGACGGTGCCCGCCGGGCCTGGCGCGAGGGTTTCGTGGCCGAGGCGGTGGACGCGTTCAGCCGGCTGCCGTTCCGCGACTCCAGCGGCGCCGACCACGCAGGCGTGCTGACCGGGGCCGACCTCGCGGGCTGGAGCGCGTCGTACGAGCCGGCGGTCGTGCAGCGGTTCCGGGACGTCGAGGTCGCCAAGACCGACCTGTGGGGACAGGGACCCGTGCTGCTGCAGGCGCTGGCCATGCTGGACGGCCTCCCCGACGAGGCGCTCGACCCGTCGACTGCGGACGGCGTGCACACCGTCACCGAGGTGCTCAAGCTCGCGCTGGCCGACCGCGAGGCGTGGTTCGGCGACGCCTCGCCGGTCACCGTGGCGCAGCTGCTCGACCCGGCGTACGTCGAGGCGCGGCGGGGGCTGGTGGGAGACCGTGCTTCCGCCGAGCTGCGGCCGGGATCTCCCGGCGGCCACCAGCCGATGCTGGCCGCGCACGCACGCGGCGGGTCGGGCGCCCCCGAGGAGGCCGGGCTGGGTGAGCCGACGGTCTCGTGGGACGGCCAGACCCGCGGCGACACCTGCCACATCGACGTCGTCGACCGATGGGGCAACATCATCTCGGCGACGCCGAGCGGCGGCTGGCTGCAGAGCTCACCCACCGTTCCCGAGCTCGGCTTCTGCCTCGGGAGCCGGCTGCAGATGCTCTGGCTCGACGAGGGGCTTCCGGCCTCGCTGGCCCCGGGCCGGCGCCCGCGCACGACGCTCTCCCCCACGCTGGTGCTGCGCGACGGCCGCCCGGCGCTGGCGTGCGGGACCCCGGGCGGCGACCAGCAGGAGCAGTGGCAGCTGCCCTTCCTGCTCCGCCACCTGGTCGGCGGCCTCGGTCTGCAGGAAGCGATCGACGCGCCGTCGTTCCACACGACGTCGGTGCCGAGCTCGTTCTACCCCCGCGAGATGAACCCCCGCGAGCTGGTCGCCGAGGACCGCCTGGGCGAGGACGTGCTGACCGACCTCGTAGGGCGTGGCCACACGCTGGTCCGGGCCGGCGACTGGACACTCGGACGGCTCTGCGCAGTCGCGAGGGACGCCGAGGGCGCCGTGTCCGCGGCCTCGGACCCCCGCGGCGCGCAGTGCTACTCCGTCGGTCGCTGACCCGGGACTTCGTGTCGCCCAGAACACGCTGACCCGGGACTTCGTGTCGCGCAGAACACGCTGACCCGGGACTTCGTGTCGCGCAGAAGGCGGTGACCCGGGAGTTCTGGTCGTTTGGCTTTCGCGACAGAAAGTCCCGGGTCAGTCCGTTTCTCGCGACCGAAAGTCCCGGGTCAGCGCGATGCTGGCGACAGAAAGTCCCGGGTCAGCGTGAAGGGTTAGGCGTCCGCGGCTTCGGCGTGCTGGTCGAGGGCGGCCGCCTCGGCGGCGTGCACGTGCTCGGCGGCCGCCTGCTCGGCGGCGTCCGGGTCGTGCGCCTCGAGCGCCTCGACCAGCCGCACGTGCTCCTCCCAGGAGTGCGTGGCCCGCGTCGGCGCCCCGAGTCGGAACACCCAGTGGACGTAGCGGTACATGGCGGTGGAGAACTGCATCAGCCAGCGGTTGCGGGACATCGCGACCACGGCCCGGTGGAGCTCGGTGTTGAGCTCGGCCACCTTGTCGAAGTCGCCCTTCTCGGTGGCGAGCCGGGCCTGGTCGAGCAGGTCGCGCAGGGCGGCGAGGTCGGCGTCCGTGGCGCGCTCCGCGGCAACGCGGGCGGCCTGCGGCTCGATCAGCGACCGGGCCAGGAACATGTCGCGCATGACCTGCTCGTCGGGGGTGGCCACGACCGCACCCCGACGCGGCTGGACCTCGATGAAGCCCTCGGCCGTGACCGACCGCAGCGCCTCGCGGACCGGGTTGCGCGAGACGCCGAAGTCAGCAGCGAGCCGGTCCTCGGTGAGTCGCTCGCCGGGCAGGTAGTGGGCGTCGATGATGCGGCGCCGCAGCTCGGCGGCCACCTGGTCGCTCAGGCTGGTGTGGCGGGCGCCGATGGAGTCGGGCAGACCGGTCACCAGGCACCTCCGCAACACTCGTCACCCGCGCACCGCAGGCATCCTGCAATACAGTATACGAAGGACAGTTGGGGTATGTCCGAGCCGCGCGGGTCGCGCTCGCCGGGGCTGCGTGTCGGGCGGTCCGAGCCGGGATGGCCGCGGGTACGGTCGGGCGATGCGCGGGAGTGACGGTTGAGCGAGCCCGTCGTCGAGACGCATGGCCTCCGCAAGGAGTACGCCGGCCGAAAGGGCACCAAGGTCGCCGTTGCCGACCTGGACCTCACCGTCCACGAGGGCGACGTGCACGGTTTCCTCGGACCCAACGGCTCGGGCAAGACCACCACGATCCGGATGCTGCTCGGCCTTGCCGCCGCCACCCGCGGCTCGATGGCGCTGTTCGGCCACCCGGTGCCGGCGCAGCTCGCGGCCGTGGTCGGCCGGGTCGGGGCCGTCGTCGAGTCGCCCAAGTTCTCCCCCAACTTCACCGGCCGGCAGAACCTCCTGCTCCTGGCCCGCTCGGTAGGCGTACCGGACCAGCGCGTCGACGCCGCGATCGAAACCGTGGGGCTCCGGGGCCGCGAGACCGGCCGCTACAAGACCTATTCGCTCGGCATGAAGCAGCGGCTCGCGATCGCGGCGACCCTGCTCAAGGATCCGCGCCTGCTCATCCTCGACGAGCCGACCAACGGCCTCGACCCAGCCGGCATCCGCGAGGTGCGCGAGGTGATCCGGGGGCTGGGCGAGGTCGGGGTGACGGTGCTGCTGAGCTCGCACATCCTGGCCGAGGTGCAGCAGGTCTGCACGACTGCCACCATCATCGGCAACGGGCGGACCCTGGCCAGCGGCTCGGTCGCCGACCTGGTCGGGGCCACGACCAGCCACCGCGTCGTGGCACCCGACCTCGCCGCGGCTCGAGCCGCCCTCGAGGCGGCCGGGCTGACGGTGACGAGTGAGGAGCCCGGCAGCCTCGTCGTCGCGACCGAGCAGCCGGGCGAGGTCACCCGCGTGCTCGGCGAGGCCGGGGTCTGGCTGACCGCGCTGAGTCCGGTCGGGGGCGACCTGGAGTCGATCTTCCTTTCGCTCACCGAGGACGAGCGGCTGGGCAGGGACGCCACGTGATGCGCCTGGTGTGGGTCGAGCTCACCCGCCTGCGCTGGCGCCGGGCCGCGCTGGTCCTGATGGGCCTGGGCGTGCTGGCGCCGCTGGCGGTCTTCATCGGGATCGTGGTCACCACCAACACCCAGTCGCTGGACGAGCTGGTCGCCGAGTACGGCCCGGTGGTCCGCCAGGAGTACGACGCCTGCCAGGAGCACCCGCAGCGGTACGGCGTACCGAGCGGTCTTTCCGACGGGGACACGGCCTCCGCCTGCGAGAAGAGGGTCTCCCAGGGCTGGGGGAACTCCCCCCTCGACCTGGTCGACCAGCGAGAGAACGGCACTGGTCCGGCGGTCATCGTGCTGATCACGCTGGTGATGCTGCTCGCCGGCACCACGTTCGCCGGCCACGACTGGAACACCGGCTCGATGGGCAACCAGCTTCTCTTCGAGCCCCGCCGGGCTCGGGTCTGGGCTGCCAAGCTCGCCGCGGTGGTGCTCGCCGGCGGGGGCCTCGCACTCGCCGTGCTGGTCGCCTACTGGACCGGCCTCTACGCCGTCGCGTCGGCCCGGGACCTGCCGATCCCGGACCACGCCATGGTCGCGGCGTACAAGCAGGCGGTCCTGGGCACCATCTTCGTGGCCGGCGCGGCCGGGTTCGGCTACGTCCTCACCATGCTGCTGCGCAGCACCGTCGGCACGCTCGGGCTGCTGTTCGCGACCGGGTTCCTCGGGCTGGTGGTCGTCGGCGCGCTCGGCATCGAGTCGGCCGAGCAGGTGATGCCCTGGGGCAACTTCGTGGCGTTCACCGTCGGCGGCTACACCTACTACGACTACGAGCTCTGCGTCCTTTCCGATGAAGCGTGCGATCCGGGCCGGCTCATCGACCGGCTGCACGGGACCGTCTACTTCCTGGTGATCCTGGCCGCTGTAGGGGTGCCATCGTTCCTGACGTTCCTCCGCCGCGACGTGCCCTGAGCTCTTAGTCGAACTGCGCGGTGTAGTGGTCCGCCGTCGACGGGTAATAGTCGCGGTCGAAGTCGCGCTCCGCCGGATCCGCACCGGTCTCGACGTCGACGAGCCGGTCGAGGTAGTAGTCCCAGCCGGGGCCGACGGAGCCGACCTGCTCGGCGGTCACGCCGGGCTGGCTGAACGTCAGCGTGGTGACCCCGTCTGCGTGGGTGAGGTCGAGCTTCGAGCAGCCACACCTCCTCGCCGACGCGCGACGTGAGGTGCAGCCGGTGCGGCGGCTCGCAGGCCCGGATCTCCATCTGCTCGCCTGCGGGGTCGTCGCCCTCGAAGGTCATCCGGAAGTCCACGCTCCCCGACTCCGGGTCACCGGTCCACGACCCGATCCAGCGCGCAAGCCGCTCGGGCTCGGTCACGGCCGCCCAGACGTCCTCGATCGGCGCCCGGAACTCGCGGGTCTGGACGAGCACGTGCTGCCCGTCGCGGTGCTCGATCCGGCCGGTGGGTGTGGTGGTCATGCGGTCTCCTCGTGCTGCTCGGGTGCGGTGCGCCGCCGTTCGCGGCCGGTCCGGTGGACCTCGGTCTCCAGGGCGTCCAGGGCCTGCTCGCTAACCGGTCGCGTCACCAGCCCGGCGACGTACGTCGCGACCGGGGCGAGCGCCGTTCGGTCCAGCGCGTAGTAGCGCTCCCGCCCCGCCTCTCGCACCGTCACGGCGCCCGCCTCGAGCAGCAGCCGCAGGTGCTTGCTGACCGCCGGCCGGCTGATCGGCCGGCTCGCGGCGAGGTCGACGACCCGGCACGGCTCGGCGGCCAGCTCGGCCAGCAGCGAGCGGCGCACCGGGTCGGCTAGCGCCCCGAAGATGTCCATGTCAGATAGGTAACCACGTGGCTACCAATAGTGCAACCGTGGCGTTCGCTCGCGGCCGGGCAGCGGTCAGCAGGCAACCCGCCGACCCCCGATCCGACGCCACCCAGGTTGCTCACTGACCGCCCACCCGATCCGACCCCGGGCAACGGTCAGCAGGCAACCCGCAGACCCCCGATCCGGCGCCACCCAGGTTGCCTACTGACCGCCCACCCGACCCGACCCAACCGTCACCCCGCCCACCTCGCCGAGTCGGAGTGAACTGGGTCACCGGCGTAGGGTTGAAGCCGTGACCCAAGCTCCCACCGCGCCCCAAGGGCGCAAGCTGCTCAGGCTCGAGGTGCGCAACGCCGAGACGCCGATCGAGCGCAAGCCGGAGTGGATCAAGACCCGGGCCAAGATGGGGCCGGCGTACACCGAGCTGCACTCCTTGGTGAAGTCCGAGGGGCTGCACACGGTCTGCCAGGAAGCGGGCTGTCCCAACATCTTCGAGTGCTGGGAGGACCGCGAAGCGACGTTCCTCATCGGCGGCGACCAGTGCACCCGGCGCTGCGACTTCTGCCAGATCGACACCGGCAAGCCGCAGCCCCTCGACCGCGACGAGCCCCGCCGCGTCGCCGAGTCGGTGCAGAAGATGGAGCTCCGCTACGCGACCATCACCGGCGTCGCCCGCGACGACCTCGAGGACGGCGGCGCGTGGCTGTACGCCGAGACCGTCCGCGTGATCCACGAGGTCAACCCCGGCACCGGTGTCGAGAACCTCATCCCCGACTTCAACGGCAAGCCGGATCTGCTCCGCGAGGTGTTCGAGAGCCGGCCTGAGGTGCTGGCCCACAACGTCGAGACGGTCCCGCGGATCTTCAAGCGGATCCGGCCGGCATTCCGCTACGACCGCTCGCTCGACGTGCTGACCCAGGCCCGCGACTTCGGCCTGGTCACCAAGTCCAACCTCATCCTCGGGATGGGCGAGACCCGCGAGGAGGTCAGCCAGGCGCTGCGCGACCTGCACGACGCCGGCACCGAGCTGGTCACGATCACCCAGTACCTCCGCCCCTCCGTGCGGCACCACCCGGTCGAGCGCTGGGTCAAGCCCGAGGAGTTCGTCGAGCTGGCCGCCGAGGCCGAGGAGATCGGATTCTCCGGGGTGCTCTCGGGGCCGCTGGTGCGTTCGTCGTACCGCGCGGGGCGGCTGTACCGTCAGGCCATGGACGCCCGCCAGGGCGCGTCCGTCTGAACCTCCTCGCACGCCCAGTCAGCACGCACAGATAGGCAGCGCCGCCGCATGGCCAAGGACAAGGCAGAGTCTGGATCGAAGGCCGAGAAGACCGGCCGGATCCAGCAGTTCCGTCAGACCTACCAGCTGACCAAGAAGACCGACCGCTGGATCGGCCTGTGGCTTCTCGGCGGGTTCCTGGTCGTCGGCGGGATCGGCTTCGCCGTCTTCTACTTCCTCCTGCCCAGCAACGGCGCGCTCGGGATGGCGATGGCAGTCGTCGGTGCGGTGCTCTTCGGCACGCTCGCCACGCTGATCATCTTCGGCCGGCGCGCCCAGCGCTCGGCGTACTCCCAGATGGACGGCCAGCGCGGTGCGGCCGGCGCCGCGCTCCGCATGCTCCGCCGCGGCTGGAAGACGCGCGAGGAGCCGATTGCGCTCACCAAGCAGATGGACGTCGTCTACCGCGTGGTGGGCCCGCCCGGCATCGTCCTGATCGGCGAGGGCAACCACAACCGGCTGCGCCAGCTGATGTCCACCGAGCGACGCAAGCACGAGCGGGTCGCCGCCGAGACCCCGATCCACGAGGTGATCTGCGGCAACGGCGAGGGCGAGGTGCCGCTCTCGAAGCTGGTGAAGCACGTTCAGAAGCTCGGCCGCCAGGTGAAGCCGGCCGAGATGACCGACATCCTCAACCGGCTCAAGGCGCTCGACGCCCAGCGGTCGGCGATCCCGATCCCCAAGGGACCGGTGCCGACCAGCATGAAGGGGCTGCGCGGCAACATGCGCGGTCGCTGAGCCGCCGCCCGACGTGACCCGCGTCCTGGTCGTCGGGCTGGGCACGATCGCCCGCACCCACCTCGCCGTCCTGGCCCGCCTACCCTCCGTCGTGGTCGTCGCGGGCGTCGATCCCGCGTCGGCGTACGACGTGCCGTTCCCCGTCTTCTCGACCCTCGACGAGGGGCTGGCGCTCGAGCCGGACCTGGTCGTGTTGGCCACGCCGACCGAGACCCACGTCGCGCTGGCCGACTCGCTGCTGTCGAGCACGTCGGCACTGGTGCTGTCCGAGAAGCCGCTGGCGCAGTCAGCGGCGGAGATCGCGGGGTTGGAGGCGCGGCACTCCCCCGACGTCGTCGCGTCCCGGCTCAAGGTCGCCCACCACTTCGCCTTTTCACCCGAAGTGGAGTGGGCAGCCCGGCTGGTGGCCGGGCACCCCGACTGGGGTCCGCCGACCCGGGTGGTGGCGATGTCGACCGACGCCTACGGCGGTGCATTGACCGAGGACCGGCGCACCAGCCTGGTCTCCAGCTTCGTCGACTCCGCCCCAAACCAGCTGAGCGTCGCGTCGGCGTTCACCCAGGGGTGGCGGGTCCTCTCGCACGCCGACCAGGGCACTCGGGCGGTGACGGTGCTGGCGCACGACGGCGGCCGGACCGTGCTGTCGTCGAACTGGCTGGCCGGCGACAGCAGCAAGCACACGACGCTGGAGTTCCTGGGCGGCGAGGTGCGGGTGGAGGTCGAGCACTCCTCGATGACTGTCCTGGTCATGGAGGGTGACCGGGTCACCTCGCACACGGCGTACGCCGACACGGTCGAGCGCAAGCAGGCGCACTACCTCGGGCTCTACGACGCCCTCTTGCATCGCCCCGACGACCCGCGGCTCGGCGTCGGCCTGGCACTGC
Organism: uncultured Actinomycetota bacterium; assembly: GCA_963800715.1. Classification (GTDB taxonomy): domain Bacteria; phylum Actinomycetota; class Actinomycetes; order Propionibacteriales; family Nocardioidaceae; genus Nocardioides. Next base: position 16,581 of record CAWDBZ010000011.1, on the reverse strand, counting down.
GGATCGCCCGGCTGCTCGAGGACGCGGCTGCGCTGCCGGCCAGCGAGGTCACGTGGGGCGAGGTCAGCGCTTCCCCGCCAGCGCCCGATACGTCTGGAGCGTGACCACCGCGCTGCCGGCCGCCAGGTCGTGCAGGCCTCGGCCATCGGGTCGGTAGACCAGCGGCGGGATGACGAGCGCGATCAGGACCTGGCGCGCGAGCGCGAGGTGCAGCGGGATCGGGCGCGGGTCGCCGTTCTCGCGTACGACGCGGAGCCGGGTCGCGACCTGGCCGAACGAGCCACCCATGAGGGCAGTGAAGAGTGCCGACTCCAGGATGAACACGCCGAGCACGTAGAAGCCGGCCTCGTTGTCGCCGGCCCAGTGCTCGACGCCGCCCAGCGCGAAGATCACGACGAGGGTGCAGGCGAACCAGTCCACCACCAGCGCCAGGATGCGCCGGGCCCACGTCGCGGTCTCCACGGAGACACCTTCTCAGGCGTCCGGTGGCGGCCGACGTACGCCCTGTTGTCGCCTGCTGAGCACGTGTTAACACCGCCGAAACAATCGCGATACGGTCGAGAAACTGCCCGTGCATACGTTGCGCAGGACCTCAGTGAAGCCAAGGAGACCTGCATGTTCAAGAACAGCGAAGAGCTGCTCAAGTACGTCACGGACGAAGGCGTCGAGTTCGTCGACGTTCGCTTCGTCGACCTGCCCGGCATCGAGCAGCACTTCACCGTCCCGGTGTCGTCGTTCGGCCAGGACGTCTTCGACAACGGTCTGGCCTTCGACGGCTCGTCGATCCGTGGCTTCCAGGCGATCAACGAGTCCGACATGGCGCTGTTCCCGGACCCGACCACCGCGTTCGTCGACCCGTTCCGGACCAACAAGACGCTCAACCTGAGCTTCTTCATCCACGACCCGATCACCGGTGAGGCCTACAGCCGCGACCCGCGCAACATCGCGCGCAAGGCGCTGACCTACCTCGGCACGACCGGCATCGCGGACACGGCGTACTTCGCGCCGGAGGCGGAGTTCTACATCTTCGACTCGGTCCGCTACTCCACCACCGCCAACGAGGGCTACTACCACATCGACTCGGTCGAGGGCTGGTGGAACTCGGGCTCGGAGAACGACAACCGCGGCTACAAGACGCGGTTCAAGGGCGGCTACTTCCCGGTCTCGCCGTACGACCACTACGGCGACCTGCGCGACGAGATGGTGAAGAACCTCGAGGCGTCCGGCCTGCTCGTCGAGCGCGCGCACCACGAGGTCGGCACCGCCGGGCAGGCGGAGATCAACTACCGCTTCGACACCCTGCTCAAGGCCGCCGACGACGTGATGAAGTTCAAGTACCTCATCAAGAACACCGCCTGGGAGGCCGGCAAGACGGTCACCTTCATGCCGAAGCCCATCTTCGGTGACAACGGCTCGGGCATGCACGTGCACCAGTCGCTGTGGAAGGACGGCGATCCGCTCTTCTACGACGAGACCGGGTACGGCGGCCTGTCCGACATGGCGCGCTGGTACATCGGCGGCATCCTCGCCCACGCTCCGTCGCTGCTCGCGTTCACCAACCCGACGGTGAACTCCTACCACCGGCTGGTGCCGGGCTTCGAGGCCCCGATCTCGCTGGTGTACTCCTCGCGCAACCGCTCCGCGTCGGTCCGCATCCCGATCACCGGCTCGAACCCGAAGGCCAAGCGCATCGAGACCCGGTTCCCCGACCCGTCGGCGAACCCCTACCTCGCGTTCTCGGCCCTGATGCTCGCCGGTGTCGACGGCATCAAGAACAAGACCGAGCCGGCCGCCCCGATCGACAAGGACATCTACGAGCTCCCGCCGGACGAGATGGCCGAGATCGAGCAGGTCCCGACCTCGCTCAACGCCGTGCTCGAGGCGCTCGAGGCCGACCACGAGTACCTGACCGTCGGCAATGTCTTCACGCCCGACCTGATCGAGACCTGGGTCGACTACAAGCGCGTCAACGAGATCGCGCCGGTGCAGCTGCGGCCGCACCCGCACGAGTTCGAGCTCTACTACGACATCTGAGTTCGCATAGATGTAAGTGCGGCCCGCCCCGCGCAAGCCTGAGGAGAACGGCCCTGACCGGCGAAGGCGCGACGAGCTGGGCCTCGGCCATCGTCGAGGACGCGCGTTCGCGGAGCGGCTCCGGCAGGTCGATCGCGTCGATCGCGTCGATCTCGGCGCTGACGACCCGCGTGTACCAAGCCACGAGCACGCCACCGAGGACGGCGGTCCCCAAGGTCATACCGAGCTCGTAGGCGGTCTCCGAGGTCGCCGCCGCTCGCCCGGCCCGCGCCGGCTGCACCGAGTTCATGATGATGTCGTTGCTCAAGGCGAGTCCGACGCCCGGCTCGACCAGGTCACGGCCCACACCCTGGTCCTGCACGGCACCACCGATCCGATGTTCCCCATCGAGCACGGCGAGGCCCTCGCCGCGGAGATCTCCCGAGCGGGGTTGCTGCCGCTCCCCGGCGTCGGACACCAGCAACCCCCACCCGAGGTGTGGGACCTGGCCATCGCCGCGATCGTGGAACACACCGGACGCAGCTGAGCCAGCCCACGAGGCGGCCCTCGCCATCCCCACAGCTCGTCGATCGGGTCTAGCCTCTGTGCAATCGAGCGAGGAGGGCCCATGTCCACGCAAACCCAGCCGTCCGGCGCCTCCCAGGAGGAGCACCGCCGAGGCCATTTCACGAGCCGCAAGGTGTTCATCCTGGCGGCGATCGGGTCCGCCGTGGGCCTGGGGAACATCTGGCGGTTCCCGTACGTCGCCTATGAGAACGGCGGCGGAGCGTTCGTGATCCCCTACCTGGTGGCGCTGCTGGTCGCCGGGCTGCCCTTCCTGCTCCTCGACTACGGCATCGGGCACCGCTACCGCGGCTCCGCTCCTCTGTCCTTCCGGCGGCTCGGCGGCGCCTCCGCCGAGACTCTGGGTTGGTGGCAGGTCGGGATCTGCGCGGTCATCGCGATCTACTACGCGGTGATCATCGCGTGGGCGGTGCGCTACACGTTCTTCTCGATCGACAAGTCCTGGGGCTCGACCCCGGACGAGTTCTTCTTCGGCGACTTCCTCGAGGTGGCCGCACCCGGGATCGGGCTCGACTTCGTCGGCGGAGTGCTGTGGCCCCTGCTGCTGGTGTGGGTAGTCGTCATCGCGGTCATGGTGGCGGGTGTCCAGAAGGGCATAGGCGCGCTCTCGGTGGTGTTCATCCCCCTGCTGGTGATCGCCTTCCTGGCGCTCGTGGTCCGGTCGCTGTTCCTGCCGGGAGCCGCGGACGGGCTCGATGCCCTCTTCGCCCCGGACTGGGGCGCACTCACCGACGCCGGAGTGTGGGCGGCGGCGTTCGGACAGATCTTCTTCTCGCTGTCGGTCGGCTTCGGGATCATGATCACCTACGCGTCCTACGTGGGTCGCAAGACCGACATGACCGGGTCCGGGCTGGTGGTCGGCATGGCCAACTCGTCCTTCGAGCTCCTTGCCGGGATCGGCGTGTTCGCCGCGCTGGGCTTCATGGCCCAGGCCAACGGGGTTGCGGTCGACGAGGTGGCGACCTCGGGCCTCGGTCTGGCGTTCGTCGCCTTCCCCGCGATCATCTCCGAGGCTCCGGCGGGAGCGTTCATCGGCGTGCTGTTCTTCGGGTCCCTCGTCGTGGCGGGTCTGACCTCGCTGGTCAGCGTGATCGAGGTCGTGATCTCGGCGGTCCGCGACAAGCTCGACCTCAGCCGGGCGACAGCATCATGTCTCGTCTGCGTGCCGGCAGCGGCCGCCAGCGTCCTGCTGTTCGCCACCACCACCGGCGTGCCGATCCTGGACACCGCCGACCACTTCATCAACCGCTTCGGCATCTTGATGGTCGCCGTTGTCAGCATGCTCGCCGTCACGTGGCTCTACCGCGACCTCGACCACCTGCGTGACCACCTCAACAGCACGGGGTCGGTGCGGCTGGGCAGCTGGTGGCTCGCCCTGGTCGGTGTCATCACCCCGGCGGCCCTCGTCTACGTGCTGATCGACGAACTCCGAGCGGTGCTGGACGAGCCGTACGGCGGCTATCCGGACTGGCTGATCAACTGGATCGGATGGGGAGCGGCAGGGTTGGTGATCGTGCTGGCACTCGTGCTCGCACGTCTTCCGTGGCGGCGTACGGTCGACCTGACCGCACCGTCCGAGGAGGTATCGCGATGACAACTTCCGCCGTCGTCATGATGGTCATTGCCATCGTGGTGGTGTGGGGTGGTCTCGCGGTCGCCATCCGCAACATCAACCGCGCCGCCCGCGAAGAGCCAGACGAGGTCCAACGCGAGCTGTAGCGACAGACCGGGGCCGCGTCGGGCTGCCCGCCCGACGCAGGGTGACCGATCCACCCTCCGAGGTCCATGATGTCTCCAGCGACACGCATGCCCCCGGTTCAGTGTCAGCCTGAGCCTCCGGAGCCGAGGAGACCGCCTTGACGACGACCAGGACCCCCGACTCGGTCGTGACCACCAGCCGGTGGGCCTTCCTCACCGACGGGCCGCCGATACGCAAGCCGGTGTTCTACTCGGCGGTGATCGGAGTCCTGGTCATGGCGACCTGGGCGATCTTTGCGCCTGACCAGGCCGAGAGGGTCATCGGCGAGGCGGTGGCCAGGGTCGTCGACTGGTTCGGGTGGTTCTACGTCCTGCTGACCACGTCGGTGCTGGTGTTCGTGCTCTACCTGGCGATCTCGCGCTACGGCTCCATCAAGCTCGGTCCCGACCACTCCAAACCGCAGTTCTCCACGTTCGCCTGGGCCTCGATGCTCTTCGCAGCCGGCATCGGCACCGACGTCATGTTCTACGCGGTCGCCGAGCCGGTCAGCCAATATATGGTTCCCCCGACGGGCGACCCCGAGACCATCGCGGCTGCCCGCGAGGCGACCGTGTGGACCTTGTTCCACTATGGAATCTCCGGCTGGGGTCTCTACGCCTTGATGGGGATGGCGCTGGGCTACTTCACCTACCGGATGAACCTGCCGCTCGCGGTGCGCTCGGCGCTGTACCCGATCTTCGGGCGCCGTGTCGACGGCGGCCTCGGACACGCCGTCGACACGGCCGCCGTGCTCGGCACGATCTTCGGCGTCGCGACCAGCCTGGGCATCGGAGTGGTGTTCCTCAACTATGGGCTCAACGTCCTGTTCGACGTGCCCATCGGCCTCGGTGCACAGATCGGTCTCGTCGTCCTCGCCGTGGCGATGGCCGCCGTCTCGGCCACCACGGGTGTCGACAAGGGCATCCGCTTCCTGTCCCAGCTCAACGTCATCCTGGCGCTGGGCCTCGCCGGTTACGTCCTGCTGACAGGACGTACGAGCTTCATCCTCAACGCGGTGGTCATGAACGTTGGCGACTACGCGCAGACCTTCTCCCGCAAGACGATGGAGACCTTCGCGTTCGAGGGCGCAACCGAGTGGATGTCGCTGTGGACCCTGTTCTTCTGGGCCTGGTGGATCGCGTGGGCGTCCTTCGTGGGACTGTTCCTGGCCCGGATCTCCCGCGGGCGGACGATCCGGCAGTTCGTCGCCGGGACGATGATCATCCCCTTCACCTACATCGTCATGTGGATCTCGATCTTCGGCAACGCCGCACTCGACCGGATCCGGGGAGGCGACGATGCGTTCGCCGACGCGGCGCTGGCTTCGCCCGAGGCGGGCTTCTACACGCTGCTGGAGGACTACCCCTTCTCCGGCGTCATTATCGCCGTCTCGGTCTTCGTCGGCCTGCTTTTCTACGTCACCTCGGCCGACTCGGGCGCCCTGGTGATGGGCAACCTCTCCTCGGAGCTGCGCTCGGTGCAGGACGACGCGGCGCCCTGGCTGCGCATTGTGTGGGCCTCGGCCACCGGACTCCTGACGATCGCCGTCCTGGCGGTGGGCGGCATCTACGCCCTTCAGTACGCCACGGTGATCTTCGGTCTGCCGTTTGCGTTCGTCATCGTGCTGGTCATGCTCGGCCTGCTCAAGGCCCTGCGGGTCGAGGGCCGGCGCACCGGGGCCGTGACCCGCGCGCTGCCGATGTTCGGGTCGGGCCGCAGCACGGACGCCGAAGGAGAAGGGCACACCGAGTCGTCGTGGAAGGCTCGCCTTGCCCGTGCTGTCAACTTCGTTGATGTCGAGGCCGCAACGGCCTGGCTCGACGACGTGGTGCGGCCCGCGCTCATCGAGGTGGCCAACGAGCTGGATAACCGGGGGGTGCCGACCGAGGTCACTCAGGCTGCCGATGGCAGCGAGGACGACGAGGACGGCGGGTTGGCCTGGGTGGAGCTGCGCACCGTGGGAGGCGACGACCCGTTCGTCTACCGGGTGCAGGTCCACGAGTCACCGGTGCCGACGTACGGCGGCAGGATGATCGGCGACCGCGACCAGTACGCCCGCCTGGAAGTGCACACAGTTGGCGGTGGGCAGGACTACGACGTGATGGGCTACTCCACCGCGCAGGTCAGCCACGACTGCCTCGACCACTACGAAGGACACCTCGAGTTCCTTCGACTCGCCTGACATGCGGGAGGCAGGGCTTCCAGCGAACGGCGTCCTGGAGTGCCCGGGCGTATGACGTGCCCAGACGCGACCAACTTCTGTCCGTGTCGAACGAGGGCGAGCCGGCCGGACCGGAGCAGCACGCGTGCGGCCCCAGTGCGGCCCAGGGCCGTGAAGATTCGACGTCTACGCAGGTCATACGGGTTTGATGATCAGAACTACGACATCTAGGAACCGGCGACCATAAGAGCCGTACCACCTGCGCTGACCTGCGCAAACGCGAAGCGGACCCCTCCGGGGGTCCGCTTTTCGCTATGCCCGGCAACTTGGGTCACATGACCCTGTTGCCCGGGAAGCAGGGACCGGGATTCTCGTGTCACACCTGGTATCTATCCGGAGGAGACACGATGGCTCAGACTACTCAGGGCCGGTCCGGGCACCGCGTCAGCCCAGCCGGCTCACGTTGCATGATGGTCGTCCTGACGACCGCAGCTCTTGTCGCTGTCGCCGCGTGCTCGGATCCGGGTGCCGCTCCCGGCGAAGCCAACAGTGAAGGACCTGTGGTGGCCGACGCCTCGGGCTCCACAGACTCAAGCTCCGCAGCTTCGGAGGAGGAAGCGCCCAGCGCCTTACCTGTGCAGATGCCTGAAGGACTCCCCGGCGGCGAGATCGCCTTCCGTCGTTTCGACCAGGAACTGCAACGGGCAGCCCTCTTCGTGATGTCGACCGACGGCACCGGTGCCCGCCCGATCACCGAGCCGGGGCCCGAGGAGGTGGACAACCTGCCGGACTGGTCGCCCGACGGCACTCAGATCGCCTTCGAGCGGATCTTCCCGGGCAGGCCCAACGAGGTCTTCGTGGTCAACGCGGACGGCTCCGACGAGCACCCCGTGGACCCTGGCTGCCCCGTCGCACGGCCCCGAGCAATCATCTGCGAAGAGACCGCGCCGTCGTGGTCCGCCGACGGACGACAACTCCTGTTCGGCTGGCCCTACGGTGAAGTCACTGGAGGCGTCATCGACGTGTTCGCCGTCGGGATCATGGACGCCGACGGCCGCAATGCCCAACAGCTGACGAACCTGACTACCCCGACGACCTACGAGGACTTCGGCCCAGAGGGCTCGCCCGACGGCACCCAGATCGCGTTCCTCAGGTGGAACAGCTCGGCGAAACCGGTGGACGCGACCGCCGTGTTCGTGATGAACGCCGATGGGACCGGCCAGCATCGCATCACACCCTGGAACCTCCGGGCAGAGGACATCGCCTGGGCGCCCGACGGCACCGCGCTGACGTTCAGATCAGAAACAGGCCCCAACGACTTCGAAGGTGACCTCTACACCGTGGCACCGGACGGCACTGGTCTCACCAAGGTCACCGATCACGACCCAGGGACCATGACGCTGGGCTCCAGCTGGTCCCCCGACAGCCAGTGGATCGTCTTTGCTCGCACCGGCATTGCGGGTCTGCCCGACCTGTACGTCATGCGGCGTGACGGCTCGGAGCTCACGCCGCTGACACGGACCCCGGTCTGGGACAGCGCCCCCGCGTGGTCGCCAGGTTTCAGCTAGACCGGTCCCCACGCTGCCCCGTCGATCGCGGCCACGAGCTGGGGCGGCGCCGTCCTGGCCCCGATGGCCGATCAGGCGGGCAGACCGGCAGGCGGACCTCACGCTCTCGTCATACGTCGGGATATCCAGCCTCGCGCGCCAGCATGACGAGCTCGGCGCGGTCGCGGGCGTGCAGTTTGGTCAGGACGTTGGAGACGTAGTTGCGCACCGTTTTGGTGCTGAGGCCCAGGGCTCGGGCGATCTCCTGGCTGTTGTGGCCGCGGAGGATCTCCTGGAGCAGGTCGTGCTCGCGATCGGTGAGCTCTGGGAACGGTCGAGCCGACACCGGTGCCAGCGTGAGTCGCCGGTGCACGTGCTCGGCCGCCCGCTTGGACAGGATTGTCTCGCCTCGGTGCACGGCCGTGATCGCTCGGACCAGGTCGTCGACCCCCGCGTCCTTGAGGAGGTAGCCGCGGGCACCTGCCCGAATGGCGGGCAGGACCGAGTCGTCGTCCAACATGGTCAACACGAGCACGGCGACGTCAGGGTGTGCGGCGGTCAACTGTTCGGTCGCGGCGAGTCCGCCTGCCCCGGGCATGTTCAGGTCCATCAGCACGACGTCGGGCTGCAGCAATGCCACCTGTTGGAGGGCCTCCTCGCCGGTAGCGGCCTCGCCCAAGACCACGATCTCCTCAGGGCGGGTCGCCAGCAGTGCCTTGACGCCCTCGCGGTAGAAGACGTGGTCGTCGACGACCAGCACCGCGATGGGCGAGGTCACGACAGCCCCCGGAGCGGGATCATCGCGCGGACCCGGGTGCCGCCGCCTGGGGCGTCCACGACCTCGCACCACCCGCCCAGCTCGTCGGCGCGCTCGCGCATGGACCGCATACCGGTCCCGAGCCGCGCCCCCGCCTCCATGCCCACACCGTCGTCTACGACTGAGACGACGAGCGCATCGTCCGCCACGTCCAGCCGCACGGTCGCCGAGGACGCCGCAGAGTGTCTCGCGACGTTGGTGAGGGCCTCGACCGCAATCCGGTACGCCGCTGCCTCAACGACCGGCTCCAGTGGGGGCAGGTCCCCGGCGGTCACCCGGACGACCAGGTCGTCGAACCGTGAGCCGACGGACTCGAGCGCAGCGGCCAGGCCCAGCTCGTCGAGCTCGGGCGGGTGCAGCTCGCGCACCAGCGAGCGGATGTCGCCGATCACCGAGCGGGTCTGCTCGGCAACGTCGGACAGGAGCCGGTCGGCGGCGGCCTGGTCACGCCCGAACAGCGAACGGGCCGCGTCGACGCGTTGGTAGAGGCTGGCCAGGGTCGGCCCAAGCCCGTCGTGCAGGTCGCGCTGCAGCCGTCGCCGCTCGTCCTCCCGGGCGACGAGGATCCGCTCGCGGGACTTCCGCAGGTCGTCGTTGAGTGTCGCGGCCCGGACCGCGGACCCGGCCTGGCGCGCCAGGCCCTCGAGGAGGTCCCGGTCCGAGGCGCTGAGGTCGTCGCCGGGCCGCGGAGCGACCACCAGGGTGCCGAGGTCCTCGTCCTGCCACCGAAGGGGGAACACCTCGGCCCGGCCCGATCCCGCGACCGCACCCTCGGGCCAGGTGACCACCACGTCCCCGTGCGCGGCCGCGACGTAGTCCAGCTTCAGGGTCGTGCCCACCTCGTGCACCAAGGTCTGCAGCACTTGGTCCGGCGGCACCACACCTTCGAGCCGTCGACCGAGATTGGTCAACACGGTGTACGGCTCCTTGCGACCGCCGTAGACGAACCCGTCCACCCACCGTTGCGCCCTGAGCCTCAAGGGGTGGAGCACGACAGCGATGACCACGGTCGCCGCCAATGGCGCGGCCAAGTCGTTGTCATGCCAGATCAGTCCGGCCAGTCCAGTAAGGAGGGCGTACGAGCCGACCACTGTCACCGTCAGCACGCCGTAGACCAGCACACGGTTGACCCACACCTCGACGTCGTAGAGGCGGTAGCGCAGCACGGCGACGGCGATGGAGGCCGGCAGCAGCACGCTGACCAGATAGCTGCCGAGAAATATGACGACGTTGGCCGCGAGTCCCGCCCCGCTCACCTGCTCGAGCAGGCCATGCAGAGGCGTCGCGATCGTCAGCAGCGCCAGCATGAACCACAGTCCGAGCGCGGCGACCACGCCCCTGGTCTGCAGCCGCTGCTCGCCCGTGGACACCCGCCGGTAGCGGAGCACGGCGGAGATCACGCAGGTGCCGAACAGGACGAGGAGCGGCAGAGTCTCGACCAGGCTGTCCGGGTCCGACTCATAGCCGAGCAGCATCGCGAGGCCGACTGCGGGCAGGTACGCCGCCCACCCGACGGCCGCCCACCGGGTCCAGCGAGGCACGAACCGGCCATCTGGGAACAGGTAGGCAAGCGGGAACACCGCAACCCAGCCGAGACCCTGCAGCAGCGGCGGCACCTCGGCGACGGGGCCGTCGAGCACGGCTCCATAGAGAACCGGCATCGTCCCGCCCATCGTGACCCACAGCGCGATCGCGACAGCGACGTACAAGTGGAACCACGTGGTCGCCCCGCGCAGCACCAGCACCGCCGCGGTGATCCCGGCTGCCGCGGCAAGCAGCTCGAGCACCATCACGAAGACAGAGAGAGCGCCGGTCGGGATGCCGGCGTCCCGGAGCACCCCGCGCAGGTCCCCCTCCGACCACGCATCAGGGAGCAGCCAGAGTACGGCGGTCAGGTCATCCCCACGGGCCCACAGCACGACACCGAACGCGAACAAGGTGCCGCAGGCGGCCACCCCGACCCGCGCGGCCTGGCGGCCGACTCGCCACCTGGACGAGCCGACCGCCGGGGTCGCGGGAACCGCGGTCACGCCTCGGAAGGTACGCGCGCCCGTAGCACGATGCCACCGAGGACGGCCCAGCAGATCCCGAGCAGGAACGGCGGCAACCCGACGGTGTCCGCGAGCGTGGCCGAGCCGAGCAGCGCAGGCAGGTAGGTCAACAGCTCCACAACCAGGTACAGGGTGGTCACCGCAGCGAGGGCATACATGGACCTCCGGGCCAATCCCCGCCGGGCGAGCCCAACGGCCACGAGGATGGTCGCCGGCTCGGTGCCGACCCAGCCAACCGCGATGCTGAGGAGCACGCCCACGGCGTACAGCCGACTGTCACCCCACGTCGCGCCGTCGAAGCCGAACGCGAGCAGCTGGACAACGAGGTATGCCGCCGCCAGGACCACCGCCACGCCCGCGAGGGCTCGGACACCACCACCGTGTCGAAGCTGCCCACGCGACGCGATCTGCGCCAGACCCACGGCGGCGAGCACCGAAGGAAGCATCCAGAACACGTGCAGCGCGACCCACGAGGGCCCGAGGTCGGACAGCTGCGCCGGGGTGAGCTCGGCCGACGACGTCTCTACCTTGGTCGCGATCGTGGCGACGGCCACCACCAGATAGCCGACAAACGCAGGCAAGGTCAGGACCAGCAGCCAGGCCGGCCTCTTGGTCGCGGTCTCAGGTGCGGCAGTCAGGGTCATCGGAAGCCCCTCTCGGTGTCTGGTGACCACACGTTGCGAGCACGGCTGTCCCGGGCGCCAGAGACACCTGTCAACGCGACGCCGGGAAGATCGCAGGCTGTTCCGCGAGGTGAATGACGCCCGGACGGTCAACGCCCGGGACCCGGGCGAAGGTGGCGGACCCGGCGATGCCGGTGAAGAGCTCGACGGTGTCGACGGTCGCGTTGGTGTTGGTGTTGGTGTTGGTGTTCACCACGAGCACGACGCGTTGACCGTCCAGGTCGAGCACCCAGTACCGGCTCACGAACGTGTGGTCAGCACCTGCGGGCTCGTCGCCCTCTGTATCCCAGAGGATCAGCTCTTGTCACGGCATGCGCTGGAGTCGAAGCCGGCTGGCACGGAGATCTCGAGGTAGACCCCGTTATGACCGTCCACCGACACGGGGACGGGCTTCGTGGTGGTCGTCGCCTTCTGGGCGGTGAGTGCAGCCGCGAAGTCCTCCACCGAGGGACCGACCTTGGGTGGGCTTCCGGGGCGGCAGCACGGGTCCGGGTACACGTCGCCGACCTGCAGGAAGGTGATGGCACCCCACTCCTCCTCCCCGTCGCCGTTGACCCACACCCACGCGTCGTTTCCCGTGAAGCCTGCGGGGAGGTCCAGCTCGGCAAGAGGACTGCCGAACAGCCCCCTAATCTTGATGCCCCAGCAGCCAGGGGCGAGCACCTCTCGGTGTTGGCCCACGGCCTGGCACTCGGCGACCTGCGTGGTCGTAGCGCTCGTCGCTTGCTTGTTGGCTTTCGGGTCGGTCTCTGACGGGTCCCCGCTGCACGAGCTGAGGACTGCTGCCAGCGCGAGCGCCGCGGTTCCGTATCAAATCTTTCGCATGATCATCTCCTTGTCCGGTGCTGGTCCCTTCCAGGAGTGCGCCACGCGGGTATCGACCACCTGCCGGTCGGGTATCAGCCGGGTATCGGCCCGGTTGACGCCGCCGTCGGGCGGGGCGACAGTCGCAGCAGGAGAGGTCGAGCAGATCGCGGACTCCGCGACACTCCCCCCGCCAGTCAGAGCCTGGTCCTCTCACCGGACGGGACCCGCTTCGCGGCGGTCAACTCGGACGACCAGCTGCAGCTGCGCGGCGTCGCCACCTGGACCTGGTTCGGCCCGGCCTTCGACTGGGGCGACGACTCGTTCCTCTTCTCCCCGGACGGCCGCCAGGTCGCCCACCTCGAGGACGACCGGCTGTCGCTGCGGGACGGCAGGAACGGCGAGCTCCTGGCCCGACTCCCCATGTCCGACCTCGTGCCCGAGGCGCGGATGGCCTACCTGCCTGACGGGAGCGGGATCCTCGTCGCAGGCCTCGACGGGAGCACCTGGACGGTGCCGGCAGAGCCGAGCGCCTGGCTGGAACGAGCCCGCCGGACCGCCGGACGCAACCTCACCCGGAGTGAATGGAACGAGTTCTTCCCGGGCAGGTCGTACGAGGTCACCTGCCCTGAATGGCCCGCCGGCACCTGAGGTCCGTTGTCTTGTACGACATCGGCACCCCACGCCTACGACTTCCGCTCCACGCACCTGAATCCCACATGTGAGGTGGTGTCGCGGATGCCGTGGCCCTGCCGAGCCGCCGGACGGTAGCGCCGGCAGTAGTGCGGCGAGCACAGGTGAGACCCGCCCTTGGTCACCATTCGCACGAGCTCCCCAGGCACGGGCACCAGGCTCCCGCCGCAGCAGGTGGGCTTGCCAGACTCCGGATGCGACGTGCCGGTGCCGGCCGGCTCAGCATGGTTCGGCGTCCACGGGGTGCGGGTCCACTCCCAGACATTCCCGATCATGTCGAAGAGTCCGTAGCCGTTGGGCGGGTACGACGCGACCGGCGACGTGCGGTGGTGGCCGTCCGGGTCCTCGCTGCGCCATGGGAACGGGCCCTGCCAGGTGTTGGCCATGACCACTCCCTGCGGTACGAGCTCATCGCCCCAGGCGTAGTCCGCACCGACCAGAGCCCCGCGCGCCGCATGCTCCCATTCGGCCTCGGTCGGCAGGTCCCGGCCGGCCCAGGCGGCGTAGGCAACCGCGTCCTCCCAGCCAACGTGGACCACCGGGTGGTCCGCACGGTCCCGCCAGTCGCTGCCCGGTCCCTCCGGGTGCCGCCACTGGGCGCCCTCCTGCCAGCGCCACCACTGCGTCCAGTCGTGCAGCGGGACTGGGCCAGGCGTCTCGGTGAACACCTGAGACCCCGGCACGAGCAGGTCGGGATCGGCGCCCGGGAAGTCGGCGGGGTCCAGCGGAAGCTCCGGCACGGTGACGTGACCGGTCTCGGCGACGAACGCCGCGAACTGTGCGTTCGTCACCGGGTGCGGCTCCCACCAGAGGTCCGCCACCTCCACCTCGACGACGGGATGCTCCTCGGGGTAGAACCGCTCGCTTCCGATCCGGTCGTGGCCTCCTGGCACCAGCACGTGCTGCAGGCTAGGCGGCAGACTGTCCGCCATGCGACTCGGGCGACGACGTGTGGGTGGCAGGGGGCCTCGACAGGTCTTCAGCGAGTGGGAAGCGGCGGACGAGGCCGGTGACACCCAGGCGGCAATCGCGCTCGCCGAGGAGCTGCTGGCGCTGACACCGGACTCGTCGTTCAGCTGGTTCCACGCAGGACTGCTCTCGAAGGCGCTGGGCCGGTGGGAAGAGTCGGCGTACCGCAACCAGCGGGCGGTCGAGCTCTTCACGTCAAGCGACGCCCAGGCCTTCGACGGCGAGAACCCTGCGGCCTGGAACCTCGGCATCGCCGCCACGGCACTGGGTGACTGGCGGACGGCCCGGAATGCCTGGCGCGCCTACGGGATCGAGCTCGACGAGTCCGACCAGCCCATCGAGGGCACCTTCGGGTTCGGTCCGGTCCGCATCAACCCCGAGCCGGCCATCCCGCACCAGGTGCTGGACCACCTAGGTGAGACCGAGGTCGTCTGGTGCTGGCGCCGAAGCCCGGCCCACGGTGTCATCGCCAGCGTGCCGCTGCCCGAGTCCGGGCACCGGTTCCGCGACACGCTCCTGCACGACGGCGCACCGCGCGGCACTCGGGTGCTGGACGGTCGTGAGCTGCCGGTCTTCGACGAGCTCGTCCGCCTGGAGGACTCGGGCCTGCCTACCTGGCAGGCGCACGTCGTCGGAGCGGGGAGCGACGAGCTCCAGGCGCTGTCGGAGCTGCTCGATCCACGTGGGATGGGCCTCGACGAGTGGTCGGGCATCCGCATGCTCTGCGCGGCCTGCTCGCTCGGGTCGCCGGACACTGGCCACTCCCACGAACCCATCCGTGAGGACGCCGTCCGGCTCGGCCTCGCTGGTGGCGAGAACGAGCTCCGGAGCGCGCTCGACGAGTGGCTGGACGCACGCCGTCACGTAGTCCTGGAGCTCGAGCTGCTCTGGTGAGCGGCCGGGTGGACGCGATTGCGACCGGATACCCCTATGGGTACTCGCCCCGGTTGGGTCACAATGACCTGGGCGCCCCTCTCGCTCTCCCCGTGGCGGGAGGGGCGTTCCTGCGCCCTCAGGCTGGTCCCTATCGTCCTTTCGGCCACTGTGCCGCCGCCGAACGACCACAATTTCTCGGTTGCGCCGTCGCGTCGTGGCGTCTCGTCGTTTGATGAACGTGCCGACTGGAGCCGTGCGTGGATGGGGACGCGCCGGCTGAACGGGGGGAGTTGGGGGTCGTCTGGCTGTCCAGATTTGGGGACGCCGGCGAGATGGCCATCACGAACGCCCTCCGCAACGGGGTCTGCGGGGGGCGTTCGCCACGTCAGCCGCTGTCGGAGCCGCGCTCGCGCCACCAATGGATGCCGGCCGGGATGATCGTGAGCAGCAGGAGACCGAGAATCAGGTAGTCGATGTGGTGGGCCAGCCAGGGAAAGGTGTCCCCCACGAAGTATCCGGTGAGGGTGATGCTCAGCACCCAGAGCAGCGCGCCGATCAGGCTCCAGGCGAAGAAGCGCGGCCGCTGCATCTTCGACGCGCCGGCAACCACGGTGACGTACGTGCGCACCACGGGGACGAAGCGTCCGATGACCAACGCCTGGCGGCCGTGCCTGTCGAAGAAGGCCTCGGTTCGGTCGAAGTAGCTCCGCTTGAGGATCTTGCCATCGTGCTTGTAGATGACTGGCCCCATCTTGTTGCCGATCTCGAAGCCCAGCACGTTGCCGAGGAGCGCTGCAGCCACCAGCAGCAAACAGCCGACGGCAAGGTCGAGCAGGGCGGGCCCCGGCAGTATCGAGAACTTGTCGCCGGCCAGGAACAGCCCGATCGCGACGAGCAGCGTGTCGCCGGGCAGGAAGGGGAAGAACAGGCCGCACTCGACCACGATGATGGCGAGACTGACCCAGAAGAATCCGGATCCGAACTGGGAGAGCAGCCACTCGGGGTCAAGCCACGTGATGCCGAACAGCATCGGGGCGAGCGAGGCGTGCGTCATGGCTGCCCTCCCGTTCACGTCATGACGTGGTTGTGGAACCCCCGGTAACCCAATGCGACTTCGGTAGCGATGACGCGTGGTCTGTCTCGCTGCGAGGATGGCCGGGTGCGTCGTGCCGTGGCTCCTCTGCTCGCGGTGACCGTGGCGCTGGTCCTCGCGGACTCCGCTGTGGTGACGCTCGCACTGCCCGACATCCTGAGGCACCTGAACACCTCCGTCGGGCAGGTCGCCTGGGTCTTGATCGCGTTCAATCTCGTGCTGGGCCTCGCTGCGGTGCCGGCCGCCATGAGTTTCACTCGAGCGCAGCCGCGGTACTTCAGTGCCGTCGGCATCGCAGTGTTCGCCGGGTCGTCGGCGTGGTGCGCGCTGGCGCCGTCGATCGACGCACTGATCGCGGCGCGGTGCCTGCAGGCCCTCGGGGGCGCGCTGGCGCTGGTCGGATGCCTGGAGCTCCTGGTCGCGGTGTACGGCGAGCGTCGCAGCATGACGACCTGGTCACGGCCGGCGTGGTGGGCACTGCCAGCGGACCCTTCGCGGGCGGACTGCTCACGCAGGCGTTCTCGTGGCAGGCCATCTTCGTGGTGCAGGTG
>CAWDBZ010000010.1:0-17733 GCA_963800715.1 uncultured Actinomycetota bacterium | reverse complement strand
ATCAGGTCGTCGTAGGCCTGCTGGCTGAACGGCAGCTTCCCGTTGAGCATCTCGTACGCCGTGCGGCGCGCCGACCGGGCCAGATCCATGTGCTCGGCCGCCTGGCGGGCCAGCTGCGGGGACAGTCGCAGCTTCACGCCGGCGCCCGCGGCGCTGACCATCAGGCTGCCGACCTTCAGCGCCAGCTTGGTGTCGTCCATCGACCAGTCCGAAATGGCACCGGTGAGCGCCTTGTCCCAGTCCTTGAAGATGTCCCGGGCGTCGTCGGCCGCCCGGCGGTAGGCCTTCACCTTCTCCTGGTAGGCCTCGAACAGGGCGGCCGCCTGCTGCTGGCCGTCTCGACCCGGTCCGTCGAGCTGGGCGAGCGGCACCAGGCTCGGCACCGGCACCGGATCGGCTCGTGGATCACGGTGCCCGACACGACGAGTCCGGCGCCGGCGGCCCCCTGGCGTACGTCGGCCAGCGCCTCCTTCGCCGTCCGCATCGCCGAGGCGAGGGTCGCGAGCGCCGCGCCGCCCGCGCGGGCGACGTTGGCCACGGTGTCGGCGGCATGGCCCAGGGTCGCTGCCCGGCCACCGAACGCCTCGCCCGCGGACCCCTGCCAGTCCGAGGCGAGGCCGCGGCGCTGCTCGACGACCGTGTCGCCGGCGCTCGACGCCTCGCTGGCGAAGCGGCCGCGCAGCCAGGCGGCGGCGTCGTTGATGGCGGTCGGCTCGCCCTCGAGCTTGGTCTCGACGGTCACGGCAGCCTCCCCGTGCGGAGCACGTCCACGGCCTGCAGCGCGTCGGTCGACTGCATGCTGGCGCTCACCACGTCGACGGTGCCGGCCAGCACGCTGGCCTCGGCCGCGAGGCTCGCTCCGGCGTCGGACACCGCGCCGACGATGGCTGCGACCAGCGGTGCGGCCGCGCCGTAGTCGCCACCGCTGGGCGCGGATCCGCCGGCCGAGTCGAGACTGGCGGTGCTCGACCGAAGCGCGCACGCCGCCTCGCTCATTGCGACGTTGTCGTAGCGGAGCTCTCCGCCGCCGCCACCCGATGAGCTGTACATGCCCGAGGCCTCCTGTTCGATCCGCCTTCTTCGGAAGGCTGCCCGGGAGGATCGGTGACAAACCCTCGTCGACGGTCAGTCGTCCTCGGGCAGCTCGTTGCGCTCCAGCTCCGCGACCGTCGGCTCACCACGGTTGCAGAAGACCTCGATGTCGATCGAGCGCCGAGCTTGGGCGAAGACGGCGTCCACGTCGTCGTCCGGGCCCCGCTCGAAGCTGACGACCCGCCAGCCGGCGGCCTCGTCGGGGACCACCTCGACGCCGTAGGCGTAGATCCCGCGGCACTCGACCACGAACGAGCCGAACTCCTCGTCGATCGAGCGGCGGACCACCTCGGCGTCGGGGTCGGGGGTGGCGGAGCCCTCTGTGAGCTCGGCCTGGCGGATCAGCTCGTTGTCGCCGATCGGGCCGCGGTCGCGACTGCTGGCCCCGAGCTGGTTCACCACGACCACGCCGACCGCGACCGAGAGCGCGGCCGCGAGCAGCCAGCCGAGGGTCCAGGCCAGGCTGCGGCGCGAGGGAGAGGGCGGGGGCACCCTCCCATCGTGGCCGAGCGCCGGGAGTCGCGGGACTATGGGAGTGCTAAGGGATGGCTAAGGCCGGGGTCGGACCCGCCGGACTCGCGACGGGTCCGGCTAGGTTCGCGACGTGGTGCAGGTGCTGATCATCGAGGACGACGACCGGATCCGGCCGTTGCTGATGCGCTCGCTGGACCAGCGCGGCTACGCCGTCGACTCCGCGGTCACCGGCATGCAGGGGCTGCAGCGCGCGATCGAGACTCGCCCGGACCTGGTGATCCTCGACCTCGGGCTGCCCGACGTGGACGGCACCCAGGTGCTGACCATGCTGCGCGCCGTCAGCGAGGTCCCGGTGATCGTGGCCAGCGCCCGCGACGACGACCCGTCCCTGGTCGGCTGCCTGGACGCCGGCGCGGACGACTACGTGGTCAAGCCGTACACGACCGCCCAGCTCGAGGCCCGCATCCGCGCAGTGCTGCGGCGTACGGCTGGCGGGCGCACGCCGCGGCAGAGCCTGGTCGTAGGCGGCCTGGAGCTCGACGTCGCGGCACGTCGGATCACCCTGGACGGCGAGCCGGTCGAGCTCAGCCCTCGAGAGTTCGACCTGCTTCGCCATCTGGCCGAGCGGGCCGGCGAGGTGGTCACCAAGAAGGAGCTGCTAAGCGAGGTCTGGCATCAGGCCTGGGGCGGCTCGGACAAGACCGTCGACGTCCACCTGTCGTGGCTGCGCCGCAAGCTCGGGGAGACCGCGGCCGAGCCGCAGTACCTCCACACGGTCCGCGGGGTGGGCGTCCGCCTCGCCGCGCCGGAGTCCTGACCCGTGCGCCGCAGCCTGATCACCACGGTCACCGCGGCGGTGGCGATGGTGCTGCTGGCGATGCTGGTGCCGATGGCGCTGCTGCTGCGCGGGTACGCGCTCGAGGACCGGATCTCGCGGGCCGCCCTCGAGGTGCAGGCGACGGAGACGGTGGTGTCAGGCGCCGGCGACGACCGAGGAGCGGTCGGTGCCTACCTGGACAAGATCAACCGCGACACCGGGATCGACACGACCGTGCTCTACCCCGGTGACGACCTGTCGACCGACGTCGGGCCGGATCCGGGCGAGGACTACCGGGTCGTCGACGCCCGCAACACTGGACGCGCGCGACTCGACGACGCGGCCGACGGCGCCGAGTTCCTGGTGCCGGTCTCGCTCGGGGGAAGCACCGCCCGGCCCCAGGACACCCCGGTGATCCGGGTGGTGGTGCACGAACCGGGCTGGTCCGAGTCCGGGATCCTGCGCAGCTGGGTGGTACTCCTGCTGCTCGGCCTGGCGCTGCTCGCGGGTGCGGTCGCGCTGGCCGATCGGCTCGGACGTTCGTTCGTGCAGCCGATCCGGGCGCTCGCGTCGTACGCCGGCGCGCTGGGCGGCCCGACCCGTCCCGAGCCGGTGGCGCCGACCGGACCACCGGAGGTGCGCGAGCTGGCGTCGGCGCTGACCCGGCTGGTGGGCCGGATCCAGGTGCTGCTCGAGCGTGAGCGGGCCGGCGTGGCCGACGTTTCGCACCGCCTGCGCACGCCGATCACCACGCTGCGGCTGCGGGTCGAAGGGCTGCCGGACGGTCCCGACCGCGACCGGCTCGCCGCCGACCTCGATGAGCTCGAGGCGATGGTCGACCACGTCGTGCGCGAGGCCAGGCGCTCCGAGCGCGAGGGGCTGGTGGCCTCGTCCGACGGCGTGGCCGTGCTGTCCGAGCGGGCGCGGTTCTGGGAGCCACTGGCCGAGGAGCAGGAGCGTCCGTTCACGTTTGCGAGCGACGTCACCGGGCCGGCCCTGGTCCGCGCCTCCGAGGAGGACCTGGTCGCAGTCGTCGACGTACTGCTCGAGAACGTCTTCACCCACGCGCCCGACGGGACGTCGGTGGCGGTGTCGCTGGCCGCGCGCCCCGAGGGCGGACTGGTGCTGACCGTCGAGGACGGTGGGCCCGGCTTCCCCGAGGGCCTCGACGTGGCACGCCGCGGCACCTCGGGCACCGGCTCCACCGGCCTGGGCCTCTCCATCGTCGACAAGACCGCCACCGAGTCCGGTGGCGGTCTGTCGCTGGGTCGCTCGCCGTACGGCGGCGCCAGGGTGGTCGTGGAGCTGGGTGCGCCCTAGGGGCGGCGTGGCTCTTAGCCGACCGTGATGGTGGAGGCGCACTTCGCGCCGCCGCCGGCCGGGACGGCCTTGAAGCGGAAGGCGTCCGAGCCGCTGGTGTTCGGCCGGTTCACGTCGACGTCGAGCTCGCCCTCGTTGTCGGCGGTGCGGGTGACCTTGCTGACCCGCTGGCCGTCGTGCTTGATGACGACGGTCCAGCTGGACCCCGGGGCGAGGCGGTCGAGGTCGGCGCTGACCTCGAAGCCGCCGCCGTCCTCTCGGTCCTCGCGGTCGACCTGGAACTCGTAGCTCCCTTGGCCGCAGACGCCACGCTTGGTGGTGTCGGCGGACGCCGGCGAGGCGGCGAGGACGGTGGCGAGCGGGGCGGCGACGAGGGCGCCGGCGGCGATCAGTGCAGTCGTGCGGTTCATGTTGATGCTCCTTGGTGAGTCAGGTCAGGGGGTCAGGGTGGCGGTGCAGGGTTCCCCGCCGTCGGCGGGGGTGGCGGTCGCGGTGAACTCGTTGCTGCCGTTCTCGTCGGCAGGTGCGTCGAGGTCGAGCTCGGCGTCCTCGTCGGTCTGACGCTGGCCCTCGAGCAGGGTTGTGTCGCCCTGCTGGAGCACGACGTCCCAGGTCTCGCCTGGTGCCGTGGACTGCAGCTCGAAGGAGACCTCGATGCCGCCGTCCTCGTTCTCGACCGACAGCTCGGTGACCCGGCTGTCGCAGGTCCCGCGGGCAGTGTTCTCGTCGTCGTCCTCGGCGCCGAACGCCGCCCAGGCGCCCGCGCCGAGAGCCGTGGCCACTACCACTGCGGCGATTGCCAGCAGTACCTTCTTCATTGCTTCCTCCGTGTGATCGTTTGTCGATCTGACACGGAGACCGTCTCGCCGAAGCGGCTAAGCGCGAACCAGCGAGCGGCTAAGGCGAGGCAAAGTTCCCCGGCTACTTCTTCGGCACGTTCTCCAGCTCGGCCAGCCACGCCGTGGGGTGGGCGTCCGACGGCATCCGCCAGTCGCCACGGGGAGACATGGTGCCGCCGGCGCTGACCTTGGGGCCGTTGGGCAACGCAGAGCGCTTGAACTGGCTGGCGAAGAACCGCTTGATGAAGACCTCCAGCCACGAACGGATCGCGCCCAGGTCGTACGACGTACGCCGCTCGTCCGGGAAGCCGGGCGGCCACTCCCCCTCCGACTCGTCGTGCCAGGCGTGCCAGGCCAGGAACGCGATCTTGGAGGGCCGGTCGCCGAAGCGGAGGACTCGGAAGAGCGAGAAGTCCTGGAGCGAGTAGGGGCCGACGGAGTCCTCGGTCGCCTGCGGCTTCTTGCCCTCCGTGGTGGGGATCAGCTCGGGCGTGATCTCCTGCCCGAGGATCTCCTCGAGCAGCTCGTTGGTCCCCTCGTCGAACTGGTTGGTCTCGGCGACCCAGCGGATCAGGTGCTGGACCAGCGTCTTGGGGACCCCGGCGTTGACGTTGTAGTGCGACATCTGGTCGCCCACGCCGTACGTGCACCAGCCGAGCGCCAGCTCCGAGAGGTCGCCGGTGCCGACCACGATGCCGCCGCGGTGGTTGGCCAGCCGGAAGAGGTAGTCGTAGCGGAGTCCGGCCTGGACGTTCTCGAACGTGACGTCGTAGACCGGCTGACCATCGGCGAACGGGTGGTCGATGTCGTCGAGCATCTGCTTCGCCGCGGGCCGGATGTCAAGCTCCTCGAAGGTGACGCCGAGCGACTTGGCCAGCCGGGTGGCGTAGGACTTCGTGGTCTCACCGGTCGCGAACCCCGGCATCGTGAACGCGTGGATGTCGGAGCGCGGGCGACCGAGCCGGTCCATCGCCTTCGCGGTGACGATCAGCGCCTGCGTCGAGTCGAGGCCGCCGCTGACACCGATGATCGCCTTCGGCTGGCCGATCGCAGTGAGCCGCTGCTCGAGCCCGGAGACCTGGATGTTGTAGGCCTCGTAGCAGTCGAGCGCGAGCCGCTCCGGGTCGTCCGGGACGAACGGGAACCGGTCCACCTTGCGGCGCAGCCCGACGTCACCCGTGGGCGCGTCGAGCTCGAACTCGATCGTCCGGAATGCTGCGATCCGCTCTGCATGAGTACGCCGGTTGTCGTCGTGGGTGCCCTGCCGCAGCCGGTCCTGGCGCAGCCGGCCGAGGTCGATGTCGGCGATCGTGCAGACCGGCCCCTCGGGGAACCGCGGCCCCTCGGCCATCAGCTCGCCGCTCTCGTAGACCATGGTCTGGCCGTCCCAGCTCAGGTCGGTCGTCGACTCCCCTTGCCCGGCGGCGGAGAAGACGTACGCCGCGTTGCAGCGTGCGCTCGCGCTGCGGACCAGCAGCCGGCGGTCCTCGGCGCGCGCGACCGTGATCGGGCTGCCGGACAGGTTGGCCAGCACGGTCGCACCGGCGAGTGACGCCTCGGCGCTGGGCGGCACCGGCACCCACATGTCCTCGCAGATCTCGACGTGCAGCCTGAGGTCGGGATGGTCGGAGGCGGCGAAGATCAGGTCAGGCCCGAAGGGCACCTGGGCCCCGTCGACCTCGATGGTGGCGCCGCGCCGGTCGTCGCCCGGCGCGAAGTGGCGGCGTTCGTAGAACTCGCGGTAGGTCGGCAGGTAGGACTTCGCGGACACCCCGAGGATCCGGCCGCGGTGGATCACCACCGCGCAGTTGAGGACACGGGTGCCATGGACCAGCGGGGCGCCGACGACGAGGACCGGCAGCAGGTCCGCGCTGCCGAGCACCACGTCGTCGATCGCGCGACCGGTGGCCTCGAGCAGGGTGTCCTGCAGGAGCAGGTCGTCGATTGCGTAGCCGGTCAAACACAGCTCCGGAAAGACCGCGACCGCCACCGCGTTGTCGTGGCACTCCTTCGCCTGGGCCAGCACGGCGCGCGCGTTGGCCGCCGGGTCGGCGATCGCCACCGGCAGCGTGCAGGCGGCGACGCGGGCGAACCCGTGTGCGTACGCCGAATAGAAGTCCACGATTCGAGTCTAGAGACGACGGCTTGATCGGGCGCGCGATGTGCGCGCGATGAGTCGGCGTACGTCGCCCGGTCTGTCCTGACATGACTCTCGCAGCGAACCCCGCGATCAGCCCTTGCCTCTGGTTCGACAACGAGCTGGAGGAGGCGGCCGAGTTCTACACCAGGATCTTCCCCAACTCCCGGATCGGGCACATGGCCCGCTACACGGAGTCCGGCCCTGGCGAGCCGGGAACGGTGATGGCCGGCGACTTCAGCCTCGACGGCCTGACCTTCCGCGGCATCAACGGCGGCCCCGACCACGCCGGCTTCACCGAGACGATCTCGTTCTCCGTCACCTGCGCCGATCAGGCGGAGGTCGACCACTACTGGACCTCGCTCACCGCGGACGGCGGCGAGGAGTCGGTGTGCGGCTGGCTCAGGGACCGCTTCGGGCTGTCGTGGCAGATCGTGCCGAAGCGCCTCTACGAGCTGATGGAGGACCCCGACCCCGTGCGCGCGACTGCCGCCATCGAGGCGATGCTGAGGATGCGGAAGATCGTGGTCGCCGAGCTCGAGGCCGCGGCCGACGCGGCAGCGCGGGCTCATGCTTCGTGACGACAAACACAGAGGGTTACCCGCGCGTACGTCGTTAGCCTTTCAGTAGTCCGTGGACTCCATCAGGGAGCTGCGAGACGACTTGAACGGAGCTCGACGATGAGCGAAGAGACCGCTCCCTACGGAACCGGTCCGGCCAAGGCCGACGCGCCCGCCCCGGTGCGAAAGGTGCGCACGCACCACCTTCGGGAGATGAAGGAGCGCGGCGAGAAGTTCACGATGCTCACGGCGTACGAGCAGTACGCCGCCCAGACCTTCGACGAGGCCGGCATCGACGTGCTGCTGGTCGGCGACAGCGCCTCCAACAACGTCTTTGGCAACGAGACCTCGCTGCCGGTCACCGTCGACGAGCTGATCCCACTGACCCGGGCGGTGTCCCGCTCGACGAAGCGCGCGCTGGTGGTCGGGGACCTGCCGTTCGGCTCCTACCAGGCGTCGCCCGAGCAGGCCTACCTCACCGCCGTCCGGTTCATGAAGGAGGGCGGGGCCCACGCCGTGAAGCTCGAGGGCGGGGTCGAGATGGTGCCGCAGATCGAGCTGCTGGCCCGCGGCGGCATCCCGGTGATGGCGCACATCGGCTTCACGCCGCAGTCCGAGCACGCGCTCGGCGGCTACCGGATCCAGGGCCGTGGCGAGACCTCCGCCCGCGTGCTCGCCGACGCCGAGGCGATCCAGGACGCCGGTGCCTTCGCGGTCGTGATGGAGATGGTCCCGGGCGACGTGGCCGGCGAGATCACCCGCAAGCTCCGCATCCCGACCATCGGCATCGGCGCCGGCAACGAGACCGACGGCCAGGTGCTCGTCTGGCAGGACGCCTTCGGCCTCCGGACCGGGAAGATGGCGAAGTTCGTCAAGCAGTACGCCGACATGCACGGCGTCCTCCTCGACGCGGCCAAGGCGTACGCCGACGACGTGAAGGCCGGGACGTTCCCTGGCCCGGAGCACACCTTCTGAGTGGGACGTCATCACGATCGTGCACCCGTCTCCACGATTGTGATGACGTCCGGCGCGCTACCCGACCCGCAGGATCAGCTCGTTCCAGCCACGCCGGCGCGCCAAGGGTCGCCCCTGCGATCGCGAGGATGCACAACGGCGATCACGCCGTCGTTCAGCTCGCCGACGATGGTGACCCCCAGCCCGCCGGCGATGGTGGCTCCGACGGGCAGATCGACCTCCGCGATCCGGCCGACGAGCATGTCCAGCGCGATGTACTGACGCGGACTCTCGGGGCGGTCACCCTCCGGGTCGGGCTGGTCCACGAGGTATCGGTAGCGGTCGTTGTTCTCGCCCAGGGTGAGACCCGTATCTCGACCGGTAGGCCGTCGTGCGGTCTCCGGTCGCCCAGCTCATCCAGACCAAGGCGTTCGCGGACTCGACGAAGGCCACGTGGTCACCGACGAGGGCGACGCCCTGCATGTCGAGAGGCACGGGCTGGGTCGCGAGGACCTTGTACTCGACCGGCGGGGCCGGCGTGGTCGCCTGCGCCGTGGGACCAGTCGAGGTCGACGAGAGCGGCGAGGGCGAGGGGGCTGACGGCGACGCGGAGCGGTCCGGGTCGTCGCACGCCGCAAGGGCGAGCGCCAAGACGGTGCCCAGCAGCAGCGCCCTCATGCAGGTACGACACCGCAGACTCGGCCGGAGTCGTGACTGACATTTGTCATGCCGCCTTCATGACGCTCCAGCCAGGGCCAAGATGCCCGGAAGCAGAACGCTGGAGCCATGACAACAACCCAGCTCTCCAGGACCGCCGCCACCACGAGAGTGCCCGCGGTCTCGCTCTCGGGGGTGACCAAGGCCTTCGGCGACGTCGAGGCAGTGCGCGGCATCGACCTCGAGCTCCAGCAGGGCGAGATCGTCGCCTTCCTCGGGCCGAACGGCGCGGGCAAGACCACGACCATCGACATGGTGCTCGGGCTGTCGAGGCCGACGACCGGCGAGGTGAGCGTGCTCGGCCTGGAGCCGCGGCAGGCGATCGCCCGCGGCCTCGTCAGCGCGGTGATGCAGACCGGCGGCCTGATCAAGGACCTCAGCGTCCGGGACACGGTGGCCTACACCGCCAGCCTGTTCGCCGACTCGAGGCCGGTCGACGAGGTGCTCGAGAACGCCGGCATCACCGGCATCGCCGACCGCAAGGTGGCCAAGTGCTCGGGTGGTGAGCAGCAGCGGCTCCGGTTCGCGATGGCACTGCTCCCGGACCCCGCGTTGCTGCTCCTCGACGAGCCGACCACGGGCATGGACGTCGAGGGCCGGCGTACCTTCTGGTCCGCCATCCGGCGCGACGCCGAGCAGGGCCGGACCGTGCTGTTCGCGACGCACTACCTGGAGGAGGCTGACCAGTACGCCGACCGGATCGTGCTGATCAGCCGGGGCAGGATCGTGGCCGACGGGTCGGGCAGCGAGATCCGCGCGCTCGCCGCCGGCCGCTCGGTCCGGGCCACGCTTCCCCACGCCGACACCGACCGCCTGGCCTCCATCGGCGGCGTGGAGGGTGTCGAGCTCCGCGGCGAGACCGTCATCCTCCACGCCACGGACAGCGACGCCGTGGCCCGCTACCTGCTGACCGAGACCGACGCCCGAGACCTGGAGATCACCTCCAAGGGACTCGAGGACGCCTTCCTGAGCCTGACCCACGAGGAGAAGTGATGACCACCGCAACGATCGACCCGACCACCCGCAGGGTCCCGCCGTTCGGCGGCTTCAACGCCACGATCCTCGGGATCGAGCTGAAGCGGATGGTCCGCAACCGGCGCACGATCATCTTCACGCTGATCTTTCCCGGCGCTTTGTTCCTCTCCTTCGGCAGCAGCCAGGGCTGGAACGACGACGCCGGCCGCGGCAACGTCGCGGCGTACATCATGGTGTCGATGGCGCTGTACGGCGCCGCGCTCACCGCCGCCTCGTCCGGCGCCATGGTCGCCATGGAGCGGGCCGTGGGTTGGTCCCGCCAGCTCCGGCTGACTCCGCTCAGCCCGGTCGTCTACATCTCGATGAAGGCGCTGGTGGCGCTCGTCATGGGCGCCGTCGCGGTGGCCGTCGTGAACGTCGTCGGCGTCTTCCAGGGCAAGCCCGACATGCCCGTCGGGATCTGGGTCTCGTGTGCCGTGCTCGCCATCCTCTGCACGCTCGTCTTCGCGGCGCTCGGCGTCTTCGTCGGATACCTGGTGCCCGGCGAGAACGCCATGCAGATCCTCGGCCCCGGCCTGGCCCTGATGTCCTTCCTCGGCAACGTGTTCATCCCGATCGACGACCACACGAGCCTGATCTGGCACATCGCCCAGTGGACGCCGATGTTCGGGGTCGCCGAGATCACCCGGGCGCCGCTCACCGGCGAGCTGCCCTGGTACGCCGGCGTCAACGCACTCGGCTGGCTGACGGTATTCGTCCTCGGCGCGGCGTGGCGGATGAGCAAGGACACCGCTCGCGTGTGACTACGGTGCTGACTGTGAGCCAGTCCCGGCCGGACCCCCCGGGGCCGGGGGTCTCGACCCCCGGCTCGACTGGTCGGCTGGGTCCGCTGTTCGCCGGCATCTGGCTCTTCTTCCTCGCCAACCCGCTCCACGAGGGCTGGACTCACCGCGACGAGCTGCGCGGCGTGCTCGGGATGGCCTGCACGCTCGCGTTCGCGGCCGTCTACATGTCGCTGTGGGTGCGGGCCCGTGCCGACCGGCAGAGGCTCATCGACACCCCACCGCTCAGCTGGTCGCTGCCCTACCTCGGCGCGCTGGTCGGGCTGGGCGCGATCACGATCGCCTGCGTGGGCGAGGCCGGCATGGCCTGCACGGTCTACGTCAGCGTCGCGTGCGTCATGGTCTTCCCGTTCCGGGTGGCCGCACCCATCGCGGTGGCCCTGGTCGTCGGGACGATCGCTCTCGGCGCCCGCGAGGACTGGGGCAGCCAGGTCGGCACGGCGTTCGGGATCATGGCCGCCTCGGTGGCGGTCTTCGGCCTGCGCGCGGTCATGACCCGCAACATCGACCTCGTCAACGCGCAGCTCGAGAACTCCCGCCTCGCGGTCGACAACGAGCGCACCCGCTTCGCCCGCGACCTGCACGACATCATGGGCCACTCACTCACCGTGATCACGGTCAAGGCCGAGCTGGCCCAGAAGCTCCTCGACGTCGACGTCGAGCGGGCCCGCGCCGAGATCGCCGACCTCGAGCGGCTCAGCCGCGACGCGCTCACCGACGTACGCCGCGCGGTGGAGGGCTACCGCGACATCACGCTCCCCGGGGAGCTGGTCCGGGCGCGGGTCGCGCTCCGTGCCGCCGAGATCGACGCCGAACTTCCGAACTCCACCGACGACGTACCGTCCGAGCTGCGCGAGCTGTTCGCCTGGACGGTGCGCGAGGGCGTCACCAACGTGATCCGGCACTCCGGCGCGCAGCACTGCGAGGTCCGGCTCACCGCCACCAGCGCCGAGGTGCGCGACGACGGCCCCGCGACCCACGCTCCCAACGGCCAGGGCTCCGGGCTGGCCGGGCTGCGCGAGCGGGCCACCGACGTCGGCGCGACCGTCGTCACCCAGGAGCTCTCCCCCGGCTTCTCGCTCTCCGTGGTCCGTCCGTGACCATCCGGCTCCTGCTCGCTGACGACCAGGCGCTGGTTCGCGGCGCGCTGTCCGCGCTGCTCAGCCTCGAGTCCGACCTCGAGGTGGTCGCCGAGGTCGGCACGGGTGACGCCGTCGTACCTGCCGTCCTCGAGCACCACCCCGACGTCGCGCTGATCGATGTCGAGATGCCCGGGCTCGACGGCATCTCCGCGACCGCCGAGGTCCGACGTGCCTCGCCCGACACCAAGGTGCTGATCGTGACGACGTTCGGCCGGCCGGGCTACCTGCGCCGGGCGCTTCAGGCCGGCGCGGCCGGGTTCGTCGTGAAGGACACCCCCGCGGCCCAGCTGGCCGACGCCGTACGCCGCGTGCACGCCGGGCTCCGCGTGGTCGACCCGGCCCTGGCCACCGACTCGCTCGTGGCCGGCGAGTCACCGCTGACCCAGCGGGAGACCGAGGTGCTCCGCGCCGCCCAGGACGGCTCGGCGGTGGCCGCGATTGCCCGGAAGCTGTTCCTCTCCCAGGGCACGGTCCGCAACCATCTCTCCTCGGCGATCGGCAAGACCGGCGCGTCGAACCGCGCCGAGGCGGTCATCATCGCGGACGGGAACGGCTGGCTCTGACCTTCTCATCCTGCGTGAGTACGTTGCGGGGTATGCGTCCAGTGCTGATGTCACTCGTTCTCGCCCTGCTGATTCCCACCGCCCCGGCTTACGCCGCCGCGGCCGATTCGACGACGCGACAGACGTCGGCTCATGCGGCCCGCAAGCCGATGCCCAAGCTCAAGATCACCCCGGTGGTGCGCCACGTCGACCACCCCTGGGATGTGCAGGCGCTGCCCGGCGGTGGGCTGATCTTCACCCAGCGCGACCGGGCCACGGTGTCGGTGTTCAAGAAGGGCAAGGTGCACCGGGTCGGGTTCCCGCGGCGTTCGGTCTGGGTCTCCGGCGAGACCGGGCTGATGGGGCTCGAGGTCGACCCCGACTTCGCCAGCAACCACCGGTTCTACACCTGCCAGGGCGGCTTCACCGGTGGCGGCCACGACGTCCACGTCACCGCCTGGACGCTCGACAGCAAGCTGCGCAAGGCGACCATGGACAAGATTCTGGTGGGCGGGTTCCCGACCAGCTCGGGTCGGCACGGCGGCTGCCGGCTGGTCGTGACCAGTGACGGGTCGCTGCTGGTCGGCACCGGCGACGCCGCGCAGGGCACCAACCCCCAGGACCTCGACTCCCTCGGCGGCAAGACGCTGCGGTTGGACCGGTTCAGCGGGGCGCCGTGGCCGAGCAACCCGTTCGCCGGCGCGACCGGGCCGCGGCGCTACGTGCACACCTACGGTCACCGCAACGTCCAGGGCGTGGCCGAGCGCGCCGACGGGACCCTGTGGTCGATCGAGCAGGGCAGCTTCCGCGACGACGAGGTGAACCTGCTCGTCAACGGCGGTGACTACGGCTGGAACCCGGTGCCCGGCTACAACGAGTCCGTCCCGATGACCGACCAGTCCTTGCCCGGCACCCAGCTCGAGGCGCGCTGGCGCTCCGGCAGCTCGACCCTCGCGACGTCCGGCGGCGGGTTCGTGAACGGCGCCAAGTGGGGCGCCCTCGACGGCGCGCTCGCGGTGGCCTGCCTCAAGGCGAGCCGGGTCCTGTTCCTGACCTTCGACAAGTCGGGGAAGCTGAAGCGAGTCCGGGCGCCGCGGGAGCTGCGGCAGTACGGCCGGATCCGGCAGGTCACCAGCGCCAGGAACGGCGACCTGCTCGTCACCACCGACAACGGCGGCGGTGGGGACCTGATCCTGCGCGTCAGCGCGAGGTAGCGCTCACGCCGTCCAGTCGAACAGCACCTCACCCGCCGTGAGCACCGCGAACCACACCGCGACGGCGACCAGGGGCAGCCACAGCGTGCGCTTCGGGTGCGGGGTCCACCACCGGGTGGCGACCACGAACAGCACCACCCAGACCAGCATCAGCAGCACGACGCCGTACCACGGCGCCAGCAGCCCGCTGGAGGCGTAGAGGAAGAAGCAGCCGGCCATTCCCATCATGGCGACGAACGGCCAGGGCGACGCCTTGTGGCCCTGCGGGATCGCCACCGGTCAGTCCTCGGGGTCGTTCCAGCGAGGGTCGTTGTCCCACTCCTCGTTGCGCTCCTTGACCTTCTCGAGGGCTCGGGCGGCCTCCGCCTCGGTGTCGTAGGGCCCGAGCCGGTCCTTGTAGGCGCAGCCGTCCTGACCCTCGACCGCGTGGTGATTGAGGCAGTACCAGTAGCTCATGAGCCGAAACTAGTGGTCACCACCGGAAGTTCGTCGGGTGCCCCGCACCCCGGGCACGCACCTCGCGGTGTTGCCGCCGCTAGCTGGACGAACAAGTAGAGCGTCGCACCGGCGCCTTGCGATGCACGCACCCGGAGCACGGGCCGCTCCTGACGAACCTCCGGTGGCAACCACTAGCGGCGTTGGCCTACCCTCGCAGTGCGGATGGGCTGGCCGGGCGACCGCGTCGCCGTATCTCTCGAGGTACGGCGCCGAGGAAAGTCCGGGCTCCACAGGGCAAGGTGGTGGGCAACACCCACCCGGGGCAACCCGCGGGAAAGTGCCACAGAAAACAGACCGCCACTCGTGTCTTCGGGCAGGAGCGGTAAGGGTGAAACGGTGGTGCAAGAGACCACCAGCGACCCGGGCGACCGGGTCGGCTAGGCAAACCCCACCTGGAGCAAGGTCAAGAAGTCCGGTGCCTTCAGGGCGCCGGGCGCGCGTACGCCGAGGGCGGCTCGCCCGAGTACGCGGGTAGATCGCTGGAGGGTGTCGGCAACGGCACCCGTAGATGGATGGTCGCCCCCCGGTGACCGTGAGGGACCCGGGGACAGAACCCGGCTTACAGGCCAGCCCGTCCGCACCACACTGTCTGACCTGGGAAAACGCGATCAGTGAGGCTCAACTGTCCGCGTACTGTCCGCAGATTTCCCAAGAGCTGCCAGCGCTCCCTGGATCACTGACCGCGAGCGGTCGTCCTCGTCGCCCATGAGGTGTCCGTAGGTGTCCCAGGTCTCCATGGCCGACTTGTGCCCGAGGAGTGCCTGGAGCTTCTTGATCGACGTGCCGCCCGCGATCTGCATGCTGGCGAAGTAGTGCCGCAGGTCGTGCGGTGTGGCCTCGGTCCCGACCTTGCGGGTGGCGATCGTCCACGCCCGGTGCAGGGTGCTGGTCCGGAGCGGTGTGCCGATCTCGCTGGTGAGGACCAGGCCGGTCTGGTGCGCCCCGAACCTCTCGACGTGCTCCGTGATCGCGTCCAGCACCACGTCGGCGACCTGGATCGTCCGCGTCGACGCCTCGGTCTTCGGCTCCACGAAGATCACCTGCTCGGCCGTCGCCCGCCGCGACATCTGACGGTCGACGCGGATCGTGCCGAAGTCATGTGACACCCGGTCCAGGGTGAGGCCCAGTAGCTCGCCGCGACGCATCCCGGTTCCGGCCGCGACGGTCACGAAGACCCTGTAGCGGTCGGCCATCGCCTCCCACAGAGCGAGGACGGTCTCCGTCGTGATCGGCACCAGCGCCGACTTGGGGGCGATGCGCGGGAGCTTGATGTCGACGCACGGCGACGCCGGGATCACCCGATCCCGCACAGCCGCGCGCAGCACGATCGCGAGGATCAGGTATCGGTTCTCGACCGTGCTCGGCGCCGCCGTCACCGACCAGGACTTCACCAGGGCTTGCACGTCGGCCGGGGAGATCGAGTCCAACCGCATTCCGCCGATGGCCGGGAAGACGTGGTTCCTCAGGATCGACTCGACCTGCAGCTCAGTGGTGTCGGCGTGCACCTGCCGGGTGCGCCACTTCTCCGCGTACGTCTTGAGAGGTCTGCTTGCCCGCTCGCGGGTCGGCCCACTGGCCGGTGACGATGCCCGCCGTCTGCTCGTTGAGCCAGCTTCTGGGCATCGCGCTTGAGCTTGAACAGGCGCGCGTGCTCCTGGCCCGATCGATCCCGGTAGCGCGCTTGATAGCGCCGGCCGGTCCGCTCCTCACCGTCCTTGGTCTCCCAGCGGATGGTGCGCACGTGGATGCTGGCCATGGTGTTCTCCTGCTTCCCGGTAGCCGGATTGAGAGATTCTTCCTCAGCTCACGCCGACGTGGGCTGAGTCGCTCCCTGCTTCTGCTCCTCGATCCAGCGCCGAAGGTCGCCGACGGTGGTGACCAGGTTGCGGCCGATCTTGAAGAACGTCGGTCCGGTCCCCTGCTGACGCCACCACCGCAATGTGTTGACGGGCACTCTGAGGATGGCGGCCGCCTCCGACAGAGTCAGCAGGGCAGCGTCGTTGCCGTCGGGCATTGAGACGGTCGTGATGATAGGTGAGGTCGAGATCGTCATGAGGGTTACTTCCTTTCTTGGGTGGTGACCAAAGCCGTTCGCGGCTCTATTGATGAAAAGCAACAGCGCGCCTCCGCATTCGGACAGAATCGCCGAGGTTCGTTGGCAACTGCTTGCGTTCACCTAAGTCACTCGGGCCCCTCCCGGCGATCACCTGACGCTGGATTCCTGCTGATAGCTCGCGCGACGCGGACCTCAGGAGGTCGGCCGCATGCGTCCGAGAGGCCGCGGGCCAAGCGGGGCCGTCGCTCTGGGCGATATGCGCTATCGGCCGATGCCCGGCGCGGATCGCCCCGGCGCCGACGGGTACGGCTGGTGAGGCTCGGTCGGGATGCCAAGCCGTTGGTCGCGTAGGGCCGCAGCCTGAAGCGCTAGCGCATGAGTGTCGGCCCTCGGTCCGTAGCGGTCGATGTCGTCGGCGGCGACGTGCGCTGCGTGACCCGGCCCGAGGTCGGCGCGGTCGCGGCTGAACACCTCGACCCATTGGCGTCGAGCGTCTTCGGGGCTGTCTGCAACCAGGTGCGCGATGTTGCGGACGCGGCCCCGTGTCATGCCCACGTAGGCCGCGGCCGCTCCCGTCGAATCTCCCACCAGCAGGTGTGCCTGGCCCACGGTCTCGCCCTGAGCGCCATAGACGGTCGTGGCAAAGGCCAGCTCGACGTGGCTGGCGACGTAGGCCGGCGGCAGCAGCCGTTCACCGCGTCTGCCAGTCACACGGAGACTTCCATCCTCGGCCAGTGCGGTGACCCTCCAGGTGTCGCGGTTGGCCACGTCGAGGTCGCGGTTGTTGCGACGAGTGGCCACTCGGTCCCCGAGCCCGATCATCTCGCCGGCGCTCGACACTACGCAGTGGCCATCCCGCCTTGCCTCCGCTGGCTCGCGATGCTGATCGCGGATCGCGGCGTTGAGCTCGGCGACCTGATCGCGGGTATCGGCGATCACCAGCGACCCCTCGGTCGCCAGACTGGCGACTGCGTAGCGGCGCTCGACCTCGCTCGCGTGGATCTCGATCACACCACGAGCCAGCAGCGCGTCGAAGACCTCACCACTGTGCTCACCAGTACGCATCTGCAGGGTGAGGTCGGCATAGTCGTGGTCGGCGAACCGGTGGACGGTCTCGAGGGTCAGGTGCGCCTGTTCGGATGCCCAGCGGGCGGCCAGGTCGAGCACGCCTCCGCGTCCGACCGCGGGGAGTTGGTGCCTGTCGCCGACCATGGCGATACGGGCGCCGGTCTCGTCTGCGATGGCGACCAGAGCCCGGGCGGTGTCCTGGTCGAGCATGCCGGCCTCGTCGACCAGCAGGAGGTCACCGGCAAATAGCCGGGCTTCGAGTCCAGGATCGTGAGGTTCACGGGTCCACCGGCCTTCGGCGTCCCATCGGAACCCGTACTGGTGGGCCAGCCACGCCGCGGAGAACGCGTGCCCGCCCAGTTGCCCGGCCGCGACCGCAGCGGCCTTGCGCGTCGGGGTCACCACCACCAGCCGCCGGTGGTCGCCGTCCAGGATCGCGGCTGCGGCAGCCAGCGTGGTGGTCTTGCCCGCACCCGCGGCTCCCTC